>JAFTOG010000023.1 GCA_017451485.1 Clostridia bacterium | reverse complement strand
TAACAGATGGATCTCCACCATCAAAGCCATAGGTATCGTTCAAAAAGTTAATAACATACCCAAGCACTATACTTAAAATCATTAAGATAACAAATGCTGTCAAAGCATTTTTAGGTCTTAAAGAATCAAATTTTTTTCGTTGTTTACTCATAAAGCCTCTTTAGTATTAAACTTATCCTCAATTTATCTTATTATATCATGTTTAATATTGAAATTCAATTGTAATTGTACTTTTTTTTATTTTTTTATAAAAAATGTTTGTTTTTTTGATGTACATATGCTATAATGTAAGAAATATATCTCGTAACAGGTTTCGGAGGAAATATTTTGATTATTGCACTTGAAAATGCTAAATACGAATTACAAAATTTTCGTGAAAATATAAAAGAGCTTGCTAATGCATTAAGAATTGAAGAATTAAAAGAAGAGGTTTCTTCTCTCGAGCAATTAACATTCGATCCGGATTTTTGGTCTAATCAGGAAAAATCCACAAAAATACTTCAAAAAATCAAACAATCCAAGGATAAGATAGAAAAATACGACTCTCTCTCTGCTCGTCTTGAGGACACAATTGTAATGGCAGAAATGGCAATTGAAGAAAACGACGAAAGCATGACAGATGAAATTCTTGAAGATCAGAAAAAAATCATCAAGGAAGAAGAGCAAATGAGAATAGAAGTTCTCCTCTCCGGTGAATATGATAAAAACAACGCAATCATCTCATTCCATCCGGGTGCCGGAGGAACTGAGGCTCAAGACTGGGCACTTATGCTCTACCGACTTTATACTCGTTGGGGAGAAAAGCATGGATATAATGTAAAGCTTTTAGATTGGTTAGACGGTGAAGAAGCAGGATTAAAGAGTGCTACTGTATTAATTGAGGGTGTTAACGCTTACGGTTACCTTAAGAGTGAAAACGGTGTACACAGACTCGTTCGAGTTTCCCCGTTTGACTCCTCAGGAAGACGCCATACATCCTTTGCTTCTGTTGAAGTAATGCCGGAATTTGATGATGATAATTCCATTGAGCTGAGAGAAGAAGATTTGGAAATAACAGCACACCGTTCCTCCGGTGCGGGTGGTCAGCATGTAAACAAGACCGACTCTGCGATTAGAATTATGCATATCCCGACAGGTATTGTTGTAGGCTGTCAGACAGAAAGAAGTCAGCTTCAGAATAAAGAAACTGCTCTTAAAATGTTGAAGTCCAAGCTTATGGAAATCAAAGAACGCGAAAAGCTTGATAAAATTGAGGATATTAAGGGTAATAAAACCAATATTGAATGGGGATCACAAATTAGGTCATATGTATTTATGCCCTACACATTAGTTAAGGATACTCGTACAGGATACGAGGATGGAAATATTCAAGCAGTAATGGATGGTGATATAGATGAATTTATCAATGCGTATCTCAAAGAAAACTCAAAAAACTGAATGCAAATGCAAAAACAAAATTAAAAAATTCTTCAAAAGAATAACTGCTATTAAATATGATATGCTTATTCTTGTTGAAACATTATCCTTGCTTATGGCGATTATCTCCTGTCTCTTTAATAGAGATGAGGATACATCATTTTTCGCTTCTGTATCTGCTTTGATCGGTGCTTATCTTGTTCTCTGTGCTACCTACCGTTCCAAAACACATTCACAAAGCAAAAAATATGAAAATATAATCTCTGCTGAGAAAAATGATTAAGGAATACAGCCGATTTGCCGATTCAACGGTGTATGAGGGAATGACATCCATACGTGCTGTTTTGGATAATCTTAAGGATGATAAGCCTAACGCCCGCAAAATAGAAAGAATACTCTTCGATAAGTCCCGTATTAAATCAAAAGCCAAGGAAATTGGGTATCTAAGCAAAATGGGTGAGTTGTTTGGTTTTGAATTAGAGCCCGTTGATGAATCCACAATAGCCGAAATATGTGTTGGTAACACCCATGGTGGAATTATTGCCATCTGTGGCGAGAAGATTTATCCTACTCTTACCGAGGATGTTATAAAGAGCAATGGCTTTTACACAATGATAGAAGGTATTGAGGACCCATATAATTTTGGATATGCTCTGCGTTCTATTTATGCATCTGGAGTTGACGGCATTATTTTGTCAGAGAGAAATTGGCTTAGTGCTTCCGGTGTCGTATGCCGTTCATCTGCAGGAGCAAGTGAAAGAGCAGATATATATATCGCAAAAGACAATTTTATTGATGTTTTTCGGAAAAAGGGATATAAAATTGTATGTGCTGATATTAAAAATTCCGTAAGCATATACGAAGCAGACTTAAAAAAACCGATATTTTTGATAGTCGGTGGCGAAAAACGAGGAATATCGTCAGCAGTTTTATCACAGGCTGACCAAATTGTCAGAATCGACTATGGCAGACGATTTGACGCTGCTCTCTCTGCTGCATCAGCCTCAACAATAATCGCATTTGAAATTTTCAAACAGAATAAATAATACATAAAAGGACAGGCATTGCAGTAAAAGCAATGCCTGTCCTTTTATAATTTTTTATACAATCCTATACTTAATAATTCAATAAAAACTGTTTAATTATTTGAATTGATTTATTGGCTGCAATTACAGAAAAGGCCTGATAATCAAGAGCCTCTCCCTTGCCGTCGGATATCGTTCTCATTACGGCAAACGGAACTTGGTTAACATAGCATACCTGACCTATTGCAGCTCCCTCCATTTCACATGCAATAGCAGAAAATGTATTAAATATATCTGTCTTTTTATCGGGACTTGCAATAAATTGGTCTCCTGAAGCAATTATACCACTTACCGTATTGACTCCAATACCAGAAGAAGCATTTGCAAGCTTGCAGGAAATATCCTTATCAGTATCGAAATTCACCACATTAATACCGGAAATAAGACCTTTAGGGTCACCTAACGGACTGGTATCCATATCGTGCTGAACAACACTTGATGCAATAACTGCATCCAGAATATTGAGTTCTTTGTCAAGCGTGCCTGCAACACCGGAATTAATGATCAAATCGGGAGAATATTTAAGTATCATTGTTTGTGTACACATTGAGGCAAACACTTTTCCTATACCGCATTTTGATACTACTACATTCTTTCCGTATAAGATACCCTTAGTAAATGATATTCCACCGTGCATTTCGGTTACGGACTCCTCCATATCAGAAATAAGACCGTTAACCTCAATATCCATAGCCCCTATAATTCCAATTAAGTTACTCATAGTTGAATGTAACCTCCCTCGAATTCAAGCAATTAAGATATCTCTCGCATTCCAATTTGGCAGCATCAAGATTGAGATTGCGATAATTTCCACACTCTTCTCTTTTGTTACCGAAAATTTCACCGGTATGAGCTATTATTTTATTAAGAACATCCCTCATGACAAAAAGGACTCTTTCTTTAGTCTCACTTCGTACAAGTAGATAAAAACCTGTTTGACAGCCCATAGGACCGAAGTATATAACCTTATCGCTAATCTCCGAATTTCTTATATATGTTGCAAACATATGCTCCACAGAGTGCATAGTGAGGTTATCCATATAATCTCCCATATTAGGCTTACGGGTACGCATATCATATGTTACAATATCTCCGTCAATTCTGGAGATATACAGGCCGGGCTCAATTTTATCGTGATCAACAGTAAAGCTTGCAATTTTTTCCATTTTTTACTCCTTGTTACAGCTTTCAAAAACAAAGCTTTCCAATGATTTCTTGACTTTTTTTTCATCAACAAGAAAAGAGTATCCATGTGTAGCATTTTCAACTAACACCATTGTTTTCTTGGACGAGCATGCCTCATAATTTTCTTCAGTCATGTATGAAGGGACAAAATCATCAGCTAATCCGTGAATAAAAATTACAGGAACATCTGTCTTGGAAAGTGACTGTTTTGCACTGTATGAATAATTGAATCCACCAAAAATTTTTGCCATCAATCCAACCGGATAAACAAACAATTTAGGCACATGCATGGATTTAGCTACTTGAATAATTATTTCCTTGGGAGATGTGTATCCACAGTCGGCTATTATACCTTTTACTCCCTTTACAATATCGGATGCCATCATTACTGTTGAGGCTCCCATAGATATTCCGTCAATAAAAATATCCTTATCCCCACCAAAGCGTTTTTGAGTATACTCGACCCAAGAAACAACATCAAATCTTTCCTTAACGCCATAGGAAATAATTTTTCCTTCACTCTGTCCATGTGCCCTTTGGTCAACGACTATCATATCAAATCCAAGACTGCTGTAATATTCAAATGCACAGGCAAAATCCTTATATGATGAACGGTATCCGTGAAACATAATTATATATCTATCCGACGGAGTTGGGCTTTTTATATACCTTGCATGGAGCTTTAATCCATCATAGCTTTGAATAAAAATATCTTCCTTTTTTTGACTATCAAACCATTCTAACCCTTCTTCAATTCTTTTTTTATGCTCAGGGTCATTGCTACCTGCAAAGGAAAAAGTACCAAGTTTTGGTTTTTTTCTTGAAAAAGCAAGTCTGAAGTAGTATGTATATATAACGACAGATATCAGTAACACAGCTGATGCTATACTAATGCCTATTATCATTTATTTCCTCCATTGCTGAGAGCCACCTTACTTCTGTAGCTTTCAACCTCCCAGTTGACAATGAAATCGACCATATCAGGTGCCATATGTCTAACACCACCGAAATTCTGTGCATATACTGAAATTTTAACTGCATCAAGCCAAACGCTTGTAACTGTTGCAGCATCTTTTTCGCTATTACCAACAGCAAACATACCAACACCCTTAGCAAAAGCTATCTTTGGTGCATATCCATATGTACAAATAAACTCTGTATACTGGGATTTTATACTGTCTTTGTCAAAGCATTCTATAAACAATGGAACTACTTTACAGTATACAATATGATCGGGGCTCATAGGTTCCATAAGCACCTTAAATGCTTCTTTTGATGCACAAAGCTTTTTTACTTCCTTATTAAGAGTAAATTTAACAGAAGGAGCATTTCCATATGCTTCAGCAATGTATTTTTTAAGCTCATCTACCATGGATGAATCATATGTATCAACTATGGTAAGGTCAGGTCTGAATGTAACTAACCTGTCAATAGCACTCATCACATTGTCAACCAGCTTATCAATACCATCTCTATCATCAGCAGCAAAAAAGATACCGTGATTTTGCAAGAAAAGAAGATCTGCATCTTTATTTGTTCTCTTCTCGTATTCATTTATTCTCTCACGGCATTTTGCAGCAAGAACATATCCCGGCTCAGTTTCTTCAATCCAAATAGCATTATCAAAAAGTGCCTCAACAATTGACTTACCACCTACAGCACATGTGAGACCATTAACCATAGTGGGATGAACATGAAGAACATATTGCTGCTTAAAAAGATTATGTAAAAGTGTTTCGACAGAAGGGCGTTTGCCCTCTTCACCCTCGCATTTGGCATTCATCATATCCTTAAGGACCTCAGCCTCTCTTTTATCCTTATCCTCGGAATAGGTCTTGGTCCAGATATCTGCAAGTCTTTTTCTTGACATCTTTACAAAGCCATCGGGGGATATTGTTGCAAGAGCTGTTCCTGAGCCTTTAATATAAAGATTTTCCTCATTCTTAAACGATGTATTTCCGCCTCCGGCAAGAACATATCTTTCGTCAGAACCATAAAAATGTGATATTTCAGCAATTACATTAAGTCCCATTTTAGATTTATTCTCCTAACAAAAATTTTCTGGTATATATATATTTTTCCTTAAGCATAACCATTTTTTCCTGGCTTGGATTAGCTTTTTTTATTGCCTTTATAATTATATTTTTAGGCGTATCCTCCGGATCTATCAGCTCCATAGCAGTAGCTTCGTATCCTTCTGATTCGAGTTTCAAAATACGGAGTGCATCTGTTGCAGCATCGCAAAGCTTCTGTCTCAGCATAGAATGGTCTGTAATAAAGCTCAACGGCTGACAATTAATTTTATGATTTAATTCATGGTGACAGCATGGTGTGGATAAAATGACCTTAGCTCCATTTTCACTTGCTTTATTAAGCACAATATCTGTGGCTATATCACAAGCATGCAATGACACCACAAGGTCAGGCTTATTTACCATATCATATTGATTTATATCCATACATATAAATTCCATACCGTCAAAGCCCATTCTTTCAGCCAAATTTGAGCAATATTCGATAACATCTGATTTGAGGTCTATGCACACCATTTTAATGTTCTTTTTCTTATAGTATCTAAAGTAATGATATACAGCAAAGCTAAGATAGCTTTTACCACAGCATAAATCATATATGTTAATATTGTCCTCAGGGAGCTTATCAACAATCGAATCCACATATTCAAGAAATTTATTAATCTGCCTGAATTTAGACTGCATCCTGTCTCTTACTCTACCACTATCATCACTTACACCAAGCTTTTTCAAGAAATCCTCTCCACCTAAGAGAATATAGTTCTTGGTTTTATTATTTTTTTGGAGCTGAACCTCTTGACCTCTGCCATTTTTTAGTCCATTCTGTATTTTGTGACAGCCTATCATAGTTTCCTTGCCCTTTTTGGACATCATATACTGGCAGTCTCCAACAGACGACATAACATTTATCTGATTATATCTATAGAATAAGTCACGGAAAAATGGACGAATATCATTTTTTACATTCTGATGATACACCTTATTATCCGTTGAATATGTCTCTACTTGGATGACAGAAGCACCTGATATTAACTTAAGTGAAACAACACTCTTGATTTCATCAGGTATCAATGGTTTGGAGAGCACTATCTTATGTAAAAATCTCTTTTCACAAAGCTCAGTACAAACATCGCAAAGTGCTTCAATCGCATCACTTACAATATTCTTTCTCATTCGTTCTCCTTATCGAAAGTTGATTCAACACTGTTTTCGGATGTATCCTTCTTTTTTCTATGAAAGTTAAGCTTTGATTCTGTATGATTGAATATTCTAACAATATTTGCTCTGTGTAAAAATACAACCATAGCACCGGAAAGAAATGCTACAATAACACCCAAATTAGGACCAATAAATGCATAAAGAATCATTGGATATAACGCAGCAACCATACAGGAAGCAAAGGAAACCATTTTATATCCAAACAGTACAATAGCGTAAATCGCTACAAGTATAAGAAATGTTCTCCACTCCGTCCATAAGCACAGTGCTGTGATTGTAGCAACGCCCTTACCACCCTTAAATTTGAAGAAAACAGGGTATGCATGTCCAATTATGCAGAAAAAGCCACCTATATATGCTCCTGCAGTGCCAACTATAAGTCTACAAGCAAAGGATACTACCGTACCCTTAAGAATGTCTAAGCCAAGAGTTTTAGCTCCTGCTCTTTTTCCGTAGGTACGCATCATATTTGTTGCACCGGCATTACCGCTTCCGTAATTACGGACATCTCCACCGTATTTTTTTGAGAGAATAACTCCCCAGTTAATACTACCTATTAGATATCCGATAACAGCACAAACAACAAGCATCCATACCCAAAGTCTTAAATCTGTTTCAGAACCAACTAAACCGTATTTTAGTACTTCTACAGCTGTCATATTTTTGTTTCCTCGCTTTCGCCACGCTGTCTGATAACCAGCTTAATAGGTGTTCCCTTAAATCCGAATGTGTCTCTTAAGCAGTTTTCAATATACCTCTGATATGAGAAATGGAACAGAGGAGCACTGTTGCAAAACAGTACAAAAGTAGGTGGGGCAACACTTGTTTGTGTCATATAATAAACCTTTAGTCGTCTTCCCTTATCGGACGGTGGCTGAACTCTTGTAATAGCCTCGTTAAGAACATCGTTAAGCATTCCTGTGGAAATTCTAAGCTTTGACTGCTCATTAACATAATTAATCTGTTCAAAAAGCTTAACTATTCTCTGTCCTGTAAGTGCAGAAACATAAATAATAGGTGCATAACTAAGATATGATAGAGACGTATATACCTTTTTGGAATACTCTACTGTATTTTTATCCTCGGTATCAGGTAAATCCCATTTATTCACTACAATGATGACAGCTTTTCCAGCCTCATGGGCAATACCGGCAATTTTTTCATCCTGCTCAGTAACACCTTCCGTTGCGTCAATTACAAGCAAGCATACATCTGCTCTCTCGACTGCCATATGTGCACGAAGAACACTGAATTTTTCTATTCTATCATCTATTTTGCTTTGGCGTCTTATGCCTGCTGTATCTATAAAATTATACTTACCGTATTCATTTTCGAACTTAGTATCAATTGCATCTCTTGTAGTGCCTGCCATTGAAGAAACAATAAGGCGGTCGGTACCGAGTATTTTATTAATAAGTGAAGATTTGCCTGCATTAGGCTTACCTATTACAGCAACATTTATAAGATCCTCATCCTCGCCCTCGTCCTCTCTGTCAGGGATATTACGAAGAACAGCATCTAAAAGGTCGCCACTTCCTGTTCCGTGAATTGATGAAACAGGAACAGGATCTTCATCAAAACCAAGCTCATAAAATTCGTAAAATGAAGGGTCAACCTCTCCTATTTTGTCACTTTTATTTACACAAACAACAGTTGGCTTCCCACTCTTTTTAAGCATTATAGCGATATCTCTGTCATCAGCAACAAGTCCGGCGTTGATATCACACATAAATATTATGGCATCAGCAGTATCAATTGCTATCTGAGCCTGTTCCCTCATTTTTTGAAGTATCATACTGTCTGTCTTAGGCTCAATACCTCCGGTATCAATTAAGACAAATTTTCTTCCACACCATTCACCTTCACCGTATATTCTGTCACGGGTAACACCGGGTGTATCCTCAACAATTGATTTTCTTTCCCCTATAATTTTATTAAAAAGCGTACTTTTTCCCACATTAGGGCGTCCAACAATAGCAATAATGGGTTTCGCCATATTATACCTCCTTAAGTCCGAGAATAGCCTCAACAAAATCAGCTCCATTTGTTTCGGCAATTCCTATTTTTACAGCAAGCTTATTTGAGAGCTCATCAACCGATGTACCGCACAGGAACAAATCTCCTTCTGCTCTGAGCATATTTCTCGGCAAAATAAGCTCATCATAAAGCTCCTTGTACTTCAACTGCTTTTCCAAGTCAACCCCTGTTATCAGGCCACTGACTGTTATTGTATGACCGAAGTAATCATTTTCGATCCTATAAACATTACATCTTATTTTTTTACATTTTTTTTGTATCTTCTTCACCATTCTGCAAATAAAATCATATGCAGCTACACCTGTTGCCACAGACACGCATCTATCTATATTTCTTTCTTTGAAAGAAAGTGTTCTTATGAAGCTATCAACCTCACACTCAAAGGATGTAAGCATACCTACACCGTTATCTATTTGGCTATAATCCTCATAATACTCATCCTTATGAAGCTTTTTACCGGCCATAAGATAAAATTCATCAGAACAGAAAAATAGATTTTTTCCGTATTTTTTACGGTAAATATTATTTATTTTTTCTACTTGCTTAATAGTAGCTTTACAGCTTTCTTTATCAAATCCGGTAAGTGGATACAGCCCTTCACGGAATTTAGTAAGTCCCGAAGGAACTATGCACACGCTTCTTAGATTGGGATACAATTCAGCAAGATCATGCAGGGATCTTGTAAGCTCATCTCCGTCATTGATTCCACGGCACAGTACAATTTGTCCACAAATCTCTATTCCCGCCTTGGAAAGCATATCAAGATATGATAGAACTTCTCCCGCCTTCTTGTTATGCATCATTTTACAACGAAGCTCGGGATTTGTAGTATGGATCGAAACATTGACCGGGGATATATGCATATCAATTATTCTGTCAATATCCTTCTTGTCAAGATTAGTAAGTGTAATATAATTACCGTGTAAAAAGGACAAACGGGAATCATCATCCTTAAAATACAGTGTTTCTCTCATTCCTTTAGGTAATTGATCGATAAAGCAGAATATACATTTATTTTCACATCTGTGCTTCTTATCCATTAAAGGTGTTTCAAAATCAAGACCTATATCATCATAAATCTGCTTTTCAATTATAAAGCTTTCCTCTTTATCTCTTTTTATCACTATAGAAATACACTGATCTGCGAGGTAAAATCTATAATCAAGTACATCATTTATTTCATGTCCGTTTATACTAAGAAGAATATCGCCTGCTTTAATTCCAATATTGTCGGCAAGTGATGAATCCATTACTCTTTCGATTCTTACCATTGTCCTATCCTTCACTTTAATACATTAATATCCAATTATATATTATATACTATAAAAAAATAAAAATCAACCATCGGGACATAAATATTTATATATTTTTTCAAGAACTGACTTTTCAATTCGTGAAACATAAGAACGGGAAATACCCAAAATTGCTGCCACCTCTCTTTGCGTATATACTCTTGAATCTCCAAGCCCATATCTCATAATAATAATCTGTTTTTCTCTGTCATCAAGCTTATCTCTAATATACTCAATAGCCTTATTTATCTTGATTTTTTTGTCCACATCATCGGCAATATTATCCTCTGTGCAAATTATATCAATATAAGTTAATGGATTACCGTCCTTATCAACATCTATTGTATCGTTCAGAGATACCTCATATCCAAGTTTTTTTTGACTGCGAAATAACATAAGTATCTCATTTTGAATACATTTTGCCCCATAAGTAGCAAATCTTGCCCCATTCTCATAATTAAAAGTATCTACAGCTTTTATGAGACCTATTGTTCCAACGGAAATTAGATCGTCCGTATTTTTATTTGAAATGTAATATTTTCTCACAATATGAGCCACAAGGCGAAGATTGTGTTCTATTAATTTATCCCTCGCTTTTTTATCTCCCAATCTTGAAAGACGAAAGCATTCTTTTTCTTCCTCATAGCTTAGAGATTCCGGAAATTTTTGTACTTGCTCTACGCCAAGCACCATAAATGCAATTTTCATAACCAAAGAAAAAATATTCATACTATCACCTCGGATAAATTTATATTTCAAATATGGTAAAATATTGCTTGTCAACCTATAATTTGCACCATGTAAAAGAATAATTGATACTTAAATGCAAATACTAAAATTGACTTAAAGTCAAAATGGAGGAACAAATATGATAATAGATAGAATTGCATTGCTTCTTCTAATAGTCGGAGGTCTTAACTGGGGAAGTATTGGTCTTTTCCAATTTGACCTCGTTGCATGGATCTTCGGTGGACAAGACGCATTAGGTGCAAGAATAGTTTATGTTGCTGTTGCACTTTGTGCACTCTGGTGCGTGTCTCTGCTTTTCAGAGAAAGAAATACTGAAGACGATACGGTGCATAACATCAAATAAAGAAAAAAGTTGCTCTTCAGAGCAACTTTTTTCTAATTATCCACAAAAGTTATTTTTAATATTACAAAATATATGGCATTTTTTTAATAAAATCGGTGGGCTTTGAGCTATTCCTTAAAAATGATATAAATATTTTATCAGCTTTAGATGAAGCTTCAAATTGTTTAATTACTTTTTCATTCATTCTCTTATAGTCTGCCAATTTTGTCAGTATCGGAAAAACAGTTTGTTTTTTTAATACTTTAAGATGTTCTCTTCCCTTACTGTTAGACGACAAAAGAATTGTATATGCAGGCTCGGTATCGATATTTTTGATTCCTAATATTGAATATAAGACAACCCTACGAAGACGGGCATAAGTATATGTTTTTGTAGTTAATTTTTCAAAAAAATCTTTACCATTATTACTATTACTTGCAATATCGCATATAAAATATCCCATACCTGACGGAACATCGTAGCAATTTTCTATCTGCTCAGGCGACATTATCAAAACAGATCTGAATAAGAATTCTATAATTTCATTATTATCAATATATTCCTTATTATCAACCAATTCTTTATAAAACTGATTTATGCTATCGGGAACAGACACCATGATTCCTTTGTCAAAAAAGCATTTGCGTATCGCAGAGGCTGACATTTTCTCACCAACCGTCAGATCATTATACCCAAAGCCTTCTCTTTTTATAGCGATCGGAATTATTTTATTTCCGTAGTTTCTAATAGCTCGTACATATTCGACGCCTAAAATAAGATTTGACATATGGGGAAAAATCTTACCGTCTTTACCACATATTTTTTCTATAATTTTCGGATATGATATAGACTTATCTTGCTTTTTTAGTTTTAACACTTCATCTCTGCTCACATTTTCTATTGCATCAGCTACTGAAATTATATAATCAATATTTTCATTTTCGCTACCAAAACAAAGGTGAGTAGCTCCCAGCTGAACAGCAAGATATACCCCTGCCTTAGCAAACACCTCTGCATTTGAAGCACTGAACGGATAAGGTAACTCAAATACACAGTCAACACCACATATTACTGCTGATTTTGCTCTCGAATATTTGTCAAATAAAGCAAATTCTCCCCTCTGTGTAACATTACCGGACATTATAGCCAAAACTGTAGAGTCAGGGTACATTTCTTTTATTTTGTCAATTTGATATTTATGGCCGTTATGAAACGGATTATATTCGCATATAATTGCAATTATTTCATTCATACCCTACCTCCTAAAAAAAGACAAAGTTTTTTCATTATTATGCTTGAAATAATGTATCTTTTATTATATAATATACTTGATTTGATAATTTGTCAAGCAACATTTTTTATTTGGAGGATTAAAATGAAAGTACTCGTTGTAAACGCAGGTAGCTCATCACTTAAATACCAGTTGATGGATACCAACACAGAAGAGGTTCTTGCAAAGGTATTTGCGAAAGAATCGGAATTGAAGGTAGCCTTATTGAACACAAAAAGGCAGATGGAACAAAAATTAAAAAGATTACTCCTATGGCTGACCATTCTGTTGCTACTGAAATAGTTGTTAGTATGCTTACAGATGCAGAATATGGTTGCATCAAGTCTATGGATGAAATTGAAGCTGTTGGACATAGAGTCGTGCACGGTGGTCCCTACTTCTTTGAAAGCACTATTGTTACTCCCGAGGTAGTAGATATTATTGATGAATGCTCTGAGTTCGCGCCACTTCACAATCCTGCTCACATAATGGGTATCAAGGGTTGCACACAGGTAATGCCCAATACACCCCAGGTTGTTGTATTTGATACAGCATTCCATCAGACAATGCCTGCAAAAGCATATACTTATCCCCTTCCAATTAAAATGGTTGAAGAGGATCATATCAGAAGATACGGTATGCACGGTACATCCCACAGATTTGTAGCTACCGAAGCTATCAAGCTTCTCGGCAACAAGAAGGATACAAAGATCATTACATGTCACATCGGTAACGGTTCATCTATTTCTGCTGTTCGTGACGGAAAGGTGCTTGATACAAGCATGGGCTTTACACCTCTTGACGGTGTCGAAATGGGTACTCGTTGTGGTGCAATCGACCCAGCTATTGTTCCCTATATTATGCAGAAATACGATATCGCAGTTGATAAGATTTCCGACTTCCTTAACAAAAAGTGTGGATTCCTCGGTGTTTCTGGATATTCCTCTGACAGCCGTGATATCGAGGCTGCAATCCTTGGAAACTTCGACGAGTCTCTTCCCAATTGTCCCAAGACAGAGGAGGAAAAAGCTACTGTGCAGAAGCATGCTCTTCTCGCTGCCGAAATTCTTGCATATCAGGTTAAGAAGTACATTGGCTCATATACCGCAGCTATGAACGGTCTTGATGCTGTTATCTTCACTGCAGGTATGGGCGAAAACAATCCTGAGCTTCGTGAAAGAGCTTGCGAAGATATGGAATTCTATGGAATTAAGCTTAACAAGGAGCTCAATGCAAAGACATTGAGACAGCCTAATATTGTAGAGATCTCTGCACCCGACTCCAAAGTTAAGGTGTATGTTCTTCCTACCAACGAAGAGCTTATGATCGCAAGAGATACTGAAGCTTGTGTAAAAAACTTAAAATAAGAAAATATTATATAAAAAATAACGGGCTGTCAAATGACAGCCTGTTTTCGTTTACTAATTGATTATATAACACCCTTTTGAAGCATTACATTTGCATAAATCGCTTTTTCACTTGTAGCGATGATAGCATATGCTTTCTTTGCCTCTTCATAGAATGCAAAGCGTTCAATGGTACCTACAGTATTTGCTCCTCGTTTATCATGCTTAGCGATAATTTCCTTATAAGTATCCCATATAGGTGTCTTTGCATTATCTCCCTTCATAACCTCCATAAGAGAAACAGGCTTCTCCACATAGGTGTCAAGGGGAAACACCTGCAAAATAGCATCAAGTAGCTCGGGTACTCCGTGTCCGTCGCATCTGATAACTATGGCATTTTTCCCCATAGATTCAGCAGGAAAATTTCCGTCTGCTATTACAATTCTGTCGCTGTGTCCCATTTCACAAAGCACCTTAAGGAGCTCGGGGGACAAAATGTTTGGGATTCCTTTTAACATATTTATTTCCTCCTAAATTAAATATCCTTAGCATAACAAACCGGAACAACATATTTTGCCCCGTTTTCCTTGAGTAAGGAGGCACAAGCATTTAATGTTGAGCCGGTTGTTAATACATCGTCAATTAAAATATAATTTTTGTTATTTGGATCTATATTCTTTCGTAATGAGTATGATTTTTTCGCATTTATAAATCGTTCATGCTGAGTAAGCTTCTTTTGCTCTTTCTTGCTTGAATTTATAAAACATTTTTCCACACTTAATCCAAGCTTTTTAGCAAATAATTTTGCAACCTCATAGCTGTGATCATATCCATAAATATTTACAGCTCTTTTTCTTCGAGGAGGAAAGGTAACCACAAAATTCTTTAATGATATATTATGCTTTGCAAAAACCTTCTTTGCTCTCGCCACCATTAAGTCAGCACAAAAATTAAACACCTGGCTTCTATATTCTTGTTTCAGCCTGAATATAATGTTTTTAACCGGATTATTTGAATTCTTTTTGTAAAACACACAAAAAACTGTAAAATCAACACTCTTGAGTAATCTTTTGTTGACACATGTACAATATTCACTCTCATATCCACACTTGTCACATAACACATCCAGATTGCTTATCCAATATTTCATACAATCGTCACATATTGCTATTTTCTTTTCATAGCTTATGGGATTATCACATATAACGCACTGTCGGACTATAAAAGCCCGTTTCAAATATTCAAGAAATCTCATATACTGTTACTCTTCAAAAAATGAATTAATCCTGTGTTGCGGAATATCTGAGTATTATTGCCCACCATAGTTTCAAGAATGTCTTTTTCACCAATTAGCAGAACAATCTTTTCAGCCCTTGTTATAGCAGTATAAATCAGATTTCGTGTTTGGAGGATCGGAGCACATTTTGTTATAGGTATTATAACTATAGGGTATTCACTACCCTGGCTCTTATGTACAGTTATTGCATATGCGTGCTCGATCTCATCAAGAAGAGAAAAATCATAAGAGGCTAATTTGCCGTCATAGTTTACAATTATTAGCTTTTCCTCGTTATTAATTTCTTCTATAACACCTATATCTCCGTTAAAAATACCTCTGCCGACCTCAGAGCCCCGTTTCCACTCAACATCATAATTATTGCGAGTTTGCATAACCTTATCACCAACTCTATATATCCTTTGTGTCCTGGTGATATACTGTTCACGGGAATCAGATGCCGGATTTAAGCTTAACTGCAATACTGCGTTTAGATTTTGAGTGCCACAAAATCCTTTTTTAGTGGGTGATATAACCTGTATTCCATCCACTATATTTGTACCGTATTTGGCAGGAAGTCTTGTTTTACACATATTTGCAATATATTCGGGTATTACCGTCTCGTCTGTAATAGAAACATAAAAGAAATCATCGTATCTTGCCTTAAAATCAGGAACTGCACCTTGATTTATTTTGTGTGCGTTTACTACAATACCACTGTTTTCTGCCTGTCTGAATATTTCATTAAGAGTAATAACACTAAAATAACCTGAATTTATAATATCGTTGAGTACATTGCCCTCACCAACTGACGGGAGCTGATATATATCTCCTATAAGAATTATTCTTGATCCCGGCTTCATGGCCTTGAGCAATGCGGACATAAGGGAAACATCTATCATAGATGTTTCATCAACAATCACAACATCTTGATCAAGGTGATTGTTTTCATTTTTCATAAATGTGGGACCTTTAGAATATTCATTACCCATATCCACTTCAAGAAGCCTATGGATAGTTTTAGCCTCTGTAGATGTAGCTTCACTCATTTTTTTGGCAGCTCTTCCCGTAGGTGCACATAAGGCACATTTATACTGGAGCATGTTAAATATTTGCAAAACTGCCTTGATAATAGTGGTTTTACCTGTGCCGGGACCACCGGTCAACACGGTAACTCCGTTTTTCAAGCTTTCTTCAATGGCTATTTTCTGCATTTTGGCATAGGTTATGCCATCCTCGGCTTCGATTCTTCCTATCAATGTTCTCGCATTTGAGCTATCAAGTGAGCTTACAGTTCTATTAAGCACAATTAACTTTCTGGCAATATATTCCTCATTTAAGTAATTCTCAATAAGATAAACATGAGTCTTGCTGAAATGCTCAACTATCTTTATTTTTTTCTCTATTGCAAGAGCAATAATTTGTGGAGCTACAAGATCTACCACTACATCTATAAGCTTTGATGTGGCATCTATAAGATCGTCTTTACATACAAAGGTATGCCCGTCTCGAGCAGCAAATACGCCAAGTACATATAATATACCACTCTTAATACGGTTCTCATTATCCTTGCTTATGCCTGCCTCCATAGCTATTTCATCGGCACGCTTAAAGCCAATGCCTTCAATATCTGTACAAAGGCAGTACGGATTTTCTTTTAATATCCCAAGGGCGTTTCTTCCCCATCTTTTATATATTTTCATAGCTGTATTGGGAGAAAAACTGTCTTTAAAGTACATTATAATCTCCCGTATACCCGACTTTTCCTTAAAATCATTACTCATTTCTGTTGCTTTTTTCAAGGAAATTCCGTTAATATCTGCAAGCCATGTTGGGTGATTTGATATCACATCAAAAGTCTCTTCGCCGTACTTATCAACTATTTTTTTAGCAGTTTTTGGTCCAATTCCTTTAATAGCACCTGATGATAAATACCTTAAAATATCGTTCTTATCGGTTGGCAGTATTTTTTCAAACCTTTCCGCCTTAAACTGTCTGCCGTATACCTTATGGTGTGTCCATTTACCGTACAGCTCAACCTGTTCTCCAACAGAAATAAAGGGGACAGTACCTACTACGGTTACAAGCTCTCCGTTTTCATCCTCTATATCAAAAACGCCGTATCCCGTGTCGTCACTGTGATATACAATATTCTCAACAGTTCCACGAACAACAATAATTCCGTCGACATTTAATCCAAGCTGTTCCATAGTATCCCCTCCTTTCTATTCCTTAAATATTTTATCATATTTATATGGTTAAATCAAGCAATATTTATAAAATAGATTAGCTATAATAGAAAGACGGGAGCAGAAAAATCTACTCCCGTTTTTTATTTTGTATATTACACTATATTTATTGATAAAATAGCCTTTGTTATAATCAAAGAAGCTCAGCCTTGATTTTATCAGCAAGATCTGTTTTTTCCCAAGGAATGTCAAGATCTTCTCTTCCAACATGGCCGTAGGCAGCAAGCTGACGGTAGATAGGTCTTCTCAAGCCGAATTTTTCTATAATCGCAGTAGGACGAAGATCTATATTATTCTCAACAAATTCTGCAATCTTACCCTCGTCTACCTTAGCTGTACCAAAGGTATCAACCATTACGGAAACAGGCTTAGCTACACCGATAGCGTAAGCAATCTGTACCTCGCATTTATCAGCAACACCTGATGCAACGATGTTCTTAGCTACATATCTAGCAGCATATGAAGCACTCCTGTCCACCTTAGTCGGGTCTTTACCTGAAAATGCTCCTCCACCGTGACGGGAGTATCCACCGTATGTATCAACTATAATCTTTCTACCTGTAAGACCGGTGTCACCGTTAGGTCCACCAATTACAAATCTGCCTGTGGGATTAACATATATCTTGGTTTTATCATCTATCATTTCAGCAGGGATTATAGGCAAAATAACATTATTGATAACATCCTTACGGATATTTTCAAGTGTAACATCTGGGCTGTGCTGAGATGAAACTACAATTGCCTCTATTCTTGTGGGAACTCCGTCTATATATTCTACAGTTACCTGTGTTTTTCCGTCAGGACGGAGATAAGCCATAAGACCGTCCTTTCTTACTGATGTAAGACGCTTAGCAAGCTTGTGAGCCAAGGAAATAGGAAGAGGCATGAGCTCCTTTGTTTCATTACAAGCATAACCGAACATAAGTCCCTGGTCACCTGCACCGTTACCGTCCTCTTCTCCACTTTTTGCCTCTGCACTTTTGTCAACACCGAGGGCAATATCAGCACTCTGCTCGTGGATGGAGCTAAGTACAGCACATGTATCAGCATCAAAGCCGTATTTTGCTCTGTCATAGCCAATATTTCTAACTGTGTTTCTAACAATAGACTGAACATCAAATGATGCATTTGTTGTAATTTCACCCATTACCATCACCATACCGGTTGTACAGAATGTCTCACAGGCTACTCTTGAAAATGGATCCTTTTCGAGTATAGCGTCCAAAATCGCATCGGAAATCTGGTCGCAAATTTTATCGGGATGTCCCTCAGTTACTGATTCTGATGTAAAAAGCATTCTCATAGTATCCTCCTTCTTTAGTGAAAAGGAAAGCCCACGGCATCCCGTGGGCTGAATAACTAAACCTCATCTCACGGAATTGGCACCTTGTCATACCGATAGGTTGCCGTAGTATCACAGGGCCTGTCCCTCCACTACTCTTGATAAGTCTGAATTTTTTTAACGGACACAGTATAACATACTGTTTTTAATATTGCAATAGTTTTTTCAAAAAAAAATGTATTTTTTAGAATATTGCCGCAACTCCATACGATATGATAGTCATAATAACTCCGGCTATCATAACCCCAATAAGGCATGAAAGTAATGCTTTCCAAAATTTCATATCTATCATAGCGGCTACAAGTGAACCTGTCCACGCACCTGTTGCAGGTAAAGGAATAGCTACAAAAAGGCACACTCCCCAAAAGGAATACTTCTCTATTTTATCTCTCTTCTTTTCTACCTTATTGAGAAGAAAATTTGCTACCTTGTTAAAAATTTTTACTCTGGACACAGACATCCATCTAATCACTTTTTTAATAAAAAGCAATATAAAAGGAACAGGTAGTATATTTCCCACAACACTTAAAATGTAAGTAAGCCAAAATGGCATACCTCCTATAGTAGCATTGAAAGCTGCACCCATTGGTATTGCACCTCTTAGCTCTATAATAGGTATCATAGAGCAAAAGAATACACACATCTCTTTACCAACTGTTTCCAGAAAAAATTGTTTTATAGCCTCTGTCATAATATCTCCTTAAGCAAGAAATTTCTTTGCTATAGCATAAAATACACGAATAGTTTCAACAAGCTCTCCCATTTTACTCTCACTCAGATACTCTTCCTTGAATTCCTTGAGCCATATTTCGACATCTTCCATATTAATGCCAAATTTTTCACCACTTACATATGACATCATCATAGCTAACATAATTTCAACTCCGTTAGCCACGCAAAGAAGAGCCTTTCTTGCTTTTTCATTTTCCCACCTTGTAGCCATAAGAAGAGGAATCGTAGATTCGCAAAGATTAAAGCGTTCAGAAAGCTCATCAGGAGATGGATTAAATCTGGTATTCATGGTTGTTTCTTTGAAGACATCAGCACAATGATGAGCAAGTAAATGGTACCAGTATCTGTCAATGTGAGACTCTGCTATTTTTCTAAAAAGCTCAGTTGCACCCTTATATCCAAAATAATGAAGGTCAAGCTTAGCACCAAAATCATCGTTATCTGAATTTACGTTCCAGCCCTTTTCAGCACCAAATATAAGGCCATGTAAACATGCATAATAGGGAGATAAATGACCGTGGTCACCCCAACAGGTTGTAAGTATTCCCTCTGCTCCGCACTCAAACCCACACTTTGCCATCTTTGTAATATTCGGTATTGAGATATGTGTAAACTCTATAAGACTGCACCAGTTTGTAATGCCCGGGCATACATACTGTATCTTCCCTTTATCGGCACAGTTATAAATCATTCTTGTATAAGGCTCGGCACTGTAATTCCAGTTGAGAAATACTGTATCATCGTCAATCTCACCTATAAGATCAGAATGCTGATCTATAATATCGCCCCACATCATAGCAGTCTTGCCGTGAGTTTTAACATGAGCAATTATCTTTTTAACAAAATCCACATAAAGCCTTGCCTTATCCTTACCTGCATTTCTGCCTCTGCCAAGATCAAAGGTTTCATCACAGCATATATTAAAATATCTACTTGTGAAAAGAGGTGCATACTGGTCAATAAGGCTCTTTATAATTTCTATACTTTCAGGATCAGAAGGATTAATAGTATGGTGGGGCATTCTTTCGTTCCAGTAATGAGATTTAGGCTCATAATCAGGAAGCTCGCAAAGATGCTTATATTTATCACTCGAAAGAAGCTCATAAAGATGACCAAAGCACGACAACGAGGGAACAAAATCTATAAAATTCTCGTGACAGTATCTGTCTAGCTCCTTGATTTCGTCCGCTGTTATATAGCCTGTCCTCTGGTATATACCGTCATACTCCTTAAATTCAAAAACATGCTCTACATAAAGTTGAAGCATATTTGCCTTTGCATAAGCAATATTATCAACAAGCTCCTTGAGTGTTTCAATAGTCGGTATTCTTCCTCTTGTAATATCAAAATAAATACCTCTGTTCTTAAAATCAGGAGAGTCATCTATCTCACTGGCATCGCAGTGTCCGTTTTTAATAATCTGTCTTATAGTTTGTATACCGTAAAATGCTCCGGCCTGAGATTTTGCTACTAACTCTATTTTTTCTTGTGAAAGCTTAAGAGTATATGCATCGCTTCCTTCATCTGCAACAGTTACAATTACTGATGTATTACCAAAAGGAACCTTTTTAGAGAGATTTACAACTCTCTTATCTATATTTTCCGGAAATATAAAATTACAGCCCTCTATAATAAATTTTTCACAGGGAGTAAGGCTTTTAACTTGTGGAACTATGTACATAATTTACCTCACTTAATTGTAATTTCCCTACCATAGCCAATAAGTGCACTGGAGGTTGTATATTGTTTAAGATTATCTGTTATATTGTACTCAACTGATGCGTGAATGTGACCTGCAAGAACTCCTATAAAATGTGTGTCATTAGCTCTGATAAGCTCTACAAACTCCCTTGCCTCATCGGAATCATACTGAGAGCCCATTACAAAATAGTGATTAACATTTTTGGCAACCTCTTCTCCAAATTCACCAAGCTTAAGCGGTGCATGGATAAGCAAAAGTATCTTTTTATTTTTATCAATTTCTGCCTGCATCAAGTCGAGCTGTTCTCTTGTAATTTCCTTTGTTCCGTTATCAACCGCAACTATTTCAAACTCATCATAGTCAAAAACATTAAAGGCAGGATTGTCAATAAGTCCTTCAAAGCGTTCATACATTTTACGATGAACGCCAAATTCGTCAGTTCTTGCATGATTACCCGGGCAATAAATAACAGGGATTGGATAATTCTCCTTAAACCTTTTTAAGTATCTGATGTTACTCTCGCTTACACGGTCCATTATGTCACCGGAAAGAATAAGGGCATCTGCACCAAATTCAAGAGCATGCTTTGTAAGAGCCTCAAAAAGTACATACGGCTCTACTTGATATCTGTCATCGTAATACTCACCAAATCTCTCTGCATAATGTATCTTCAGATCATCCCATTGCTCGTGAGAACGCCTATACTCATTCAAATCAGCCTCAGAGCTGTTCTCGTCTATACAAGCCATATGAGCATCACTTATTTGAAAAAATTTATATTCCTTTTTAAACCCTATGTCTATTACGGTTTTGCTTAATTGTATAAGCTCATTCATAATATATACCCCTTTGACAATATAGTTACATATATTATATCTTACCTTTTCGGTTATGTCAATATTTATCAAAAAAAGTCAATGGAAAAACAATTTTCAGTGAGATATTTCGACTGTTTTTTTGCTCAGTAAATATTAGAATCTATTAAAAGGACGGTGAATGCTTTGTTATTGGAACGATTAACGGAAATAAAACTTACAAACTATACACTTAATGTAAAAATGCGTGGAGATATAGACCACCACACAGCCAAAAGCGTCAGAGAAAAAATAGATGAGGCTATTTTATTAAATAAACCCCGATTTGTTATTCTTGATTTAAGCAATGTGGATTTTATGGATTCCTCCGGTCTTGGACTTGTTCTCGGCAGATACACAAAAGCACTTGACATAGGAGCTAAGCTGATAATACATAAGCCGACACGGAGAATTAAAAGAATACTTGAAATGGCAGGTATTGAAAGAATTATAGAAATCAAAGGAGACGACTACGATGAAATGCTGTGATAATAATATGAAGCTATACTTACCTTCACTGTCAATAAACGAAAGTATGGCAAGACAAGCTGTGGCTTCCTTTGTTGCTCAGTTAAATCCAACCTTAGAGGAGCTTGCAGATATAAAATGTGCCGTTTCGGAGGCTGTTACCAACGCTATTGTACATGGTTATAAGTACAAAAGCGGTACTGTTTACATAGGAGTCAAATATTACGGTGACAGGACGGTGATTATTGAGATACGGGACAAGGGATGTGGTATAGAAAATGTTAAAGAGGCTATGACTCCCCTTTTTACTACAGATACATCAGGTGAAAGAAGTGGTATGGGCTTTGCAGTTATGCAAACCTTTATGGATAAGCTTGATGTTCGTTCAAAGCTTAACGAAGGTGTACGCATCCTCATGACCAAGCATCTAAAATAAAATGGATTTCAATACTAATCAAGAATTACTGCAAAGAGCTGTTTCAGGTGATGATTCTGCTGTTTCTGAGCTAATGGAAAAAAATCTTGGACTTGTCCGTTCCATTGCATTACGGTTTCGTGACAGAGGTGTAGAATATGATGACCTTGTACAAATCGGATCTATAGGAATGTTCAAGGCGATAAAAAGCTTTGACCTTGAAAAGGGTACCGTATTCTCTACCTATGCAGTCCCTCTTATAATTGGTGAGATACGACGCTTTATCCGTGACGACGGACTTATTAAGGTAAGCAGAATATACAAACAACAGGGGGCCCTCTTAATGAGGGAAAGAGAAAAATACGTGGCAGAGTTCGGCTGTGAGCCGAAAATAGACGAGCTTGCAAAAAGATGTAATCTTACCACAGAGGAGGCAGCCGTAGCCATAGATGCTTCATCTCCGGTAAGCTCTCTTTCTGCATCTATAAGTGGTGATGATGAAAATTATACCCTTGAAAATGTCTTAAGCGAGGAAAAAAGCGAAATAGATATAAGAATGGAGCATATTGCCCTCTCGCAGGCTATCTCTGCTCTACCACCTCTTTGGCGTAAAATAGTTGTTTTACGCTACCTTAAGGAATACTCACAGCAAAAAACAGCAATTGCTTTAGGCTTAACCCAAGTTAAAATATCCCGTGAAGAAAAGAAAATATTTGAAGCTCTACGAAGAGAGCTATCGTAAAAAGGAGCAGATTTCTCTGCTCCTTTTGTTTATTTGTTCTTCTTTCTGAAGATGTTAAGAAGAATATATCCACCAACAAGTAAAGCTATGGAGGAAATGAGAATTAGATACATCACATATGGCTCTACCTTAGTGTCAAAAAAGTAAATATTACAATCCACCGCATCTCTTAACCCTTCAACTACAGTATCCGGTATACCTGTTTCCCTCAATTCTTCAAGAGCTCCTCCCATTGCGTGGTTACGGAACAGGGATGTACCGTAAGTCCCGGGTAGGAAGGATATTACATTTTTAAGTCCATCACCAAATGAGGATATAGGCATATAAGCTCCACAAATAAATCCGTAACCTGCACTTATAATTGTACCAACTGCGGATATTTGTCCCTGTGTAGATAAAAAGAAATTAATAAAAGAAGATAATGCTGTACCGAAGAATACAAGCACAATAACATCCAGCAGTAAAAGGAATACATCTGCAACGGACATATACCAACCTATAATTGCAACATATCCAAGACAAATTGCTGTAGCAGTTAAGCATATAAGCAAAGTGGATACCAATGTAGCAATATAGTAGCTTAAAGAAAGCACATAAGAGCTTACCGGAGAAATACGAAGGTCCTTTATTGTACCGTTTGCTCTATCCTGCACCATTAAGAAATTGGAGCAAAAAGCAACAGTAATGCACGACACGGCAAGAAGAGATGAAATAAGCTGACCTCCAACAAGACCGTCAATTATATCCTCAGGTATTGAAACACCCTGTGGAAAGTTCATAACAAAGCTGTCTCTGTACACATTACTTAAAAATGTAGCATAAAGCACAAGCAATATGGCAGGAGTAACAAGGGCTGTAAAGAACATTCCCTTGTCCTTAAAGAAAAGCTTGATATTTCTCTTTATAAGTGTTAATGTAACCTTCATTTATTTTCTCCTCCCGTCAGCTTCTTTCCTGTTACAGCAAGGAATACATCATCCATCTTTCCTTTAGTTATTTCAAAATCCACAAATAAATCAGGACGCTTTACTATAAGCTCTGTTGCTGTCCTTGTGTCGGGAACTGCTACTCTGTATGCATCACGGATTTTCTCATATTCATAGCCAAAGGACTTAACAGATGCTTCATCTATCCCATATATAGTTATAAAGTCTCCAGTGTATGTATTTTTAAGCTCCAAAGGTGTACCCTCGGCGGAGATTTTACCACTATCAATAATTACCACAAAATCGGCTTCTGCTGCCTCCTCCATATAATGAGTGGTAAGAAATACTGTCATATTTTCATTTTTACGAAGCTGTGATATTACATCCCAAAGGGTTTTTCTCGTCTGTGGGTCAAGTCCAGTTGTGGGTTCATCAAGAATAAGTATTTTCGGCTTATGCAATAACGCCCTTGCAATATCTATTCTTCTTCTCTGTCCTCCTGAAAGCTTACCTACAGGTCTTTTATACAGATCCTCAAATTCCAAAAGGTCAGAAAGCTCCTTTATCCTTTTTTTAAAATCCTCTCCCACAATACCGTAAAGGGATGCTCTGCTTTGTAAATTATCATAAACACTTAATGCACTGTCAAGCACAGAATTTTGAAAAACAACTCCAAGCTCTCTTTTTATTCCATCAGTATCTTTATCGAGATCCTGACCGTCAATTATAATTTTTCCACTGTCTTTTGTAAGCTGTGCACACATAATATTAATAGTTGTGGATTTTCCTGCTCCGTTAACGCCAAGAAAAGCAAACAGCTCTCCCTCCTTGACACGGAAGCTTAGATCCTGTACTGCTTTAACATCTCCATAGTTTTTCGAAAGGTGATTTATTTCTATTATATTTCTCATTCTTTATCCTCCCTTTTTCTTAATTTTACACCGATTAAAGTATAATTCAAGATTTTTTGTATTATCGGTCGATTTAAGAGTATAAACGGATAAAACGGCAGTACTATCTGCCGTTTTATCCTGTATCAAGAGTGTCTGTTTTTGATTACAGAAAAAGCTTCGTCAGCTATATCAATAGTTTCCTTTATATCTTCATCAGATAATGAAGCATTGATAAAGTGATTGTGATGATTGGTAAAAAATACTCCACGCTTCACACACTCTGCAATCCACTCCTGATGAAGCATAAGGGTAGGATCATCAGCAAGACGCAGATAAAATAAGGATTCGATTCCTGTTACTCTAAGGTCATAACCATATTTCTTAGCCGTATCTACAAGTCCGTTTTTAAGCTTTATACCTTTATCAATAAGGATTTTTGGAGCATTTATTTTTTTAAGCTTGTTAATACATGCAATACCTGCTGCAAAGGGCACAGCAGAAAGCCAGTAGCTTCCCGTATATGACATACCGGATACAGTATTCTTCAAAAATTCCTTACCGCAAAGGGCTGAGACATTATAGCCGTTAGCAAGAGCCTTGCAGAAGCATATAAGATCGGCTTCAAATCCAAAATAATGGTCTGAACCGGCAAGATCCATTCTGAAGCCTGCACGGACATCATCAACTACAAGCACTGTTCCGTTTTCTGTACAAATGTTTCTTACTTTTTTCCAAAAATCCCGTTCAGGCATCTCGTTATCACGGAAATTGCCGTGCATATAAGGTTGCCCAATTACCGCCGCAATCTGTCCTTTATATTTTTCAAAGGTTTCCTGTACTGCTGTAATATCATTCCAATCAAGGTAAATATTATTACAAATATCCTCTTCGATAATACCCGAATAGTCAATTTTTTGAGTCCATGGAGAAACACCGTGATAATAACCCTTAAAGAAAATAATCTTTTTACTTCTCGTATACGCTCTTGCAGTCATTATTGCAAGTGTAGTAACATCATTACCGTTCTTTGCAAAGAAAGCCCAATCTGCACTTGCAACTGTATCAACAAGAAGCTCCGCAAATTCTATCATTTTAGTGGACGGAAAAGTAATACAGTCACCTTTTTCTCTCTGTTTAGCCGCTGCCTCGTCAACATCGGGGTCATTATATCCCAAAATATTAGGACCATATGCACACATATAATCTATAAAACGGTTTCCGTCAACATCCCAGACATATGAGCCCTGTGCTCTGTCGGAAAAGAACGGAAAGGCCTCTATGGGAACATAACACCCCTCGGCAGGTCCCTGGTGTCCGTAAATACCTGATGGGATAACATTTACAGCTCTCCTGAAATATTCTTTGCTCTTTGTATAATCATTAAGCTTGTGCATAACTAACCTCCTTAAGCAAGATAGAATGATACTCTGTCGAGTATTCTATTGAGATTGTCTACCATTGATATCATACCACCCACACGCACCTGTCCCAGACCGACCGAGGCAACTGCATTTACCTTACCGTCAAAAAGGTCACGGGCGAGCTCAAGACTTTCAAAGGTCATATATGCATCATAATCGTCCGGCTCTCTGTGATGAGCTGTCAAAACATGGTCTTTAGCCGAAATATAAGCACTTTCTGAGCCAGCAATATTTATTTTGGCATCTCCATCAATGATATAACCTGCACTTGCCATTCCAATTTTATCGTGGTTGCCTATCTGTGCCATTGCCTCTGTTATCACATTAAACATAAGCAAGGTGCTTGTCCTAAAAAATTCTGCGTCCTTAAGATCCTCTTCTGTAGCTCTTAGATATTTCGATAAAATATCGGTAAGAGGCATGAATTTCTTAAGCAGAAACATAACTCTTAGCAGACCTTTTCGGGGAATTGGAGTTACTGTCCCGTCTATCATACCATTAAATTTCTCACAGGTGGAAAATGAGAGCTTTATATTGCATTTTTTTACACCCTCAACCATATAGCACTCACCCCTATTGAATACAAGGGTTGCTTTAGGTCCGTTCTTTACAGAAAATCCAATGGAAACCTTATCGTTGCTGATTAAATCACGAGCCTCCTTACACTCCTTACAAAGCTTTGGAATGGAGCCGAGTATTGAGAACAAATTTATATATGCAAGGGTTTTTTGATCCTTCATTGTAAAAACCTCCAATAATTGTGTTGAATATACTTTTACAGATAAATTTTATCATTATTACAGACACATGTCAAGGGTTTTTTATTTTTTGAAGTAAAATCACTTGACATACGGGGATAATAAGTGTATAATATGTATGCGAATTTGATAAAAGTTCATAGGAGGTTTTTATGAATCCTTGGCACGATTTTGATGATGAAAGAATCACCGTTGACGACTTTATTGCTGTAATCGAAATTCCCAGAGGAAGCAAGAATAAATATGAGCTTGATAAGCGTAGCGGTCTTTTGCGTCTTGACAGAATACTTTACACTTCTACTCATTATCCTGCAAACTATGGATTTATTCCCCGTACTCTTTCTGAGGACCATGACCCTCTTGATGTACTCGTAATATGTCAGGAGCCTCTTGAGCCTATGTCTATAGTTCAATGCTACCCTATCGGTATACTTTATATGATTGATGAAAATGAAGTTGACGAAAAAATTATCGCTATACCTGTTAAGGACCCCAATCTCAACTCATATAACGATATCACAGAGCTTCCCAAACATCAGTTTGAGGAGATCAAGCACTTCTTTGAGGTTTATAAATTCCTTGAGAACAAGACAACAAGAGTTGATAAGATAGAAGGCAGACAGGCTGCGATAGACGCTATAAACAAGTGTAAGGCAGCATATAAGGAAAAGTTCCTCGGCTAACGGAGAAAAGCTATGATAAAAGCAAAGGTAACCTATGACAGGGCTGCTTATACAGCTCTTATGAAATTCAGAGCTGTAAAATCTAAAGCTGATGCTATTACGGTGGGAGTTGCAACCCTTGTATTGCTTGTAGCTTTTATTGTATCCATAGGAACCAATAATCAGCTTGTATTCTCTCTTACACTTATTCTTATACTTGCAATTGATACTGTTATAGCATACAGCTATTTCTTAAAGCCTATAATTCGACTGAGAAAATTCAATGATGCAAATCCCATTGTCAACACATTTGTATTTACAGAAGATAAAATACAGGTAACCTCAAATACAAAATCAAAAAATAATTGCTCATCATATGAGTATAAGATGATTTTTAAGGCTTGTGAAAATAAAAAAGCATTTTATTTGTTCTTAAACAAAAACAGTGCTCTTATAATTACAAAAAGTGAAATTACTGAAGGAAACGAGGCATATCTTCGTGCCTTTCTTACCAAAAAGATTCCTGTAAAAAGGAATAAGCTATTGATTAATAAATAATAGCAAGTACTTCTCTGCTTGTTATTTATATGCAGGAGTGGCGGAATTGGCATACGCGTTGGTCTCAGAAGCCAATGAAGAAATTCTTGTGAGTTCAAATCTCATTTCCTGCACCATAAAAGGAACTTTTGACACGCAAAAGTTCCTTTTTGCTTTTATCTAAAATCTGTATATGACTTGAATTTAGACTATGTTTGGGATATAATTAAGGTAATTAAACCACACTAAGGAGAAAACTATGAATTTTAAGGAAAGAGCAAAAGAATTAGTTGCAAAAATGACCATAGAGGAAAAAATGGCACAAATGAGATATGATGCACCTGCTATTCCCCGTCTTAATATTCCTGCATATAACTGGTGGAGTGAGTGTCTCCACGGTGTGGCAAGACAGGGCTGTGCAACAGTTTTTCCACAAGCTATCGGCCTTGCGGCAAGCTACAATACAGAGCTTATGGAAAAGGTAGCAACTGCTATTTCCGATGAGGCAAGAGCTAAATATAATGAATTCAAAAAATTTGGAAGTACAGAGCTGTATCAGGGACTTACCTTCTGGTCACCTAACATTAACATATTCAGAGATCCCCGTTGGGGCAGAGGTCACGAAACATATGGTGAGGATCCTCTTCTTACCGGTAAAATGGGTTCAGCATTTATAAAGGGCTTACAGGGTAACGGAAAATACCGTAAGCTTGATGCAACAATTAAGCACTACGCAGTACATAGTGGCCCCGAATATGAACGCCATGGCTTTGATGCTGTTGTTTCTGATAAGGATTTGTACGAAACATACTTAAGTGCTTTCAAATACTGTATAGACCACGCTGACCCATCTGCTGTTATGGGAGCCTACAACCGTGTAAACGGTGAGCCCTGCTGTGGCAGTAAGAGGCTTCTTAAGGATATTCTTTACGGAGAGTTTGGATTTAAGGGATATGTTGTGTCTGACTGTGGAGCTATAAGGGATTTCCATGCCGGACATAAGGTTACTGCTACCGAGCCTGAAAGCGTTGCTCTTGCTGTAAATAACGGATGTCAGCTTAACTGTGGAGACGCATATTTAAGTCTCTGGGAAGCATATGAAATGGACCTTATCACCGAGGAAACTATTACTGAGGCAGTTGAGAAGCTGTTTGAATCCCGTTTCCGTCTTGGAATGTTTGATGACGACTGTGAATATAACAATATTCCTTATGATGTAGTGGAATGTGATGAGCACCGTGCACTCAATAGAAAAATGGCACAGGAAGGTATAGTTTTGCTCAAAAATAACGGTATTTTACCACTATCAAAGGATGTAAAGACTATTGCCGTAATCGGACCAAATGCAGACGATGCAAGAATACTTAAAGGTAACTACAACGGTACTCCATCTATATACTATACTCCTCTCCGTGGTCTCCAGGACAACTTCGACGGTAAGGTGCTTTACGCTACGGGCTGTCATCCTCACGACCCAAATACCGGTAACTGGAGTGGAAGTCCAATGCGTGAGGCTGAGATTGTCGCCAAAAAGGCTGATGTTGTAATTATGTTTATGGGTCTTAATCCCTCTATGGAGGGGGAAGAGGGCGATACCTTTAACGGAGATGTAGCCGGAGATAAAAAGGATATCAATCTTCCAATACCTCAAAGACAGCTCTTTGAAAGGGTTATGGCAATAGGTAAGCCTACAATATTTGTTAATATAAGTGGTAGCTGTATATCACTGGAAGAACAGGACAAATCCTGCGATGCGGTTATTCAATGCTTTTATCCCGGAGCCGAGGGTGGTAATGCTCTTGCAGATGTAATTTTAGGTAAAGCATCTCCCAGTGGTCGTCTTCCCGTAACTTTTTATAAGGATGACAGTGATTTGCCTCCATTTAGAGATTACAGCATGGAAAACAGAACATATAAATATTTCAAGGGTACTCCTCTCTATACATTCGGCTATGGCTTGACCTATGGCGATATAGAAGAAAAATGGATAGATGAGTCAACTGTTGAAATAACAAATAAGGGCGGAATGGATACAGAATATGCAGTATTGAAGTTCGAGTACGAGCCACACCCAAATCTCCTTGATTTTACTAAGGTTTTTGTTAAAGTCGGAGAAACTGTAACAGTAAAATTTTAATTTATCAAGCTATTAAGAGGTATAAAATTGAAGCTCTCTAAGGATGCAAAAAATGCCGTATTAATTGGTGGACTATGCTCTGCCTCTTATCTTGCTGTATATTTTGCAAGAAATATTCTAAGTGCCGTAACTCCACAAATAGTTGCAGGAAATGATGCAACTGTTGAATATATTGGAGTTGTATCATCCTTATATTTCATATTCTATGCTGTTGGTCAGCTTATAAATGGAATTATAGGAGATAAAATAAAGGCAAAATATATGATTGCTTTTGGATTACTTTTGGCTGGTGTGACAAATCTTGCTTTTCCATTTGTCTTTATATATCAAAATGCAGCAAAATTTCTTTACGCTATGACAGGCTTTTTCCTATCTATGATATATGCTCCTATGACAAAGGTGGTTGCAGAAAACACAAATCCCGTACATGCTGTAAGATGTAGTCTTGGATATGAGGTGGCAGCACTATTGGGTTCTCCACTTGCAGGTGTTGTAGCATCAATTCTTGTATGGCAAAGTGTATTTATTACAAGTAGTGTTGCACTTTTGTTAATGTCTGCTCTATGTCTTGTATTTTTCATATATTTTGAAAGAAAAGGTATTGTACAATACGGGAAATATGAGATCAGAAAAGAAGCCGAACGCCTGGATAACTCTTTTATAGCAGGTATTAGGGTACTTGTAAAAAACAGAATTATTACATTTTCCTTCATTTCGATTATCACAGGAGTAGTACGAACTGCTGTAGTATTCTGGTTACCAACATATTTCTCTCAGTATCTCGGTTTCGATACTAAGATTGCTCCAACAATATTCACTGTAGCAACATTAGTTATTGCAATGTCAGCTTTTATAGCGGTATTTGTTTATGAAAGACTCAAAAGAAATATGGATGCAACTATTTTATTAATGTTTATCCTTTCTTCTCTGTTTTTCCTTGGGGTTTATTTGGTAAAACACCCTATTATAAATGTAATACTTATAATACTTGCTGTACTCACCTCAAACTGCTCTGCTGCAATGCTCTGGAGCAGATACTGTCCAAGCCTTCGTGATACTGGTATGGTGTCAAGTGCAACAGGATTTCTTGATTTTTTAAGCTATATGGCCGCTGCAGCGTCAAGCTCCCTTTTTGCAAACTCTGTTTCAGAAATCGGTTGGGGAAATCTTATTCTTATTTGGATGGGACTAATGATTTTTGGCGTTTTTATTATGATTCTATCATATAAAAAAATCTTCAACAGATAGCATATGTTAAAAAAAGAGTGCGTTTACATTATAACGCACTCTTTTAATTTATATTTTGTGAATTAAAATTCCACTTCTCAATTTTGGCTCAAACCATGTGGATTTAGGTGGCATAACAGCACCTGAATCAGCTACAGCAATAAGCTCATCAAGAGATGTCGGATACATAGCAATAGCCATTACCATATCCTGATTACATCTTTCTTCAAGGTATTCAAGACCACGGATACCACCTGCAAAATCTATTCTCTTATCGCTTCTGGGATCTTCGATTCCAAGAATTGCTGAAAGAACATTTTTTTGAAGTATAGCACAGTCAAGTCGGTCAACAGGAGAATCTGCACTACAGATTTCCTCATAGAATTTAACCTTATACCATTTTTTGTTTACATATATACCAACTGTATGAGGACCCTCCGGTCTATATTGTCCTAAATCCTCGAATTGTTCTACAGTTCCTACCTTTTTGGATATAATGCTAAGAAATTCATCAGGATTTAATCCGTTCAGATCCTTAATAAGTCTGTTATAATCAAGAATTTTAAGAGATTTTGAAGGGAAAATAACAGATAAAAAGAAATTAAACTCCTCATTTCCGTTATAATCAGGGTTTTCCTGTCTTCTCTTTACTCCAACCTTAACGGCTGATGCGGCACGGTGGTGTCCATCAGCAATATATAAAGCGTCAAGAGATGAAAACGCCTTTTCAATAGCTTCATCAACTGACTTATCATCAGTTGCCCAGACTGTATGTCTTATTCCGTCATCTGATGTAAAATCATATATAGGAGTCTTTTCAGTTTCCTTTACAATAATTTCATCAAGAGTAGCACTGTCCTTGTAAGTGAGAAAAATAGGTCCTGTATGTGCAGAGCAAGTGTCTACATGCTTTATTCTGTCAATTTCCTTATCAGCACGGGTAAACTCATGCTTTTTAATCCTGTTTTCAAGATAATCATCAATTGACGCACAGCCTACTATACCTGTCTGTGCTCTGCCATCCATAATCTGACGGTAAAAATAGTATCTTTTTTTACTGTCGTTGATATATACTCCCTTATCCTCAAACTCCCTCAGGTTAGAAGAAGCCTTGGCATATACCTGCTCATCGTATATGTTTACATTATTGTCAAGGTCGATTTCAGCCTTATCAATGTGTAAGAAGGAATAGGGCTTACCCTCTACCTCTATCCTTGCCTCTTCACTCGACATAACATCATAAGGAAGTGCAGCACATTCTTCTACAAAATCACCTTGAGGTCTTAATGCAAAAAATGGTTTAACCGTAATCATATATTCACCTAAAAAATTAATAACAGTTTACTTTTATAACTCCGTCAATGTTCATTACTGTCTTAACAACATCGTCGTCAACCTTCTCGTTGGTTTCTACAATTGTATAAGCCGCATCACCCTTTGAGCCGTTTGCGAGGTTCTCAATATTAACATTTACAGAAGCAAATGCAGAAGTAATCTGAGAGAGCATATTGGGAACATTCTTATGCATTACACATACACGAGCACTTGCTGTGTGGGGGATTGCAACATTAGGATAGTTTACACTGTTCTTGATATTACCGTTTGTAAGGTACTCGTCAAGCTGCTTTGCAGCCATTACAGCACAGTGGTCCTCAGACTCGTTAGTAGAAGCACCAAGGTGAGGAATATTGATAATTCCGGCGGCACCAACTGTCTCATCTGTGGGGAAGTCTGTAACATACTTGGAAACCTTCTTGCTTTCAAGTGCCTTCTTCATATCCTCAGCATTAACAAGCTCTGCTCTTGCAAGGTTGATGATCTTTACGCCATCCTTCATCATAGCAATGCTCTTTTCACAGATCATATTCTTTGTCTGTGCTGTCGCAGGAACATGAAGAGTAATATAATCACATGTCTTAAAGATTTCATCATAGCTTGCAGCCTGCTCAATAGAAGGAGCAAGATGCCATGCAGCAGCAGGTGTGATATAAGGGTCACATCCTACTACAACCATACCAAGTGCATTAGCAGCGTTAGCAACCATACCACCAATTGCACCAAGACCAATTACGCCCAGCTTCTTACCGATGAGCTCATTACCTACATAAGCACCCTTACCTGCCTCAACTGCCTTTGCAACACCTTCAGTACCCTCGAGTGTCTTAACCCATTCAATACCGCCAACAACATCTCTTGCCGCAAGGATAAGAGCACAAATTGCAAGCTCCTTAACACCGTTTGCATTTGCACCGGGAGTGTTGAATACTACAATACCCTTCTCTGTGCACTTTTCAACAGGAATATTGTTCACACCTGCACCACAGCGAGCAATAGCTGTAAGTGTCTCGGGCATTTCCATATCATGAAGCTTTGCGGAACGAACCATTATAGCATCGGGAGCTTCGCAAGTATCAGATACTGTATACTTCGCAGGGCTGAAAATATCTGTTCCAACCTTTGCGATCTTATTCATAAGCTTTATATTTTTCATTTCTATACCTTCTTTATGCTTTGGGATTTTCTTCTGCAAATTTCTTCATAAATTCAACAAGAGCAACTACACCGTCGTATGGCATTGCGTTGTATATAGAAGCTCTCATACCACCAACTGAACGGTGACCCTTAAGATTCTTAAGACCCGCCTTACCTGCTTCAGAAGCAAACTTCTTATCAAGGTCTGCATCTCCTGTAACGAAAGTAACATTCATCAAGGAGCGGCTATCCTTCTGTACGGGTGCAATATAATAATCCTGGCTGTCAAGATAATCGTAAAGAACCTTTGCCTTCTTTTCGTTCATTTCCTTCATCTTTTCAAGTCCACCAAGACTGTCAATCCACTCGTAAACAAGCTTTGCAATATAAATGCAATAGCAAGGAGGAGTATTATACATAGAATCATTATCAGCCATCGTCTTATAATCAAGCATAGTGGGAATATCTTCACGGGCATTACCCATAAGATCCTCCCTAATAATAACGATTGTAAGACCTGCGGGAGCCATATTCTTCTGAGCACCTGCGTAGATAACGCCAAACTTGTTTACATCAATGGGCTCAGAAATGATGCAGGAGGACATATCAGCAACAAGAGGAATATCTCCTGTGTCAGGTATGTAGGGGAACTTTGTACCGTAAATTGTATTATTGAAGCATACATGTACATAGTCTGCATCGGGTCTAATATTTGACTTATCAAACTTGGGAATATATGAGAAGTTAGCTTCCTTGCTGGATGCAGCAACTACTACATCACCGTACTTCTGTGCTTCCTTATATGCCTTATTTGAGAACTGACCGGATACAACATAGTCAGCCTTTTTATTCTTGTTCATAAGATTAAGGGGAACTGCTGCAAACTGTGTGGATGCACCACCCTGAAGGAAAAGCACCTTGTAGTTGTCAGGGATGTTCATAATCTTACGAAGAAGTCTTTCTGCATCCTTAATAATCTCGTCATATACAGGTGAACGGTGGCTCATCTCCATAACTGACATTCCGCTATCGCCATAGCAAAGCATTTCATTAGCTGCTCTATTCAAAACCTCGATAGGAAGCATGGAAGGACCAGCTGAAAAGTTATAAACTCTTTCCATAATTGAGAAACCTCCAATAAATTATAAATATAATATAGAATTATACAACTTGTGACCTGATTAGTCAATAAGTTTTCAAAATTTTATATATTTTTACAGGAAAACCGTGTACACGGTTTTCCCATTAAAAATCATTTGAAGTACTTAACAGCAGATTTGAACATCTTAATGTCATAATCGCCGTATACATTCTTGTAAAGTCCGTTAGCAATACGCTCTGAGTGACCCATCTTACCGATTACTCGTCCATCGGGAGAGAGTATACCCTCAATAGCAAGACTGGAGCCATTAGGATTATAATCGATATCGTAGGTAGCCTCACCGTTCAAGTCTACATACTGTGTAGCAATCTGTCCGTTCTTAATAAGCTCTGCTATTGTGGCGTCATTAGCCAGGAATTTACCCTCACCGTGAGAAATAGCAACATTGTAGATATCGCCAACATTACACTCGGAGAGCCAAGGAGATTTATTGGATGCAACTCTGGTTCTTACGATCTTTGACTGGTGTCTTGCAATATTGTTAAATGTAAGTGTAGGACAATTTTCATCTGTGTCAATAATTTTTCCGTAAGGAACAAGGCCAAGCTTAACAAGTGCCTGGAATCCGTTACAAATACCACACATAAGTCCGTCACGCTTGTCAAGAAGCTCTGTTACTGCCTCCTTAACATCTGCTCCTCTGAAGAATGCGGTAATAAACTTACCACTTCCATCAGGCTCGTCTCCACCTGAGAATCCACCGGGAACAAATATCATCTGTGATTCCTTAAGAAGCTTAACAAAGGATTCAGAGCTTCTCTTGATATCATCGGCACTTAAATTGTTTATAACAAAAATTTCAGCCTGTGCACCAGCATCCTCTACTGCCTTTGCAGAATCATATTCACAGTTTGTACCCGGGAATACAGGGATAAGCACCTTGGGCTTTGTCACCTTGATAGAAGAAGCAAGTATCTTTTCTGTTTCGTAGGAAACAGTTTCGGGCTTCTCCTCACTTGATTTGATGTTGCAGGGATATACACCCTCAAGCTTATTTTCATAAAGCTCGGTAAGTGCACACATACATACCTTCTTACCATTGTATGAAATAGTACCGTTATCTGCTACTCTACCGAGTACAGTACCGATTTCAATATCTTCAGAAAGCTCAAGAATAAATGCACCGTAGCAATATCCAAAGATATCCTTAAGTGAAAGACCGTTATCAAATTCAAATCCAAAGCCGTTACCGATAGCCATTTTATAGACAGCCTCTGCTACTCCGCCGATGGTGGGTGTATATGCTGAAAGCACCTTTCCACCTCTCATGAGCTCTGTCACCTTATCATAAAGAGCAAGTATGGAGTCAATATTCGGAAGCATATTCTCATCGTACTCAGGCTTAAGAATAACAACCTTTGAGCCGGACTTCTTAAACTCAGGTGAGATAACCTCATTTGTCTTACCGTTAGTAACAGCGAAGGAAATAAGTGTGGGAGGAACATCGAGCTTTTCAAATGAGCCACTCATAGAGTCTTTACCACCGATGGCACCAATTCCAAAGTCCTTCTGAGCCTTGAATGCACCAAGGAGTGCAGATAAGGGCTTACCCCATCTCTTAGGATCCTTAAGAGGCTTTTCAAAATATTCCTGGAATGTGAGATAAACATCCTTGAACTCAGCACCTGTTGCAATTAGCTTAGATACAGACTCAACTACTGCAAGATATGCACCGTGGAACGGGCTCTTTTCTGATATGAAGGGGTTATATCCCCATGACATATATGAGCAATCATTTGTATGACCCTTCTCGCTGGAGATAAGGTGTACCATTGACTGAATAGGTGTTCTCTGATATTTACCACCAAAGGGCATAAGTACTGTTCCTGCACCGATAGTGCTGTCAAAGCGTTCACTAAGTCCCCTCTTTGAGCATGTATTGATATTGTCGCAAATATCCTTGATACCACTTTCAAAATCTGCTGGTATTTCTTTGTTATAATCCTCAAGCTTGGTAGGTGCAATGTCTATATGCTTTTCTGCACCGTTTGAGTTAAGGAACTCACGGCTAATATCTACAATAGCCTTGCCATTATGGAGCATTCTGAGTCTGGGCTCAGCCTTAACTGTTGCAACTACTGTTGCTTCAAGGTTTTCACTATGAGCAAGGGCAAGGAATTTTTGTACATTTTCCTTTTCAATTACAACAGCCATTCTCTCCTGGGATTCGCTGATGGCAAGCTCTGTTCCATCAAGACCGTCATATTTTTTGGGAACTGCATTAAGATTGATTTCAAGACCGTCAGCAAGCTCACCGATAGCAACGGAAACACCGCCTGCACCGAAGTCATTACAACGCTTGATCATTCGGCAAGCATCGTAATTTCTGAAAAGACGCTGTAGCTTTCTTTCCTCGGGTGCGTTACCCTTCTGTACCTCTGCTCCACACTGCTCAAGTGAATCTACAGTATGGGATTTTGATGAACCGGTAGCTCCACCACAACCGTCACGGCCTGTGCGTCCACCGAGCAAAACAACTACATCTCCGTCCTCAGGTCTCTCTCTGCGTACATTTCTTTCGGGAGCCGCAGCAATAACTGCACCAACCTCCATATGCTTAGCAGCATAACCATCGTGATAAATTTCATCAACTATTCCTGTTGCAAGACCAATCTGGTTGCCATAGGAGGAATATCCCGCTGCCGCAGTTGTAACAATTTTTCTCTGAGGGAGCTTACCCTCAATAGTTTCATCAAGGGATCTTAAAGGATCTGCAGCACCTGTAAGACGCATAGCACCGTAAACATAGGATCTTCCGGAAAGGGGATCACGGATAGCACCACCAATACAGGTTGCAGCACCACCAAAGGGCTCAATCTCAGTAGGATGGTTATGAGTCTCATTCTTAAAGAGCAAGAGCCAGGGCTCTGCCTTGCCGTCTATTTCAACTGTAATCTTAACAGTACAAGCATTGATCTCCTCGCTTTCATCAAGCTTATCAAGCTTGCCCTCCTTCTTAAGATACTTAACTGCAAGAGTTGCTATATCCATAAGATTTACGGGCTTTGTTCTATTAAGAAGCTTTCTTGTATTAATATAATCGTCATATGTTTCCTGAAGGATTTTATCCTCAAACTTAACATTATCAATGGTTGTTAAGAATGTGGTATGACGACAGTGGTCAGACCAGTATGTATCTATCATACGGATCTCTGTAACTGTAGGATTTCTTCCCTCGGACTTGAAATAGTCCTGACAGAACTTGATATCATCGTTATCCATCGCAAGAGCATAGGATTTAACAAATGCTGCAAGTCCGTCCTTATCAAGGTCAATAAATCCGTCAATTATTTTTACATCCTCGGGAATATCGTACTCTGCCTTGATGGTATCCTTTTCCTCAAGGGATGCTTCTCTTGCCTCTACCGGGTTTATAACATGCTTTTTGATAGCCTTTATCTCGCTATCGGAGAGAGTGCCGTAAAGCATATAAACTCTCGCACTCTGTACAGAGGGCTTATCACCCTTTGAAATAAGCTGGATACACTGTGCCGCAGAGTCTGCCCTCTGGTCAAACTGACCAGGGAGATATTCTGTTGCAAATACCACTGCACCGTCATTTTCCAATGTGAAATATACATTATCAAGCTGGGGCTCTGAAAAAACTGTCTTTACAGAATAGTCAAAAAGCTCCTTTGTAATATTTTCCACATCGTAACGGTTCATTATTCTCACTTTATCGATATTTTTTATACCGAGGAAGGTTTTGATTTCGGAATAGAGGGCATTTGCCTCATTTTCAAGACCTTTTTTCTTTTCCACATAAACGCGATAAACCATGTATTACTTATCCTCCGTTGCTTTAAGTGCTTTTTGTCCTATATCTTTTCTGTAGAAAGCATTGTCAAATTTAATGGTAGAAACCTTGCAGTATGCACTGTCAATTGCTTCCTTAAGTGTGGGAGCAATAGCAGTAACACCGAGTACTCTTCCTCCTGCACTGAGAAGCTGCCCGTCAGAAAGCTTTGCTCCTGCTACATACACTGAATCGGCAATTTCCTCAGGAATAACAATTTCAAAGCCATTTTCATACTTTTCGGGATAGCCCTTAGATGCCATAATTACACAGCAAGCATTCTTATCTGCAAATTTAACATCACATTTATCAAGTGTTCCGTTTGTAACACTCTGCATAATTTCAAAGAGGTCACTTTCAAGTAAAGGTAATACAACCTGTGTTTCCGGATCACCGAAGCGACAGTTATATTCAATTACCTTAGGGCCGTTTTTTGTAAGCATAAGACCAAAATACAAGCATCCCTTAAACTCTCTATCCTCCTTCTTCATTGCCTCAATAGTGGGCAAGAAGATAGTCCTCATACATTCCTCTGCAATATTGTTTGTATAGTAAGGGTTGGGTGCTACTGTACCCATACCTCCTGTATTAAGTCCCTTGTCAAAATCAAGTGCACGCTTATGGTCCATTGAGGAAACCATAGGCTTAACGCAGTTGCCATCTGTAAACGCAAGGACAGAAACCTCCGGACCCTCCAAAAACTCTTCAATAACAATTTTATTACCGCTATCTCCGAATTTCTTATCCTCCATAATGCTCTTTACAGCATCATAGGCCTCTTCCCTTGTAAATGCTATAACTACACCTTTACCGAGAGCCAGACCGTCTGCCTTGATAACTGTAGGAATAGGAGACTTTTCAAGATATTTAAGAGCATCCTCGGCATTCGAGAACACCTCATATTCTGCTGTAGGAATACCGTATTTCTTCATAAGGTTTTTTGAGAATACCTTACTACCCTCGATAATTGCCGCTGCCTTTGTAGGTCCAAAGCAAGGGATACCTACCTCATTAAGAGCATCTACACAACCGAGTACAAGGGGATCATCAGGAGCAACAACTGCATAATCAATGCTGTTTTCCTGTGCGAATTTCACAATTTCGCAAATGTCCTTAGCTCCGATATTAACACAGGTAGCATCTTTAGCAATACCACCGTTACCGGGGAGAGCAAATATCTGCTCTATTGACTTGTTTTCTTTAAGCTTTTTTATAATGGCGTGCTCTCTTCCGCCGCCTCCAACTACTATTACTCTCATCATACACCTCATTAATGGTGGAATAATCTCATCTTTGTAAATGCCATTACCATACCGTACTTATTTGCACAGTCAATAACAACATCATCTCTGATTGATCCACCGGGCTCGGCAATATAGGATACACCGCTTCTCTTTGCTCTTTCGATATTATCACTGAAGGGGAAGAATGCATCGGAGCCTACGCTAACACCTGTGATTGTGTCAAGATATGCTCTCATTTCTTCTGCTGTAAAGGGCTCGGGCTGATAGGAAAAATATTTCTGCCAGTTTCCATCTGCACATACATCCTCTTCATTCTTGTTGATATATCCGTCAATTACATTATCTCTGTCGGGACGGGAAACTGTGGGTAAGAAAGGAAGGTTGAGAACCTTATCGTGCTGTCTTAAATGCCATGTATCAGCCTTTGTTCCTGCAAGACGGGTACAATGGATTCTTGACTGCTGACCTGCACCGACACCGATTGCCTGTCCGTTGTAAGCATAGCAAACGGAGTTTGACTGAGTATATTTAAGTGTGATAAGAGAGATTATAAGGTCTATAACAGCATTTTCGGGAAGCTCCTTATTTTCTGTTACGATATCTGTAAACAATTCCTTATCAATCTTAAAATTGTTTCTACCCTGCTCAAAGGTGATTCCGTAAACCTGTTTTTTCTCTATTGCTTCAGGGATATAACCAGGATCAATTTTTACTATGTTATAATTTCCCTTCTTTTTTGTTTTAAGAATTTCAAGAGCCTCATCAGTGTAACCGGGGGCAATAACACCGTCGGAGATTTCTCTCTTAATAAGTAATGCTGTTGTAACATCACATATATCAGAAAGAGCTATCCAGTCACCAAAAGAGCTCATTCTGTCTGTTCCTCTTGCTCTTGCATATGCACAAGCCAAGGGAGAATCATCAAGCCCCTCAATATCATCAACAAAGCAAGCCTTCTTAAGCTTTTCGGGAAGCTTGATTCCAACTGCTGCTGATGTAGGGCTTACATGCTTAAAGGATGTAGCACAGGGCAAGCCTGTTGCCTCCTTAAGCTCCTTTACAAGCTGCCATGAATTAAATGCATCAAGAAAGTTAATATATCCTGGTCTGCCACAAAGGATTTCTATGGGGAGCTCTGCTCCGTTTTCCATATATATTTTGGAAGGCTTCTGATTAGGGTTACAGCCGTATTTAAGTTCAAATTCTTTCATTTTTACACCAGCCCTTCAATTATTTGTTCTTGTTTATAATTCTTGTTTCTGTTTCACCTGTTGCGATATCGATGTATCTTACAAAAAGAGATACCTTGTTATCTTCATTCAGATTAGTCCAGATATGATCAGCCAATGCATCAATATCCATATCGGGAAGCTCAAGAGTTTTGGGCTCACCTTCAAAGGACGGTAAGGGATTTCCGTCTCCATTGTATGTATGGATAAACTTAGCCATACCTGCCTTAGGATTAGAATAAGCATATGTAAATCTCTCACAGGATGAGTCATCACCCTCTGCACTCTTAAGAATTGACATAGCAAAGTTCATTCCATCCTCTTCTCTACGGATAATACCTGAAATACGGGGAGTAAAATTAGGCTTATCATCTTCAAATTCTCTTGTACGAAGAGCCTGTTCAAATGTCATCTGCTTATCCATAAGCTTATAAATTGTGTCGGTTTGATCACCGTTTGTAACAATAGTCTTGTTGCCAAGCACTCTTACGGGATAATATATAATAAGATGGGGATCTGTCATTTTGGATTCGTCAAAGGCCTTTGTACGCATAGCGTCACCCTCTGCAACGAATACACGATTACGGCTGTTTTCACTTCTTCCCATTATAAAGTAAGCTGTTACTGCCTTTTTTGCGTCTGCACTCTTACCGATAATAATACCTCTGCCGTGATAAGCAAGAGAATTAAGCTCATTTGCAATAGTAGAAACCTTCATTCTTTATCTCCTTATTTTTCTATGTATACCTTATTGTTTTTAACAGTAATTCTGTCCTCACAGAAAAGCCTTACAGCCTCGGGAAGTATCTTCCACTCAGCCTCAACCATTATTCTCTTTTGGAGTGTTTCCGGGGTGTCACTCTCCAAAACCTCAACAGCCTTTTGAAGAACAATAGGACCTGCATCACATTCTGGAGTTACAATATGTACGGTTGCACCGGAAACCTTAACCCCCTTTTCAAGTGCTGCTTCATGCACATGAAGACCGTAGTATCCCTTACCGCAGAAGGAGGGAATAAGTGCAGGGTGAACATTTAATATTCTATTGGGGAACGCCTCATATACCTGCTCGTCAAATATTGTCAAAAATCCTGCGAGCACTACAAGGTCAATTTCTGCCTCTTTAAGAGTGCACACAAGTGCTTTGGAATATGAACAGATGCTGTCATATTCCTTCCGGGCAAGGACCTTTGATGCTATACCGTTGTTTTCTGCCCTTTCAAGTGCATAAACACCGGGCTTGGAAGCTACAACAAGAGTGATTTTACTTTCACCGAACATACCTGTTTTTTCTGCATCTATAAGTGCCTGAAGGTTAGTTCCTCCACCTGAAACAAGAACTGCTATTTTCTTCATTAGCAGAACACCACGCCTTCGTCACCCTTAACAATCTCACCGATAACATATGCATCATCTCCGTGAGCCTTAAGAATTTCGATAGCCTTATCAACCTCGGACGCAGGAACAACAATGCTCATACCAACGCCCATATTATATGTGTTGTACATGTCTCTTTCAGGAACATTTCCGATTTTTGCAATAAGGTCAAAAATAGGAAGCACCTTAACTGCTGACTTTGTAATTTTAGCAGAAAGCCCCTTTGGAATAGATCTTGGAATATTCTCGTAGAAGCCACCGCCTGTGATATGGCTGATACCCTTTACATTAACCTGCTCAATAAGAGCAAGAACAGATTTAACATAAATTCTTGTAGGAGTCAAAAGTGTCTCGGCAATAGAAGCTCCACCAAGATCGGTACAGGGCTCATAAAGAGATGCAGGATTGTTATCAATATCAAATACCTTACGAACGAGTGAGAATCCGTTTGAGTGAACGCCACTTGAAGGAAGTGCGATTACTACATCGCCCTCTTCCATCTTTGTGTTATCAAGTATCTTTTTCTTATCAACTATACCAACGGCAAAGCCTGCAAGGTCATAATCATCAATGGGCATAAGACCGGGATGCTCTGCTGTTTCTCCACCGATAAGTGCTGCACCTGACTGAACACAGCCCTCCGCAACACCACCAACAATGGAAGCTATTTTTTCAGGGATGTTTTTACCGCATGCAATATAGTCAAGGAAGAACAGTGGTTTTGCTCCTACACAGATAATATCGTTTACGCACATTGCAACAGCATCAATACCGATTGTATCGTGCTTGTCCATCAGAATAGCCATTTTCACCTTTGTACCACATCCATCGGTACCGGAAACAAGTACGGGCTCCTCCATTCCTGCAACAGGAAGTCCAAAACAACCACCAAAGCCACCTACATCGTCAAGACAGCCTTCATTCTTTGTACGGGCAATGTGGGATTTCATAAGTTCAACTGCCTTATAACCTGCGGTAATATCAACGCCGGCAGCTGCATAGCTTTCAGATCTTGAATTTTTCACTTTTTAACTCTCACTTTCTGATAATTTTATATCGTATTTATTTCTGTTAGTAGTGCTTGGGGGATTAGTAGGATATTTGCCATCAAAGCAAGCTATGCAGTAGCCCTTACAGCTGCCACCCTCTCCAAGCTTGACAACATCCTCGATTTCAAGGAATCCAAGAGAATCTACTCCAAATATTTTCTCCATTTCCTCTGTTGTATGGTTACAAGCCACAAGTACATCTCGAGATTCTATATCTGTACCGTAGTAGCAAGGATTCAAAAATTTCGGTGCAGAGGAACGAAGGTGTATCTCATTAGCCCCTGCATCACGAAGAAGCTTTACTATTCTTGCACATGTAGTTCCTCTTACAATTGAGTCATCCACAAGTACAATTCTTTTTCCTCTTACTGAATTTACAACAGGATTAAGCTTTATTCTCACCTTATCCTCACGAACATTCTGACCAGGAGCAATAAATGTCCTTCCAATGTACTTATTCTTAATAAGTCCTATACCATATGGAATACCGGATTCCTCAGCGTAGCCAATTGCAGCCTCAAGTCCGGAGTCGGGAACACCAACAACTACGTCTGCCTCTACCGGATGAGATTTGGCAAGAAATGCTCCTGCTCTTTTCCTTGCAGCCTGTACAGCACAATTTCTTATTACAGAGTCAGGACGAGCTGTATAGAGATACTCAAAAACACATAATCTTTCAGGCTGTTTATTGCAATGATCCTTAATGGTTTTTATTCCATCCTTTGAGAAAACTATAATCTCACCGGGCTCTACCTCTCTGATGAAAGTAGCTCCAACAGCATCAAGAGCACAGCTTTCACTCGCTATAACATATTCATTTTCTCCACGCATACCGTAACAAAGAGGATGCATACCCATTTCATCCCTTGTTGCAATAAGCTTTTGAGAGGACATTATTACAAGTGAGAATGCACCCTTAAGGCTATTCATTGCCTTATTAAGTGCTTCCTCAATAGATCCACTTGTTAATCTCTCCCTTGTAATTACATACGAGATTATCTCCGCATCACATGAGCTATGGAAAATAGCACCCTGAAGTTCAAGATCTCTTCGTAACTCAGGATAATTAACCAGGGAGCTCTGTCCCGCAACAGCAAGCTTACCTTTTATATGGTTTACAACAAAAGGCTCTGTGTTTACCTTATCCTTTGTCTGCATTGTGCCATAACGAACATGTCCAATCGCCATTTTACCCATGCCAAGATGCTTCATAGCATTTTGGGTAAACACATCGTTTACCAATCCGGAGTCCTTATGAACCCTGAAAAGTCCGTCATCGTTTACCACTATACCACAGCTCTCCTGACCTCTGTGCTGTAATGCATAAAGACCGTAGTACACGCTGGAGGCAACATCAGCTGTCTTGTTTCCTATGATACCAAAAACTGACATATTTTATCTCCTATAAGTTAAACTCACCTATTAAATTTTTCTTCAATTTCCTTGTTCTTTGCAAGAATCTTCTCTGTTCCTTTTTTTCTTACCTCTACAAGCTTTGTATAGAGATCATCATCAGAGAGTGCGAGCATTTGTACGGCAAGTATCGCTGCATTTGCTGCTCCATCGATTGCTACTGTAGCAACAGGAATACCTGAGGGCATCTGCACAGTTGCAAGTAATGCGTCCATACCGCCTGTATTCTTGCAGGACACAGGAATACCTATAACAGGAAGAACAGTATTAGCGGCAATAGCACCAGCCAAGTGAGCCGCCATACCTGCGGCGGCAATAATTACACCAAAGCCGTTATCTTTTGCGTTTTTTACAAACTCAGCAGTTTCAACCGGTGTTCTGTGTGCTGAGTAAACATGAACCTCAAAAGGAACCTCATATTCCTCAAGCACATTAATTCCCTTTTCAACTATGGGCAAATCACTATCGCTACCCATAATAATTGCAACCTTTTTCATATCTATCTCCTTATCAAATATTTTACAAAGTAAAAAGGACAGTCCACCCCATAAAGGTAGAGCTGCCCAGACGGTCGACATACAAGTGATTTTTGCTTCCACGCGGTTATCCGCTTCCGTCAGTCACAAAAACCTTTACCTGTAATATTGTATCATAAATGCTCAACTTTTGTCAACATAATTTATATAGTATAGTCATAGAAAAAAAATAATTTTTTTGCTTAAATTTGGTGATTTTAACCGAAACCGTCGATTAATAACTTCATTATCCACCTGTTGAAGTTATATAGTCACTGTACATCCTTTCGCAAAGTTTGGAAAACATTGAATTGTTTTTACCACCAACTGCCACTCCGTCAACAGCACATACAGCTCTGATTATTTTTCCTGTGCTTGTTATCAGCACCTCATCTGCATCCATCATTTCTTCTTTTTTATATCTTCTCTCACAAACGGTAATACCCTCTTCAAGAGCATATTTAATAAGCTTTGCCCGTGCAACTCCGGGTAAGATATAACAATCTGCAGGGTGTGTTATCAACAGATTTTCCTTTAATATGGAAACATTGCAATGAGACCCCTCAGTTATCATTCCATCCCGGACAAATATTGCTTCTTCACAATTATTTTCCTTTGCATACTGGGCAGCTAAAACACTGGGTAGAAGATTCAGTGTTTTTATATTGCACATCTGATATCTTATATCGTTACATGTCACCGTATTAACTCTTTCACTAAGATTGCCTACAGTAAAGGGATTAATCATTATACACAAATTTCCGTCTGTCTTTTCATATATGTGACTCCTTAATGCACTTCCTCTGGAAACATGAAAATAGATAAATTTTTCATATGAGTCCACCTTTTTTACAAGGCTGCATATAAGCTTTGCCATTGATTTTTTATCCATTGGAATATGTATATTGAGAGTCTGACAGTTAGTATATAATCTGTCAATGTGAAGTGATAAAAGATATGGGATATTATTACGGCACAACACCGCCTCATAAACTCCATCACCGAAGTAAAAAGCCCTGTCTGTCATAGGAATACTCATTTCTTCAATGAGTCCTATTTTACCGTTATAATATCCCAAATTATTCATATGCTACCTCCGATTAAGCAACTACAAGCTCCTTATTAGCGGTAAGCTCAACCTTAATGTCCTTACCGTCTATATTAATTATAGCTGTTTGGTCGGTAGGTGTTGACAACTTAAGGGAAGAAAGTTTCGAGTCCTTCCACTCTATATCGACCTTAATATTGCCTTTTGCCAATAATCCGCAAATTTTTCCGTTTTTGAACTCGGATGGTAATGCGGGAAGAATCTTAATTTTTCCATCCTCACACTGTAAAAACATCTGTGTAATGCCTGCGGTTACACCAAAGTTACCGTCTATCTGGAACGGAGGATGAGCATCAAACATATTAGTATATGTTCCTCCTCCTTCCCATACCTTATCATCATTTGTGGGATCTACAAGCTTGAGCTGTGTCTTAACAAGCTTAAGTGCTCTGTCTCCGTCCTTAAGCTTGGACCACAAGCATACCTTCCAGCCCATACTCCAGCCTGTGCTCTCGTCTCCTCTTCTTTCAAGAGTTCGACGGCAAGCCTCTGCAAGCTCAGGTGTGCTTTCGGTAGTAATTAGCGTACCGGGATACATACCGTAAAGATGAGATACATGTCGGTGGTGAATATCTCTTTCCTCATACTCCTCATCATATTCAAGCAGCTGTCCGTCGGAGCCTATTTCATATATATTGAGCATAGGAGTTTTTGCCTCTATCTCTCTTGTAAATTCATCATCAATACCAAGTACCTTAGCACTTTCTGTAATATTCCTGAAAAGGTCCTCAACTATTCCCTGTGACATAGCTGTATAAAGAGCAATTGATGTACCATATCCATCCTTGTTAAATGCATTCTCGGGAGATGTGGATGGACATACAATTAACTTGCCATTGTACTCTGTCATAATATCCAGATAAAATTCTGCACATTTTTTCATAATTGGGTATGCAGTTTCTGCCAGGAATTTCTTATCGAGAGTATACTCATAATGCTCAAAAAGATGACGGCAAAGCCAACCTGAGGAGCCATTCCAATATGCATATCCTGCACAGCCTGCTCTTCTGTTGCCTACGGGAGTGGTATTTGCCCAAAGGTCTATATTGTGATGTGCCGTAAAGCCCTTTGCATGATAAAAATGCTTAGCTGTTTCCTCTCCGTTAATGCTTATATTTTTAACAAGGTCCACTATAGGAAGATTACAGTTTACAAGATTGGACATAAGAACCGGCCAATAATTCATTTCCGTATTGATGTTTACTGTATAATTGGATGACCACGCAGGATAGAACTTCTCGTTCCAGATACCCTGAAGATTAGTTGCCTTAGAGCCCTCACGGGATGAAGCAATTATAAGATACCTACCAAAATTATAGAGAAGCTCACAAAGTCCGATTTCCTTATCCTCATCTGCTAAGCGTTCATTTGTGAATCTATCGCTTACTTCTCCACCAAAGTCAACGGAAACCCTATTGTAGAGTTCGGATACATCACTGATATGGTCAGCTCGAATGCTATCATAGGATTTTTCAGAAAGCTTTTCCATTCTTTCCAGACAAGGCTTGAATGTAGGCTTATCAGGCAGCTTATCAAAAGCAACAAAGCTTGTTTCTGCACAGAAGTACAGTGTAACATCAGTGGAATCCTTAATAACAACCTTTTCCCAGCCGTACTCACTCTTTCCGTCACACAGAATTTTTGCAATACCGGTTACCTTAACTCCATCACCATCATAGATTATAGGTTTTTCATTGCTTGCATATTCGGGAGCAATCTGAGATGGACACTCGCCTACAAGATACAACTTATCGGGAGATGCTGTAACTGCACTCTTACCGATGCAATCTCCTGTCAGCTCATATGTAACAGGCTCAGACGAATGAAGTCTTACCATCATACAGTTGTCTGGAAATGATACAAAATATTCTCTTTCAAAATCAACTCCATCCTCTGTATATCTCACATTGATAATGGAATTTTCAAGGTTTAATGTGCGTATGTAGTTGGTAGGATTTCCCTTAGAGCCAATTCTTTCAATATAAAGAGTACCTAAGAAAAGATAGGAGTTCAACCAAGTGCCGGAAAAACCTCTTTCAAGATTCCACTGTGCATCTCCGTTCTTTCCCTCCATAACAAGCTTCTTTGCCAGCTCGTTGGCTTCGTATGCTCCATCAACCATAGTCTGCCCGGGCTTTCCGGACCAGAGTGTATCGTGATTCAACGAAATTCTTTCCTTATCTGTTCGCCCGTAGACCATAGCACCAAGCTGACCGTTTCCAAGGGGCATTGCCTCCTCAAATACTCTGGCACTCATACCGTATTTCAAAATATTTTCCATAATTTACTCTCCGTTTGTAATAAATAAATGTTTATCGAATACAATTTTTATGAATTGTGCAGTTTACTTATGCAATCCTTACATACCCTTCTTTCGCAAAAAAGGATGTTGTCTGCCATATTCCCGCAGAAGATGCAGCATGGTTCATATTTTTTAAGCACAATTTTATCACCATCAATAAAAATTTCAAGGGCGTCCTTGGGGTTGATGTCAAACTTGTTGCGAATTTCCATGGGAAGAACTATTCTACCCAAATCATCCACTTTTCTTGTAATTCCTGTAGAATTCATATACTTCTCCTTTTGTTATTGTTTTTATTCCATTTTACCACATTTTTAAGTGTGTGTCAACCAAATTTGACATTATTTTACATTTCTTACAAATACGTTATATGTGAGGAAAACAAATGATTGGCATGATTTTTTCTGTTATTGCTTTTACATCTTTTGTAACTGCATGCATTACCAATAATATGGAATCCCTATGCCAGGGAATAATTGATGGAGCCTCAAAGAGCGTTTCTGTCACATTTTCTCTAATGGGTATGATGGCATTGTGGAGTGGAATAATGAATGTGCTTAAGGAAAGTGGCTGTATAAAGCTTTTATCTAAAATTCTTTCGCCAATTCTCAGAAAAATTTTTCCCGATTCGTTTTCTAAGGGGGTGGCAAAAGAGGAAATCACAGCTTGTGTCAGTGCCAATCTTCTCGGCATATCAAATGCAGCAACACCTCTTGGAATCAGAGCAATGGAGGAGCTTAATAAAAATAATAGAGACAGCAAAGCCTCTAACGATATGGTTACCCTATGTGTAATGGGTTGTGCCTGCTTTAATCTTGTACCGACAACTGTACTTGCATTGCGAACTGCACATGGAGCACAAATTACATATGAAATAATTGTACCTGTGTGGATTTGTTCGGGGGTGTGTATGATTTTTGCTGTTTTATTATCAAAATTATTAGGTAGAAGAAATGACAATTCTTAATAAAATCTCAGCTTTTACATTGCCGTTTATAATACTTATTTTCGCCTTAATACTTGGTAGTAGAAAAAAAGATTATACATCTGTATTTATAAACGGAGCTAAGGAAGGGATTTGTTCTTCTTTTAATATTCTCCCAAGTCTTTGTCTTCTTGTTGTGGGTGTAAGCATGCTGTCTTCCAGTGGTGCAATTAATATTTTGTCAAAAATTCTCGACCCCGTGTTTACTTTTCTAAAAATCCCAACAGAACTATTACCCCTTATAATTACTCGCCCATTGTCATCAGGAGCTTCTATCGCTTCATATGAGAGTCTTATAGAAAATAGCGGTATAGACTCCTTTGCTTCTATTTGCGGAGCTGTAATAATGTCCTCCTCCGATACAGCATTTTATGTAATTAGCGTTTATTTTTCATCAACCGGCATCAAAAAAACACGGCATGCTCTTCCCTGTGCTATTTTATCATCGGTGCTTTGCATATTTTTATCATGTATCCTGTGCCGTTTATTTTTTGAATAAATACAATAATTTAAGTCTACAATCATAAAAACGGGAAAGAGGATTTATATGATAAGGGGATGTCAAAAAAAGATTATACAAATTAAAGACACACAAAACGATTTATTCGAGGAAGCATATTTTGTACTTAAAAGAGATATCTCTCACCCTTCTATATGCGAAAGAGATATAATAAATGAAGCTACATCTATTGTAAACAGCTACACCGGTACAAACCGTCAGGTAAAAATCAAAAGGCGTCGTCTAAACGGACTTGTTTTTTTCTTATTAGGCAGTGCAATTGGATTTCTATCTTTTCTTGTGATTTATCTTTTGTTTTTATAAATTATATATATTGACTTCAACTGATGATTATGGTAAAATAACAGTATCATATATTCGTTTGATACAATTTCTTCTCAATATCTGTATAGAGCACCGTAGGTGGGGCCGTTTATACACTTACGGGCTCTATGCACTACCGTCATAAGACGGTCTTTTGTCGTGCTACGCATAGAAAGGATAATATAGTGAAAAATCAAGAAATAATTAAAAAGCAACAAAAACCTAAGACATTAAAATCATCTAAGCAGGAGGTAAAAAAAGCACAAAGGCAGCCTAAAAGGAAAAGGGAGCCGGAGCTTGTTCGTGAAGTCAGTAGTAAGACCAAGAAAAGCAATTCGTTTAAGCTTGATGCTACAGATGCATTTCTTTCCTCTCCTTCTATTTCTACAGTTGCTGAAAAGCCAAAGAAAAAGAGCACCTCACCAAAGGTAAAAAAACCAACAAGCAAAAGAAAAAAAATGCCTAAGGTAAAAATATTCTCCCTTGGCGGACTTAATGAAATTGGCAAAAATATAACCTGTATAGAGTGTGAAAACGATATAATTGTTATTGACTGCGGAATAGGATTCCCGGATGACGATATGCTGGGTGTTGACCTTGTAATTCCCGATTTCACTTATCTTCAGAACAATGTGGATAAGGTAAAAGGCGTACTTATCACTCACGGTCACGAGGATCACATCGGCTCTCTTCCCTATTTATTGAAGAGCATGAATGTACCTGTTTACGGTACAAGACTTTCTCTTGGCATTCTCGAAAACAAGCTTATGGAGCACAAATTGCTCCAAAATGCAAAACTAAACACTGTATCATCCGGTGATACAATTACCCTTGGTCATTTTGCAATCGAATTTGTCCGTGTAAACCACTCAATTGCAGATGCATGTGCTCTTGCTATCTCAACTCCGCAGGGCCTTATATTCCATACGGGCGACTTCAAGCTCGATACTAACCCTATTGAAAGTGAAATGATGGATATAACAAGAATAGGTCAGCTTGGTAAGGAAGGTATAACAATGCTTTTATGCGAATCTACAAATGTGGATCGTCCAGGTTATACCCCTTCAGAAAGCAAGGTTGGTGTATCTCTTGAAAAAATCTATTCATCAGCTACCGACAAGCGAATTATTATTGCCACCTTCTCTTCCAATGTACATAGAGTTCAGCAAATTATAAACTCAAGTGTACGGCATGGAAGAAAGGTTGCATTAACAGGTCGCAGTATGCTTAATGTTATAAATGCCGCTGTCCGTCTTGGATATATGAATGTGCCTGCCGGTGTAATAATAGATATTGACGAAATTAAAAAATACCCACCGGAAAAGCTTACTATTATAACAACGGGAAGTCAAGGAGAGCCCATGTCTGCCCTGTACCGTATGGCATTTTCTGAGCACGACAGAGTTGTACTTACGGATAAGGATCTTGTAGTACTCAGCTCCAGTGCTATTCCGGGTAATGAGCCTCTTGTTGGCAAAATAGTAAATGAAATGTATCGCCGTGGTGTAAATGTATATCACGACTCCTCCGTGGAGGTCCATGTTTCTGGTCATGCTTGCCAGGAGGAGCTTAAGCTGATGCATGCCCTTACTAAACCGAAATATTTTATGCCTGTGCACGGCGAATTCCGTCATCTCATAAGACACAAGGAGCTTGCCGAGGAGATGGGTATGATACCCGAAAACATATTCGTTTCCGATATTGGAAGAATTATCGAAATTGATGAAAACGGAGCAAGATTTAACGGAGTTGTTCCCGCAGGCAAAATATTAATAGACGGCTCCGGAATAGGAGATGTTGGAAACATTGTTCTCCGTGACAGAAAAAATCTTGCAGAAAACGGTCTGATCATTGCCGTAGCTACTATTTCTATGGATATGGGTATGCTTATGTCCGGTCCCGAGATAATCTCACGTGGATTTGTATATGTCAGAGAAAGCGAGGAGCTGGTTGGAGGTGCAAAATCTGTAGCTACCACTGCCCTGATAGAAGCACTTAATAAAGGAATCCGTGAGTGGAATGAGCTCAAAGGAATAATGAAATCAGCAATTGCAAAGTTTATTTATGCCGAAACAAAGCGTAAGCCTGTAATACTGCCTATTTTAATGAATATTGACTAAAAAAGCAAAACCCATCCGGCAAGAATATGCCGGATGGGTTTAATTTTATTTTACATAAGTAAATCCGCTGTTTGAAATATAGGTATATTCTTCAGTTACTGTATCTATCTTATAGCAATCTCTATATCCATACCTTTCAGAATAGTCTACCCCGTTTTCATCAAAAACATTATATTCCCACATATTTCCTACGGATATGGGAAAATATCTGCATCCTCTTTCAAAGGTCGGAGCAACACAATAGCATTTAAGCTCTCTTGAATATGGTAAAATATTGCTATCATTTGGAAATGCTCTTTTCGATTTTATCAGTCCTACATCCGGACAGTACCAATGCTCTAAGCATTCAAGACATTCAAAGGCCTCTTTGTAATCTATTATACTTCCATCGTAATTAGGTATACTTTCTGTAATCTTAATATGAATGCAATCCTTGAATTCGCCCGCCTCGGTTAAAACCGTTTCATTTTTTGATAATATATCATATCTTCTATTCACAAGAACGCCGTTCCAAAGATAGTATTCGTGGTCAAGATATCCATTCTCCAGTAAGCTATTTGAATAAATAACCTGCTCACACTCAAAGCATCCGAAGAATCTATGGGCATTTTTAACTCTTTTCTGCTTTCCGGGGATATCCCAGCCATAATTAGCCTGAGACGATACACCGTCCTTTTCATTTTTTAGTATCATACAGAATGTATTTAGAATTGAATATTCTCCGTTCAGATGTCCTATTTTTTCAAGCATACTCATCGAATCAAGTGCCGCTGAGGACAATGCACGGGTTCTTACAGTGTCACCGACACAGCAGTTTACGCCATCGAAGCTTTCAATTCTATTATAGGCATTTATTGCTATATTAAGCCATTCTCTTGCATTTGAATATTTATAGGACTTCATTTTATGAGTAGATATCCAAAAGGCACTTTCCGAGCATAATGCAAAATAATTCATAGATTGTGCCATTTCATAAACCTCAATCAACATACAAAGTTGCTTTTCATCATAGTAATCAAAGCAATGAGAAAATAAATACTCTGCTATAAGTCTTCTGTTATTAGTCAGCCGTGCGTATGCTACACTCTTTTCACCGTCAATTATTGCTTTTTCTTTATCTGTTGTAGCAAGTGCTCTTAAACGGTATATTTCCGCAAGAAGCTTATATTCTTTCTCTAACGCCTCGAACTCACCAATAGCTTTGTCAAGATGTAATATAGCTACAGGGCTGTTTCTTATATCTATCGCTTTTTTTGCATTGGATATATATTCCTTAATGTTATTGTAAATATCCACCTTGCTTATAGAATTATTCTTCTTTTCCATCATATAAATCAAATCTCCCTTCAGTTTTTTTCTACCCTCGTAAAGACGGCTTTTTATTGTCCCCTCAGGAACGGAAAGCAGAGATGAAATATCACTTATAGATTTTTCTGCAAGGTAGAATAGCGTTACCGTTTCTGCTATCGGCTTTGATAAATTACTTATAGCATTATAAAGCTCAGTATTTCTTTCTTTATCGCAAAGCTCCTCGTCTACTCCTCTTACGGCAATATACTCATTATCCTCAAGAGGTGTATAATACTTTGTTTGACGAAGTTTTTTCATAGAAATATTCCTGGCTACTCCACAAAGCCACGAGCCAATTTTTTCTTTATCAATAATTTTTCCATAATTAAAGTAAAGCTGAATAAAGGTTTCCTGTACTACATCATCTATTTCAAAATTATATCGCAGATATGCGTATGCAGTTCCGTATACAATTGATTTATATTTGTTTATCAATTGCTTAAGCTCTTCTTCTTTGCCGTTAAATCTATACATTATTTCACTCCCTTTGATTCCGTAAGCGCTTTCGGTTTCAATACTTAGTACCGGAAAATAACAAAAAGGTTGGATGATTATATAATAATTCAAAAAATATTTTATCATATATTTCCTGTTAAAGCAATATGTCGTATATGTAAGTTTTTTTGTCATAATATCTTGCCAATGTTAAGATTATATGGTAAAATAATTAAAATTATCTTTGAGCATGGAGGTAAATTTTGAAAAAGCTTTTAACTCATATGAAAGGATATATCAAGGAGAGTATCATAAGCCCTCTTTTTAAGCTCTTTGAAGCGTGCTTTGAGCTGCTTATCCCTCTCCTTGTTGCAAATATCATAGATATCGGTATTGCCAATAAAGACAAGCCCTATGTAGTGAAAATGTGCATTATTATGGCAATTCTCGGCTTTGTTGGGCTTGGCTGTGCCCTTGTTGCCCAATACTATGCCGCTAAGGCGTCCGTCGGCTTTGCAACCAAGGTTAAGCACTCCTTATTCGGTCATATCCAAACTCTCTCTTATTCCGAAATAGATACTCTCGGAACATCAACTCTTATAACAAGAATGACAAGTGATATGAACCAGGTGCAGAACGGTGTTAATCTTACTCTCCGTCTTTTCCTCCGTTCACCTCTCATTGTATTCGGTGCTATGATAATGGCATTTACGGTTGATATAAAATCTGCACTTGTATTTGTTGTAGCTATTCCGGTGCTTTCTTTGGTCGTATTCGGCATTATGCTTGCCACCATTCCCCTCTATAAAAAGGTACAAAACAGACTCGATAGAGTACTTGGCATTACCCGTGAAAATTTACAAGGTGTAAGAGTTATCCGTGCCTTCGGTCAGGAAAAGGAAGAGGAGGAAAAATTCAAAACCTCTACTGCAAATCTTAATACTGCACAGAAATTCGTAGGAAGAATATCCGCTCTTATGAATCCTATGACATATGTAATACTCAATATAGGTATATCCGTACTAATCTGGAACGGAGCCATACAGGTAAATCTGGGTGAGCTCTCACAGGGTGAAGTAATAGCACTTTATAACTATATGTCACAGATCCTGGTTGAACTTATTAAGCTTGCAAACCTGATTATCAGTATTACAAAGGCTGTAGCCTGTGGTAACAGAGTCCAGTCTGTATTTGAAATAAGCTCTTCTATTACCGCCCCGGATACAATGCCGCAGGAGGTGGATACCCAATACTCCGTTGAATTTGAAAATGCAACTCTCAAATACATCACTTCTAACGAGCCATCTCTTGATAATATAGATTTCAAGGTTAAAAAGGGACAAACCGTAGGAATTATCGGCAGTACCGGCTCAGGCAAAACCTCCCTTGTAAACCTGATTGGCAGATTCTATGATGTTTGTAACGGCGAGGTTAAGGTAAACGGAGTAAATGTTAAGAAATATCCTCTTGAATATTTACGGGATAAAATCGGTATCGTACCACAAAAGGCAGTATTGTTCCGTGGTTCTATCCGTGATAATATGAAATGGGGAAACAAAAACGCAGATGATGATGCCATATACAAAGCAATTGAGCAAGCACAGGCATCCGATGTTTTAGCATCCAAGCCCGACGGTCTTGATTCCTATATTGAGCAGGGTGGTAAAAATCTTTCCGGTGGTCAAAGACAGCGTTTTACAATTGCAAGAGCTCTTGTAAAAAAGCCCGAAATACTTATCCTTGACGATAGTGCATCTGCACTTGACTATACTACCGATGCTGCTCTCCGTTCCTCTATTTCAAAAATAGAATATAAACCGACAGTTTTTATTGTTTCACAAAGGACCGCATCAATTATGCACGCTGACCTTATTGTAGTGCTTGATGACGGTAAGATTGTAGGTATGGGTAAACACAATGAGCTTCTTAACTCTTGCGTTGTTTATTCCGAGATATACAACTCCCAGTTCAGAAAGGAGGGTATATAAATGAAAAAGAAAAACAAGATAAAAATGTCAACAGTCAAAGAGGTCTTACGCTATGTTGGCGGATATAAATTCCTTCTCGTACTGTCTATTCTCTTTTCCACGGTCTCGGTAGCTCTTACACTTTATATTCCTATTATTATAGGTAAAGCTATTGACCTCATTATAGGCGAAAACAATGTTGCCCTCGATACAGTATATGAGTTACTTGTAACTGTAGGAGTTGTCGCCCTAGCCATAGGTGTTATACAATGGATAATCAATAATATTAACAATGTAATCACCTACAATATAGTTAAAAAGGTTAGGGATGAGGCATTTGAAAAAATTGAGACTCTCCCACTTAAATATATCGATTCCCATTCCTATGGTGAGGTAGTAAGCAAGGTTATCAATGATGTTGACCAATTTGCAGACGGTCTTTTAATGGGCTTTACCCAGTTCTTTACCGGTATTGTTACTATTTTAGGTACGCTTGTATTTATGCTTACAATCAGTGTACAAATAACTGTAATTGTAGTGGTTCTTACACCTGTTTCTTTGCTTATTGCCAGCTTTATTGCAAAAAACACCTATAAATATTTTCATACCCAATCAAAAACAAGAGGAGAACAAACAGCCATTATTGAAGAAATGATATCCAACCAAAAGGTTGTAAAGGCGTTTGCCCATGAGGATGAGGCAATGGAGGAATTCGATGAAATCAATACAAGACTCCAAAAATGTTCTGTAAAAGCAATATTCTTCTCCTCCCTCGTAAATCCGACCACAAGATTTATAAATTCTCTTGTATATACTGCAACAGCCTTGTTCGGTGCTTTTATAGTTATTAACAGCTCCGGTACTACGGGAGCCCTTACTGTTGGAGCTCTGGCCTGTATTCTTAGCTACTCAACCCAATATGCAAAACCGTTTAATGAAATTTCCGGTATTATAAGTGAGCTGCAAAACGCCCTCGCTTGTGCGTCAAGAGTATTTGAGTTTATCAAAGAGGAAAGCGAGTCTCCTGATGATGCAGAGGCATATGTACTTGAGAATGCCAAGGGGGATATAAAAATATCAGATGTAAGCTTCTCATATACAAATGAACAAAAACTAATTGAAAACTTCAATCTTAATGTAAGCAAGGGTCAAAGAATCGCTATTGTCGGTCCAACCGGATGTGGAAAAACCACATTTATAAATCTTCTTATGAGATTTTACGATGTCAAAAAAGGCTCAATTTACGTTGACGGATATGATATAAAGGAGCTTACAAGAAATTCTCTACGACAGAATTACGGTATGGTACTACAGGATACCTGGATTAGAAACGGTACCGTTAAGGAAAATATCGCCATTGGTATGCCGGATGCAACGGATGAAGATATAATCAAGGCAGCTAAGGCTTCTCATGCACATGGCTTTATAAAAAGGCTTCCAAACGGCTATGAGACGGTTCTTACGGAAAATGGTTCCATCCTTTCACAGGGGCAAAAGCAGCTGCTATGTATAGCAAGAATAATGCTTTGCCTGCCACCTATGCTGATTCTTGATGAGGCTACCTCATCTATCGACACCCGTACTGAAATCAAGATTCAGGAGGCGTTTGCAAGGCTTATGGAGGGACGCACATCCTTTATAGTTGATCACCGTCTTTCCACCATCAGGGAAGCTGACCTTATCCTCGTGATGGACAAGGGTAAAATAATCGAACAGGGTACCCATACCGCTCTTATCGAAAGAAAGGGATTTTATTATAATTTATACAACAGTCAATTTGACGCTGTTTAATCTAACCACGGAGGTTAATATGTCAATAATTAATGCAATCAAAAGGTTTAGATTCGGTTATCTGGTTTTAGCAATTCTGCTTTGTACATGCGGTGTGCTGATTATTGTATATCCCAATGAATCTATGAAAACAGTAAGCTATATTATCGGTGCTGTAGCATTGATAGGAGGAATAATACAGGTTATTAAAATACTTGCTGACAGACGACGGGGAGCAGGCTTTGCTTTTTCCATTATTACTGCTTGCGTAACCATAATCTGTGCTATTGTAGCTTTGATTTTCCCGGATATTGTTATGTCTGTATATCCCATGCTAATAGGCTTGTTTATCATAATTGACGGTGCCTTCAAGCTACAGACGGTAATAAATTCCAAACGGTATAATATGAAAATGTGGTGGTTCTTGCTTATAATCGCCTGTCTTACTATTTTTGGTGGATTTCTCTGTGTAAGAGTAAGGCTGACAGATAATAATTTTGGTCTTTTCTCCTTTATCCTCGGTGCTTCTCTTACAATCTGCGGTATACAAAACTTCTTCTCTCTTTTTTATCTCGGTAGAATAGTAAAGCGTGCAACAGCTGAATTTAATAAGCATGCTACCGATATTACGGAGGATGCAGTAGTAGCAGACTCATATATCAGCACCGATCCCAAAAGAATCAAAGAGGAAATACTTACAATCGAAAATAACAAAACCATCAATGTAGCCGACTTTGAAGAGGTTGAGGAAAAAGAAAAACTTGAAAAATAAAAATATCGGGGGCAAAAATGTGCTCCCGATATTTTTTATACCATTAATTATTGTATCAGTTAAATTGTGTCTCCATATAATCAAGATGTCCATCCAACCATATATCAAAGGCTTCCTTCTGTGTTGACAAGGATTTCTTTTCTGTTCTGAAACGGATATTTTGATATTCCAGAAGCTCAGTATGGGATTCTATATCGATTTTGGAATATGCATCATCTATATATTTGTCCAGCTTTTCATGTGTTTCCATAAATAGCTCATTATACCGTGTCTGGAATGAAGATTTTTTAATAAGTCTATGGTAATAGAATGGGGCTGTACTCCAAGACATACGAATGGTTGAAAGACCGTTGACATCACCCATATATGAATCAAAATCCCAGTTAGGTCCCATGTTAATTTTTGTATTATCCGTGGAATCCTCTTTATAGAGAAAAATATTACATCCTCCACCGTCGCTAATACATAAGTAATCCGACACAAGAAGCCATTTTACAAAGGAATCCAGGTCCATATATTCAAGATATGAGTCGTCATTTTTCTTAATGGCATTCTCAAAATCAATTATGTAATTTTTCAAATAGTTATATTCTAAGGACCCCTCCTTGATATAATCAGAATCGGGATATTTGAAGGTATAATACATCTTGGTGTTCTTTGTCAAGGGAGTATCAAAATATAAATTCTCATTCCACCAATAAGCATCACACTCAAAAACATAGCCGTCATTATCTACTGCAACTCTCCATTGCTCTTCATCTGCTCCGTTGCCTCTTTCAACAGCCTCGGACAAAACATAGAGCCCACGGTAATCTCCATTAACATACAAGCTGACATAACAATAATCGGGGGACCATTCTGTCCCCACTGCGTCTGCAATTGCATCTCCACAAATACGGTAAAATTCATCACCGTAATTAAGGAGAAGCCAATCCTTATCAGCGTAAGACTTTCCGTCATCCTCTCTGCCGATTAACGGAGCTAATAAATCAAATTTTTCACTCAGCTTGACCTTATACGGATATCTTGAATCCTTGGCATGGGCAGCACTGGTATTACCTCTTACCTTTAATTTAGCACCAAGATATTCCTCACCCTCTCCACTTCCAACAGATGAGCTGTATACGATTTCGTTGTCTTCATTGTACAAGGTCATTATGCATTGCTCATATGTAGCGTTGGTAATGCCTGCTCCCCAAGCATTTGAAGGAGAATTAATCGTGTCAAAGCTCGGCAATATATAATTATCAGTGGTAATTTCCACCCTTGGGAAAGAGACCTCCTTAGGAGACTTCATATAACAGCCACTGACATTCACACTTTTTCCTATATAATTACGGCTTATAGCCCTCATGGAAACTGTATAAATTTGATTTTCAGTCATTTCAAAGAGCTCTGCTCTGCCAAGTGAAGCATCTATATATTTGGTTTGATAACCATTACTGTCCGTATAGCTAAGCTCCACATACCGTAATGGAGCTTCTGCACTTTCCTTCCAGCTTACAATCATTACTCCATTATCGGAAATTCCATAGCCATAATTTGCAAATATTTGTTCATTAGAGTTATATACTGTTTTTACAGTTATGCTAACAGATAGATTTGATTTTACACCGTTAATACAGTATACATCATTACCTAAATCTTCAACTGAAGAATAATCACCGTCTATATTAAGAGAAGAAATACAATATTTTTCAATAGGCTTAAGCTTTAACCATATTTTTCCTGTACCGTCATTTTGTGGCTCACCACCGGGAGAATCAGCTGTATAGTAAACTCCCTTAAGCTCATCCGATACAGAGATTTCTCCGGTATATGGGGATGATATAATATAACTGTTTGATTTAATAACGGCTGTATAATAATCAGGAAGCTCTGCTTCATTATTGCTCCCCTCTTCATTATCACCGATATTACCATTATTTGGATCATTATTCTCCTCAGTCAAAGTTGTGACTTCCTCCGAGGTGCTTGTAGTGTTATCCCCGGTAGTAGTATTCTCAGTAGTGTTATCCTCTGTACTGCTGCATCCTACAGCACACAGACAAAATAGCAAAGCAATTATAATACTGATAATTCTAAAATACCTGATTTTTATCCTCGAATTCATACTGTCCTCCGTGTATTTTAGCGTTCTATAGTTTTATTATAATGTTTTATTACTACTATGTCAATGCTTATATACATAAAAGAGAGCAGAAAGGTCTGCTCTCTCTTATGTATGAAATTACTTAAATTCAGTAAGGTCCTCACAAAGCATACGCTTTCTCATAATTGAGTAATATTCCTCTGTGGGATTACCGTTCAAAAGCTTTGTATTGGCTCTGATTGCTTCAATTAAAAGCTCGGGATTAAGGTTTTTATCTCCTCCGGCACATATAATTGCTTTAATTATTATTTTGCCGTTTTCATTCCTTACGGACACGGATTTAATATAATCCTTGATATTGATTTCCTTCTCTGTTCCCTTAGATCTTTTTACGACAAATACATCGCCGGATAAAAGATTTTCTATTTGGGATGCAGTTTCATTGTCAACGGAATGGGAGCAGATTTCCATTTCATAATCTATATAGATTATGTTTTTTAGCTTTTGCTCGGGAATATATACGGAAATTATCTTCATTTCATTAGGGATATTGTAGGATAAGCGTTCCTTAATTTCTTCACAGCTCATATATGAATTTATCTTTATATCCATAAATTCACATTCACTCTCCACACCTACGGGAAGAGGTACTGCAAATACAATTTTGGGCTGAGGATTAAAGCCCTCACTATACCAGATATCAATACCTGCACGAAGCATTATTCTCTGCATGGTTTTTGCAGTATCAAGGTGAGAAATGTACATAAGAGAGCCATACTTTTTGAATTTTATTCTTATAGGGATTATCTCATTTTGGGACACCATGTTACATCTCCTCCCAATTTATTTGCTCCACAGCCCGAGCATTTCTCCTTGCAGTTGGGGGTTGTTACGCTTTCATACGCTTTTTTGCTCTCGGATATCAGGAATTTTTTGCTTACTCCTATATCAATAACATCCCACGGTAGTATTTCATCATAGTCCATTCTGCGATTTGCATAGAATGACGGATCTATGCCACACTTGTCGAATACATCCATCCACTTATCGTAGTCAAAATATTCGTCCCATGCATCAAATCTCATTCCCTGCTCTACAGCATATGCAATAGCCTTGGAAAGACGGCGATTACCCTTAGAAAATACTGCCTCAAGGCGTGAAACCTTAGCCTCATGCCAATTATATCTAACTCTTCGATCAGTTATTTTTTCACCGAGGAATTTCTGCTTTTCGCAAAGCTCATCAAGAGTATTCTGTGGCTCCCACTGAAATGGAGTGTGAGGCTTGGGTACAAAGCAGGAAACACTGACCGTTACACTGACAGGCTTCTTCGGTCTTACGGGCATCTTATAGAACTCATCAACCACATGCTTAGCAAGCACTGATATTCCTTCTATATCCTCGTAGGTCTCCGTAGGAAGACCATTCATAAAATAAAGCTTTACGAGGCTTTTACCGCCTTCAAATGCCAACCTGACAGCATTGAGAAGATCACTCTCATATAAATTCTTATTTATAGCATCACGGAGCCTCTGTGTTCCTGCCTCAGGGGCAAATGTAAGTCCGGACTGTCTTACAGTGCTAATTTTTTCCATAAGCTCCTTAGTAAAGCTGTCGGCACGAAGGGATGGCAAGGACAAATTAATCTTAGCAGGGTTTGTCCATTCAAGAAGTAAATCCGTAGCATCTGACAAACAGGAATAATCGCTTATGGAAAGTGATGTCAAAGATATTTCATTGTATCCTGAATTTTTGAAAATTTCCTTTGCCTGAGCATTTAACACCTCTGCACTCTTTTCACGCACAGGACGGAATACCATACCTGCCTGACAGAATCGACATCCCCTTATACATCCACGAAAGGTCTCTAACATTATTCTGTCATGGACCGTTTCTATAAATGGCATCACAGGCTTTGTAGGAAAATAAGAGGTATTTAAGTCTGCTACTATTCTCTTTTCTACTTTTTTGGGGACATCCTCATATTTTGGCTCAAAGGACTTAATCGTACCATCCTCATTATACTCTATACTGTACAGTGAAGGAACATAAAATCCCTTATGATGAGACGCCTCACGAAGGAATGCAGTCTTTGTGTAGGTACCGTCCTCCTTCATTTTTTTCATAAGAGCACAAAGCTCGGGTAATGCTTCCTCTCCCTCTCCAATGCTGAAAATATCGTAGAAATCAGCAACCGGCTCGGCATTATATGCACATGGACCACCGGCTAAAAGCACGGGAGCATCCTCTCCTCTGTCCCTTGCAAATATGGGAAGTCCGGCAAGGTCAATCATATTTACAGCTGTGGTATAGCATAATTCATATTGCAATGATGTAGCAATTATGTCAAAGTCCTTTATGGAGTCCTTGCTTTCAAGAGCAAACAGAGGAATATTATACTCCCTCATTTTATCCTCCATATCGGGCCAGGGAGCATATACTCTCTCACACCATACACCATCCATTTGGTTTATGGCACCGTATAGAATGCGTACTCCCAGATTTGACATACCTATTTCGTATGTATCGGGAAAGCAGAAGGCAACACGAAGGCTCACCTTCTCTTTATCCTTAATAATCTGTCCGTACTCTCCACCTGTATATCTGCCGGGCTTAGATACGGATTTTAATATTGTGCTTAAATTATTCATTTACCTTATCCTCGAAAGGTTTATTCCACTGATTGCCAACATAAGTAGCATCCACGGTACATAAAACAGTCCCACAAATATCGGTGGTACAAACGGTGTCAAGCCAAAAAGTTCAAACACGGTAAGTCCAAGAAGTACAAGTCCGGTAAGGGAGCTTATTACCTTGACTATCAAAGAGGCCTTTCTTGTTTTTGTTATATTCTTGCATACGGGAATAGCCTTAAGTAAGGATCTGGACCGTCCCTTTGATACTATTCCACTGTCTATTTTATCTACTGTTTTTGATATCTGGTCACTGCCGTTAAGCTTTATAACGCAAAGCTCGGACTTTTTGAATATTGTCTGCTTTTTAATAATTTCATTATTAATATTGGGATCAAAGGTCCTTATCATAACTGCTGTGCCGTTTTTATTAAGTGTGCGTACTGTTTCCGCAAAGTCAATATCTATCATATAATTGATATACATTTTTGCACAAAGTGTACCGTTGCACGCCATAAACATAATGCTCAGGCTTTCATCTGCATCATCCTTCTCTACAGGAACATCTATTCCCTGAGATGCCATTCCGTATCTGTCAGCAAATATAAGAGTATCATTATCCACCTTTACACAAAAATAGCTTCTTGCACCACAGATAAACTTTGTACGTTTACTCTTCTGCATTGCATCTCTTGTAGCTAAATCAAACACATCAGCTAAAGGTCCTCCAACGACGCTGAATCCACTTGCAGCATAGTAAAGCACCTTTTCAATATTGAAATCACTATATACCTTAAAATTCTGCAATTTTACATTGTATGGGGGAAAAGCTGTTGTATCATTTACAGAAACTACTCTGATATCAGAAAACTCTTTAATTGCATTCTCGCCTATAATAGCTACCTCGTCATTAAAAAGCTTTTTATTTCCCATAAGGAACGGTATACTATATGTAAACAAGAAGCCCACAGGAAGAGCTAATAAAAAGCCCTCATACCATACTGCAAGAGCATCCGTAAATATGTATCCACGAATAATAGCTATAACAAAAAGCACTAAAGGAGCAATAAGCGATGCAAGTGAGTAAACATCCATAGCGTTTTTTACATCGGCAGGCTGATTTGTCCTTGCAAAATATCCCTTTACGAAATTTGCCTTATCTATTTTTACTATATTAATGTTACCGGATATATCATCACCGGTAGTTGTAAAGGTTTCATACTCTGTTTCCGCATCATCAGAGGATAGCTTATTAACAACAAACTTTGCATCCTTTGAGGATACTACACTGAAGCCGTATTTTTCCCTTATAACATTTGTGTATGAATACACAAGAGATAAAACGCAAACTAAGGCTACCGGGAAATTATATAGCTTCTGCTGAAAGCCAAAGGGAACAAATATAAGTGTTATCAAGGAATATGCAATACTGATTAAGCACGCATAAACTGAAATGCTCTCGGGAATATGCTCCTTAGCAAGTATTGATCTTCCTCCGTAATACAACTGTTCGTATGCACATCCCATGCAGGCAAGAAGAATACCTAAATCTACAAAAAAGAATATGTATGGATGCTCTCCAATTTCCATGCTGTCATAAAGACTTCTTGAAAAGAAGCTTATGTTTTCCAAAAACAAAAGCATAACGGCAAAAACAGAAGCAATTATCATTTTAATTTTTATAGACCTTTTTGCATACTTGTACATGCCGATTATTTCTTTTCTCTGCTGTCTGTCGGTATACTCGTAGTAATCAGAATGTATATCACCCTGGAGTGCCTCTATCTCCTTTGTAGTCTGATTTGTTTCCTCCATGCTTACACTCTTACGGGTTTCGAGCATACCAAAGGTCTTCATAAAGCTATGCTCTGTTTCCGTGGTGTTGGCATAGGTATCATCGAATTTGGGATTATAATCCCCACTTTCATCCTTACGGTTCCATGCAGAATCAGGGATTTCTCTATCCTCTCCACTTCTTCTTATTGAGCCGGATACCTTCTTAAATACCTCTTCATTCGGGGAAACAAGCTCAATCTCAGAATCCTCCTCGGGATCTTCAATTATCTGAGATTCGTCTATTTTCATATTAGATGGGTATCTGCGATATGGCTTTCTTTCTTTTTCGGTGCCGAAAAGCTCAGTTTCCACTCTCTCGACATCACCAACATCCATCTCAAGCTGGCTGAATTTATCTTCCATATTATTTACCCTCCCTTTGGATTCTTGCAGCGTGGCAAAGAATTACCGACGCAGCAGTTGAAACATTAAGCGAGTTTACCTTTCCATACATAGGAATGGATACGATATAATCACTTCTCTCCTTTATCAGCTTACCAACTCCGTTGCCCTCCGAGCCGAGTATGATGGCAGTCGGACAATTAAAATCAGTTTCGTAATAAGGAGTTCCACCTGCCTCACAGGCAAAAATCCACAATCCTTTTTTCTTAAGCTCCTCTATTGTTGTGGCTATATTTGAAACCTTGGCAATAGCCATATGCTCTATAGCCCCTGCAGAGGATTTGTAAACAGCAGGTGTAATTCCCACTGCATGACGCTTAGGAATTATAATACCGTGAGCACCTGAGCACTCTGCACATCTAATAATTGCACCGAGATTATGAGGGTCCTCAATACAGTCACATATAACTATAAGAGGCTTTTCTCCCCTTTCTTCTGCTATTGCGAGGATTTCGTCAACATCTACATAGTCCTTCATAGCTGCCATAGCTACAACACCCTGATGGTTTGTCCCACCACTGATAAAATCAAGCTTCCTCTGCTCGACCTCAACAACAGGAATTTTTTTCTCAAGAGCTTTTGCTACTATAACAGTTACTGACCCCTCGTGATTTCCCTTTCGCACATAAATCTTATCTATTGTCCTATCCGATTTAAGCAGCTCTGAAACTGCATTTCTTCCACTTACTACTCCACTAAGCTCATTTTCGGAATCCATTGCTTTATCGTCGTCAAAACGGGAACCGGAATAGCTGTTTTTAGCGTCATTCTTATTTTTTCGAAATCCCGTATTATCGACTTTAGTAAATCTCTTATCGTTTTTCAATTTCATCACCCTGACATAATATAATTATATATGTTTATTTTATCATAATAATATTGTTTTGTACAGACCTTTTTTCAAAAAAATAAAAACGGACCTTTAACTGTAAAAGTCCGTTTTCATCAAATCCTAAATTTTTGAAACAAAAATATATGTTAATAAAGACGCAAGCATCTTCTTCAGATATTCCCGTATAGCGAAATATTAGAGATTTTTCATTTCAGCGAAGCACTCACTGCAGTATACAGGTCTGTCGCTGTTGGGCTGGAAAGGAACCTTTGCTTCCTTGCCGCACTTTGCACAAGTTGTAGTAAACATCTCACGGGGAGCCTTAGCTGCATTCTTTTTTGCATCTCTACAAGCCTTGCATCTCTGGGGCTCGTTCTGGAATCCCTTTTCCTGATAGAATTCCTGCTCACCTGCTGTGAACACAAATTCCTGACCACAATCTTTGCACTTTAATGTCTTGTCCTGAAACATTCTTTTTTCTCCTTAATTTGGGTAGAATAATTTATACATAGCATAAAGCTAAGTACCACTGTTGGTTGTCCGTTTTAATTTTGCCTTAATTCTGTAAATGGCATTATTAACGGATCTTTCGCTCCTGTTGACCTTCAAAGAGATCTCTTTTGCCCTTTCACCATTCATATAGTGGGTGAAAATCTTTTTCTCATACGGCGAAAGGCAATCCTGAGCAAGGGAAAAAAGTTTCTTTTCAAGTTCTCGCGCTATCAGGTTATCCTGTGGATTATCTAAGTCGTAGTTATCTTTTGAATCAGAGCGTCTTAGTCTTTTTTTAGAGTTTGCTGACCGTACGCAGGACACAAGCCTGTTACGCACACAAACCTTTGAGTAAGCACCAAAGGTTATACCGCTATCCTCACGAAAGGTATTAACAGCATTATAAAAAGCTACCTTACCTTCCTGAAGAAAATCATCAAACATTTGTGATGACATATTGCACATATTGGAGTACTTTTGGGCCATACTTCTAATCATAGGGTCAAATCTTTTAACAAGAGACTCAAAGGCACAGCTATCCCCTGCCTTGATCTTAATAATGTCTTGCAAAATTTCTTCCATATGTCTACTCCACCACATATTACATTATACCAATTCAAAAGCTCTATGTCAAGCACTTTTTCACATATTTTTGAAAAATAACGATTGTTTGGTCTTTTTTTTGTGTAAAATGAACAATAAATCAATTATTCGTCAAGAATTATGTCACTCAAAAATATAATTTGTCTCACCCGATACAAGAGCAAGAGTTCCTCTGTACACAATTTCAGGACGTCGATTAAAATTTCTGATCATTCTATCTGCTTCTATTTTAGAATCCACCTCAACATTAATATCAAGTACCTTTCTGCCATGCTCAGCTATCTCACAATGCACCATATACTTTCCGTTCTCAAGAGCCGTAATATAAGAATTTGTAGTTGCACCTCTTTTCTCGAAGGAAAGGTGTCTTATGGCACTTCTGTAGCTGGATTCCCTGATGCTTGCAGATATAGTATCACTAAGCTCCACCGCTATGGTCTTTCCTGTGGGAGAAACGATATATAGGCTCTCCTCCTCACCCTCTTCCTTTGGAAGCTCAGTTATATGGTTTGCATCAACAAGCTCGGTAAAGCAATCTCCACATTCAAAATAGCTTACAATATTTTCCTGATACAAAATACTGCATACATCATTGAATTTTACGGGATATCCTATCCTATCCATAAGGTAAAGTATGAATATTTTTATCTCATTTTTATCTTTCATAATGTTACTCATTTGTGTTCCCCTCTGTTCCATATTTCATCTATAACTGTCTATCTTACATAATATAATAGCACATTTTATCCACGTATTCAACTTAAAAATACAAAAAAGAGGTTTTTTATGAAAAATTTTTACCGTACCGATCTTGCCTGCGAGGCACCTCAAAACAAAAAATCCGAATTCAATGTAATACTTGAGGAAATAAATGGAATAAGTACAATTTTTTCAATATCAAATCACACAGGAAAAACGGAATGTATAACAATATACACAGGTAAATGCTGGCAGTATGAGGATGATTATTCAAGCACAGCCTCATATGCTGTATCCCGCTGCTTAAAAATAATTACCGAAGATCAAAAAATAAAAACGGAAAAAATACTGATAGTGGGACTTGGTAACAGGAAGATAACATCAGATTCGCTTGGACCGTCTGTGATAGATTTATTATTTCCTACCTCGCACATTGATTCCAATAAGAAAAAAATTGCTACACTTGCCACGGGTGTGGAGGGACAAAGCGGTTTTTCCTCCTTTGACTTAATCACCTCAGCCAGTAGCATACTTCACCCGGATCTTATTGTAGCAGTAGATTCTCTCTGTTCCATAAACATAGAATGGCTTTCAACTACCATACAGCTTTCTGCCAGCGGTATTATGCCAGGCAGCGGTGTTGGAAATCACAAGCATGAAATAAGCAAGTCCACTTTAGGTATTCCCGTTATTGCAATTGGGGTGCCCACAGTTACTGACCTGGGTTCAATCACCGACAACGAGACAGCCGTTGGTTATTATGTTTCTCCGATTGATATTGACCTATCAGTTGACAGCATGGCAAGCATAATATCCGACGGTATTAAGAAGGCTTATTACAAATAAAAGCCCCGAGGAGTGAAAAATCGACACTCCCCGGGGGATTTTATCTTATACAGCTTGTTATACTTTATTAGTTCTCAGCAATATTTTACCGACTTTAGAAGTCATAGTTGGCTGCCATTTGAGCAGGTGGCTTACGGTTAATAGTAAGAATCGGTATCATAGAGAACGCCAGTCTGAACAGTGCAATAGCTCCAAAGGTAAGGAGTGCTGCCCACCATGGGAATATAAGTATCTCACCTATTGACTCTACGCTGGAAACGACCTTTATGCCAAAGAACAGAAGTAAAATGGTCGGTATACAGAACTTTGCAGTAGTTGTCAGACTTTCTATTGCAAATATAACCATCAGATTTCGCTTTGATATTCCAAGGAGACGGTATACTGTAATAAGGTCCATTCTCTCCTTTATCTTTGATCGTTGCATCAAGTAAATCATTACAAGAGAAAGAACTATAATTGAGATTACTATTATTGTTCTTGCACCTATCTTATCGGATTTGGTAGCAAGATAATAATTGTAAGAGCCCTGATAATTGTCAGTTATTACAACGGTCATCAGCTCTTCAATTTCCTCCGGAACTCCCCCATCAAGATAAAGCTTCATGCTATCCTTATCCTCAGCCCAAAGAGTAGCTTCTTTTCCGTAGCATACCATAGCCAGATAAATATCGTCTAAAGCTTCATCCGGAACTACAAACTTAGCCTCAATGTTAAAATCGCCCGGTATTTCCTGTAAGGTTTCCTTTACAAGAATGGGATAAAAGCTTCTCAGCTTGTATACTGTTCCACTTACAAGATGGTGTCCCTCATTGGGGTCAAGGGAAATACACTCATGGGATTCAAGAGTATATTCAGGGTCAAAGCCTGTAAGTCTTTTGAACTCGGACAGAGTAATAATTTCATCTCCACCGGTTGAAATAGAGATAATACCCTCTGTGCTCATATATATAGACGGCTCTCCGGAATCACAAATACCTACAATTGTAGGACTATACTGTCTTTCGGTATTTATGGTTTTTCCAACAAAATATTCGGGATTGGAAATCATATTCTGCAGGATTCCATCCTCCTCAAGGGCCATATCGATTACCCAACGGTCAATTACTATTTCATTATAATTTTCAGGCATTCTACCTGCAATTATGGTAGACTCATCCAATCTTGAAATATTAACAAGTGTGTGCTTGGGTATTGTCAAAGAAAGATCATTAATCTGAGAAAAGGATGTATCATTGTAGTATAAATCTGTAGCTGATTTTGGTATTATGTCGTAATCCAATCCCGAAGCATCAAGATGGTCACAGTACTGCTTAATCATGGGATCATATTTTGTTTGATTTATATCAAGGTTGGGACCTCTGTCAAACTTAAGAAAAAGTGAGTGAGAATCGTCTCTAATAAAGTCTTCGGGGTCTACATTTGAAACAGTAATAAAGTCAGATACCGCAATGGAAATCATAAGTGTAAGTATGATTATAAACACACCTAAGCCGAAGCGACGGAGCTTCTTTTCCGATACAGAGCTCTTTGCTTCATTCACAAGGAACTTAAGTCCAAGGAATTTCTTTGCTTTTCCTGTACCACCCTCATCATTTTTCTTTTTGGCAACCTTAGCCACTTCTTTATCAGGCTGCTTGAAGCTGTCATGAGTAAGCACGGGGTGCTCTCCCTCTTTAAGGAACGGAGCATTTGATGTATCAGATGACAGAACTACTCTCTTGTCATTGAATTTAACAATGATTCTATGCTTTTCTGCTATGACAGTAAATGTAACAGGCTCTGCATCCTCAGTAGATAGCATTCTGACAGAGAGATTTTCTGAGTTTATATTATTTTCGGTATAATCGCCTGAGTAAACTGTGTCCTTCTCTCCCGCATCAATAACGCCTCTCTCCCAGTCGGTACTGTCGGATACGATATTACCTCTTTCGAGAGTAATGATTCTATCGGCAAAGAATTCTGCAATTCTTGTTTCGTGTGTAACCATTACTACAAGGCTCTCCTTGGAAAGCTCTTTAAGAATGGTACATATTTTCATTGTATTTGTTTCGTCAAGGTTACCTGTAGGCTCATCGGCAAAAATAACACGTGGTCTGCGAGCTATCGCACGGGCAATAGCAACTCTCTGCTGTTGTCCTCCGGAAAGCTCTCCTACAGGGCGTTTACGGTAGCGAAGCATATCAACACGAGTCAAAGCTTCATTTACTCTCTTAAGCTTTTCAGCATGAGGAATATCAAGGGAATGCATACCGAGATATACATTATATGCTACGGAATGCTCTACCAAAAGATAATAGTTCTGGAATATGTAACCAAAATTAGCATTTCTCTCCCGTTCCATTTCCTTTGAAACAGCTTTTCTGATTTCGGTATTTTCAGTAGTAATTACGCCACTGTCATACACATCAAGACCACCTATTGCATTCAACAAGCTGGTCTTACCGCTTCCCGATGAACCGAGAATACACACAAATCCTGTGTCCGGAAGCTCAAAGGAAAGATTATGGAGAACCTCATTGGCTCTTTTGGTTCCCTTATCGTAGGTTTTCTTAAGATTATCAACCTTAATCATTAGCCTCTACCTCCTCCATCTGTGTAAAATCTAAATCTTCATCAGCTTTTTCTGTTGCGAAAACCTGTTTTCTAACAGACTTGCGTACAGAAAGGAAGGATACAGTACAAATAGCGAAATGAACAAGTATAAGAATAATTATGGTGCCCACATCAAGATATTTGAATATATCTACCACATATTTCAATCCTATCGCATTTAAAATCAATACTATACCAAAGCCTATTATCTCACTTATAAATGTATATATGAGAAACATAAGACCGATTGACCAATATGCAACATGGGAGGTAAGTCCTATATTTGACATAAGCTTATAATGAACGCTTATAGAATTAAACATCGCCTTAAGAAGAATAAGCTGAAGAACTGTTGTAAGTGCAAATGCAGCAAGACAAATCGCAAGGGTTACCGTACGCTCGGAGGAGAGCTCCTCATCCTCAGTTACCGCACCTATTCTGAAGGGTGAGAATACTGTATATCCCTTTTCTGTTAAGTCAGCGATTACTCGGTCAGTATACGAATAATCTTTAATATGCACTGTAGCTTGATTAGAATATTTTTGAGGCATATAAGCATCATAAACATTCTCATGAACTACATAAACCTTTTTGTTATCGCATTTGAAAATAGCAGTATATTTAAGGCTGATAGTACCCTGTTCAAACTGATTAAAATATTTTTGATTGCCTATATCTCTGGGGTTATCTGCCTCATTACCCGGGAAGAAAACATCTGTTTCATTGAATTCGGTAATTTCGCTCTTTGATTGAGCTATCTCGAATACTCCCTCCTTGTAGGGAATGAAAAGCACATCACCGGGATCGGTGAAAAAGCAGGATGTGTCTATAAAGTTTGCCATTTCATCAGAGAAATAAAGTCCGTGACCGTAATCGGTTTTGCCCACTACAGTTAAGTTTAATGAGATGTACGAGCCCTGTACCCAGTTGTTTCTGTTTCTGATATGTACAGTTACCTTATCGCCAACCTTGTGCTCAGGATCTGCAGAAAGAACCTCATACATTCCCACAGGTGCTCTGCCATCCTCAATAATATCCTTGCCTACCTTAGGCACTGTTGACATATAAAGTCCTTCATAAAGGAAGGTTACAACATCTACGACAAAGAACTCAGAGGAGCCGTAGTTACTATTATTCTTTCCCTCTTCTATCACCTTTTGCGTTCTATAATCAAGATCTTCTCTGTAGTAATAGTTAGTATCATAAATACTTCCCCATTCCTCTACATCCTTTACATAACTTACATCGAGCATATTGTTAAAATCACTTTCCGTAAACGCTGTGCCATCATTTTTCAACACGATAAGTCGTGAGGAATTTCCGTTAAGGAAGGCTGAAGAGTCATATATCTTCGTATTGGAATCATCCAGCGACACAGTAAATGTTCCGAGGAAAACAAAGGTTATAAGCGAGGTAATCGCTAAAAATACGCATATAATTGCCGAGAATACAGGGCGGGACTTTACTGTAAGCTTAGTTACATACGGTGCCAAGTATTTTTTATCCTTGGACGTTTTTTTAACCCCTACAGATTTGGTCTTGCGTACCTCAGTAGCATCTGCAGAGCTCTCCTTTTCTTCACCCTGGTTGATTGGTGCATCGGTTACAACAGACGCATCGGAGAGTATTATACGCCTTGTAGCATAATTCTCTACCTCTGAAAACTCATGAGTAATGATGATAACAAGTCTATCCTTTGATGCCTTGTGCAAAAGCTCAATAATCTTTTCGCTGTTTTCTGCATCAAGGTTACCTGTAGGCTCGTCTGCTATAAGTATTCTTGACGGCTTGGCAAGAGCACGGGCAATTGACAAACGCTGTTTTTGTCCACTGGAAAGCTTACCTGCCTTACGGGATTTTATATGTAAAAGATCAACCTCTTTCAAAATTTCAAGAGCTCGTTTTCTTGTTTCATCCTTATCTAAGCCACCGAAGCGTAATGCAGCCTCGACATTTTCAAGAACTGTATTTCCAACAAGAACTCCATAGCTCTGAGAAATAAAGCTGATAAGGTCACGGCGATATCTTTCCCAATCTGATGCATCATAATGAGATGTAGGAGAGCCATTTATATACAGCTCACCGGATTCATAAGGTATAATGCCGCCAAGTATATGAGCCAATGTGGATTTTCCACTTCCGCTTTCACCTGTAATAGCCACAAATTCACCCACACTGAATGAAAGATTTACATTTGAAAGACCCATTACAACGCTTGTTTTCGAGGTGTAAAATTTAGATACCTTTTCAAGCTTTAATACTTCCATATTTTTTCTCCTATTCTTTGTATATACCAATTTTAACACTTAAATGTAAGAAAATCATCATAGAATTGTAATAATTTCTGCAAAAGCAACTGATCCTAATCTATCTTAATAATATAAACAACGTATTAATAGCTTTGGTTACATAAAACCCAACATTGTTCATTATAACACAATTATTTTTACATGTAAACAAAAAAGAGTGAAAAAAATCACTCTTTTTTGTATTTTTTATACATTTTTTATATCACTAATGCTATCACGCCAACGAAGACATTGTTTTTATGGCATTTTTGTAGCAAATGCACCTTAAATGCTCCCTGATATGATGTATATAGGGCAATTTAATTTGCTTAGCATATTCATTTAAGAATGCAAAGCGAAGCTCTCTCGGTGCTATTCCGGTGCTGACAAGATAGTACCGTTCATTACAGCTATCGTAGTACACCTGAGACGCCTCATCATCTATGCAATCAGCCAGGCGACAACAAGCATAGAGAAGCTTATCGATAGAGTCAAATCTGTAAATTCCGGTGCACGATGTTGCTTTTTTTATTCCTGTCTGTGCCCCTTTATCCCTATACAATTTGTCCTCCTCCGTATCGCATATGTAAATCTCACACCCCAAATTTTTTGTGGGGTATATCTGTACCAATAGCTTTCCGTTCATCAAATCTATCGATTCTCTTTCCTTTACCTCTAAAAGCAGACTGTCAAGTGACATAAGCATGACCCGGTCTGATATGCTCTCTCCACTTATAAATTCATACTTTTCACACTCTTCCTTGTTAAGAATAACCTTTACTGCCTTGTAATTTATTTTAATAATTTCCATATTCATCACTCCGTTAGTAACATTATATATCAAATCAAATCTTTTGTGCAAGGAACAATATATTCAAAATATGTGTTTTTTTATCAGTACGGTAATTTTTTGTAAAAAATGCGAATATGTATGCAATAGTAAAGGATAATGGAGGCAAAAATGAAAAAGGTATTATTTTTTATTCCAATATGTGCTCTTATGATGGCACTTGGAATATTTGCATCAGAAAGGGTATCTCCTGCCCTTGATGTTATTGCATACGAAAACGAAATGATAAAATCGGCAACTGTATTTGAGGGAGAAATCGAATTTGATGTTAACGATTTTGATATGGCCTTAGGCACAAATGCAAAATCCATAACCGTAAGAGCATTGCCAAGCGAAGAAAGTGGCAGACTAATGCTTGGAAATCTTTATGTTGTAGAAAATCAGGTGATTTACAGAGAGGATTTTGACACATTAAAATTTATACCAAAAACCTCAAATGATGAGACTTGCTCCTTTGTGTTTTCACCTGACTCGGCAGGTTATGAAATCTGCTGTCACCTTAAAATAATGAAAAGCGTTAATTATTCTCCCGTTGCAACAAACGGAAATGAGGTTTATGCCTGGACACAAACGGATATATCCACTTACGGGGTACTCTCCGGATATGACCCTGATGGAGACGAATTAAAATACGAAATAGTCTCACTACCCGAAAAGGGACTTGTAAAAATTACAAATACATCCACAGGTGACTACAAATACACTCCCTATGATGGTGCTACGGGAAATGATACCTTTACATACCGTGTGCGTGACAGCTATGGCAATTATTCAGAAAACATAACTGTAAATATCAAAATAGAAAAGCTTAAATCAAAGCTTGTTTTTTCCGATATGAAGGACAGCCCCGCACAAAATGCTGCAATAATAGTCACAGAATATCAGCTTATGAATGCGTCCTCCAATAAGGACGGCACCGTATCATTTGACCCCAAGGCAAAAATCACAAGAGAAGAATTTATTACTCTTGTAATGCGTGCTATGGGAGCAAAGGATGTACCGGTTGTTGAAACAACAAGATTTGCTGACGACAAAGATATATCAAGTCAATACAAGGGATATCTGGAGGCAGCCTTCTCTCTTGGGATTATTGAAGGAGAACGAAAGGCTGAGGGTGTTTACATAAATCCTAAGGGAAATGTATCAACGGCTGAGGCAGCAGTGATTATAAACAGAATAATAGGTGCCGATTCCGAAAGCTCTATGACTGTGTTCCACGATGACAATGAAATACCCGATTGGGCAAGAAGTGCCATCGAGGCTCTTTGTGAGTTAGGGATTATATCAAAGACAAACGGAAAAATAAATCCGTCCGCTCCCCTTACCCGTGAGCAGACAGCACAGATTCTTATGTCTCTTTTGGAATATCAAGGTAAAATAAAACACTAAAAATATAAAACAAACACGCCATTGGATTTTTACCCTATGGCGTGTCTTATTTTATTTTACTCTCATCTCTTCTATTTTCTTTTCATTTGGGGAAACATAGGCAGTCCAGTTCACATTATAAACAACAAATCCGGGCTTTGACCCTGTGGGCTTTTTTACATATTTAACCTGAGTATAGTCAACAGCAATATTATTTCCCTCTGCATTGGAATACAGTGCGGCAATTTCAGCAGCTTCTGTAAAATCCTTCTCTGAGGGCTCTTCTCCGTTCGTCTGCATCAAAACATGGGAGCCCGGAAGATTTTTAACATGGAACCACCAGTCCGTTTTTGCAGATAGCTTAGTAGTCACATAATCATTCTGTCTGTTGTTTTTACCACAGTAGATATGATATCCTCCTGAGGTAACAAATCTTAGAGGCTTAGAGACTGCTTGCTTAACAGCTGTGTAATTTTTCATTCGGGAGGCGTATCCACTGTGATAAAGCTCGTCCCTAATCTCATTAAGGTCGTTTTCTGTTTCTGCCCTTGTAAGAGAATCAAAAACTGTACCTATATAATCAAGCTCTGCCTCTGCCAGCTCTATCTGCTTTGCTAACTCTATTTTAGCCTTTTTTGCCTTGTTGTATTTTTTGTAGTACGCCTGGGCGTTTTGTGCCGGTGTAAGCCTTATATCCAGGAGAATATCTATATTCGGACAGCTTTCATCGTAATAGTTACATACGGTGATTTTATCCTGTCCACGCTTCATTAAATAAATGTTGGCTGTAATAAGATCTCCGCAGAGCTTATAGCTCTCACTTTCCTCGCACCTTGCCAAATCTGAGTGGTGAATGGAGATTTTTTTGGTTATTCGACTCTCGGCATTTGTAAGAAGTCTTAAAATGTCAAAGGAACGCTGACGCATCCTTTCATTCTTACTTTTTTTAAGATAAAATAAATCAAGTGCACAAGAAAAGCTTTCTACACTATTGCACTTATACTCGCTGCCGAAGTATTCAAGCGGAATATATGAGTACTCAACGGGTGTTCCGGATTTATCGTAAATGATATACGGTGTAAGAAGTCCCTGCTTGAATTTCTCCATAATATCAAAAAATGCGGGGAGGAGTGTGGATAATTTTATATTTTCAAGAGTACAATCTATACTTTTTCCACACATAAACGCAATCTGTCTTGCTGTGGATATTGCCATGCCCATAAAGGAATTTGCAATAAATTTATCGCATCGCATTTCCTTATTTGCCCCCTCAAAAAGCTCTGTAAGCTCTTCTCTTGTTACCTTTGTAGGGTCAAGCTTATTTTGCTTCGGCGGCATCTCATAAGTAAGCCCGGGAAGAATTTGTCTTACCGTACTTGCCGAAAAATCAATGGGCTTTAAGGCAGATATAATTTTTTTGTCCTTATCGGCAAGAATTATATTTGCATACTTACCCATTATCTCGCAAATCAAATATTTTTTTGACTTAAATCCCATTTCATCATATGCCTCAAGCTCGATGAAGCATACTCTTTCCAGCTCGTCCTGTGAAACAGTGATAAGCTTAGCACCAGCCAGATGCTTACGAAGAAGCATACAAAACATCGGTGCCTTGGCAGGATTATCAGATTGTGAAGATGTAAAATTGATTCTCGGATAATTGGACCCTGCATTTATAAGAAGCCTGTGATTTTCTTTTGCAGACCTTAAAAGCATCACTATTTCATCTGCTGCAGGCTGATATATTTTTTCAACTTTCATGGTACCCTGTGTCGATATTTCTCTTGCAATGGCTCCCATCATTATTGCATCAAATGCCATTTTTTCTTCTCCTATTCCTCCTTAGCGTAGCAAATATAATAAAAGGTTTCAGCTATTCTTTCAAGACCACATTTCTCTGCTGTTTTACAGGAAGGGATATTATCTTTTCTTGATGTATAAGCTACCCTTTCTCCCATTGTAAGGTAATGCTTTATCATAGCCGAGACATTGGATGCCCCATAGCCCCTTCCCCGGTATTCCGGGCTTGTATACACATTAATTTCCTTTGCTCCAATAAATGCATCCGATGAGTTTGTCTCACATACGGATACGATATTTCCGTCTATTACAGTTACAAAGTAAACTTCATTTTCATTTGGATCAAGAGGCTCAAGCTCGTATCCGGTCAGATTTTCATATCCATCGGCAGAATATATTGCTACGGTTGAATCAAGTATAATGCTCTCTTGCCAGCTTTTTGCAATATATGTTACAATATGACCTTCCATTATATCATCGGTAAAATATCCCCACTCCTCTACTCTGTCCTTTAAGGAGCTGTGAATAAAATCTATCGCTTCGACAGAGAAGGGATTGTTTTTGAATAATTTATAAAACTCCTTGCCAACCCTCTTTACCCTTTTGAAAACCTCAACAGTTATATCGTCATCTCTTACTGTAACCTCAAAGGGTACAAGTGACTCTGAATGTGTGTCAAACAGATATCTCTCTGTTTTTTTATCAACAGTTCTTATCAAGATAATCACCTCTTTCCACTTATTTTACAATACATTCTCCGGCAAGTCAAATATTTTTTATATTTTTTTCAAAATATTATAGAAAAATATTATATTTTATGTTATACTTTATTCTAAGGCAGTATGCACATAGCAAAATTCCACGCATTTCTGCCAAGGAAGGAATCAAAATGACCAAAATAAATGAAAAATGTGAAAGATACACTTTACCTACCGTTGCACTCCGTGGTATCGTCGCATTTCCCGGAATGACTCTCAGCCTTGAGCTTGCCCGTTCTTTTTCTAAGAACGCAGTAGAAATTGCTCAAAAAACAGGCTCTTTAATATATCTTGTTGCACAGATAGACGCATCCGAGGAGGAAAAAATAGAAGGAAATATTTTTGATGTTGGCACAGTTGCTAAAATCAAGCAGATTGTAAAGGGTAATGACGGAAATACAAAGGCTGTGGTAGAGGGTATTGCCCGTGCCAAAACCGACGGTATACGCCAAATAAGTGGATATTATGAATGTGATATAACATCATGCACTTTGGATATAGAGGGATACTCAAAGGAAAAGGAGGAAGCACTCGTCCGTATGCTCATCGAAAGGACAGATGCCCTCATTTCTCTCTTCCCTTACCCTTCAAAGGACTTTATGACCAAGCTTATCTTCATTGAAAATATAAGCGAAATGTGTGATTTTATCGCCTCTAACATTCTTGCTAAGGCTTCCGATAAGCAGTTCCTGCTCGAGCATTTTAATCCATACGAAAGAGCCGAAAGCCTAATAAAAATTCTTTCAAGAGAGGCTAAGGTGCTTAAGCTCGAAAACGACATAAGAAAGAAAACAAAAGCTAAGGTAGAGGAATCTCAGAAGGATTATTTCCTCCGTGAGCAGCTCAAGGTGATTCAGTCTGAGCTTGGCAACGATGCACAAAGTGAAAGCGATGAAATTTATGAAGCTATTATGGAGAAAAAATTTCCCGAAGAGGTACAGAATAAGCTTTTAAAGGAGCTTTCTAAGTTTAACAAGGCTCCCTTTGGCTCTCCCGAGGCTACTGTGCTCCGTACATACCTTGAAACCTGTCTTGAAATCCCCTTTAACACCTATTCAAAGGATAACACAAGTGTTGAAAATGCGAGAAAAATTCTTGATGCCGATCACTACGGTCTCAAAAAGGTTAAGGAAAGAATTCTTGAATTCATCGCTGTAAAGGAGCTAAATCCCGACATCAAAAATCAGATTATTTGTCTTGTTGGCCCTCCCGGTGTAGGAAAAACCTCCCTCTGCTCTTCTATAGCCCAGGCTCTTAAGCGTAAGTATGTCAGAGTTTCCTTGGGTGGTATAAAGGATGAGGCAGAAATAAGAGGTCACAGAAAAACCTATGTGGGAGCTATGCCGGGCAGAATTATAAATGCTCTTTGCGAGTGTAAGACTCTTAATCCCTTAATGGTGTTTGATGAAATAGATAAAATGACATCAGATATGCGGGGAGACCCTGCATCAGCTATGCTTGAGGTTCTTGACAGTGAGCAGAACAAGACATTCCGAGACCATTTTGTTGAAATGAATGTTGATCTTTCACGCTGTATGTTTATAGCAACTGCCAACTCACTTGATAACATTCCCAAGCCATTAATTGACAGAATGGAGATAATTGAGCTTTCATCCTATACAAGGACTGAAAAATTCCATATTGCAAGAAATCATCTTATCCCCAAGCAGCTGAAGCGTCACGGACTTACTAAGCGTCAGTTAAAAATATCTGACGGTGCAATATATACTCTTTGTGATGGCTATACTGCCGAGGCAGGTGTGCGTAATCTTGAAAGAGAGATTGCTTCACTTTGCAGAAAGGCTACAAAGGAAATAGTTGAAAAAGGTATAAAGTCAGTAATGATTACCGAGGATAATATTGCCATATATCTCGGATGCCGTAAATATGAGGCTGAAAAAATAAGCGAGGAAAATGAAATAGGTGTTGTAAACGGTATGGCATATACATCTATCGGCGGAGACCTGCTTAAGCTGGAAGCCTCTGTTATGAAGGGTACAGGTAAAATAAAGCTTACCGGTAGCCTTGGTGATGTTATGAAGGAATCTGCTGAGATTGCTGTAAGCTTTATCCGTGAAAACGCTGATAGACTTGGCATTGACCCCGATTTCTATGAAAAATATGACATACACATACATGCACCCGAGGGAGCTGTACCCAAGGATGGTCCCAGTGCCGGTGTTACTATGACTACTGCCCTTGTCAGTGCCCTCTCCAAGCGTCCCGTAAAGCGTGATATTTCTATGACAGGAGAAATCACCCTAAGGGGTAAGGTATTGCCTATCGGTGGTCTTAAGGAAAAGACTCTTGCAGCATATGCTGCAGGAGTCAAGACTGTCATTATTCCTCACGGTAATGTGAAAAATCTGGAGGAAATCGACGAAGAAGTAAAAAAGAACATCACATTTATGCCTGTAAAAACCGTATTCGATGTATTGGATATTGCTTTTTGCGAGGAAGAGGTAATAGCCATTATTCACAGATACGCAAAAGCGAGAGTGGAAAAATGAAAATAAATACAAATAACAGTATTCTTAAAATCAGTGCAGGCAATGCATCTCAGTTTTTAAGAAATCCAATCCCACAGATTGCCTTTTCGGGTAGATCCAATGTGGGAAAAAGCTCACTCATTAATACACTGCTCAACAGAAAAGGACTTGCAAGAGTGAGCAGTGCTCCCGGTAAGACAATTACTGTAAATTTTTACGAAATTGATAAAAAGCTTTATCTTGTTGACCTGCCCGGTTACGGTTATGCCAAGCGTACTGCAAAGGAGCAGCTTATATGGTCAAGTCTTGTTGACGGATATTTTACCAATAATCCCAATATTGACCTGGTAAAGCTGGTTGTACAGCTTGTGGACTCTCGCATTGGCTACACCAAAGACGATATTGATATGATATCTTATATGAACGATGCCGATGTTCCGTACATTATTGTGGCTACTAAAACCGATAAGCTTAACAAATCAGAAAGAGAAAAGGCAGTTAAAACTCTTATTTCAAACCCGGTTTTAAGGGAGAACACTACAATAATCCTGTATTCCTCCGAAACAAGAGAGGGTAAGGATGATGTATGGAATGAAATTTTAGGTTATGCGGAGAACAAATAATGGTTGATTACCTGATAGATATACTTATCAGTATTCCTTGTGTATTAGTTGCCCTTGTAATACACGAGCTTGCCCACGGCTTTATTGCCTATAAGCTCGGTGACCCTACTGCAAAATTGATGGGGCGTCTTACTCTCAATCCATTGAAGCATCTTGACCCTATCGGAACTGTATGTATGATATTTTTCCGTTTCGGTTGGGCAAGACCCGTACCAATAAATACAAGATTTTTCAAAAAACCGAGACGGGATATTTGCCTCTCTGCTCTTGCAGGTCCTATGGCGAATCTGCTACTTGCATTTATCGGAGCATTTATATATTCACTTTCTATCTATTTGCTATCCGATGTTGTATTTGAAAGTGCAAATTTCCTGTTTTATGTGTGCGTTGCATACGAAACACTTTTGTTTAACTTCATATGGTTGAATATTGCACTGGCGATATTCAATCTTATTCCCCTGCCACCACTCGACGGCTCAAGAATATTGCTAATATGGCTACCGTACCGTATTTATGCTAAAATTCTGCGTTACGAGAGGGAGATTTCCGCATTGTTTATTGTGATTTTATTACTTGACTCCCGTGTATTGGGTGGTATATTCACAAAAGCCTTGTCATTCTTGGTGAATCTGATATACGGTGGTATGATGACTTTATTTTCACTGATTTTCTGAGGTATACGATGGAGATAACCTATAAAATAAATGAGTTTGAGGGTCCTCTTGATCTTCTGCTCACCCTTGTACAAAAAAATAAAATGAATATTGAGGATATACAGATATCTGTAATCTGCGATCAGTACATGGAATATATAAACAATATGCAGGAGATGAATATTGACCTCTCCGCTGAGTTTATTGTTATGGCATCGGAGCTTATGTATATAAAAAGCAAAATGCTTATCCCCAGGGTTACCGAAGAGGAGGAGGACCCAAGAGAAGCCCTTGCCGCTGCACTTTTGGAGTATCAGAGAGCAAAGCAAGCATCCGAAAAGCTACAAAGCATGTATTCTATTTATGCAGGCCGTATGGAAAAGGATACAGACGAAATACCTGCCGACAGATCGTATGTTGCCGACCACGATATCAGTCTTCTCTCTCTTGCATTTATGCGAATTATGAACAGTGTTGAGATTACCGATGAGGAAGCAACGGAAAAAATAAGACCTCTTATCAGCAGGCGTACTGTATCAGTTAGCGAAAAGGTATATTGCGTTTTGAGATTTTTACTGATCAGAGGAAGCCGTGCAAGAGTTATTGAATGCTTTAACGGTATCAGAAACAAGCATGAGCTTGTAGCTATGTTTATGGCTATACTTGAAATGCTGAAAACAGGCAGAATACGCATAACAGAAGAGATTACTACCGTTGACGGAGTAATCGATATGGCAGATAATATATTCATTGAATTGAATCACGATAAAATCATTGTTGCAAACGGAGAGGAACAGTAATGGAAATTCAATTAGAAAAGGTAGATAGTAAGGACCTGGAAAAGGCTATAGAGGCTATTCTGTTTGCAGCAGGACACCCTATGCTCTACTCAAAGCTTGGAGAGGTTCTCGGATATACAGAATCGCAGATTAGGAAAACAGTAAGAGCTTTTTCCGAAAAATACAACAGCGACACTGACCGTGGTATTATGATGCTCGTTTTCGAGGATTCCTGTCAGCTCTGTACAAAGGAGACATTTTTGCCATACATAAAAGAGGCTCTCGGAATCCGTAAGGGAGGTAATTTATCTGCTTCTTCCCTCGAGGTTCTGGCAATAATAGCATATAATGAGCCTGTTACAAGAGCCTTTGTTGATACTGTGAGAAAGGTAGACAGCTCATATATAGTTGCATCTCTTTGTGAAAAAAATCTTATAGAGCAATGCGGAAAGCTGGATGTTCCCGGCAGACCATATCTCTACAGAACTACACCTACATTTTTAAGATGCTTTGGAATAGAATCCTTGGAGCAGTTACCCTATATTGATGCACCGAGACAAAAAAACGAGGGAGAAATAATCCCTCTTGATATTGAAGTACCCGAATTAAGGGAGGACAGCGAGGATAGGAATACAGAAGCTGTAGAGCTCCACGAGGCTGAGACCATAGACAAGGCTGTAGAAGAAGCTCCTTATATTGATACCGAGGAAGAAGAATTAGAGCTTATCGAAAGCCCAGAAATGGAGCTTGATGACTAAATACAAGCTCTGTAACAAAAAAGCACTGACAAATAAGTAAAAGGAGGGTAATATGCCTGTTTGGGTCAATATAGTAGGCGGGATACTTCTCTTTCTCGCATTACTGCTATCACTAAAAGTGAATATCATAGTTTACTATAAGCAGGAGCTACGGGTATATCTACGCATTCTATTTGTCAGAATAAGATTATTCCCACAGAAGCTTAAATATAAGGAAAAAAAGAAGGTCAAGAAAAAGAAGACTGACACTAAAGATAAACAGGTCATTGAAAATAAAGAGGAAAAGGAAATCTCCCCTGTCAAAGTGATATGGGAGATACGGGAGGCCGTTCTAAAGCTTTCTAAGAAAGCTATGGGAGCCCTCCACTTCAAATTTGCAAGACTTAATATTGAGGTTGGATGCTCTGATGCTGCGAAAACAGCTCTTGTTTACGGTGCTACCGTACAGGGTGTAGCTTACCTTATAGAAATACTTGATAATATTTCCAATGTGGAAATATCCCGTTTTTCAAAAATCAATATATGCAGTAATTTCATATCGCAAAAATCAAGAGCCGAGGCAAAAATAACATTGTATATCAGGGTATTCTCTGCCTTTAAGGTCCTTGTCCACTTGTTAAAAACATATTTTATATATAATAATAAAAAGGAAAAACTTTTGGAGGATAAAAATGGAAAAAACGAATCAGAGTGATATTATTAAAACCGCCCTTGAAAATGTAAAATCAATGGTTGATGCTAACACAGTTACCGGTACGCCTATTGAAACAGCCGGCGGAACAGTTATTATTCCTATTTCCAAGGTTTTTGTAGGTCTTGCTACAGGTGGTGTTGACTTCTTTGGTAAAAAGGCACCCACAAATAAAAATTTCGGTGGTGGAGGTGGAACAGGTGTTACTGTTTCTCCTGTTGGTTTTCTTGTAGTTTCACCCAACGGCAAGGTAGATCTTCTCAATGTTAATGCCGAGAGTAAGGATCCTATATCCCAGATTATCGGTCTTATCGAAAGCTCACCAGAAATTATTGAAAAATTTAAGGGCCTATTTGGAAAGAAGTCCAACGACGATATAGACGAGGAAATATAATCAATAAATCAAATATGCTAATTGAGGCATACTAAACCAAAAAGATATTTTGAGGTTTGATATGCCAAAATTTGTTGCGTTTTTTTTGATTTTTATATTATTATTCTGCTCCCTTTCCACGGTCTCATACGCCGTTGATATTTCTGCACACCATGCTATAGTGTTAGAGGCAGAATCAGGAGAGACTGTATATGTAAAGGATGCTTATACAAGAGCTCCTATGGCAAGCACAACTAAAATAATGACAGCAGTAATAGCTATTGAATCGGGACTTCTTGATAAAACTGTCACTGTGCCAAAGGCTGCTACGGGAATTGAAGGCTCATCTATTTACTTACAAGAGGGAGAAAAGCTAACACTTGAAGAGCTTGTCTATGCTCTTATGCTGGAAAGTGCCAACGACTCTGCCGTGGCTATTGCCATGTATTTAGGTGGAAGCGTTGACGGATTTGTAGAGATGATGAATGATAAAGCAAAAGAGCTTGGGCTTAACAACACACATTTTACAAATCCCCACGGGCTTGATAATGAAGAGCATTACACTACTGCCCTTGACCTTGCAAGACTTGCTGCATATGCTATGGAAAATTCAAGATTTGAGGAAATTGTTTCAACCAGAAGAAAGGTTATTCCCCTATCTGATGACGGTAGCAGAGTCCTTATAAATCACAATAAGCTTCTTCGACTGTATGAGGATGCCATTGGTGTAAAAACAGGCTTTACAAAGCGAAGTGGACGATGTCTTGTTTCCTGTGGAGAACGCAACGGTGTCCGACTTATCTGTGTTACCTTGAACGCACCGAATGATTGGAATGACCACAAGCAGCTCCTTGACTACGGATTTTCACAGTTCGAAAGAATTAATCTGGCAGAGGCAGGAGACTATACTCTTTCATTAAACTGTATTAACGGAGAAAAGAGCTCTCTGCTCTGTTCCAATTTCGACTCCGTTTCTATAACTCTTAAAAAGGGCTTACAAAGCGAAATACGGGCTGTAACGGAGTATGACAGACTTCTTTCTGCCCCTATAAAAAAAGGCGACAAGGTTGGACAGGTAGTTTTTTACTGTGGCGAAAATAAAATCGGAGAGTGTCCCCTATACGCTATTGAAAATGTAAAATCCATCAAATATAAGAAATCAATTTTAGAAAGAATCTTTGGATAGATAAAATGGAAAAAATCAGACTTCAAAAGTTTTTTACAGATAACAAAATAATGTCCCGAAGAAGTGCAGAAAAGGTAATTGAAGCAGGGAATGTGAAGGTAAACGGCATTACTGCTCATCTTGGAGACAAGGTAGATCCCGAAAAGGATACTGTAACCTATAACGGTAAGATTATAAAAAATATTGCAGAGAAAAAAAGATATATAATGCTTAATAAGCCACTTGGATATGTTAGCACAGCATCCGACGAAAAGGGCAGACAAACAGTACTTGACCTTGTTACTGATGTTGGAGAAAGAATTTATCCTGTCGGCAGACTGGATATGTATTCTGAGGGTTTACTCATTCTTACCAATGACGGCGAGCTAACAAACAGGCTCACCCATCCAAAAAACAATATGTCAAAGGTATACAGCGTTATCATAAAGGGAGATATCTCGCCCGAGCAGTTATCCACTCTTACCTCACCTATGGAAATAGACGGATACAAGCTTAAGCCCGTTAAGGTAAGAATAATATCTCAGAAAAACGGTGCTACCAATACTCTTTTTACCCTTAACGAGGGAAGAAACAGACAGATACGCAAAATGTGTGAAAAGTGCGGACTTACTATAATGCGTCTTACAAGAATAGCTATAGGTAAGCTTAAGCTTAACGACCTTGAAAGAGGTAAATGGCGTGAGCTTACAGATAACGAGGTAGCCTACCTTTCCGGAAAAAGTGAAAATATATAAAAACAGGCTGTTGCAAATTTAAGCAACAGCCTGTTTTATATTCTAAAAATATCAATTATTTTCCTTATTGAACTGCTCAACACATTCAGCAACCTCAAGGTACATATATAATGATCCTACACACAAAACATCGGACCCCGTGTCGATTGCGTCCCTCATAGACGCATAAACTGCATCCCTTACAGAGGTATAATGACTTGCTCTTACACCCATTTTTCTGTAAAGCTCTGCATACTTATCAGAGGCAAGAGCCCTTGGATTATCGGGAGTAATACAAAATACCTCCTTAGCAACAGAGCCTATCTGAGATGCAATATAATTAGTATCCTTATCAGCCATTACTCCACTGATAATATTTAATTTTTTATCCTTGAAATATGTCTTTACACTGTTCACGGCACTGCATACTCCCTCCGGATTATGACCTCCGTCAGCTATTACCAGCGGATTATTTGAAATTATCTCAAATCTTGCGTGCCATACTACATTTTTCAGTCCTTCTCTGACAGATGTAATATCAATATTTACTCCATTATCACGAAGTATATCTACTGCACAGAGCACATTTGAAGCATTAAAGGGCTGATATTCTCCGAGAAGAGGGATAAATATGTCCTCATAGTCCTCATAGCTGAATACTGTACCACTCAAATTAAAGCGTTTAATCTCGGTTTTTTTATGATCTACTGTATAAAGATGTGAGCCAACCTCTCTTGCTTTGGAAGAAATGACTGCCTCAGCCTCCTTATTTTCTCCACACCACAGACACGGGGTGCCACCTTTTATAATTCCTGCTTTCTCATATGCTATTTTCTCTACCGTATCTCCTAAAATAGCTGTATGGTCAAGAGCAATACCTGTGATTACGGAAAGGACGGGAGCATCAATAATATTTGTTGAGTCCAGGCGTCCTCCAAGACCACATTCAAGTACTACATAATCACAACCGTGAGTCGCAAAATATTCAAAGGCGAGAGCTGTAATAAGCTCAAATTCCGTTGGCTTTTCCTCCATTTTGTCCGCAATCGGTTTTATCTGCTCTGTAAATTTGGCAAGCTCATCATTTGTAATCATTTCCCCGTCTATTGCCATTCTTTCATTGAATACCTTGATGTACGGCGAAGTGAAAAGTCCTGTTTTATATCCTGCCTTAGTAAGGATGCCGGAAAGCATAGCACAGAAGGAGCCCTTACCGTTAGTTCCTGCCACATGAATAAATTTAAGCTTTTTCTGTGGATTACCAAGTGCTGTGCAAAGCTTTTCTATTCTTTCAAGTCCCGGATTGCAGAAGCACCAATTAATTTTGTGTATATATTCAAGAGCCTCGTTATAATTCATACTCTCACCTGCTCTCCTTTATTCTTTCTAGCTGAGCTGCCACTGCTCTGCTGTTTAACAGATAGTAGAGGATGAATATTTCCAGAATGCCTATGACAGCGTAATTAAATCCTCTCCATGCAAAAAGTAAGCCTAAGGGTATTTCATAAAATTTTGCCAGACCAAATGTCTTTATTATTACAGATCCTACAATATGTGAAATAATAACGGATAATACTGTTTTCCACAAAGAAGGCATCTTACCAAGCAAACGGTATATAAGTCCACTCAAAACTCCTATGGCAAAAGCCCCTAAGGTAACTAACGGATTTATCTCATAGCCTACAATCAGGCATCCGATAATATCTGCCACAACGGCAGTAACACCGCCTATTAACGGGCCGAAAGCTATGGATGACAAAAGTATAGGCATATTTTCAAAGCTGAAGCGTAGCACTGTGCCTACATTAATTGCAATAAGCTTACCGCAGACTATACTTATAGCCACAAGAAATGCACACGCAACCATTACCTTCAGATTGCCAAACAACAAAAGCTCTTTTTTGAAATTCCCATTATTTTTCACTATAATACCTCCAGCGGGATGCAATATGCGTACCGCAACATCTGTTTTCGTTCGATGGACAACTCCCCGTTCCCCCGACACTTGACGCACGCATATTTACTCTGATTATGCTTATATATTAGCATAATTAACGTCTGTTTGCAATACATTTATTTTTAATTTTTATTTATATATTGACATTCTGCCGTTTTTAATATATAATATATCAGACAAATTGAGAACAGTTCTCAATTTGATAATTAATTTGAAAAAGGAACGAAAAATGGAAGAAGTTTTGCATGAGCTTTTACATGCTTTAATAGAAACCTTAAAAACAGTCCCCTTTCTCTTTTTGGCATATCTTCTTATGGAATTTATCGAGCATAAGGCATCTGATAAAATGGAAAATGCGTTAAAAAGGATTGGCAAAACCGGACCTGCTATCGGCTCTGCCCTTGGATGTATACCTCAATGTGGCTTCTCTGCCTCTGCATCCAATCTGTATACTGCCGGTCTTATTACCGAGGGCACTCTGATTGCAGTATTTCTTTCCACCTCGGATGAGGCACTCCCCATTCTTATTTCAACAGCCGGTGGACATAGCTCTATCTGGAAGCTGATCCTTTGCAAGGTAGGTATCGGTATTATATCCGGTTTTGCTATTGACTTTATTTTGAAAAGAATGAGGGTACAAAAGGTGACAATTGATATGTGTAAGGATTGTGGATGTGAGGAATCAGAGGGGATTCTCAAGCCTTCTCTTTTACATACAGCTAAAACATCGGTATTTATTCTTATTATAAACATTGCTTTGGGTCTTGCCATTCATTTTCTTGGAGAGGAAAGATTAAGCTACCTGCTTCTAAGCGATAGCCTTATTCAACCCTTTATAACTGCTTTTGTGGGTCTTATTCCAAACTGTGCTGTATCTGTTATGCTTACAAACCTGTATATTGAGGGTGCTCTGTCCTTTGGCTCTGCAGTTGCTGGTCTGTGTGCCGGTGCCGGTATGGGTCTTGCCGTACTGTTCAAGGCTAACAAATGCAAAAAGGAAAATATACGCATAATCACAGTTTTATACTGCATATCCTCAATTTTTGGATTTATACTTATGCTCTGTGGAATAAATTAGTTAGTTATGGGAACAGTATTTAATTCTGTTCCCTTTTATTTTATATATTTTGCTTGACTTTCTATTTTCTTAATGCTATAATACTTCCATAAGCTATGACGGAAAGAGTAATTTTCGATTATTTTCAGAGAGATGGCGTTTGGTGTGAGCCATTATTATACCGATTATGAAAACCACTCCCGAGCTGTATGACGGTTACAAGTCATACCGTTTTGCCTGCGTTAAAGGAATCGAGTGAAACTTAAGGTGGAACCGTGCTATGCACCCTTAACAGGCTTTGGCTTGTTAAGGATTTTTTTATTTTCTCACAGAGTTGAGATATTATTCCGTAAAATTTATGTTCATATAAAGGAGATATCACTATGAAAATTATTATGAATGACGGAGTTGTTAGAGAATGCGAAAGCAAGGAGGAGGAGCTCCATGTCCTTCGCCACTCTGCAGCTCATATTATGGCTCAGGCAATAAGACGCCTGTTCCCCGAGGCTATATTTGCTTACGGTCCTGCTACCGAAAAGGGCTTCTACTACGATGTTGACTTAGGTGATAGAAAGCTTAATGATGAGGACCTTGCTAACATCGAAAAGGAAATGCGTAAAATAGTTAAGGAAAACCTCCCTATTAAGCCTTATATTCTTCCCCGTGAGGAGGCTATTGCTCTTATGGAGAGCCGTGGCGAAAAGTATAAGGTAGAGCATATCGGCGACCTTGGAGAGGATGCTATTATCAGCTTCTATCAGCAGGGTGACTATGTTGATATGTGCGTAGGACCTCACCTTTGCTACACAAAGGCACTTAAAGCATTTAAGATTACACAGCAGTCCGGTGCATACTGGAAAAATGACAAAAATAATAAGATGCTTACAAGAATCAACGGTGTTGCATTCACTTCACAGGAGGAGCTTGAGGCTTACAACAAGCTTATGGAGGAGGCTGAAAGACGAGACCACCGTAAGATTGGTAAGGAAATGAATCTCTTTATGCTCTGCGAGGAGGGTCCCGGATTCCCATTCTTCCTTCCTAAGGGTATGGCACTTAAAAATACACTTATTGATTACTGGCGTCAGATTCACACAAGAGATAACTATGTTGAGGTGCAGACACCCCTTATCATGAACCGTAAGCTCTGGGAAACCAGCGGTCACTGGGACCATTATAAGGATAATATGTACTCTACTCTTATCGATGATGAAACATATTGTATCAAGCCCATGAACTGCCCAGGTGGAGTTATGGTATACCGTAGCAAGCCCCACTCCTACCGTGAGCTTCCTATGCGTGTTGGTGAGCTTGGTATGGTACACCGTCATGAGCTTAAGGGTGCTCTCCACGGTCTTTTCCGTGTTCGTTGCTTTACACAGGATGATGCACACATCTTTATGCGTCGTGAGCAGATAACAGACGAAATTATGGGCGTAGTTCATCTTATCAATGAGGTATATACAAAATTCGGATTTAAGTATTTCATTGAGCTTTCCACCCGTCCTGAAAACTCCATGGGTAGTGACGAGGACTGGGAGGCAGCAACAAACGGTCTTAAAAATGCTCTTGAAAAGCTCGGTCTTGACTACATTGTAAATGAGGGCGACGGTGCATTCTACGGTCCTAAAATTGACTTCCACCTTGAAGACAGCATTGGCAGAACATGGCAGTGCGGTACAATCCAGCTCGACTTCCAGATGCCCCTTAACTTCGGTCTTGAATATACAGACGAAAATAATGAAAAGCAGCGTCCCATTATGATTCACCGTGTATGCTTCGGCTCTATTGAACGCTTTATCGGTATTCTTACAGAGCATTTTGCAGGTAAGTTCCCTGTTTGGCTTGCTCCTGTACAGGCTAAGGTTCTTCTTGTTTCCGAAAAGAGTGCTGAAATGGCAGACAGAGTTTACAATGCACTTCGTGAAAACGGTATCCGCTGTGAGCTTGACAACAGAAACGAAAAGATTGGTTATATGATTCGTGAGGCTCAGATGGTTGACCGTGTTCCCTATATGGTAATTATCGGTCAGAAGGAGGTAGAAACAAATACTGTTTCTATCCGTTACCGTGATACTGCTCAGACTGAGACTATGACAGTTGAGGAATTTATTGAAAAAATCGTTCGTGAAACAAAGGAAAGATTATAAAAATGCAAACGGTGTGGAAAATTCCACACCGTTTTGTTATTTTTAGTACAAAAAACAGAAGCAATAATGAATTATGCTTCTGTTTTTTATTATATATCGTTTTTAATAAGATCCTCAAGGGCTTCTCTTTTTATTACAACAAAATCCTCTCCATTTGCAATTCCAACGACACAGGGGCGGGGAATTCTGTTATAATTACTTGCCATAGAATAATTATATGCTCCTGTAACAAGAACGGAAAGGATGTCTCCACGCACAGGCTTTGGAATGAGTACATTTTCCTGTAAGAGGTCTCCGCTTTCACAGCATCTGCCGGCAACTGTACACTTAAATTCTGCCTTCTCATTCATTTTAGAAGCAAGGCAAACAGTATAGTCCGACTGATATAGGGCATATCTCGGGTTATCCGGCATACCACCGTCTACAGAAACATAATTCTTAAAGCCCGGTATTTCCTTAGTGCCACCGACTGTATAAAGAGTAAGGGTTGAATCAGCAACCAAGCTTCTTCCCGGCTCCATAACCACAGTAGGCATATCTATACCTGCCCTCTTTACTTCATTATGAATATATACTGAAATAAGTCTTATAAACTCCTCGTAATCAAGCTCCGGCTGGCTATCAATATATTTCACACCAAAGCCACCACCGAGATTCAGTATCTCTATGGCGTAATCATATTTTTCCTTTACATGAGAAATATATTTTATCATTATCTCAGATGCATCGCAGAAGGGCTTGATATCAAAAATTTGTGAACCAATGTGACAATGAAAGCCACAGAGTCGGACATTTTTCTTTTTCAATGTGTATGAAACAGCGTCATCTGCCTGTCCGGTTTCTATTGCGATACCGAATTTACTGTCTACTCTTCCGGTTACTATTGCGGCATGAGTATGGGGATCGATACCGGGAGTTAAACGTAGAACTACCTTTTGGATAATTCCCTTTTCCTCTGCCATCTCATCTATTCTGTCAAGCTCTGTCAGATTATCCACAACAAAATATCCAACGCCTGATTCCATAGCGTAATTAATATCGAAATCCGTTTTATTATTGCCGTGTAAAAAGGCTTTTGACACATCAAAGCCTGTTGATAATGCTGTATAAAGCTCACCTGAGGAAACAAGGTCAATACCTATGTTCTCATCCTTGGCTATTCTGTATATATATTTACATGAAAAGGATTTACTTGCGAAAAGAGGATATGATTTTTCTCCAAAATGCTTTTTCATTGCATCCTTGTAGATACGCATATTTCTTCTTATTCTGTTTTCATCCATTACCATTAATGGGGTACCGTATTTTTTTGCAAGGTCAACCGTATCCTTGCCTGCAATACAAAGGTGTCCCCTTTCGTTTACCGATAAATTCTCGTGTAACATATTTACCTCATATCAGCCCTTTAAAAGCTCAGTCATTGTATAAAGCCCTGCACTCTTTCCGATCATATATTCAGCAGCTTTGATAGCTCCGTCAGCAAACAATGACCTATCATATGCCTCATGCTTAATGGTTATCTGCTCAGAGGCTGTGCCTATTATAACCTCGTGAATACCTACTATATTGCCTACTCTTATAGAGTTGATTCCTATTTCATTTTTTTCTCGCTTACAGTTACCACTTCTTCCATAGTGGGCGTATGCATCCTCTCTTGCATTCTTAACAGCGTTAAAAATCATTTTTGCTGTTCCACTGGGAGCATCAAGCTTACGGTTATGGTGAGTCTCTATAATTTCCACATCAGCATCCGGAAATACCGAAACTACTCTTCTTACTGCATCACAAAGAGTTGCAATACCCACAGACATATTACCGGAATAAAATACAGCAACCTTACTTGAAGCGTTGTATATTACTTCTCTTTCCTCATCTGTATGTCCTGTGGTAGCAACGATAATGGGAGTACCTGTTTCAACAGCGTAATCTGTAATTTCCTTAACCAACCCGTGGAAGGAAAAATCAATTATAACATCCGCTTTTTCCTTAACATCGGAAATTTTTGTATATTCTCCCTTAATATTGGGGTCACACTTCAAATCTACAAGGGCAGAAACCTCAAAGCCTGCCTTGCTCGCAGAATTTAATATATGTCCACCCATTACGCCCTTAGCACCAACTAAAATAATTCTCATACATTAATACCCTGATCTCTCATAGCCTTAAGAAGCTTCTGCTCGTTTGCATCCTCCATAGGATAAAGAGGGGAACGAAGGTTATTTTCTGTATATCCCATATGAGCCATAGCACACTTAACGGGAACAGGATTAACCTCGCAGAAAAGTGCATTAATCAAAGGAAGAAGATCAAGCTGGAGCTTACAGCTACCGACAACATCACCCTTAAAGAACTTATCACAGATCTCCACAGTTTCCTTGGGCATAACATTGGAAAGAACGGAGATAACACCTTTACCACCTAAGGACATAATAGGTACGATCTGATCATCATTACCACTGTAAAGATCAAGCTTATCTCCTACAAGTGCCATAGTCTCTGCAATTTTACTGATATTGCCATTTGCCTCCTTGATTGCAACAATATTGGGATGGTCTGCAAGAGCAAGATATGTGGAGGGCTCTATTGCAACACCTGTTCTTGAAGGAACATTGTAAATAATAACAGGCTTTGTAGAGGCATCTGCAATCTCTGTATACATACGGATAAGGCCCTTCTGTGTAGCCTTGTTGTAATAAGGTGTTACAACAAGCACAGCATCAGCACCTGCATCACAGGCGTGCTGTGTAAGACCTATAGCATACTCGGTATCATTACTACCTGTACCTGCAATAACAGGCACTCTGCCTGCTGTCTGCTTAACAACAAAGGAAATAGCATCTCTATGCTCATCATCTGTAAGAGTTGAGGCTTCACCCGTAGTGCCGCAAACAACAAGGGCGTTAACACCCTCGTTGATCTGAAACTCAACAAGCTCTGCGAATTTCTTATAATCTATCTTTCCGTTAGAATCAAATGGGGTAATAAGAGCTGTTGCAACTCCCGTAAAAATAGTATTTTTCATTTTCATATCCTCGCTTAGTTTATTTATAATATAATACATATAAAAAGTGCTCGAAATACCTCGAGCACTGTGATATAGCAAAATACAGGCATACAAAAACAGTATTACCTATAAAGACTAAAACACATAGCTCTCCGTAAAAAACGACAGTCCAGCAAATATTATTTGAAGGACCAAGGAGGGATGCGACCCCACCTTTCGGCACTCGACCCTTTCAGTAAACCCAACTTTTCGCCTAAGTTAACGGATGTACCTACTATTTTCTAAATGCACCTCTATGATGTACATATGTTATCACATATTTTTTCTCTTGTCAAGAACAAAATAAAAATTCCTTCACTTATTACAAAAATAATCCTACTATCCTTCTGAATTTATTTGTAATATATGTTCATTTTTCAATATGTTCATTTGAAATAGTTTTTAGAACAGAAACAAATAAATTAAAAAATCCTGTTTTTGAAAACAGGATTTATAATTTATATTGGTATATACGGTATTTCCACGGAAATATGTCATTCAACTGTTACACTTTTAGCAAGATTTCTTGGCTTATCCACATCAAGTCCTCTGGCTACACTCATATAATATCCAAGTAGTTGGAGGGGAACTGCAGAAAGAACAGGAGCAAATATTTCCTCAGTTTTTGGTATATATACAGTAAAATTGCAATGATCCTCAATATTATAGTTTCCAAGAAATGTAAGTCCCATTATATATGCTCCCCTTGTCTTAACCTCTATTAAATTGCTCAATGTTTTTTCGTATACATTACTTTGAGTAAGGACTCCGATAACAAGGGTACCGTCTTCTATCAGACTTATTGTTCCGTGCTTTAGCTCTCCTGCTGCATAAGCCTCTGAATGAATATAGCTTATTTCTTTCATTTTCAGGCTTCCCTCAAGGCATATCCCGTAATCCATATCACGGCCTATCAGGAATGCATCTCTTATATTTGCAAATTTCGACGCAAACCATTGTATTCTTTCCTTATCATCAAGTATTTTGCTTATTTTATCGGGAACTGTTTTTAATTCATCCAATAAATAGTCATATTCCGACTTGTTTATTTTTCCCTTTACCCTTGCAAGTTCAATAGCAAAAAGCTGACATACTGTAATTTGAGCTGTATAAGCCTTAGTTGTAGCCACAGCAATTTCCGGTCCTGCCATTGTATAAAGAGTATAGTCTGCCTCCCGTGCTATGGATGAGCCTAAAACATTTACTATTGCCACGGCACCGATACCGTTAGCCTGTGCATCACGCATGGCAAAAAGCGTATCTGCTGTTTCTCCCGACTGACTTATTACTATTACAAGCTCATTTTCGGAATATAACTGAGCTCTGTATCTGTATTCGGATGCGAAATCCACCCTTACCGGAATATTACATAATCTTTCGATTATATACTGACCTATAAGTCCTACATGATAAGCTGAGCCACATCCTATTATTTTAATGCCTTGTATCTTTTCAAGTAAATCATCTGTTATACCAGAATCGGAAAAATCAATTTTTCCATCCTTGACATAGACATTTATTGTTGTTTCTATTGATTTCGGCTGCTCGTGGATCTCCTTAATCATAAAATGCTCATATCCGCCTATTTCTGCTTCCTCGGGACTCCAGCTTATTTCAGTCAGCGTTTTTTCTACTTCCTCTCCGTCTATATTAAAAAACCTGACCCCGTCCTGTGATACCTCTGCAAGCTCCATATTACCCATATAATAGACGCTTTTGGTATAGCTTAATATTGCAGGAACATCGGATGCAATATAGCTTTTTTTACCGTTTGTTCCAACTATCAGCGGACTATCCTTTCTTGCCAGATATATTTTTTCAGGAGTATCATCAAATATTATAGCAAGAGCATATGAGCCCTTTATTCTTGTCATTGCCTTTGAAATTGCTTCAAGCTTTTCTCCTTTTTTTCTGTAATAATAATCAATAAGCTTGACCACAACCTCAGTATCAGTGGAGGAATAAAATTTATAGCCGTTTTTTATCAGTCTATCCTTTATCTCCTTATAATTTTCAATTATTCCGTTATGCACACAAACAACACTTTTATCGTCACTTGAATGAGGGTGGGCATTAATCTCTGACGGCTCTCCGTGGGTTGCCCATCTTGTATGTCCTATACCGGAAATACATTTTTTGTCATAGCTCTTTGCCTTTTCATACAAGGAGCTTAACCTTCCCTTCGCTTTAATGATGTCAATTTTACCCTTTTCCGGGCTTATCGCTATTCCGGCTGAATCGTATCCTCTGTATTCAAGCTTAGAAAGTCCGGAAAGCAAGGTCGGTATTATTTTTTCATCACCGACTGCACCAACAATTCCACACATATAAAAGCCTCCTTTATTCTATACCGCAATGGTACGATCTATTATGGTATATTACTAATTTGACCTTTTTTATATAAATTATTACATAAAAAATCCCTTATACCATTTTAGTAGGTATAAGGGACTTTTATTCCATTTTTACTTTACATCCTTGTTAAGCTCTTCCGGATCGTGGAATGTAGGCACCACCTGACGGATAGCCTCCTTAACAGCTGTAGAGTCCACAGACTCCTCATTAAACTGTTCAACTGCCTTATCGAGAATAGCAAGCTTTTCTTCAACCTCCTCACGGGAGTACGGCGTGTCAGTTTCAACAAAGATTTTATTGTTATCTGTTTTTGTAAGTGTCTCTGTCTTCATAAGAAGCTCCTCATAAAGCTTCTCACCGGGGCGAAGACCGATTTCTCTTATTTTAATATCCACACCGGGTTCAAGACCCGAGAGCTTGATCATATTAACTGCAAGATCATAAATCTTAACCGATTTTCCCATATCGAGAACGAAAAGCTCTCCGTTCTTCGCCATAGCTCCCGCCTGCATAACAAGCTGGCTCGCTTCCGGAATAGTCATAAAGAATCTTGTAATTCTCTTATCTGTGATAGTTACGGGGCCACCGTTTGCTATCTGGTTTCTGAACAACGGTATTACAGAGCCGTTGGAACCAAGAACATTTCCAAATCGTACTGCTGCAAAGCTTGTCTTACTGTCCGTTCTGCACTGAACGACCATTTCACAAAGACGCTTTGAAGCACCCATAATATTAGTAGGGTTAACAGCCTTATCTGTGGAAATAAGAATAAACTTTTCTACTCCGTGCTTTTCTGCCATATCAGCAGTATTATACGTTCCACGGACATTATTTTTTATAGCCTCGCATCCACTGTGCTCCATAAGAGGAACATGCTTATGTGCAGCAGCGTGGAAAACAATATTTGGCTTGTATGCCTCAAATATGCAGTCAAGGCGTACTCTGTCTCTGACAGAACCAATCTCAACAGCCAAATCAAGTCTATTACCGTATTTTCTTATCAGCTCCTGTTGAATCTCATATGCATTGTTTTCGTATATATCAACAATTACAAGCTTTTTGGGATGGCATTTTGCAATCTGACGGCAAATTTCACTACCTATTGATCCACCACCACCGGTTATAAGAACAGTTTTTCCGGAATAGAATTCAAGAGTCTTTCTGTTTACTACATCAACTCTGTTTCTGAAGAGCAAATCCTCAATCTGGAAATCACGGATTGTCCTGCGAGGTGTTATATCCTCATTACCCTCAATTTCCTTAACAGGAGTTTCGTATATTTTAAGACGGCAGCCTGTCTTACTGTAAAACTGGTGGAGATAAGACAAGCTCTCACTATCGAGAGATGTCAATGCAATAAAAATTTCACTAACGGTCTGTGTTTTTATAAACTCAATAGTCTTTTCATTTTCGGGATACACCTTAAGTCCGGAAACATAGCTTCCCATCTTTGTAGTATCACGGTCAATGAAGAAAAGAGGTCTGTATCTGGAATTTTTGTTGTTAATCAGCTCGTTAGCAAGCAAAGCTCCGATCTGTCCCGCACCTACAATAGCTACAGGAATCTTGTGAATGTTATTCGAATCGGAATTGTGATTGTTTTTATACCAAATACGGTAAGTAAAGCGGGCAGATAATGCTGTAATCAAATTTAATGATGCTAATGCCAAAATCTGACTGGTAGCTGTAGAGTCAATGGAAAAATAAATTATTAGCCACGCAACTATTCCACCTACTATATCACTGACTACCAAGTTAAGATATGCACTTGTGTTAGTATATCTCCATATATTGGTATATGCACGGAAAATGATTCTGAATGCACTTGTTATCACTAAAAGGATAAGTGCATTTATGAAATACACTCCAACTTCTTGCTTATTTATTGTATCTTCCAAGAATAAAAAGTCTATTCCAAGATAAATTGCACATAAGATAGCATAGCACAAAACATCTATGCCGGCAAGAACAACACGGCGAGTATGGCCCTTTAAGGACATTATACCTTTCATTTTCTACTCCTTAAATCTTAATGCCCGAGATTTCGGATACTATAGCATTCATCTCATCAAGCATATTGTACATGTCCTTAGCCAAGGTAAGCTGTGCACGGGTACGCACAAGATTATGTCCCTCATAAAGAGTCTTAAAATATTTGTCGCCTGTAATATAGTCATCAAGGAACCTTACAACAAGCTCATATGTCATTGTAAAGGCACCGAGTGCAAGTGTCTTGATCTCATTCTCTGTAAGTGAGTGAGCTACTTCGGCAATGAATCCCTCAGCAAAGGCTCTGTATCTCTCTATATCAAGACCTACCTTGGATACATCCGGCTCATCCTCTGCAGCTTTGTTAGCTGCAAATCTTATAGCATCACCAAAATCGTGAGCTACAAGGCCGGGCATCACAGTATCAAGGTCGATAACAGTTTTTGCCTCGCCTGTGGTAATATCGAAGAGGACATTATTGATCTTTGTATCGTTATGAGTAACTCTTAAAGGAAGCTCTCCTGCCTCAACCATTTCGCTAAGCTTAGTGCCAAGGGGTCTGAACTTCTCAATAAATTCAATCTCCTCCTTAACCTCAGCAACACGACCACATTCATCCTTTGCCACATTATTGAAGAAATTTTCCACACGGGCCTTGGTATTGTGGAAATTGGGAATTGTCTCATATAGCTTACTTGCATCAAAATCGGAAAGAAGCATCTGGAAATTACCAAAAGCCTTACCCGCAGATCTGAGTTTTCCGAGATCATTACAAAGATTTACAGTAATGCTGTTTGGAACATACTCATAAACACGCCAGAAGCCATCTCCATCCTCCACATAGTTTATACCGTCTTTTGTATCAAGAAAATGCATAACTCCATCAGGATTCAAGCCGTTTTTCTCAATCTTTTCGGCAATAAACTTAGTAACATGGTCGATATTATTCATTATATGCTTAGGCTGTTTGAAAACGAAGGTGTTAATACGCTGGAACACATATTTCTTAAATCCACCGTTAACATCGGCAGTAACCATAAATGTCCTGTTAATGTTACCACTGGTCATGGGAATAACATCAACTATCTTACCGCTTATACAAAAATTGGATGCTACAATGTCAAAAACTTCCCTTGAAATATCCATAATATACCTCTCACATAATACGCTTCAAAGGCTTGTCACATCAAAAATGACAAGCAATAAAAGCAGACATATTTTTATCATTATAACATATAAAGCCCATTTAGTCAATATATTTTGTCATTTTAGGTCTGATATTGACGAAAGCGACCTGTATTATTTATGCTATGTTTTTTATTCTATTGTAGCACAAAAATAATTAAATATCAATCAAAATCAAGAAAAGGCGATTAAAAATCAAGCTACAAAATAGGACAGGGGAAAATCCCCCTGTCCTTGTGGATTATTTATCCTTTTACCTTGTATTTGTCTGCCTGCAAGTTAAACATTTTTGCATAATTACCATTTTGAATTATTAGGTGATCGTGGCTTCCCTGCTCGGTGATCCTTCCGTATTCAAACATATATATTCTATCGACATGACGGGTTGTTGACAGTCGGTGTGTGATAAATACTACAGTTTTATCCCTTGCATTCTTATCAATTCCTACATTGAGGTTATACTCGGCTATTGGATCAAGAGCACTTGAGGGCTCATCCATTATAATTAGCTCATTATTATGAGCAAATACCCGGGCAATAGCAATTTTCTGACTTTCTCCACCCGAAAGCTCAGTACCGTCATCATAGAATTCACGGGTAAGTTCTGTATTTATTCCCTTTTCAAGAGTATCAAGCTTCTCTCCAAAGGTGCTGTCTCTCAACGCATTAAGAACTGTTTGCTCTCTGTCGGGAGTATATTTATCTGCTAACACATTTTCGGCAACGGTTGCAGCAAATACCTTGTAATCCTGGAATACGGCACCCATTTTATCTCTGAGACTTTCTAAATCGTATTCCTTTATATTTATACCATTAATTAAAATTTCTCCGCTTGTAACATCATAAAGTCGCATAATAAGCTTAGTGGTTGTGGTCTTACCTGCACCGTTGTATCCTACAAATGCGACACGCTCCCCTTTGTTTATCTTGAAGCTGACATTTTCAAGTACATTTTTGTCCTTATACGCAAAGCAAACATTTCTGAATTCAAGACTTTCAAAGGTATCAAGGATTTTATCTCCCGATACCATCTCCGACTTTGTTTCAAGGAAGCGTCTTACCTTATCGGCATAGAGAGAGTTTTTACTCATCTGTGTAATTCTATACTGTATTTCCCATATCATTCCACGAAGCTTATTTGCTGACATAAGAGCAATGGCAAAGCCACCGATAAGTATATCCTCGGTCACCATCAGGTGATATGCCATAAAGAGAATTATAAACACATTCTCGGCAATTTGCAGTATTGTGCGTACTATGTTAATCAATGTAATTCTTATATTTCTCTTAACATGATACTTTCTTTCCTCGTCCTTGTTTTTATGATACTCGTCCATCATATTACTTGAAATATCAGTAATTCTGATTTCCTTAGCGTAGTCGGACAATGAAAAAAATCTATCAATATACCACTCCTTACGGTATATTTTATTTAACATAATATCGTACTTATAGTAAATTCCGTTTTCAATAATACCTATAACCATATTCAAGATAGCAAAGCCAAATATAGCAAGTGCTATTATATAGTTAACATCAAGCATTATGGCAAGAACCGATATGGATGCTACAAAGCATCTTAAAAGATCGGAAATATGGTCAAGAGTTCCTGTAATACTTTTGTCGCTGTTTTGCATCGAATATATAAAATCGTTGTAAAACTCCGGTGTATCGTAGCAGGCAAGATCAATTTCCCACGCCTTTACAAAAAATCGCTTGTGCAATCTTCTTATAAAATCAAGCTTATATCTGGGATTGTATATTTTCCAATGCCAATTATAGAACAGGATATAAGCAAGATTGTATGCTGCCATTGCACCGATAATTGCAAATATTTGTCCAACCGGCAGCTTCAAATCAACTGCGTTTAATATTTCACTTATGAAATAAATATTCACGCCATGGTTAAGACCCGTTATAATTCCCATCAAAAGACGCATTATACAAAGACCGGGAGATGCCTTAAAGGCTATTTTGAGAATAAAGGAGGTGTTTCTTATAGCCTGGCTGATTTTTACCTTTTCGGGCTTTTTCTTACTCATTTTCTCCCTCCTCTAAATCAATGTAATTCTGTGCCTGCTTACGGAACATATCGGCATACTTACCGTTTTTAGCCATAAGCTCCTTGTGAGTACCCCATTCTATTACTTCTCCGTTTTCAAGCATATAAATTTTATCTGCCGAAACTGCACTGGAAAGACGGTGAGAGATAAATATCATTCCCTTATTCTCTCCCATTTTCATCATATTGCTATACATTTCACTCTCTGCAATGGGGTCGAGAGCACTGGATGGCTCGTCGAGAATCACATACGGTGCGTTCTTCAAAAATGCATGTGCTATAGCAAGCTTTTGGCTTTCTCCAACAGATAAAACAGCTCCGTCCTCGTCAAATTCCTTTGTAAGCATCGTTTCTATTCCGTTGGGTAGCTCCATAATCCTGTCATATACTCCACTTTTTTTAAGAGCATCTATTACCCTTTCCTCGTCTCCCTCCATGCGTGGACGCATAAGTACATTTTCAAATACGGGTAAAGCAAGAGTCTTAAAGTCCTGAAACACTACACTGAACATAGACCTGTACTCCCTTGCCTTACAGTCTCTTGCATCAATACCGTTTATTGTCACTGAACCCTCCGTAGGGTCATAAAGCCTTAAAAGTAGCTTAATAAGAGTGCTTTTTCCTGCTCCGTTATGACCGACAAGGGCAATCTTTTCATTTTTACCAAGAGAAATGTTTACATTTTTAAGAACAAGCTCATCGCTTCCATCATATTTGAAGGATACATTTTCCAGTCTGATAATTCCTCTCTCGGGTGTCAGGGCGTTTTCCTTATCCTTCATCTTCGGCTCATATGCCATAAAGGTTTTGAAATCCTCAAAGAAAAGTGCCTGCCCGTGGATGGAATAATATCTGTTTGTAATGTTTATAAAGGTTGATGTAAGACTGTTTACAGAGTTTATAACAACTGCACAGTCACCTATTCCTATTGCCTTTGATACGAAGGTACGAAATACGGCAAATATAATTGCAAGAGGATTTGATATCACCTCTGTAAGGCTTGATGTTGTTACATCTATCAGCATTTCCTTAAAGCCATATCTCCTAACAATATCCATTCTTCCGTCGGATGCCTCGTCATAGCGTTCCAGCATAAACTCCTTGGCGTTTGTAAGACGCATTTCCTTTGCGTAGTCGGCTGAATAAAATATTCTTTGAGTATACTGTGCTCTTCTGTGCTGTATTGTATCCTCGTTAGAATGCTTATGCCAAAGCTCGTTGCCTTTCCTTTTGAAAAAGGTGGAAAACAAAGGAATAATTGCGAAAATAATAAACAATGGATCCATAGTAAACAAAAGTGTTCCGTACAATATCATTCCTACTATTGTGGAAATTAAATTTGTAAGATACCATGTCATATCCCACAGCTTATACGGAATATCCCTTGATGCAAGGACATACTTGTCATAAAACTCAGGATTTTCATAGCAGGAAAGCTCCATAGATGAGGTCTTTTCTACCAGTAAAATCTTCATTTTCCTCTCAAGCTTATTAAACATAAGCACATTAAACATTGTTTGAATTGGACCTATAATTGCAGAGGCAAGCATTGGAATTGCCAGCATTGCAAGAACGGCCAATGCAACCGTTTTAAAATCCAAGCCCGATTCAAAGGAATTGATTACATATCTTAGTACATATGTAGATGTAAAAAAGGTTAAAACCTGGCTTATTACACTTTCAAAAAGCATAAGAATAAAGCACATCGGTGATACCTTCATTATCATTTTTACGGCGTACCAAGCATCTGACATTACCGTACCGAATTTTACTTTGTCCTTTTTATCCTTCTCTTTCTTTACTTTCTTCAATATATCATCTCCTTTTACTAATATAGTGTCAAAAACTCTTAAAAGGTTTGGTGTAATTAAATTTTATCACATATTTTTTTATAAGTACATAACCCGTTAGTTGAGATAAACTAAATTTGAGGTTGAGAAATTATGTTTATCCTCTTACAGAATATCACTGTTTTTTTGATAGATAGAATGCAGGGATAAAACTATGCATTTGGGGATAAAATGCATAATATCAATAATAAGCGTAAAAAGCCGTCTTAAAGACAGCCTTTATTTTTTATTTGTTTTCCTTTTCTTCCTTTAGCTTATACCAATGCTTGACGAAGAATATAAGAGCTATACCTATCAAAACCATACAGAAGGACCAGGTCTGGGAGGGAGAAATAAAGCCAAGCAGCTCTCCTCTGTGGTCACCTCTTAAGTATTCAAGCAAGAAACGGAATGTACCGTACGCAATGAGATATACACTGAAGCTATGCTTGAAGTCATACTTGAAGAGCAAAAATGTAAAAATACCGAAAAGTATAAACAAGAATGCAGCCTCGTACAGCTGAGTGGGATGAACGGTGTGAGACAGGTGTGGGAATTTTACACCCAGAAAGCTATCTGTTGGTTTACCGTAGCAGCAGCCTGCAAAAAAACAACCGATTCTTCCAAAGCCGTGAGCTATTGTTATAACACAGGGAACAATGGATAAAATCTCAAAAAGACGGGTGGTGTATCTTTTTCTCATAAAAGCATATACAATCAGAAAGAACACTACTCCACCGATAAGACCACCTAAAAATGTCATGCTTCCACCAAGCTTAAAGCCCCTCTCAGGGTTTTCTATATAATTATATACGGACTGGAAAAGTGATGCAGACATGAAGCCAAGAAATACAGCAGATACTCCGTTAAAGAAAAGGAAATCAGAAAATTTCTCGTTTATATGTTTCTTCTTACAATAGTACGCAAGTATGATAAATCCGGCGGCAAGACCGATTCCTATCATTATGCCATACATATGTACATTTCCAAATATAGGCTCAGGTAACATATTACTTACCTCCTTAAAATAAGAATTACTCTTTAATTATACTAAAATAAAGAGTATATGTCAATCAGTTGTCAATAAAATTCTTTTGTATTATTCTTCCGTTTGTTTTTTCGGCTTATATTTCGCCTTATGTATCAAAGAAATGCTCACATACACAATAACTGCAACAGTAAGAACAAATGCAATTGCAGACACCACCTGCTGGGCGTAAAGATACATTCCCATAAAGGTATTGCCATTTTCCTGTATACTGCCCACAAGCATACTTACAATCAGTGTCGAAAAGAATCCTGCAAGGCCTGCCAATGCCTGAGTAACTGCGAGGGCGTGGACCCGTTTTTCCGGTGATACATAATCGTAGCAAAGATTTATGAGGGCACTGTTGATTCCTCCCATAGCGACAGAATACAGAATTCTATAGGCTGCAAACATAATTTTCCCGTTTTCCGGAACGCAGAATACATTGCAAAGAAATGCGAGGGCAGCTATTGTAAAGCACAAGCGTATCATTTTAGCGAAGGAACGCTTATCAGCGTATGCACCCATAAAAACAGATGATATTACTCTTGCGATTGCCGATACAATACTAAGAATCGAAACAAAGGTAAGACTAAATCCCAATTCCTTTGTCTGATATGTACCGTAGAATGGATTAGCAGAATAAGTAGCAATATACCAAATAAGGAATACTATGCAGACCTTAATAAGGTTTTTGTCCTTTAATACATTTAACACCTCATGTTTTCCCTCTAAAGCATGCTCCATGGGTTTCTCTTTTGTCAAAATCATGGTAAGAGTGTGCAAAATCATAAGGACAAATACTACTATAGCACAGATAACAAAGGCTGTCCTCATATCACCTGATTCTCTAAAGTGATCAATTATACTACCCATTGTAAAGGAAAATATCATACCGATTATCAAGGAAATAATTTCTTTTATAGCGGTAAATCTTCCTCTCTGCCCGTTTGGGACTAAGGACATAAGCCAATTTATTTTCTTGGGGTGGGCAATATTGTATACAAAATATGCAAGAAGAATACAAATTACAAATACAGTTATCTTAAAATTATCTTTTCCTCCTGCTAAGGGGATAACATAAAGGAGCATAAACAGAATTTGATTAAGTATACTTAATGAAATAACGGTCTTTTTTGCTCTTCCCTTGCTTATAAACATTGCAATAAGCTGAAAAACACAGCCAAGAGAAATAAATGATGAGATAATTCCCGTAAGGCTGTCCGACATACCAAGAGAAGCAGTAAGAGTAGCCAAAAAAGCATCAGCAAACAGGATGGAAATAAGATACTCCAGTCCTGCCTCAATTATATACATTATTCTGCTTGTTTTATATAAATCCTTTTCCATTTCATCACCCTGCTTAATTTTAGCAATAAAACATATTTCTGTCAATAGCTTAAATAAAATTAATAAAAAAGAGTGGGCTGTCTGTAAATGACAGCCCGTGATGATAATCACTTATTAAGTCTGAGTGTCTGTCCCGGCTCTACGGAATAAAGTGTACCGTCTATATCGAACCAAACTGTAAAAAGTGTTGGATTATATACTGCGGAATTATCAGCTCTGAAAATCAAGGAGTTATATGCCTGTATGTAATCATAAATTTCAATATTTGTAGCGTACCAGACATCGGGTCTGCCAGAGAGCTTTTTGCAAAAGTCCTCGGCGTGCTCCCAGCCTCCCTCTCGGTCGAACTCAAAGCTGTGTCCCCAGATGTAGAAAAGCCAGGGAGCTCTTGATGAGCAATATCCCGTTGTTAAATCTCTAGATATAAACTTTTCAATATATTCATCAAGCTTAGGATTATCGTGATGGGCGTTTGGCATCCACGCATACCAATCGGTAGGGAGTGCAAAACGGTCATTATCCCCTCCCAAAGTACGGGAATAAACAATACCCAAATCCTTAAGATATGATTTTACTCTGTCGTATGATGTCGTACTTGCAAAAGAGGTAATACCACTATCCGGATAAGCCATACCACGCACCATTCTGTCATACTTTTCCTCAAGCTCACGGCGACAGTCAAGGACATCAATAATTCCCTCAATAGGTCTTATATATCCCTCTCCACGGTGGAAATAGCCATGGACTGCTATTTCGTGTCCTCGGGACAGAAAATGCTCATTTACCTCATCTATAGTAAGTGCACCGTCGCCTCTTGCCTCGGAGCTTGTCAGATTAAAAGTGCATTTAAGACCGTATTTTGTAACTATATCGGAAAAGCGTAAATCCTGCTTACAGCCATCATCATAGCTTAAGGTAAGCACCTTTGTCTTTCCACCCGGAAATCTCATAAAATTATATCTCATTTTAAGCTCCTTGTACTCAAAAATATTTTCTATATTTTATCACAAGATGTGCTCTTATGTCAACATCATACCGACAAAACGTAAAAAAGGCGGATGTTACTCCGCCCATTTATCCTGTTTCAGTTATCTTAATTAAAGAACTTCCTCGGCAAGCCTTGAAATATCGTCCTCATCCATATATGGTAAAAAATCCTTTATGCTTTTTCCCTTTGCCTGTACCAGCCTTGCAATCTTGTATACATCACTATCATCCATATAAGGTAAAAAGTCCTTTATTACCTGACCCTTTTCAATAGCAATTTTGGCAAGCTCGAATACATCGCTATCATCCATATAAGGGAGGAAATCTCTTACCACCTCGCCCTGTTCAATAGCAATTTTGGCAAGCTCGAATACATCGCTATCATCCATATAAGGTAAAAAGTCCCTTATTACCTGACCCTTTTCAATAGCAATTTTGGCAAGCTCGAATACATCGCTATAATCCATATAAGGGAGGAAATCTCTTACCACCTCGCCCTTTTCAATAGCAATTTTGGCAACCTCGAATACATCGCTATCATCCATATAAGGCAAAAAGTCCTTTATTACCTGACCCTTTTCAATAGCAATTTTAGCAAGCTCGAATATACCATCCTCATCAATATAAGGTAAAAATTCGTTTACTATTTCGCCTTTTATAATAGCAATCCTTGCAATCTCCAATGCGTTGTCCTTTGCTTCCTCGGGCTTGATAAGAGGAACTACATCTGCAAGCTCTTCCTTTGAAAATTCCTCCTTTTCCACCATTTCAACAAGTGTACCATTAGTGGCAGCTTCAATAACCTTCGATTTTTCGCAGATTATCTCATCAATGCTTACTCCAAAAATTTCTGACAGCTCCGGTAGTTTGGAGATATCCGGCATAGAATTTCCTCTTTCCCAATTAGAAACCGCTTGAAAGCTTATACCCATAAGGTCGGCAAGCTCCATTTGTGTAATATTTTTCTTCTTTCTGAGCTCTGCAATTTTTTTACCGATTTTTACCGTATCAAACATATTATTATTCCTTTCTGCATTTGATTTTGCAACATCATTGTATCAAAGCGTTGCCTCAAAATACAGCAAATGCTACTTGAATTTCACAAAATTTTATTTTTTGGAGTAATTCAAGCAATGGTTGAATTTACATATTACAAATAGCATCCTTCACTCTTTTTGACAGAATATCCTTTGTAGGTGGGTGGATGTTGTCACTCTCGCAAATGTCACGGCAGATAACGGTTGTGACACCGTCAAGCATATTTTCAACATCAAGCTGTGCTTTTTGAACCAAATGCCAGCCCTCATCGTTTCTTTCATCATAATCGGCTATCTGAATTATTACAAATGGGAGCTTTTCATCTTTTAAGTCCCTTCTCCATACCTTTATAAGCTCACAAAGCTCGGTGGCGTACACCTTGCCCTCGGTGACAGAGGTATCACTCTCGCCCTGATACCAAACGACACCACTTACAGAATAGGGTGCAATTTTCTTAAAAGTAAAATCGTATAGCTGACCGTCACCGTTCCATCTGCCAAACCATTCATCAACATGGTCCTTATGCCTTTCTCCTATTGGAATATTTATACCGGCTGACTCAAAGGCTCCCTTAGGTACCCAGCTTTCAATTACAGATGCACCCTGAAAGCAGGATATAGCACCGACTGCGATTCCTTTCTTAGAAAGTTCGGTTGCTGTATGATACTGAATTGCAGGCCAGTAGCCCACGGTGTCAGCATCTGCAACTACCCAGCCGTGGCTTGGTAAAAAATATTCTCCCTCCTCCACACGCAAGGTGTTGAATAAACGGATATTGTTATTTGATACCCATTTTTCTTTTGGATAGGAGCTTTCCCTAATCTTAAACTGCATATTTGATTGACCTGCAAATATATATACCTCGCCAATGTATATATCCTCTAAAACGATTTTTTCTCCGTTCATTGTTATTTCCATTTCATAGGGACCACCATACTCCATACACGGAAGGGTTACGCACCATTCTCCGCCTGATGATACACATGATGCCTCTGCACAGTTAAACACCACAGATATCTTACCCTCACCCTCTCCGAAAACACGGATTTCCCTATTTGCGGGAAGAACCATATGAGATGTAAAAAGCTGATTTAATTTCATATACTGCCTCTCTGTTCAAGTCAAGCACCTGCTCGCAGGTGCTTGATTAATTTATTTGTTTTTCTTTACCCTCGCAAGACAGAGTCCACTTCTTGACGGCATATAGATAGGTAGCTTCCATTTCCCGTCAGGATGCATCTCCGCCTTATAGATATAATCCTTTGATATTCTGTCATATCCGTCAAAGCGTTTTTCATCTGTTGATAACACAACCCTGTAATCTCCTTTAGCGGGGACCTCAACATAATATTGCTCATAGCTGTTTACAGGACTGAAATTCACAACAAAGGTAAGACCGTTTCTTTCATAAACCATTACCTGCTTATATTCGTCGATGAATACGCATCTTGCATTCTTCCTGTAAATCCTCTTGTCAGTTAAGAAATGTATCATCTCTCTGTCAAAATTGTTAAGATATTCGTAACGAAGATTAGTGTCATCAGCAAGATGCCATTGTCGGCGACAGTAGAAATAGCTCCAGCCGTTACCCACTCGTGGAAAATCGATCCATTCCGGATGTCCGAACTCATTACCCATAAAGTTCAAATATCCCTCTCCACCGAGAGTCATGGTTACCATTCTTATTAGCTTGTGAAGAGCCATACCCCTATCTATTACAGGACTCTGGGTAAACCTTGACATATGAGTATACATATAGCTGTCGCAGAGACGGAACATTACAGTCTTGTCACCAACGAGAGCCTGATCGTGGGATTCCACATAGCCTATATACTTTTCCATTGGGCGACGGCTTGTCAGCTCGTGCCAAATATGAAACATATTCCAGCTCTCGTCTCTTTGCTCCTTCAGAAGCTTTATCCACATATCGGGCAGACCCATAGCAAGACGGTAATCAAAGCCTATGCCTCCCTCCTCAATGGGCAAGCACATACCGGGCATAGCAGACATGTCCTCGGCTATTGCTATAGCATTGGGATTTACCTCCTTAATAAGTGCAGCTGCAAGCTGAAGATAGGTTATTGCCTCTGTATCCGTATTTAGTGAAAAATACTTTGAATAATCAGTAAAGGCAGTACCGAGACCGTGGTCATGATAAATCATAGAGGTTACTCCGTCAAATCTGAATCCGTCAAAATGATACTCCTCCATCCAGAATTTAAGATTGGAGAGTAAAAAGTGGATAACCTCATTTTTATTGTAATTAAAGAGCTTTGTGCCCCAGGTGGGATGCTCTCCCCTCTCTCCCTCGTGGAAAAACTGATACACCGTACCGTCAAACTCATTGATTCCCTCTGCGGTATTTCTCACAGCGTGGGAATGTACAACATCAAGAAGCACAGCAATTCCCATTTCGTGTGCCTTATCAACAAGTGATTTTAATTCATTTGGCGTACCGTATTTCGATGATGCGGCAAAGAAGGAGGAAACCTGATAGCCGAAGGAACCGTAATATGGATGCTCCATTATTGCCATTATCTGAATATTGTTGTAGCCAAGGTCCTTTATCCTCGGCAAGATATTGTCACGAAATTCTGTATATGTGCCAATACCCTCCTTTTCCTGTGCCATACCGATGTGGCACTCATATATACACAGCTCCTTTTTGGGAGTGAATTTCTTTTTCTTCCATTGATATTGTGGCTCATCGGAAATAACTCCACACCATGTGAAATTATCAGGGTCCTGCATCACACGGCGAATATACAGAGGTATCCTCTCCATTATCTTTTCACCGTTACGAACAATGGTCTTTACATAGCATCCGTCGTAAAAGGCATTTTCTCCCGGCAGGAATATTTCAAACACACCGTTTCCTATGGGAGTGAGCCTATGACGGTAACGGTCCCAGCCGTTCATATCTCCGGTTATAAATACCTCGTCAGCAGAGGGTGCCCACTCTCTGTAGTACCAACCACCGTTAGCCCTGTGGAAGCCGAAATACTCGTGTCCGTTAGCAAAATCACGGAGACATCCACTATCACCTACAAGCTCACGCCTCTTATTCTCATAATTCAGCATACGCTGATTAATATCTCTCTCATATGGTAAAAGCATGGGGTCGTATTCAAATATTTTATATCTCATATTGGCCTCCTAACGGTTATTTTATAAAGTAATTATATCACAATTGATTATTGGAGTCAATTATTTTTTGTCAATTCAATATTACTCAAAAAAATCTCGGATTTATCCGAGATTTTTACTTTGCTTATTTTTTCCTGAAGGTGAGCATATTCCAGGAGTGTTTTTTAAGAATAACGGTGGGAGTGTCTCTGATTTCACGGGATTTTGGATAAACACGCTGATTATCCTTATCGTTTTCTTCCTTTATGTTATCCGAATAAAGCTCTATATGTCGGATAAGCTTATAGTCCCCGTAGCCCTCAAGCAAGATGTCAAGCTCTATATCGCTATCAAGGGATCGGTTTACAGAAAATACAGTTAACTCTCCGTTTTTATTATCTACACATGAGGTATAAAGATAGGGCACGGAATCTCCTCTTGTAGTTTTGTAGGTATCGCACTCCACCTCTGATATAAGGGTATCTCCTCTTCCGTTTAAGGATGCATACATATAAGGATAGAAAATAGTCTGCATCCACGATCCTCCTCCGTTTTCGGTCATTATAGGTGCGATAACATTTACAAGCTGAGCAAGACAGGCAATTTTTACCCTGTTGCAGTTATTCTGTAAGCTCATAAGCATACAGCCAACAAGGAGGGCATCCTCCAGATTATATTTTTCTTCAAGAAGATGTGGAGCCACCTGCCATCTTTCGGCAGTCTTTTCCTCATCCTTGGTCCTGTACCACACATTCCACTCATCGAAAGAAAGATTTATCTGCTTTGTGCCGTTCTTCTTTTTCTGTACCTCGTCACAAATTTCTACTACAGTTCTGATAAATTTGTCCATATTTTCTGCATTTGCGAGAAAATCCGGCGTGTTATCAGCCTTATTTCCGTAATAGCAATGGAGGGATATGTAATCTATGTAATCATATGTGTGGTCAAGAACCGTTCTCTCCCACTCACCAAAGGTAGGCATACCCATATCGGAGCTTCCACAGGCTACAAGCTCTATTGTGGGGTCAATCCATTTCATCACCTTGGCAGTTTCTGTTGCTATCCTGCCGTATTCCTCTGCTGTTTTACTGCATATCTGCCAGCATCCGTCCATTTCATTGCCGAGGCACCAAACCTTAAAGCCAAAGGGCTTATCAAAGCCGTTTTTACGGCGAAGAACAGCATAATAGGTATCTGTATCGGAGTTGCAGTATTCAAGACAGCATCTTGCCTCATCGGGCCCACGGGTGCCAAGGTTTACTGCCATCATAACATCGGTATCGGCTCTTTTTGCCCATTCCTGAAATTCGTCTACTCCCACCTCGTTTGTTTCAACCGACAGCCATGCGAGCTCCATTCGACGTGGACGCTTCGATTTTTCTCCAATTCCGTCCTCCCAGTTATATCCCGACACAAAATTGCCACCCGGATAGCGTACAATCGGGACCCTAAGCTTTTTAACAAGCTCTATAACATCGGTTCTGAAGCCCATATCATCGGCACACCCATTTGTAGGCTCATATATTCCGTTATATACTGCCCTACCAAGATGCTCAATAAATGAGCCGTAAATCCTCTCATCAATAGCTCCTACGGTTTTGGCTTTGTTTACTGTAATTTTAGCTTTCATAGACACGCCTCCAAGCTTTTTTTACAATCATATCAAACTTCGACAGCAATTTTTTCCATAAAATCCTGATTTCCGACAATCGCCAAAAGCTCTGCCCTTGACTCAGCCTCATCATAGGTTGAATACCGAACATGAAGTATATCTCCCTCACGGAGAGCCTTTCCTCCATGCTCATCAACCTCTGCCCTTCTCCTCTGATCGTGCTTAACAGACAAGACAAAGAGATTGGCAGGCCAGAAAATATCACGAATCTGTTTACCTACAGCAAATGCATTTTCACTTACTCTGACATAGGTATCTATAACTCTTGCATCCTTTCCATCATTAAGCTCCTCTACCCTGTCCTCAACGACAGTATCGTTTATGGACTTAGCACCAAAAATTTCTGTTATCATAAATGAAACGGCAGAGGCAACTACTACATACAATATGTTTTCGTAACAGCCGAGAGCCTCAATGGCAAATATTATTGCAGTAAGCGGCATTTTCATCATTGATGAAATACACGCAACTATACCGAGGACAAGAATTATCATATAATACTGATGCTCAAGTCCGAAAAGAAGCTCTATTATCTCACCTAAAAGCGATGATAACACTGCACCGAGGGTCAGCATCGGTATAAACATACCACCCGTTATTTTGTTTGTATTTGCACTAAGCGTAAGTGTTGAACGCACGATAAGAATTAAAAATAGCATATATATTTCCGTCTTACCGTGAAGAAGGTCTAAAATAAGCTCATGACCTGTTGAAACAAAGCCCGAGGATATAAGACCAAATAAAAGCGTTAAAGATAAAACTGTAAATATCTTATAGGCGTGATGTATTTTTCTCAGCTTTTTATTAAAAAATCCGTTTATTGCTTTATAATAATATAAAAATAAAACCGCAAAAAATCCGACTGTAACACCAACAAGAACAGGAATCCATATATTTTTCAAGCTAAGCTTGACAAGTGTCAGCTCAGGAAACAGTGATACGCTGACCCCAAGGAGTGGAGATATTATTTCCGAGGCAATATTTGCAAACATTACGGACACTGATGACACAATAAGTATTGTTGGAGATATACGCTGGTGTGCCTCCTCTATAGCAAACAAAATTCCTGAAATTGGTGCCCCTGTGGCTACGGAAAAGCCTGCACATGCTCCTCCGGTCATTGAATATCTGTCCCACGCTTTATGATTTTTAGCGAAGGTATAAACTGTCCCCCTGCCAACTGCTGTACCCATCTGCACAGACGGTCCCTCATTACCGAGAGGAACACCTATCATAAAGGATGCAAGGGACATAAGGAATATACCCACAAGATTGCGTAGCCACTTAAAGGTAATAATTCCTCTCAGAATACCGATTGATGTGGGGATTCCTCCTCCCTTGAGGTTTGGAATTTTTTTATAAATATAAGAAAACAGCAATGCAATTCCAAAAAATGCTATAAGCAGTATCGGTATGAAATAAAGCCTTTGGCTTAAAAGCTGATACCCCTTTTCCGACCAATCTATGACAATTTTCGCACACAGCTTATACAGTGATACAAGCAAGGCAGTAATTATACCGGTAACAGAACCAAAAACAAATGCCGGAAGCAATAAATTTATGATGTAGTATTTATATTTCTTCATATAAGCCTCCTCCGTCTGTTCTTATATTATTATTTTATCATAATAATATACTAAATGCAATAAAAAAAGAGAGCTGCCTCTCTTTTTTATTCTTTTGTTTCTTCACGGTATACATACATCATCTGAGTATATACGAGCATAGGCTCCTTTATCCCCTTGACAAGCACTGCGTAAACCCTGCTGTCTCCGGAAGCATATCCCAGATATCCGTCATCCTCGGAACTGGTTATAATATATCTGCCGTGGGATTTCAGATAGGTTGCATTACGAACCCAATGATAGCTCTTTATACTTGGTGTAAGAGTAAGTGATGCCTTAATTCCAACGGACTCGTTACCGTGTCTTTGTGCAAGCTCATCCTCTGATATTTTGTATCCACTCTTTGAAATTTTAACCTTGAGACTAATAGCCAGATAAGCACCGTAAATAAATCTATATAGAGGAAACAGAATAAATACAATACCAAGCAGTACGGATATAGCGATTATTTTATCGTTATTTTCTTCAGGATTAAGAAATTTTATCAGATTTTTTATAAGGGTCACATACACGGAGGTTGTAATAGCACATATTATACCGTTTAATAAGATTTTAGGAATAGCCTTTACTATAAGCGTATTAAGATCCCTGTTTATCTTATCCTTATCTAATACATTTTTCGACATTTGATCACCTCCGTTATATTGTAGCATATTATAACCGTAAAAGTCAAGAAAAAGAGGCTTCCTTTATCAAGAAGCCTCTCTTAAGTATATTAAATCAGATTTCTCTGTTTCCATTCATTATTGGACCGGTAGCACACCCTGATATAGACAGCTCTGCACCATCCTCCGCAACTACTGTTCCTGTGGAGCAGCCTGTAATATCAATATTTGCACCGTCTCCTACCGAGATATTTCCTAAAGCGGAATTTGAAATCGTAACAGACACACCGTCACCGAAGGAAATATTCCTGATGATATTTTCAAGTTCCTCTATTCTTTTTTCAAGATCCTTGATTTTATTCTCCACTTTAACTCTCCTTTATTTAATTTCATTTGGTAATTTATCTGTAAACATAATAAGGTTGGCTGTTACCTTCTCATTTTCTGTCAAGGGGGCAAAGGTTCCGTTACTGTAAAGTATATCCATTACCATAAGGGCTACCTTGGTGCCTATAAAGTTTCCTGCCTCCCAGCCCACTACAAGATCCTGCATCTGTGGAGGATAATATTTTGCCTCCATCATTGCAAATTCAAGAGCAAGCCTTGCATACTTTTCCTTCAGATTCTCACTAAGACAGGGGATCTTATCAAAGAAGGCATTAGCCTCACCCTTTACCATCAAAATATTAACGCTTCCATCCTCGGTAAGGAACTTTCTTTCTCTTAAACGGTTAAACTTATCATCTGTCGCAGAATTTTCGACAATAAGCCCTGTCATAGCCTCGTAAAGGTATTCGTAATCAGAGGTATAGTTATTCTGCCATCCGCCCTTACGGGATGAATATCTTGAATCTATGGACCAGCTATAAATTGGATACTTATCCGAGTCTCTTGTCATACTACCACACGCCCAATAGCTCGGCAAAGTAAGAGTAGGTACATAATCAGGATCCTCACACTCCTTCTTAAGGTCTACATAGGCAATATAGTCACCACCATCCGTGGTTTTTATATCGTATTTTGAATAATCCTTTTTAATACTGATTCCACATTTTTCGGCTATTCCGTTTAAAATTGCCAGAGCATAAAGAAGCTCACGGTTTCCTCCCGGGATATATACATCCTTTACTTCCTTAACTGCTTCTATTACGAGAGGGGCGTATTCCTTCGCAAGAAGCTCTGCTATTTCGAGCTGTATTTTGCTCTTTTTCTCACTCATTTCCTTTGAGTATTTTGTTTTTCCAAACTTTACATAAGTCGTATATTTACCGTCTTTTTTAACAAGAAAGCCATTTTCCTCAAGTCTTTTGATATTATCCTCGATATACACAGGAGTTACACCAAGCTCCTCGGCAATTTCATCCTTTGTTTTGGGTGTATGGTATACACTGTAAACAAGGTTCAAATTAAGCTTGTCGCCTATGTATGCCTCAGGTCCTCCGTTGTTACCCGGTCTTCCCGAGTGGCCCATGTCCAACGCTATTATTGGATTTAATCCGAGATTACCGATTTTTCTTTCCATTTTCAATCCTTCCTTCAAGTCAAATTTTGCTTTGTTAAGATGCCATTTCACAGTTCCCTCAGGGATGCTTATTTCCCGGGAAATTTCCGAAATGGTCTTGTTTTCATAATAGAAAAGGAAAATTATACGCCGTCTCACCGATGAAAGAAATGCAATTTCCCTACGGAGAAGATCTGTTTCATCATTATTATTCTCAAAAAAATATTCATCATAGTGTGGAAGGACAACATTGTCAAGGGACACTCCCAACAGCTTTTTCTTCCTTGCTACATATTTTGCGTATGTGTGCTCACTTATTCTCCAGATATATCCCTCAATATTTTCTATTTCATCGGATTTTAATAAGGATGAATATACCTCGTCAATAATATCGTAGCACAGATCCTCTGCCTCGTGATACGAAAAGCTTTTTTTCATAGCGAAGCCGTATATTTTTTTAAGATATTCGGTTATGATTTTATCGGCTTTTTGTTTTTCCATTTTCTTTTCTCCAGCGCTGTTTGACTATATAGTGAATTAAAAATTCAAAAGGTTGGCGTGATTTGAAAAAATATTTCCTTTTTTCAAAAAATGGTTGTTTGTATGACTACAAGCAACCATTTTCAGATATTAAACTCCGGAATATGCGGCAAAACCGCAGTCAATAGGAAGCACTACTCCTGTAATTGCAGATGCAGAACGGTCATCGCAGAGGAAAAGCGTTGCACCGAGAAGCTCAGAGGCATCCACATAGCGATCCATTGGGGTGCCCTTAAGTATTTTTGCACTTCTTGCAGTTGGAGTACCGTCCTCATTAAAAAGAAGTCTGTAGTTCTGGGCAGAAACCAAAAAACCGGGGGCAATGGCATTACAGCGAATGCCGGTACCGGCAAAATGAGTTGCAAGCCATTGTGTAAAGTTGGATATTCCTGCCTTGGCTGCCGAATAGGCAGGTATCTTTGTTAAGGGAGTGTAGGCATTCATCGAGGATATGTTAAGGATGCATCCTGCTTTCTTGCCTACCATATCCTTAGCAAATACCTGTGTCGGAAGCAGTGTGCCCTGAAAATTAAGCTTAAATACAAAATCAACTCCATCTGCTTCAAGATCAAAGAAGGATTTGCCACCCTCCTTTGCCTCGTGCTGATATTCATTATCTGTAGTCGCCCTTGGATTGTTTCCTCCGGCTCCATTTACAAGAATATCACACTCTCCAAGGTCAGAAAGAACTGCCTTGTGCACCTCCTTAAGTGCATTGGGATCAAGAACATTAACCTTATAGCCCTCACAGATAAAGCCCTCTGCCTTAAGCTCATTAGCAAGCTTCTTTACTGCTTCCTCATTCAAGTCAAGGGCAGCAACCTTAGCACCACTCTGTGCAAATGCCCTTGCCATAGCTCCACAAATAAGTCCACCTGCACCTGTTACTACAACAACCTTATCGGTATAATCAATATTTAATGGAAGATTTATCATTTTCTACACTCCTTTTCGAGAGTATCCCATACTCCCAGCATATACATAATTCCCAAAGCTCTGTCATAAAGACCGTAGCCCGGGCGTACTGTTCCTGCACCCTCGCCCCACAGGTGTCTGCCATGGTCGGGACGGATATAACCCTTAAAGCCTCCGTCGTGATACGCCCTTAAAATATCTATAATTCCTGTATCTCCGTCGCAATCCCTATGGCTTGCCTCAGAAAAATCTCCGTTTTCAAAATGCTTTACATTTCTTATGTGGGCAAAGGCTATCCTGTCACAATACTTACGGACTATGGATGCAACATTATTGTCGGGATTAGCATTAAGACTTCCTGAGCAAAGGGTCAGGCAATTATATTCATCATCTACCATAGAAAGAAATCTGCCGATGCTTTTTTCATCCACAAGAAGTCTTGGTAAGCCGAAAATATCCCACGGTGGATCATCCATATGTATAGCCATTTTTATATCACATTCACGGCAGGTGGGCATAATGGCCTCAAGGAAATACTTAAGATTTTCCCAAAGCTTCTCCTTGGTAACGCCCTCATAAGCCTTAAAAAGCTCATCAAGCTTAGCCATTCTCTCAGGCTCCCAGCCGGGAAAGGACATATTGTACTTCTCGGTAAAGTCAAGAATATACTTAGCCATGGCATTATAGTCATCCTGTATCATATTCTTCTGATAAAATAACGCTGTTGAGCCGTCTCCCACAGGGTGGAATAAATCACTTCTTGTCCAGTCGAAAATAGGCATAAAATTATAACAAATTACCTTTACTCCGAATTTCGACAAATTCCGTATTGTGGTTTTATAATTTTCGATATATTTGTCTCTTGTGGGAAGTCCGATTTTAATATCATCGTGCACATTAACCGATTCTACTACATCGATATTAAAGCCATATGCGTTGCATTGACGCTTTACCTCAGCAATCTCATCCTCATACCATATTTCACCGGGCATTTTATGGTGCAATGCCCATACTATACCGTCAACGCCGGGTATTTGCTTTATATCAGAAAGGCTGATTTTATCATTACCCTCGCCGTACCAACGAAAAGTCATTTGCATAACTTATTCTCCTTAATGCTTCAAATTTATTTAAGTATATCACAACATAGATATTTTTTCAATAAAAATCTAAAATTAAGTAAAAAAAGCAGACTGTGTGTCTGCTTTTATATTTTACCTTCCTATGTCATATACAGAAATAATCTTAAGAGAGTCATATAGCTCCTTGGAATTTTTTTCTGTTTTTGCATAGATTCTGACCTTATCTTTATTTGTAAGGTTTATAAAATTATCAGACAGCACAGGGTCACAGGAGTCGAAGTCAATATAAACTCCCTTTGCAAATACATCCGAGGCAATATCAATTGTAACACCGTTATCGAAGTCCTGTATATCGACAGTAAATGTAGGCTTTTTCCACTCAAAGAATTTAGGAGGTACATAAAGCTCTGTCTGTCGCATTATAAGCTCCCCATTCTCATCATAAAGCTCTGCATATATGTATTCACCGTACTTATCGGAGTACTGTGCTACAACTGTTAAAACATCCTTGGATGAAAGCTCTGAAACAGATATCTCTTTACAAAATTCCTTAGAAATGTTGAAGGATGTGTCGCTAAAATATACTTTTACGCTACCGTTAAAGTCCTTCATAGTCTCGTTAGCAATGTTAACCGTCAAGGTGTACTTTTCAAGGAAAAGTCCCATTGCAACCGGAGAATAAAATTTCTTTGCAGCATAGTGGAGAGCCTTATATCTGCCAAAGCTGTCTACACTTGACCATGATGCCACGGGCCAGCAGTCATTAAACTGCCAGTAAACAGAGCCCATTGTATATCCTCTGCATCTTCTGAAATGCTCAACACCGTATTTTATTGCATCAGCCTGCAGGAGCTGAGACGCATAAACAAGGGTCTCAAAGGAGTTTGGATACAGATAATTATCTGCAAGATACATAAGTATCTTCATATTACCGGATTTACACTTCTGGTGATTTTCCATAACTCTTGAAAAACAGTTCATATCCTTCTCTTCACAGAAGGCTTTAATTGTTTTCATTGATGGATAGCTCTCGAATCCGTATTCGGAGCAGAAACGAAATTTACGCTTTCTATACTCGGTAAAGGGCTTGTTTCCGTGCCAAACCTCCCAAAAATGGGTGTCTCCTCTGCTATCGCATCTGGGGTCGTCAAAGCCTCCACCCGATGAGGGGCTCGCCTGCCAATAAAAGGTCTCCGGGGCGTACATTTGTACAAGCTCGGGGAAAATCCTCTCATATAGATTAATATAGTCCTCTCTTACAAGGGCATTATTTCCTCCAAAGCCGTCCCAATACATAACGGCCTCTTCCATTTCATTATTTCCACACCAGATTCCGAGAGACGGATGATGTCTTAATCTCTTAAGATTATAGATCATCTCCTCCTTATACTCCTCTGTCATTTCCTTGCTGAGCCACACATTACAGCATGCTATCATGCTGTCCTGCCACACCATAAAACCGTATTTATCACAAAGGTCGTAAAATTCATCCTCCGGATAATATCCTCCACCCCATACACGAAGACAGTTGAAATTTGCGTCAAGAGCCATTTTAATAAGCTCCTCTGTACGCTGAGGATTTATGCGTGATAAAATATTATCCTGTGGAATATAATTTGCACCCATGGCAAATACTTTAACGCCGTTTAATACAAAGCAAAATTCACTTCCGTTTTCGTCCTTGGCTGTGCTTACGGTAAGGGTACGGAGACCGATTTTTTGTGTTTTTTCATCCACTCCCTCGCCGTTTTCTATAATTTTAGCTGTAATATCATATAAATTTTGCTCTCCGTAGCCTCGTGCCCACCAGAGCCTTGGGTTATCTATTATAACCCGTCCTTTTTTACTTTTATCAAGCATTATTTCCTTACCGTCTACGGTAACAGAAATATCACAATCGGTATTATGTCTCGTCTCCACGGATATATCAAGTATAACCCTACCGTCATTATGATGCTGACGGACAAAAATATTATCTATTCTGTCACCATTGTAGGAATCAACATAAACGGGACGGAATATTCCCATATCCGGAAGCATAGGTCCCCAATCCCATCCCGACATATAAAATGCCTTGCGAAGATGTGCAGCACCCGGAATTGTATCTGCGTTAGTCTGTAAAAAATGCTTGTTATTCATCTCCTTGAAATACTCTGTCGGTGATGAAAACTCAAGTCGTACGGTGTTTTTACCGACACAAATATAGTCACTAACATCGAAGATGTATCGCCTGTGCATATTTTTTGTCTCGTTAAGAGGCTCACCGTTTATATAAATCTTACATAATGTGTCAAGTCCTAAAAATACAAGCTCATTATGCTTTTGATGTATTGTATTTTCATCAATGTAAAACTCCGACTCAAAGGTACAATCATCAGAAGACAGCTTAGTATATTCAAGCTCGTTAATGCCGTAGAATGGGTCCTCTATCAACCCATGCTGAAGCAATACGCTATACATAGAACATGGAGCCTTACATTCAAGACCGTAATGCTCTTTATAATTCATTTTCCAATTATCTATAAACATTTGACTTCTCCTTTTATAGCATATACAGTACGTTTTTTCCCTACTTTATGATTATACCATATCTATGTATTGTTTTCAATAATGAACACTATTATAAATCTTCGAATATGAGCCTTCCGTTTTTCTCGGCTGTAGCACCCTTAAAGGTCATAGAGCCGGCATATCCGTTTATCACCTTAAAGCCTGTAAATATCAGTCTGCCGTTCCATTCTGCACATTTTGGTACACCCGCACAGGGTATTAGGGTATCATCTATTGTCTCAAATCCCTCAAAGGGCTTATCAGACACCATATATCTGGCTCTTCCACGAATACTGAAAATAAGATAATATTTACCATTGTACTTGAAGTAATCCGGACACTCCGGCTGGTCGGAATTAGGTACGGTATATATAGGCTCCTCCACCTCATCCCATTTTTCCATATCCGACGATATGTAATGGGCAAGACAGCCCTTATTTTCCTTAACCAGGCTGGTGGTCAGGAACATATGAAACAGTCCGTCCTCTCCCATTATAACCTTCGGATCTCTCGCACTGGAACGGTGATACTTTTCCGACACCTCGAAGCCAAAGCTATTGTCCTTGACAAAATGATAGCCGTCCCTTGAAATACTGCGTGTGATTATGGCAGACTGTCCCCTACCCCGTCTTATCGTATAGTATAAATATTCTATCTTTCCGTTTCTTATCCAGGAGCCCGTGCATATAGAGCCCTCCCACGGCTCTGTAATAGGGACAGCCATAGGATGAACAAGCCAGGAATTAAAATCCTTGGTTGAAATATGCTCCCATTGGTGGGCACCCATTCCCCATTTACTCCTATGGTGGTGACGGTCCTTAAGGTACAAAACATGGTATTCCCCATTCCTTATATAAGGCATACAGTCACCTACAAATACTCCGTTACCGGGATACCAGCCCTCGGCATTTTCAAAGCTTGAAACAATGCTTGGAAGCTCGGCTTCAATATATTCACACTCTTCTGCCGTAACGCCTATATCGGGTGTAAATATATCATCTATCCCGAAAAGTCTTTTACCATCGGGCCATTCCTCGTCCTTTATTTCTCCATTTATATACAGCTCTATTCTATGATCAAAAAATACAACCTCAACTCTGTCTCCTTCAAATATTTCAGAGCTTAAATCAAGGGGGCGTCTGTCATAATCATACTGCACCGATACTGTAAGAATGCCATCAAAGGCTTGTATTTCAAGGCCCTTTCTTCCGTTTTTATATGAAACAGAGTAAAGTGGAAGATTATTTATTTCAAACGCTATCTTTGTTTTATTCATTATTCAATCCTCTTTTTGTATATCTTATGTATTCCGAAAAACCGCTATTGTACTTTATTTTACCAGCAGCAAGGGCTGAAAATAGAGCTACTCCTGTTGCAGCCTCCTCCTCCACGGTATTTACATCTACCGTCATACCAAAGCGTTCTGCTATAAGTTTTTTAAGCACCTCATTCTTTTTGACAGCACCTCCCGATGCTACTATGCTTGTTTTCCTGTCATTAAAGGCTCCGTATAGCTCATAAAGCTCATTACACATTCCTTTAAGCACTCCGATAATAAGGGCAGAAGGGGTAAAGCTCTGTCGGTCTATATTCTTAATAAAGCCTCTTGCACAGGGGTCACTTCTTTTTCCAAAAAACGAAACATCAACCAAAAGACCTTTTTCCCCTTTTTCATAGGCATCAGATGCAATGCGATTGATGGTATTATACTGGGATATATCCTGCATTCCCATGCTTAATGCATAGCTCCTGAAGAATTCCTCCAGCATTGAATAAGCATATCCTCCGCAGAGTGCGGAACCACAAATAAGATATTTCCCTTCTATTAAAGGTCTTATTTCAATATCTCCATATACCTTACGGTAATCGGAAACAGCAGATACCTGTGATCCTGTTCCTATATTTACAAGTATGCTTTCTCCGTTGTTACATACAGACCCCAAAAAGCTCGCCTGATTATCTCCGATAGGTACTGAAACGGGTATTTTTCTGCATTCCCCTATGGTTATGCTTTCTCCTGTTACAGACGGAAGAAATCCCACATCTATTCCTATCAGGGACAGCTTGTCCTTCATAAACTCAGATTTTTCAATATCAAACATACCTAAGCTTGATGCTACAGATGTATGTGTCAACACTTTTTTTGTCCCACATATTTTCATAGCAAACAGATCCATTATAGTGCATATTCCTACAGCATTATATGGAATCTCACCCATTTTCATATTATAGTAATGAGTAGCTACCCCATAACCTGTGGAAATACTCTCACCGGTCATATGAAAAATCTCCTCACAGGTGCTTTTCCCACTTTCCAAGGGCTGGTCTGCACGCTTATCCTGCCAGTTCATAAGATTTGACACAGCTTCTCCGTTTTCATTAACATAAACGATGCCGTGCATCTGCCCTGTTATTCCTATACTGATTATATTTTTATAGGAATCAAGAATATGGTAAAGGAGCTTTTCTGATTTGTTAATTATAGCAGAAGTATTTTGTTCGTACTTGATATCCGAAAAAATATATGAGCTGTGGGGAATAGAATACGCCTCCAGCTGTTCCTTGTTATCAATGTCGTAAACCACGGCACTGACAGTTGTTGTGCCTATATCAATTCCAACAGAAAGAGCCCCGTTTTTATGAGTTTTTATTTCCTCTTTCTCAGTAAATTCTACATTATCGGACTCTTTATTAGGACTGTTATTTACAATACTCTCGCATATACGGTATTTTTCTGTATTTTTTCCACTTTCCTTTAATATTTGTGTTTTTCGCTTATCAACAAGCTCTTCAATGCTGATAACACCACACAAATAGAGCTTTATATCAGCAACAGAGGCATCAATACTTCGCAGTAGCTTTATAGCCTTCAACACCTCAATATCGTTATCGGAATAATTACGGTATCCGTTTGTATCTCTTGATATATTTATAAGTCCCTTGCTTTCATATAAACGAATTGCCTTACCTGTAAGGCCTGTTATTTTTTCAACATCATTTATCTTCAAAAAAACACCTCCTAATATATTCCTTACACATATTATAAACCATACCCCAAGGTCAATGTCAAGGTTTTTTTAACGATATATATAAAATGACTATAAATATATATGCACCCCAAGGATATTTATCCTCAAGGTGCATATTTCAAAAGCTTTTTTACTTTCCTATGAACATTTGTGTCCAATAATTTCCGTCTGCAACATAACCAACTCCAATTTGAGTAAATGAAGAATTAAGTATATTTGCACGGTGTCCGGACGAGTTCATCCATGCGTTAACTACCTCCTCTGGAGTTCTCTGACCTCGTGCAATATTTTCGCCTGCTGTTTTATAGGTGATACCAAAGCTCTTCATCATTTGAAATGGTGAGCCGTAAACAGGGCTTGTATGGGAAAAATATTTGTTATCCTTCATATCCTGCGATTTATAACGGGCAACACGACTTAGCTCCCAATTATATGTAAGCTCTTTAAGTCCTTTTTCTGCTCTTATGTTATTTACGAGATGGATAACCTCCATTTCGTAGCTTGAAACAGTTGAATTTAATGTTGGAATATTCAAAATCTGTCCCGGATAAATCAAATCAGGATTGGGAATTTGAGGGTTAGCCTTCCTAATTTCACTAAGACCTATTTCATATTTCACAGCTATTTTCCACATTGTATCACCCTTTATAACCGTGTGGGATGTAGTCGCAGAAACAGTAAATACAAGTGAAGTAATAATCATAAAAATACTTAATACGAATGTAATCAGTTTTTTCATCTGTTTACCTCCTTACTGATTAGTTTCTATTAAAAATAGAACATAAATATTATACCATATCCCCCTCACCTATTTCAAATGTAGTTTCTGTCAAGTGGACCAATAGTTGGGAAACGAGGATAAAACAATTGACTATTGTATTTGACGAAGTTTTCTCCTCAAAGCAAGAACCGTCCTCGACCGCATCCTGTGTATGAAAAAGAGCGAGGTAAGCGTGACAGTCATCGCTGAATTCAACCGAGAGCTGACCGAGGAAAGAATAAAGCGGTAACGACAACAGTTCTATTGGAATTTTTGGTATACTAAAATTCGCATATGACTATGCGACCGAAGTGGGCACCGTAGGTGCGAACCAGAGCTTTTCTTGAAAGCTTCACTGGTAAGATGCCCAGCTTGTTATGTCGAAAGTATAGAGCCTTGAATACTCTTCCAGTATTACATTGCTTCACCCAGATCGCTCCCTAAAGGGACTAACTTTTGCGTCGCATACTGACAATGCCGTACTGATTTTCACCATAGCAAGGAGAGGCAAAAAGAAAGAGACCATCGTGTGATGGTCTTTTTCTTTTTCGCTCCGAGTAGAGTGATATAGACGAACCGACAATCGGAGATTTGTAGATGTGCTTTTGGACACAAAAAATCTATACCAAGCTTGTTTTTTTCAAAATGATGTTGCTGATTACCCCCAATCCAAATCCAAAGCCTACACCACCAACAACACACAAAAATACGTTGAAAATGTTAGAATTAAGAGGTGTAAGCATCGGAATCATCATGAAGAGGAACATTCCAATCATCATAGAAAGAAGTATGGACAACCAAAGCTTTTGCTTTGCCACAACGCTCATAATCAGATAAATCGGCACAAACACGCTCACAAGAATCAACTTTGAAAGCACGCACATTACGAGGTTGCCGACGTTAAATCCATCCATCTCAAATGAAAGCCCCGATACCGCACCGCCGACGAGTGATCCAACAAAGAATGCAAGAATCATCATAGCGGCACCAAAAATCAGTACGAGCGTTTTAGATGCCACGTAATCGGTCTTTTTCGCACGAACAGTAAAGAGGTTCTTTACATATCCGCTTCTGAAATCGTCAGCCACGAAGATACAAACGAGTGCAGCAATCGCAAAATACAGCATATTGATGTTTGCCATTGAGGTCATGCTCATTCCCATCCCGGACTCATCAGTACTTTCGGAGGCAGCACCGCTGACTGAGCCGATGATCTGCCACACATTGTCAAAGCCCTCAGCTATTGTTTCTGCACCGGTTTGGGGATCTACGGATACCGTTCCGTCCATCATCGTAGTCATTATGAGAATAAGAACGGGAGCCAAAAGGCATGCGGCAAGAATGATGTAGAAGGTACGGGAGAGGAACAATCTCTTAAAATCCACTTTGAGCATACTGCCGAAGCGTTTACCAAAGGTATTTTTTTCGAATGTATTAATCATTTTTCTTTGCCTCCTTCATCAAATCAATATAATATTCCTCAAGACCAATCTTGTCCGTCTTGATCTCAGTTACAACAATTCCGTTATCGTAAAGATGTTTTACAACAGCTTCGGTCTTTACCTCATCGTAAACACGAAGATAGCCTGCTTCATCTTCTTCTACACGGGAAAATTTAGAGTTCAAAAGGAATTTAGCACGGCTCATATCCCTTGCCTGAAGTGCAATAAAAGTACGACAGCTTACTTCAAGCTCAGCGGCGGTCATTTCCGCAATCATTTTGCCGCCCTTAATGATGCCGTAATGGGTGGCAGTCTTTTCAAGCTCGCCAAGTACGTGAGAGGAAATAATGACGGTTGCACCCAACTTTGTAATATCGGTCAGTACCTCGCGCATAATTCTCATACCGTCGGCATCAAGCCCGTTAATGGGCTCGTCGAGAACGAGGAGCTTGGGGTTTCCAAGCAGAGCCATTGCAATGCCGATACGCTGCTTCATACCGAGGGAGCAGTTCTTGTATTTATTGCCAGCAGCCCCCTCCATGCGAACTGTTTTGAGAACCTTTACAACCTCTTGCTCGGCATTCTCAATACGAAGGTTCGCCGCTTGGATCATCATATTGTTCCAAACCGAAAGTCCGGGAAAACATCCGGGAGCTTCGATTAGCACGCCCATGCAAGTGCGAATATCGACGTCCGTGTGAGGCCTACCGTAGAGCTTGACAGTACCCCCATTTTCGTGGATCAAACCGCAGATGATCTTTTCTGTGGTGGATTTACCCGAACCATTTTCACCGATAAAGCCGTAAATTGCTCCTTCGGGAACGGTCATGTTGAGTCCGTTTACAGCCTGCTTGGGGCCGAAGTTTTTCGTTAAATTTCTAATTTCTATTGCGTTCATACTTTCGACCTCCTTAATATACATCGCTCTTGTTCAGAATGTGTGTTCCCACGAGATTATAAATCAGTGCCCACGAAGCCGATACCAAGGTGCAGACGATCAGCGTTCCGACATTGCTTGTAAGACAAGCATTGACCGACGAACCGTAAAGGAACAGATTGAGAACGTAAGTAGGAAGATTCAGTGATTCAATAATTGCCGCCACACCGATGATGAGAATACCCGTACCGAAGAAAAAGGACGATGCCACAGAGATACCGAAATATCTTCTGAAAATGATGTTAAGGAAGGTGAAAAGACTTGCCCAACCAAGCGACATAATTATTTTGCCGAGGATGGCAATTACAAGTGAGCCGACATTAACGCTGAAGTCATAGCCTGCAAACAAACCGCCTGCGATACCTCCGAGAAGATACATGATGCACATACAAGCCATTGCGAAAGCACAAGTGAGAGACTTAGAGATCATATAGTCCTGCTTCTTTGCGTGGGTGGTAAAGAGCTGCTTTACGTAGCCCGACTTGTAGTCATGACCGATAAAGATCGACACCATAATACCGCCGAAGATAAACACCATATTCATGTTGGCGTAATCTGCAATTCCTCTGATAACGTAGAGCGAATCCTCTGCGGAAATGATTTGCCATGCGTTTGTATAAAGCTCGATAGTCTGACCGTTTGGGTCGGTCATTGTGGTCATCCCCGAAACCATCACAGGGATGATTGCAGCAATGGCAAGGAAAATGTAAAAGAGGGGTGTATGGAACAAGCGGTAAAAGTCCACGCCGAGCATACTCTTGATTCTCTGTGCGAAGCTCGGAGATTCAAATTTCATTTCTTTTGTCATTATCTTTTACCTCCTTGCTTTGACATAAGTTCGATGTAGTATTCCTCAAGACCGATCTTGTTTTTCTTGATTTCGCTGACAATATGACCGTTTTCCATAAGATACGAAACGACTTCCTCCACATCATCCACATCGTAAATACGTATATAGCCATCTTCCGTTCGCACGTCATTATATTTCTTTTTCAGAAGAAGCCACGCTCTTTGCATATCGGCGGTTCTGAGCGAAACAAACATTTGCACACGGCTGTCCATTTCCTCGGCACTCATTTCCATAATCATTTTGCCCTGACGGATAATTCCGTAGTGGGTTGCAATCTTTTCAAGCTCACCAAGCAGGTGCGAGGAGATCACGACGGTACAGCCGTAATTCTTTGTAATATCCACGAGAATTTCTCTCATAATTCTCATGCCGTCGGTGTCAAGGCCGTTAATAGGCTCGTCGAGAATGAGAAGTGCGGGATCACCGAGCAGTGCTATAGCAATTCCGATACGCTGCTTCATACCGAGCGAACAACTCTTGAATTTAAGATTTGCGTTGTCCTCCATACGAACGATGCGGAGCACACGTTGGATTTCCTCATCGACGTTCTCGATGCCAAGATTGATGCACTGCATCATAAGGTTCTGATACACAGATGAACCGGGGAAACATCCTGCGTTCTCGATAAGTGCACCAACTCTAACACGGACACCTGCATCACGGTAATCTCTGCCGAACAGCTTGATCTCACCGCCGTTTGGAACAAGATGTCCACAAATGAGCTTTTCGGTGGTGGATTTCCCCGATCCGTTCTCACCGATGAATCCATAGATCGCACCCTGCGGAACGGTCATATTTAGGTGATCGACCGCATACATTCCGCGAAAACTTTTTGAAAGATTTCTGATTTCAATAGCGTTCATTGTTTACTCCCTTGATTCATTTTCTTGTAATAATAGAGTCGTTAGGCGTCAAAAACGGGATAGCTTCGCTAGCTTTATACTCAATACCAAGCTTTTCAAGTCCATTGATGAACGCCTTTACATATTTATCCGACTCAAAGCTCTGTTTGAAGTTAAAGCAGAACTTATCTCCACAAGCAAGAATATTGATACCAAGACCTGCCGCACCCGAATTATAAAAGCCCACAGTGTCGATATATTGTGCGTTTTGATTCACTATCATTTGTCCCAGGTAGCTGATGATATAGGTATTGAGAAGCATTCCGTTAAAGAAATCCATCATACCTTGCTTTGCCTTGTAATCGGGTAATGAATCCAGCTTCTCAAACAACCCGAGAGAAGCGTTTGCAGCACGTCTTAGATTATCCCTATCTCGCTGTGCGTTCAGTATGGCTCTTTGCTTTTCCGCACGCTCGGTGAGCGATATGGAAAGGAACTCTCTTTCAAACGGAAGAGGCATACTGCGAACACAGTTTTTGAAGGTGTTGGGAAGATCAAGTGCATCACGTATATCTACAGCGAGATTAGCGTTGATCGGCTTGTCAAAATCGGGATACAGCTCGGCAATACCTTCGCTAACGATCAGAGAAGTCAAAATCGCAGGTGTTGCGTGATTTGCCTTACAGACCTTCATAAACTGTGTAGCAGGAATTTGAATGTCATATCGGTAATCAGTTTCGTGTTCCTCAATAACATTTTCGGGAATGGCAAATGCATCACGGGAAACCTGCACATGATCTTTGCTTTCATCAAACGAATAGCTGCCAAGGTTTGGCTCAGTGCTTTCATCGGGTAGAAGTGGTGAATTTGCAAGACGGATACCGTCCGATTTTGCCTTGCTATTATACTTAAGCTTACAATAATAATAGATTAAGGTTTCCACAAAGGGCTTGATGCCTTTTCCGTCGCACAATGCATGATGCCAAGACACATATACCGATTTTCCGTAATAAGTGATATCTACCAAATGAAATCCGCAGCTGATATGTCCGAGCCTTGCAAGCGTCTGTGTTCTGCGTGGTGTCAAGGACATTTCGTTCTGAATAATATAGAAATCACCATCAAGCTCAACGAGCCTGGTGTTTAGATATGGATATCGCTTGATCGCTTCCGTCAAAGCTTGACTCAGCATTGAACCACTGACCTTTTTGTGAAACGTGATCTCAAAGACCTCGCTCTCCATACCGTTTTTCTGATAAAGATAGGATTGTCCTGAACGGATTTTTTCAAGCTTTGCACCTGGAGTAGAGCCCGAAGAACGAATCTTCTGTTTCTTATTGTTGCGTTCAAATTCTTCATATATTTTTTTAAAAATATTTTTCATTAATTCCCTCCAAGTTTTAAAATGCGTTCTCTATGTAAGAGCTTATCTTTTCTTACACAATAAATATTATCATCGTTTCATTTACAAAACATTTATATAATGTTTCTGTTTTGTAAAATATAATGCGTAGTTGATCCAAGCAATATCAAGCCCAATTTAATTTTGCCTTAATGTAGAATTAAGATAATCTTACGTCTAAAATACCTGTGCTAAAAATAGACTCGGCAAAAGATAAATATGATATAAGACAGTATATTGACAAAAAATAAGACATACCAGATTGTTAGTTAAGTATAGCTTTAAGTACTAAGAATCAAGAAATGGTATCATAATTGGATAATATCCAAAAGAAATTAGTAAAAAAGAAAGACACGCACCGAGGATGGTTCGTGTCATTCCCATATGGCTCCATATTACAGTTACCTCGCTGCATAAAACGATACTAAATCGTTTTCTTTGCTCGTCACTCTACCGAGCAGTCGGTATAGGCATGATTGTTAAGCAAAACTTCATTGACTAAAGCCAATACGCCAAGTAATAAAAGAAAAGCACGAACATTTGTTCGTGCTTTTCTTTTATAGCTCCCCGAACTGGGAAACGAGGATAAAACAATTGAGTATTGTTTTTGACGAAGTTTTCTCCACAAAGCAAGGAATAAATTGAGCCGAGTGTACCGAGGTGATAATTTATGACTATGCGACTGGAGTGGGCGACCTAGTGTCGCGAACCGGAGCTTTCAAGGAAAGCTTCACTGGTAAGATGCCCGGTTGCTATGG
>JAFTOG010000022.1 GCA_017451485.1 Clostridia bacterium | reverse complement strand
GAAAAGTTAGAAGAATACATACATTACTACAACAATGAAAGAATTTCAATGAAATTAAAAGGAATGAGTCCAGTACAATACCGAACTCATTCGCAATCAATTTAATATTTATTTTTGTCTAAACTTTTGGGTTCACTTCACAATTGGCAGTCTGCTTTTATTTTATATTTATACTGTTATATTACTTCTGTTTTGATTTTCGTTTTGTGGTGCTTCGTCCTTATGTTCACTCCTGTAATCCTCCCAGATTCCAAGAATACGAGTTTGGGCTATACCAATATTTATTAAAACGATAAGGGATCCTACACTACATACACAAACCAATGCTTTCATAATAAACGGAACAATCGGTATATATAAGCATGAAGCTCCGTTCCACATAGCATGAAGAACCATTTGGAACAGTAATGAGAGCATTACTCTCCACTGGAAAAGCTCCTTGAAATTAAATTTCGCATTTTTCTTAAACAGAACATATATTCCACCGAAAATGGCTGTCCAATAATGATGTCCCATTACAAATTCGTAAAAGGTTCGGAATATAATGGTGAAAATTGAACCGATCAGAGCAATAATCTCATCGCCGTATATTGCACATTCTATAGCTATATTATACGCATAATGCACATTTTCAAAAAAGCTGAAGCCTGCACCTACAGAAAAACCTATCAAAAGTCCTGTAAGCATATTGGTAGGCTTTATCAGTGCCACAAAGAATATAACAACCATTACCTTAAATATTTCTTCGAATACAGGAGCAAAAATAACTGCAATTATTATTTCATTTGAGGGATATAAATATGAAGTTATCACAGTCAATATTATAGAACACAGTCCACCTATAGTAAACATCTTACCTACATCAATTATTGATAAATTTCTTGCAAAATTTGACTCGAACAAAAACATCATCAGTGGTAGTACCGAGCACAGTCCTCCTATTATAACGAATGGCATAGGATTTAACCCGACTATTGCAAGCACTAAAGAAATTCCGGAGCATATAAGCATAAAGAAAAAGAGTCGCATATAAAGCCAAGGTGCTTCGAGGCCTATTACATTATGATTCATTCTGCTTTTGAACATACCCTGTGTCAATGTGGTTTCACACTCTTCTCTTGACCTTTTCTTAAATATATTCTTAAACAAGAATTTTTTACTATATGTATTGGCATATTCATATCCAAACATCTTTTCCAATGTAGCAGAAATCTTCTTTTTATTCAAAAAATCAAATAATCTGAATCTTTTTTTCTTCCGAGGTATCTCTTGATTGTCATCTATTATATCTACTAATATAGGTAGGTTAGTTACAGTATCCTTTTCCTCTGAAGCTTCCGGAATTTTACCTTCCTCATCGTTAAAGACCGGCTCTAATATTTCCGAAAGTGTACATCCAAAAATCTCTCTTAGCTTATCGAGATTATCATAATCGGGCATACCGAGTCCCCGTTCCCATTTACTTACCGTCTGTGGCTCAACGCAAAGCATTTCTGCCAGCTTTGACTGAGATAAATTCAGCTTCTTTCTCTGTTCGCGTATAAATCGTCCTGTATCAATTGGATTCATATGTCTTCCCCTTTTGTAATTTGTCAATTTAATTGTAGCAATTGTAAAAAAGAAAGTCAACAACCTCCAAGTTTAGTTGACAAATTTTTCTTAATAAATTATATAAACTTTTCGTTTAGTAAATAAAAAGGGCCGATTCTGTATATGAATTTTCTTCATAGCAGAGCTCAGCCCTATAAATTTTAAGTTGATAACAGTCCTCTTCGTCTCTTCTCTTTCTTATAAAAGATAGCAAAGCAAACTATTAATGATGTGGTGGTTACTATCCATGTGATTGGATGAATAAGATACAATACTGTCATAGACGGATATGCGGCAAAAACAGTATAAATCCACAAAATACGAAGACCGCAAGCACCTATAAGAGATATTATTGTGGGAGGTATACTATGCCCCATTCCTCTTACACATCCCGGTAATGTGCCCATAAGACCTGCAAGGAAATATACAGGGAATGTAATAACGAGGCGTTGATAGCCGTACATAATAGCCTCTTGTCCTGTTACATAAATGGAAATCAACTGGCGTCCGAAGGCAAATGCCGTAAGACCAAGCACTATACCTGTTATTGCCGAAAGTCCTATGACCGTAAAGAATACATGCTTTATTCTCTTTATTTTCCCCTCACCCATGAAGCGACCCGTAAAGGTTGTAGCTGCATTCTGAAAGGAGGAAACTGTAACATAAAGAAGTCCCTCTATATTGGCAGTAGCTGCACTTCCTGCCATGGCAATCTCTCCAAAGGAGTTTACACCGGTCTGTAAAAATGCATTGGAAATACTGAAAACCGAGCCCTGTATTCCCGCAGGGATTCCTATAAGCAGTATTCTCTTAAGCTTTTGCCATGAGAATGTGATCCCCTTAAAGGAAAATGAAAATAATCCCTTACTTCTTAAAAGCTTTATCATGATAAGCACAGCCGAGAGCATCTGTGATACTACAGTTCCGACAGCTACACCTATTACTCCAAGATGGAAAATTATAACAAGAATAAGATTAAGGGCAACATTAGCAATACCGGAGATAGCAAGATAAACAAACTGGGACTTTGTCTCTCCCGATGTCCTCAGCACTGCCGAGCAGAAGTTAAAGAGCATTGAAAACGGAACACCTATCATAAGAATACACATATAGGTTACCGCACCCTCAAGAACGGGGCCCTCGGGAGTATTCATAAGCACAAGCACAGGACGGGTAATCAATATACCTACAACCATTACAGCTATACCTATAATGGGAGAAGCCAAAATTGCAGTGTCTATAGTCTGCTTTACTCCCCTGTTATCTCTCATTCCGTAATGAAGGGATGCAACAACATCAACACCTGCTGCAACACATATAAAAAGATTTACAAGCACGGAATAGGCAGATGATGTAGCACTTACGGCGGCAAGTGCAGTATTTCCGGCAAATTTACCTACTACTATAAGGTCTGCCGAATTATAAAGGCTTTGTAGCAGTCCCTGAAGCATAATGGGAACTGTAAAAAGTATAATCTTTTTTATAAGGCTCTTTTTATCAAGGTCCAGAGCTTTTGTCATACACTCTTCCCCCTTTTTACGATTTTTCTAAAACACATTATATATTTTTTGATTTGAATAGTCAATACTTTTGGAAGAAATAAAAAGACAGAGAAAATAAATGAAGTGAACCCAAAAGTTTAGACAAAAATAAATATTAAATTGATTGCGAATGAGTTCGGTATTGTACTGGACTCATTCCTTTTAATTTCATTGAAATTCTTTCATTGTTGTAGTAATGTATGTATTCTTCTAACT
>JAFTOG010000021.1 GCA_017451485.1 Clostridia bacterium | reverse complement strand
CAATATCCTAAATGGTGTTCTCGCATGTCCATTATAACACGAATTTTGAATTCTGCCGAGTAGTTTTTGTTTTTTCTTCCTGTTTTGCCCATAAAAAATATGCACCTCCAAAAGTGTCTAACTTTTGGGGTGCATATCATTTACTTCTCTGTCCTTTTATTTCAGCTTTTATTTGTTATCTTATTCCGAAATTTTCTATTACATAGTCCATATCCTTATCGCCTCTGCCGGAAAGGTTAATAAGAATTGAACCGTGGTCCATTGTTTTAGCAAGCTTCATACCGTATGCAACAGCGTGAGAGCTCTCTATAGCCGGGATAATACCCTCCATTCTTGCAAGCTTATAGAATGCATCAATGGTTTCCTCATCATCTATTACATCATACTTAACTCTGCCAATTTCCTGGAGGAATGCATGCTCGGGTCCGGATGAGGGATAATCAAGTCCGCTGGCTACGGAGTAAACCGGTGCCGGATCTCCGTTTTCGTCCTTAAGCATAATGCTGTTAAAGCCGTGCATAATACCCTCTGTGCCGTATTTGAGGCTGGCTGCGTGGTCACCAAGCTTAGGTCCTCTGCCAAGGGGCTCAATGCCGTAAATATCAACAGGATCGTTCAGGAAGCCTGCGAAAAGTCCTGCTGCGTTGGAGCCTCCACCCACACAGGCTACAATAGCAGACGGTAAATGTCCTGTCATATCGATAAACTGATCTCTTGCCTCAATGCCTACAACACTCTGGAAATCCCTCACCATCATTGGGAAGGGATGAGGACCGAGAACGGAGCCTATACAGTAGATACAGTCCTTATATTCCTTGCTGTATGCATCAAAGGCTGCATCAACTGCTTCCTTAAGAGTTGCAAGACCGTGCTTTACCTCGATTACATTAGCACCGAGTATCTTCATTCTCGCTACATTAGGTGCCTGCTTCTTAATATCAACAGATCCCATATAAATATCACATTCAAGTCCAAAGTATGCTGCTGCAGTGGCAAGGGCAACACCGTGCTGACCTGCTCCTGTTTCTGCAATTACCTTCTTTTTACCCATATACTTTGCAAGAAGTGCCTCGCCCATACAGTGATTAAGCTTGTGAGCACCTGAGTGGTTAAGGTCTTCTCTCTTTGCGTAAAGCTGTACCTTACCTCCAAGATAATCGGAAAGTCTTTCAAGATGGGTTACGGGAGTGGGTCTGCCCTGAAACTCCTTTCTTATTCTGCGAAGCTCTGCAATAAACTTTCTTGACTGGCAGATTGAATAGTATGCCTCTGTAATCTCTGCCATAGCATTCTTAAGCTTTTCATCAATGTACACTCCACCGTACTTTCCAAAGTATCCGTTTTTGTCAGGGTAATTATTAAAATAAGTATCAAAATCAATTCCGTTAAATTTCATTTTATGCCTCCACATATTATAATGATGTTAAATTTGCAATTGGATTATTTCAAGCGTCGCCATCGTCTGTATAACATTTTTCCTCCTTGCAGAAAGAGGTGAACAAAAAAAGCCCAAGCATCCGAAAATGCCTGGGACGAAAAACCGTGGTGCCACCCAATTCAAAGATATATCTATCTTTCTCTCTGCTCATACTAAACAATATGATATGCCTGTAACGGTGCATCTCCGTCATAGCCTACTGTGATTCAGCCTGCCCTCAAAAGCCCATTCACGCCCACGCCCTGTAATGCTCACACCAAACGCATCTCTCTGTGACAGCTCAATAAACGCTACTATTCTTTCTCATCGGTTTATTTAATTTTAGCACTCTGTTTTCTGTTTGTCAATAACTTTTATGACATTTTTCAATTTTCTTTTTCGATATAATATGTAGCCTCCATATCGGCTGTGGAAAGGGCAAATGCCAGGGGGAACATTTCAAACGCCTTACCTACATTTCTTTGGTCGTCCACATTGGAAAAACCCATATGGTACCTAATAGCAAAGGCCTCTTCTCTTGTAAGCTTCATAAACGGAGAAATCATATATACACTCTTCTCCCCGTGACCGTAGGGGAGCTTATCATCAAATTCAAAGGTGGGCACCTGCTCCCATTTACCCTGCTCGTTCTTTACATTTCTGTAGCCCGGCTTATATACATTTACCTTGCATATATCGTGGAGCAAGGAAACTACGGCAATGGTCTCATCGGAATATGAGAGCTTGAATTTTTCCTTTGCGTAATCTCTGCTCAGATACGCATTTAAGCAATCGTAGACATTCAAGGAATGGTCAAGGAGTCCCCCCTCATATGCACTGTGATATCTCGCACTTGCAGGGGCTGTAAAGAAATCGGAGGAGATAAGGAATTCAAGAAGCTTATCTGCTCCTTCCCTCTTTATCTTCGTCTTAAAAATACTTATAAATCTGTCTCTTGCTGTCATTTATTTTTCCTCCATTATAATTTCTATCATATCCGCTATTCTGTTGCATTGATGATTTGCCTCTGCCTTTACCTCGGGGATTGCATTTGACACAGCAAAGGACTCAAAATCACGAATCATACCAAGGTCATTATAATTATCTCCCACGGTGTATATTTCGGGATTGTCAAACATAGACGCATAGGCTAAGATTCCCGTGGATTTGGAAACTCCGGCAGGTGGCATATCCACAGAGCCTCCGTTTCGGTATCCGGAAAACTCACCGGGGTATTTTTCGTTTATATAGCTTACAAGAGCCTCGGCATTCTCGCCCTTATAAAACCATGTGGCACAGTGGTTGAATTCCTTTATTTTTGAAAAGTCCGTGGGTATATTACCTCTTATATCAACATAATGCCTGGTCAAGCCATCTGATATAGAAAAGCTACCTGCTCCGTGGCTGATGGCAAACTCCGTAATATCCTTAAGCTTATCATCGGCGATCTGCTTTTTTTCGTATATGATTTTACCGCTGTTGTCACAAATTATGGCACCCGTACACGAAATTATGAAGTCACAGTCAGGAAAAGAGTTCCTCACCCAGAATGACATTTCCAAATCTCTTCCGGTCACTACACCGAATTTATTACCCTCATCACGAAAGCGTTTTATGGCTTCCTTATCCTCATCACTAATTTTACCGTTATAGCATAAAGTACCGTCAAAATCTGTTGCTATTATTTTCATTCAGCTTATCCGTTTCCCTTTCATTGATTACTTGTATGCCCCTTGCCTCAAAAAGTCTTACCGTTATCCCGTCGCCGTGGGTAAGTGTCCCTGTAAAGGTTCCGTCGTATATCTGTCCCTTTCCGCAGGAGGGGCTTTTTGATTTAAGTATTGCCATATTACATCCGTTTTCTAAGGCGTAGGTCAAGGCAATTTTTGCACCCAGGATATATTCTGCAGTTATATCGGTGCCATCCCGTCTTATTACCCTGTCCCCCACAATTTCAGCAGGAATACGGGGAGTAGGAAGTCCTCCCAGCTCCTCCGGGCATACGGGGATAAGATTATATTTGTCCTTTAAGGCTATTACATCTACACAGGGTATGCCTTTTCCATCGTAACGGCATGGATATCCCAGCAGACATTTACTTACTGCAATGCTCTTCATTTAATCATCCCCTTTTTAGTATTTTACCATATGTTGTATACAAATTCAAGTAATTTTATTTATTATAAAGAATACAGAACGCTGTTGTAGCATTTTCGGTACAACAGCGTTCAGTTTTACAGTGATTTTATATAGTCTATAAGACCCTTGATATCTCCATGAGGGTATATGGAAATATCCTTATTGCCCTTATTCAAAAGGCAGTCGGTTACAAGATACACCTTCATACCAAGCTCTTCTGCTATCATATCCTCGCTGACATCATTGCCAACCATTAAGCATTCCTCCGGTTTAGCCCCTATCTTTTCAAGTATGTCTCTGTAGTAGTCAAGGTTAGGCTTACAGTGGCAGGAGTTTTCATAAGTGGTGTAAAGCTCGAAATCCGAGGGCTCAAGCCCTGCCCACCTTATACGGCACTCCGTTGCCATAGAGGGGAAAAGAGGATTTGTTGCCAGGACTACACGGTATCCCATCTCTTTAAGCTTATAAACAGTGGGGGGAGTGTCGGGATTATAGCCACATGAGGGCTGCACCTTGTTGAAATCATTTATATAAAAGTCCTCAAATATGGGATAATGTGTCAATACTTTCTCGCCGAATATCTTAACGAAGGCATCCCAAAACACCTTCTCATTAGTCTGCGAGCCATCATTTTTAACCATAGCGTAGGAGCCCTTCCATATAGCGTCTATAAACTCCGTAGGCTCATATCCGTAGGGTGCCAGCTTTTTCGCTAAAGAGCCAAAATACGCCTTTGCAAATTTGTTCTGATCCATAGGCAAAAGTGTGCCGTCAAGATCGAATAAAATAAATTTAATGCTCATAGGTTTCCTTCCTTTCGGGACATGGTATAATTTTAGCATAAATTCAATATGTTTTCAAGTCCTAAAAAATAACAAAGGATGATTTAATATGGGAAGACTCCTTTGGAGCTATTTCTGCTCATTTCGTTTCCTCTAAAATTGTATTGTTACAGAAATTATAGTGTTTTCTACTGTATGAAATTCATTTTTAAGGAATAGGATAAATGAAGGGGCAAATTGCCGTCATTCGGCAATTTATCCCTCGCTGAGAGCTTTGCAAAGTGGGATACCCACCTTGTGAGAATGAAAAAAGGCAGCCGAAACCGACTGCCCAATCATTATTTCAAATCTTCGGCTTTATAAGTAGTATAGCCCTCGTAGTAGTAGCTGTGGTCAATTCCTTTTATAAATACCTGTCGGTCGTTTATCTTATCTGTCAAAGCATTTTTTAAGAGGTGCTTGATTTCAATATCCTTGATAGGACTTCTCTCCATAGCAAGAAGATAATCCTCCTTATCCACAAGACTCCAGTCCACAACCATTCCAATTTTGCTTTTTAGTATATGATCAAGCCAAATGCGAGTCGAACGGCCGTTTCCCTCTCTAAAAGGGTGAGCCACATTCATTTCAACATATTTTTCAACGATTTCATCGAATGTGCTCTGAGGCATTTTTTCGATATTTTCGAGTGCAATATTGAGATACATAAGTGGAGCAAATCTAAAATTTCCCTTTGCTATATTCACCGTCCGTATCTGACCTGCAAAGTCGTATATGTCAGAAAAAAGGAAAGCGTGTATTTTAGAAAGAGCATCAAATGTTCCCGAGGTAAGAGAAGAAAGGAAATTAGTTTCAAAAAGTTCTATTGCCCGTGTTTTACTTGTTCTTTCTTCTACGCGGGCAAGCTCCGCAGAATCGGTTATTCCTAATTTGTTTTCAAGTGCCATATTTTCTCCTTTCCGGGGTACATATATCTACTGATATTATACCACAAAACTGTACTTTTTTCAAGCGAAAATGTCAGAATATAAAAACATTAAAAAATGGCACCCCAAACGGGAAGAATCCCAACCTTTTTATGCTTCGACTCGAAGCGATTGGGCTTGAACCACGAACCCATAACTAACCCTTAGGAGTTTTTAGAAGTGTTTGAGGCTATCTGCGAATAGGATCTTTTGTACAATATAAGCGTAAAATCCACCCAAAAGGCAGATTTTACGCTTGGTAGGTTGTGTGTTTGTTGGTGGTTTTTGTGATGCTTTGTATTGTGCGAGTGTACTAGGGGTGGACGGTCATATATTTCTTGTATAAAAAGTAGCCCTACCATTTCCGTGTTTTTCAACGACACCGTTACGCACTAATTTTTTTAATGAACCTTCCACAGAGCTTGTACTGATAGAAGTGCAAAGTGCTACGATATCTGCTTTTGTAAATTTACCAATCCTTGTTTCAACAGCTTTT
>JAFTOG010000020.1 GCA_017451485.1 Clostridia bacterium | reverse complement strand
AGAATATGTGCTGCGTTGCCAAGGGTCCCAACCACGGTCCCGCTCCCATTCCCGAAGAGGGCAAGTGGGTTCAGGCAAAAGAGATCAAAGACATTTCCGCATACACCCACGGTGTGGGCTGGTGTGCTCCCCAGCAGGGCGCCTGCAAGCTGTCCCTCAACGTTAAGGACGGTATCATCGAGGAGGCTCTCGTTGAGACCATCGGTTGCTCCGGTATGACTCACTCCGCTGCTATGGCTGCTGAGATCCTTCCCGGTAAGACTCTTCTTGAGGCTCTCAACACCGACCTGGTTTGCGACGCTATCAACACCGCTATGCGCGAGCTGTTCCTCCAGATCGTATACGGCCGCAGCCAGTCCGCTTTCTCTGAGGGCGGTCTCGTAATCGGCGCAGGTATGGAAGACCTCGGTAAGGGTGAGCGTTCCATGGTTGGTACTATGTACGGTACAAAGGCTAAGGGCGTTCGTTACCTTGAAATGACAGAGGGCTACTGCACGAGAATGGCTCTTGACGAAAACGATCAGGTTATCGGCTACGAGTTCGTTTCCCTCGGCAAGATGACCGACTTTATCAAGAAGGGCATGGAGCCCAACGAAGCATACGCTAAGGCAATGGGTACATACGGCAGATTTGCTGATGCTGTTAAGTACATTGACCCCCGTAAGCAGTAATAGAAGGAGGAATACATAATGGCACATTTTGAAGGTTATGAAAGACGCGAGGCGAAGATTCTCGCAGTTTTGAAAGAATATGGTATTTCCTCTATCGATGAGTGTAAGGAAATCTGTGATGCTAAGGGCATCAATCCCTATAAGATAGTTGAAGAAACTCAGCCCATCGCATTTGAAAATGCTAAGTGGGCATACACAGTAGGTGCTGCTATCGCAATTAAGAAGGGCTGCACAAAGGCTGCTGACGCTGCTGCCGCTATCGGTATCGGTCTCCAGTCATTCTGTATCCCCGGCTCCGTTGCTGAGAACAGAAAGGTTGGCCTCGGCCACGGTAACCTCGGCTCTATGCTTCTTTCTGAAAGCACAGAGTGCTTCTGCTTCCTCGCAGGACATGAGTCATTCGCAGCTGCAGAGGGTGCAATCAAGATTGCTCTTAACGCTAACAAGGTTAGAGTTAAGCCCCTCCGTGTAATCCTTAACGGTCTCGGCAAGGACGCAGCTTACATTATCTCCAGAATCAACGGCTTTACATATGTTGAGACAGAGTTTGACCCCTTCGCAGAAGAGGTTAAGGTTATTAAGGAGATCCCCTTCTCCAAGGGTCCCCGTGCAGATGTTAAGTGCTATGGCTCCGACTCCGTTCCCGAAGGCGTTGCTATAATGAGACTCGAAAATGTTGGTGTTTCCATCACAGGTAACTCCACTAACCCCACAAGATTCCAGCATCCTGTTGCAGGTACATACAAGAAGTGGTGTAACGAGAATGGCGTTAAGTACTTCTCCGTTGCTTCCGGTGGTGGTACAGGCCGTACACTCCATCCCGATAACATGGCTGCAGGTCCTGCTTCCTACGGTATGACAGATACAATGGGTAGAATGCACGGTGATGCTCAGTTTGCCGGCTCCTCCTCCGTTCCTGCTCATGTAGAGATGATGGGTCTTATCGGTGCAGGTAACAACCCCATGGTTGGTATGACTGTTGCTGTTGCAGTTGCTATCGAAGAGGCTAGCAAATAATTTGTAAGATAAGGCTTTCGCCTGAAACAAAAAGGCTCCTGAACAAATGTTCGGGAGTCTTTTTTGCATATGATATGAAAGCTTGAAAAATATTTTTATATGTGGTATAATTGAGATAACAAATAATAAGGAACAATTAGTATGGTAAAGTTTATTTTTGTACGACACGGTCAAAGCAAGGCAAATGAAACCGGTTATTTAATTGGAAGCTTGGAGACTCCTCTTTCTACCCTTGGAGAAATACAAGCCCATGCCGTTTGTGAATATATTTTGAAAGCCTATAAAATTGATACTGTTTATTCAAGTCCTTTATCACGGGCTTACGATACGGTTAAAGGTGTGGCAGAGGCACTGGGGCTTACAATTTCAAAGGAAGAGGATTTACGGGAAATAAATGTTGGTGTATGGGAAAGCTTATCCTATGAAATAATAAACCGTGACTATGCGAAGGAGCATTATGCCTGGGCAACGGACACAGGACTCAATTCTCCGCCTGACGGTGAATCTATGGCTGAGGTGCAAAAAAGAGTTATAAGCAAGCTTAAGGAAATAGCAAAAAAGGAAGACGGGAAAACCGTTTTGATAGGTACACACGCCGCTGTTATGCGTGCTATTCAATGCTATGTGCAGAAGCTCCCTCTATCCTTAATGAAGCATCTCCCCTGGGTATGCAACAGCTCTGTTTCTGAAATTGATTTTGACGGAGAGAATTTTTACATCCATAAATTCGGCTATGACGGACATCTTGCAGGCTTGAAGAAATAACTGTTAATATGAAAAACTCGACACAAGGTCGAGTTTTTTATTTATTGGTATTCTTTAAGCTCGGAAAGATAGCTTTCGGGACGATGGGCGTCACCCGAGGAATATTTGCCCTTGGCACCGATTTCCAATACTGAGCCGACATGATGGTAGCCGAGGATGGAGGGTGGGATGTAGGTGACTATATCGTTAATATTGCGTATTACCATAAAGTTTTCCCAACGGGCAAGATGTCCTCGCTTTTTTACTCCCCATATCACCTTTGGTGAGCCAAAACCGTATCCGTATATGTTTTTTCTTAACTCCGGACGATTGTACCATACATATTCGTGACACAGAACGGCAAGAGCACCACCGTGAGAATAGCCAACTGTTATTATACTCTTTATAGAATTGTCAAAAATATATCTGCTGACATAGGGCTCTATACTTTTCCACACTCTTAAAAATCCACGATGGGCATACCATATGACACCTTCCATATCCTTATATGCCTTAATGGGAAAGTCCAAATTATTTTTCCAATCCTCTGCTCCACTTGATTTTTCAAGATATATGTACAGCGTGTTTCCTATTCTTTCGACGGCATAATCTCCTGAATTATCCACACGGGTATAGGGGATTTCCAGGCACCGAACAAACAAATCATACAAATCCAATTACATCACCTCTTTATATCTTATGCAATTAAAGACCCCTTGCCAATATAAAGATATGATATAAAAAAGGAGGCAAATGCCTCCTTTTTATGTAACTTATAACAAGCTGCTGTAAAGTATTACTCCTGCAATGGAGTTAATCAATGCAACTACAATTGCGAGTGCACCGAGAATAATACCGACCACAGCCAATTTGTCTTCATGATTTTTTGATTTTCCTATAATTGAAAGCACCAAGGATGCTCCACCAAAAATGTAGCCAAAGCATGCTACAAGAATGGCAAGGGGAATACCCAAAGCACCGAAAATTGTTCCGAGAATTCCAAGCACCTTAGAGGGAGCCTTAGGTGGAGCTCCGAACTGGTTGGGGTCAGCCTGATTTGTTACCAGCTGGCTACAAACCGGACATACTACTGAATTATCGGGAATCTGATTTCCACATATTGGACAGTACATATTTTATCTCCTTTTTTATAATTATTCTTTGGTATCTTCTATAGCATCAACCTTACCGTACCAAACGATATTTCCACTTCTGCCACAGGAGTACTCATTTTTATATTCTTCAATTTCTTCCTTTGCTTCCTCAAGACCATCCTTAGCGTCTTCTAATTCGTCTTCAAAATCATCTTCTTCATCGTTGGAAAGCTTATCAGCGTACTCATCAAGATAGTGCTCCAATTGCTCTATCTTAAGCTCCAATTCTTTGACCTCATATTCTAACTCCAGGAGATCAATTTCCATTCCCATTTCATACTCTTCCAAAGCGAGCTTAGCGAGTGTGGAATCCTTGTATTCGACCATTCTGATATAGTTGTAGTCATCATCGGTAGCATTAAGTGTTGCTACAATTCCGGGGTCGTCAAAATCATCATAGTAGGTTACCAAATAACCGTTATCTCTCAGATTATCTGCAGCATCCTCTAAATCAAGATTAGGCTGAGGTCCACCACATGCAATCATGGAAAAAGCAAAAACTGCTATTATTGCCAATGCAAGAATTTTTAATGATGTCTTCTTCATATCTAATCTACTCCGTGTTTTGGTTATTATCATTATATCACAGAGTCATAAATTTTGTCAATATATTTGCACTTTTTATGTGACAATTTACACAAGTATATATTACTTGAATGAAAACACCTTTGTGAGCTGTGGCTGTGCACCTGTTTCGGGGTCCTTTTCCATTATAAGAATATCTTTCATATAATCATTCCATTTATCAACAACAGAGCTTTCTCTTTGGACTCTTGCAGCATATTCTATTCCCTTTTCGCACTCGTAATAGCCAAAAAGCTCATTACCTACATTCCATATGGTGTAGTTTACAATCCCGGCCTCGGAAAGAACATCCTTCATTTCATCCCAGATGGCATCATGCCTTCTTATATACTCCTCAAGAGCACCGTTAACTATTTTTGCCTTCCATGCATATTTTTCCATTATTATAGCCTTTCTCATAAAAACAAGATTTCATATATTATATCACAGATCCCATTTTTTGTAAACAGTTATTCCTTACCCACTTAAAATATAAAAAAGATATTGTTAGTTCTATGTTTTTATGATATAATTCAAATATAATTCTTTCATGAAGGAGCTTTGCTATGAGACCTTGTGTAGTTATTCCCTGCTTTTTCAGAAATACGGATTTCTGCGATGCGATACGGTCTGTTGCCTCTCTTGGATATGATGCCGTAGAGCTTTGGGGCTGGGACGGTATAGACCCCGATGAAGCAAAGACAGTACTCAATGAAACAGGTGTAGAGCTTATTAGCATGTGCACAACGGAATTTAGATTAAACGACCCAATATATCGGGATGCGTTTTTGGACGGACTTAAAAAGACCTGTGAATTTGCATCCGTACTAAATGTAAAGCGAATTATTACCCAGGTTGGAAACGATACAGGTGATGCCCGTGAGCTCCAGCATAGATCTATTGTTGAAGGCCTTACCAATGCAACTCCTATTTTAGAAAAATACGGAATCACTTTGATGATAGAACCACTAAACACTCTTTTCGACCATAAGGGATATTATCTTTCCTACTCCGCTGAGGCCTTTGACATAATACGGGAGGTTGGCAGTCCCTTTGTAAAGGTTATTTTTGATATCTACCATCAACAGATTACCGAAGGAAATATAATCCCCACCGTTATATCAAATTTACCTTACATTGCACATCTTCACGGTGCAGGACATCCGGGAAGACACGAGCTTTGGCTTGGAGAAAACGACTACCGTGTAATTATAGACGCCATAGATAAAGCAGGATATACAGGAGCTATCGGTCTGGAATATTTCCCCATAGAAAATCCAATAGAAAGCCTACGGAAAGCCCATGAGATTTTTGAGTGATGTTATTAAAAGAAAATGTCGACAGGACTAAATGATACATCTGTAAAAAATGAGTATCACTGCCCATTTCGTGTTTATTAATATAAAAAATGCGACACATTGTCGCATTTTTTATATAATTCAAGCTTGGATAGCAGCTTTAGAACTGTTACAAGCAAACCGTATAAACACATATTATCTACCTATATTTGCAGGTTTTTCTACTGCATTATTTTCCATTGCAAATGTACCGTGTATATGGTATAATTATAATAATATTACTCTTGGAGGAGATAATTATGACCTATACAATGGAAGAAAAATACGAAAGCATAAAAAAAGATATAATAGAACAGACATCTAAAAATCCCATAGAGGTGGCTAAGGCTCTTATGAAAAGGGATTACATAAATATCCACGGTCCCGAGCATCATTTTCTTGACGGAGCATCACTTATTATAGCATTCCGTAATGCAGGCGGCAATATTGACATTGACGAGGCGTTTGAGCAGCTCTCCGCAAGAAGCATTAAAATGCCCCCCGGAATGTGTGGAAGATGGGGCGTGTGTGGTGCAGTAACCGGCGTTGGAGCTGCTATGGCGGTTATCAATTCACTATGCCATCTAACTAACGGAGATATGTATGGAGAGAACATGGAGCATACCTGCCGTGCAGTACAAAAAATGAGCACTATGGGTGGTCCCCGTTGCTGTAAGCGAAACGCATATATCACCCTTTCCAACGCTGTAAGCTTTCTTAAAGAAAAATATGGCATTGAGCTTGAAGGAGAGGAAATTAAATGTCAGTTCTTCCACTTGAATCCACAGTGTATTAAAGAAAGATGTATTTACTATCCTCAAAAATGATAAAAAGCCGACACAGAGTCGGCTTTTTTATGTTGTTTTGTATTTTGCAATCCAATAGTCCACTATGGGATTTTAACCTCGTCAAGGGCAAATGGCTTATTTATGATGATTATGTTCATTTTAGCACGGTGTCAATTGGAAATCAACTATGCTTCAACGCACAGGCAAACGGTAACATTATATTTTCGCAAAGCGAAACTTCGTTTACGCCAACGGCGTAACATCATTGGGCGTAAGCCCATATCATTGGAGGCAACGCCTCAACCTCGTTCATTTGTGCCGCAAGTGGCAATGATGTTGAGCTAAAGCACAAATGATGTTGCGTGTGCCACCCAAACGACGTTGTGCCTTGTGACACAAATGAAAAATCCAACTCTTGCGAGTTGGATTTTTTGGCTGGGGATCTAGGGCTCGAACCCAGACATACAGAGTCAGAGTCTGCTGTGCTACCATTACACAAATCCCCAATATTTGCTTTTTGCTCCAACATTATAGCATAAGTATTTCCCGTTGTCAATATCTATTTTCAATTTTTTAAAAAAATTTTCAATTATATTTTTATCCCTTTTTTACATCCTGTATTGCTTTTATTTTGCCTGTATGATAAAATTAAGAAAATGATACTTTTTGGAGGTTTATATGCCCACTATCAATGAAATCAGAATAAGAGATCCCTTTATACTTACAGATAAAGAAAAGGGATGCTATTATATGTATGGCACAACGGCTCTTGAAAAAGGCTCCCTGGCTGCGAGAAATACATTTACTGTTTACAAATCCTATGACCTTATTAATTTTGACGAGGGAAAAATTGTAGTTGACGGAGGTAAGCTCGGATTCTGGGCAGACCGTGATTTCTGGGCACCTGAGGTTCACATATATAACGGAAGATATTATCTTTTCGGCAGTTGTAACGCAGAGGGAAAATGCCGTGCTACACAAATATATGTTTGCGACACGCCTGACGGAGAATTTGTCCCCCTGTCCCCCGATGCAAGAACACCCGAGGATTGGGTTTGCCTTGACGGAACACTATACATTGAGGACGGAAAGCCCTATATGGTGTTCTCCCGTGAGTGGATACAGGTTAAGGACGGACAGATGTGGGCAGTAGAGCTTGCCCCGGATCTTACCCACAGAGTTGGCGAGCCCTTTAAGCTTTTCTCAGCTTCGGAGGCTAAAGGAGTTACAGAGTTTGAGGGTATACCGGGTGCATACATTACCGACGGTCCCTTTATGTACCGTGAAAACGGAAAGCTCCGTATGATGTGGTCAAGCTTTTTGCACGGAAGATATGTGGTGCTTATCGCAGAGTCCGATTCTATAAAGGGAGAGTGGACCCACCTTGGCAGCCAGTACGATTTTTGTGGAGGTCACGGTATGATATTTACCGACTTGAACGGCAAACGAATGATATCACTCCACAGTCCGAATACCGCAGATTTGGAAAGAGCAAAATTCTTTGAAATTTAAGTTATATTAAATTAATTACATAATTGTAAATTTTAGCACTCTGCATATCAGTTTTTGCAGGGTGCTATTATTTGTAATTGACAAAAGACTGAAAACATTGTATAATATATCCGTTGATTTGAAAGAGAGGTTTATAAATGGCTAAAAAGGATTGGAGTATATCTCTTAAAAAGGAATTTTACAAGGATATTTTCGGCATAGTTCTATTCCCACTTATGCTGACTATATTTGCAACAATTATATTTTTCATATATTTATTCCCTACTGTTGACACTATCAAAAATGGTGGCGAAATAAATTACAAGGATGAGGTTGCGGATTTTTACCGTACTACTGAATACACAGAGGCATTTGGCACATCAAGTGCTCCAGAGGATAATTTGCTTATTGTTTTTCTTACAAGTGAGGATGAGGGCAGGTATTACTGCGTGACAAAGGTAGGCACTAATATCAATGCAAAGACCTCGGCTGTTTTTGGCAATGCAGACTCCGAATTTGGAAAAATTGTAACAACTACTATAGTACCAAACGAGGATTACGTAAGCACATTGGGTGCTAAGCTTGAGTCTATTATGGATGCGACAGGAGACAAAATAGTGTCTCTCGATCAGCAATCCCCCTTCAAGGCAGAAAGTGACCGTTCTGATCTTGCAGAGTCAAATGTGGAAAACAAGACTACTCTTACAATCGATGAGGCAAGCTTTAACAGTAACCTTGCCGAGTTTACAGACAGAACAGGCATCTCCGTAAAGGTAGTTATAGACGATGAGGAAGCTGTATTCGGCAGAAGAACTCCTACAGGAACTATTATTTTCCTTTGTATTCTTGTTGTGGTCGATATTCTTTGTATTTTCAGTACAACTAAAAAGGTAATTGCAAGAATACGCTTTGAGAAAAACCCTCAGCTTTTCTACAAGCCCACTATTTATGATGCAAACGATACGGATGAGAATTTGTAAAGTATATTAGGTTTATATATTGAAAGACGCTACGCCTCTTGAAGAAGCGTAGCGTCTTTTGTTTACTTTATACCGGATTTTTCAGCATATTTTTTTATTATCTCTGCCCAGCGTTCATTATTAAATTCACGATTAACATCCGATATATCAACATACGCACCGCAATTTATACATTGAATGATAGCCTCTGCTACTAATGCCTCATAGGTATAATTATCATTAATATATTCCTCAAACTCAATGTTCATCTTATTATTTATACCTTCTATAGCACCTATATAAAATGCGTTATCCTTACCAAGAAGCTTGCCTACTTTATTGAAGCAATCTATTGCTTCCTTAGCATCCTTGACTGTAATTTTTTTTGAATACGATGTCATTTTTTTACCTCCACTTAAAATATTGTCTGTTGTAGTTTCCAATACCGCAGCAAGGTCTGTAAGAAGAGAAATATCAGGCATACTCTCTCCCCTCTCCCATTTTGAAACTGCCTGAAAGGATACATATAATCGTTCTCCTAATTCATTCTGGGTAAGACCCTTGCTTTTCCTTAGCCTTGCAATATGGTTACCTATTTCTTTTGTATCAAAAGCCATGTTAACCTCCTTTGATGTTTCGAAGTACTTCTGTCTATATTGTAGCATTGGTGTTCAAAAATAGCAATAACTTATCAATCCCAGTTTTTTCTCATAAAAATAAACTGAGAGTTGAGGAGTTTTTTATATTATCATTGACTGTTATAAAAAAAGATGATAAAATGTTAATATACACATAAGGAGGTATATTATGGCTATCGGTTTATCAAATCACGAGGTATATCCAAGGGTCGTACGCTGTGGATGTCCGCAGACTGTAAGCATTGTTCCTGTTGGGGAGATTGCAAAGTTTAATGACGAATGGGTGTACAATATAGGTATTGTTCCTACAGAATGCTCCGAGCAGACTTATATAGAGAACGAAAGAATTACTGATACTGTAAAGGTTAAGCCCCAAAATGGAGTTATTACTTTTACATACACCTTTGACGAAGAGCAGGAATGGGCACTCCTTTTAGCTCCCGAAATTTATCCTACATCCATAAGGAAGTACTCCCTCTACTCTGTTATGGATGACCTTTATGAAAGGACACCCTATAAGGGAGACTTACACGCCCACTCAAACGCTTCTGACGGAAATGAGGAGGGTCCTATCGTTGCAGCTAATTACCGTAAAAACGGCTTTGACTTTTTTGCACTTACGGACCACCACAAATTCCAACCATCAGTTGACCTTATAAATTACTACAAAAATCTACCTATTGACTTCAAAATATTTACAGGTGAGGAAATCCACTTAAAGGGATATTATATTCACACAGTAAACTTTGGCGGTAAGTCAAGTGTAAATGAGTATTACAACGCTGACCCCGATGCCCACCACGAGGAAATTAAAAGGCTTTCCGAAACACTGGATGTACCAAATGGAATAAACAGGCTTGAATATGCATACAGAAAGTGGATAGCCGATGAGATACACAAGCGTGACGGATTTGCCATAATTGCCCATCCCTTTTGGATAAATAAGGACGAATTGCATATGCGTCCCAAAATGGTGGACTTTCTTCTTGAGAGGGAGCATTACGATGCTATGGAAATAGTAAGTGGAGTATCTCCCCACGAGACAAATTTACAGACTGCCTTTTACAATGACCAGAGAGCAAAGGGTAGAAAAATTGCAATAGTCGGCTCAAGCGACTGTCATGGTACAGACCCGGCTCTGTTCTTTAACAATTCCAAGTCCATTGTTTTTGCAAAGGATCTTGAATACTCCTCTATTTGCTCTGCTATAAAGGAGCTATACTCCGTTGCTGTGGAAACAAGGCCTAATGAGGAGCCGAGAGTATACGGTCCATTTCGTCTTGTAAAATATGCAAGATTCCTAATTAAAAACTACTTTCCTATGCATGATGAAATGTGCTTTGAGGAGGGTAGACTTATGAAAGAATATATAAGAGGCGATAAGGATGCTGCAAGGCTACTTGAAATGATGCAGGGCAGAACAAAGCGTCTTGCCGATAAACTATTGAAATAAGGAGGTTGAAATGAAAAACATTCCTGTAGATTTTAAGAACAGTCTTGTAGGCTGGTGGGGTAACTACGCCTCTGAGCTTATGACAGAATATCAGCAATCCTGTGAGGAGGGACTTGATATTTCCTCTTATGAGAGCCTTTTTAAGGAGGTATCCAAGCTTCCCGATTCTGAGGCTAAGGCAAAATTGGCAGACGGTCTTTTCGAGCTTATATATAATGCCAACACCGTAGAAGGCTATAAATACAATGAGCCCTCCGACCTTGAGGGAATTAAAGCATTAAGAAAAAAGACACTCCCCCCTCTAAAATTCCAAAAAGTTGATAAACAGAAGATCGAGGGTGCATGGTACGGAAGAATTGCAGGATGTCTTCTTGGTAAGCCTATTGAAGGAATAAGATTCGACGGACTTACAAATTTTCTAAAGGCTACAAGCAATTATCCAATGTCAAGATACATAAAGTTCAAGGAGCTTACCCCGGAGCTTTGCAAAACAGCAGGCTTTGACCTCTTAAACAAAGGCAAGGAGCATTGGTATATTGATAATCTTGAATATGCTCCGGACGATGATGACACCAACTATGTGGTTATGAACTGTCTTGTTACAGATTGGTTTGGCAGAGATTTTACTCCTATGCTCATGGCAGATACATGGCTTAAGCTACAGCCAAAGGAGGCATATTGTACTGCCGAAAGAGTTGCCTACGCTAACTTTATAAAAGGCTATAATCCACCATACTCAGCAGTTTATAAAAATCCTTACAGAGAGTGGATAGGTGCACAGATAAGAGGTGACTATTTCGGTTACTGTAATCCAGGTGACACGGAAAAGGCAGCTGAGATGGCTTTTAATGATGCTTGTATATCTCATGTAAAGAACGGTATTTACGGAGAGATGTGGGCGTCAGCTACCATTGCGGCAGCGGCAGTATGTGATGATCCCCGTCTTGCTGTACTTTACGGCATGGAGGAGATTCCTGCCACATCCCGTCTTTATGAGGCTCTTTCCAATGTTGTAAAAAGCTACGATAACGGAGTTACAGAGGAGGAGTGGTTCGCAGACTTCCACACAAGATGGGATGACAAAAACAGTCACCACTGGTGCCACACTATATCCAATGCGGAAATATGTGCAGCTTCACTTCTTTACGGTAAGGGTGACTTTGCAAAAAGCGTTTGCATCGCTGTACAGAACGGTTTTGATACTGACTGTAACGGTGCAACAGTTGGTTCTATGTGCGGTATAATGAACGGTATTGACTCCATAGGCAAGGAGTGGTACGAGGGCTTTAACGGTACACTTTCTACCTCACTTTGCAAATATCCGAGAATAAAGCTTGATGAGTTTGTTGAGAAAACCCTGAAGCATATTGACGCAAAATAAGTAAAAAGTACGCAAAAAAAGATGAACGGATGTCGATTTTCACGACATCCGTTTTGTTTTATGACTCTGTACCTGACCTTTTTGCTATTCTTGCCTCACGCTTAGCCCTCTTTTCCTCCTGCTTTACCTTATAAAGCTCCTCGGTAGCAATGGAAAGCTTAGTTACCCGATTTTTCTCAGACGGATAGCAAATAAAGGTGTCGTCCATTGTTGATATCTGTATGCATTCCTCAGAACGGATATAACAGTAATCATACTCTATGTGTACACCGTACATTCCAGCCACAGGTCGGGAAATTTTATAATCCTCACCGTTATAATGACCTTCGATAACAAAGCCTGTTTCCATAGAATGGGTAAGCCTTGCCTTACCAAGATCTATAAAATTCTTAGTGTTGGGAAGAGAGTATACATCTACCTCGTCAATGAAGGAATATCTACCCTCCTCAATCTCCTTACGGACATTTGCCCTCTGCCATTCATACCATGTAGGAGGATGAGAAAATACTGTTTCCCCCTCCAACGCCTGAAGCTCTCCAAGCTCTGTAAGCTCCCATTTGTGTCCACAGTGAGAGCAACCTAAAATTGCACCCTCTGTATACATTTCATATTCTGTATTACATATAGGGCACTGATAAAGAACCTTGTGGAGTCCCTCTGCTCTGAATGGCTCGGATATTTTTATACCGTTATCCTTCTGGTATTTATATTCGTCATACTGCAGGGCGTCAGTTACTATTTTTTGAATTTCCTCAGGTGTCTTTTCCTCTATATCAGCTTTTGTAAGTACCCTTGTCATCGTTGTATACAGAGGAACATCTCTCTTTCTCCTCCAATCCCAGAAGGGTGAAAAGAGGTAGTTGCCGTGGTGAACAAGAGCTACCACATCATGCTTAAGCCTTTTTATAAGCTGACCGAGGGAGTCGGGTAATATTGCCGTAGTTCCAATAGGAGAATATCTTGCCTCCGGGTACATTGTAAGAACCGAGCCAAATTTATTCAATATTTTTTCACAGGCTGTTATAAGATGAGGGTCAGTTGTAAACTTACGCTTACCTATACAGCCGTCAAGCTCCATCAGAAGTGAACGCCTGTAGTGTCCCTCCAATGTAGCAATATGGCTGACCCTGGCAGGATAAGCAGCGATGGCATTTACTTCAAGATCCACAAATCCCATATGATTGGAAATAATGAAGTACGGAGCCTTTACTCCCTCCATGTTTATCTTTTCCAGTCTGAGCCTTTTTTTAATTGAAATATCACTGAATATTTTAGTAATCCATTTGAATATCAAAAGCTGCTTTTTAGGCTCCTTTTGCATATTGTGATATTTGATTTTTTTATCGTAATTAACTTTATTTAAGAGCATATGCTCCTCCTTCTTGGTGGGGCGTATGTTCAATACACAACTTATTTTACCGAGCCGTCGGGGTTAAACAGGGGTAATTTTTCAAGGTAAATTATATCTTCTCTTTCGGTAGCCTCACCCTCAGCGAGAATAGTCATTCTGCCAACGATATTTCCTCCTGCAGAGTGAATAAGCTCTTCTATTGCACGGAGAGATTCTCCTGTAGAGATCACATCGTCCACAATAAGAATACGCTTGCCCTTCATTCTCTTTGCGTCCTCACCGTCAAGATAGAGCTTTTGCTCCTTGGCTGTAGTAATAGAATGAACAGTAACCGATACAATATTTGACATATAGAGCTTAGGACCCTTTCTTGCAAGGATGTATCTCTGATTGCCGTTCAACCGAGCCATCTCGTGAATGAGGGGAATACCCTTAGCCTCAGCTGTAATCATATAATCAAACTCGGGTGCACGGGCAAGGAGCTCCTTTGCACACGCTGTTGTAAGCTCAGGGTCTCCAAAAATAACGAAGGCACCTATGTAAAGATCGTCAGTAACCTTGCAGAGTGGAAGGGCTCTGTCAAGGCCTGCTATATTCATATTGTAATATTTCATATCTTATTACCTTTTATTATTTAACAAGTATCTTTGTCATTCCACCCATATAAGGCTGGAGTGCTACAGGAATATTTACGCTGCCGTCTGCATTAAGATTATTTTCAAGAAATGCAATAAGCATTCTGGGAGGTGCAACAACTGTATTGTTAAGTGTGTGTGCAAAATACTTACCGTCCTTTGCATTTACTCTTATCTTAAGTCTGCGAGCCTGTGCATCACCGAGATTCGAGCAAGATCCAACCTCAAAATATTTCTTCTGTCTGGGTGACCATGCCTCAACATCTATGCTCTTCACCTTAAGATCAGCAAGGTCTCCTGAGCAGCACTCAAGTGTTCTTACGGGAATATCGAGAGTACGGAAAAGATCAACTGTATTCTGCCAGAGCTTATCAAACCACATAGGGCTGTCCTCGGGCTTACATACAACTATCATTTCCTGCTTTTCAAACTGGTGTATTCTGTACACACCTCTTTCCTCAATGCCGTGGGCACCCTTTTCCTTACGGAAGCAGGGAGAATATGAGGTAAGAGTCTGGGGGAGCTTATCCTCGGGGATGATGGTATCAATGAACTTACCTATCATAGAATGCTCACTTGTACCGATAAGGAAAAGATCCTCTCCCTCAATCTTGTACATCATAGCCTCCATCTCAGCAAAGCTCATTACACCTGTTACAACCTCACTTCTTATCATAAAGGGAGGAATACAGTAGGTAAAGCCTCTGTTAATCATAAAATCACGGGCATAAGAGATAATTGCGGAATGGAGTCTTGCAATATCACCCATAAGGTAATAAAATCCGTTGCCGGCTACCTTTCTTGCACTGTCAAGGTCAATACCCTCAAATCTTTCCATGATTTCTGTGTGGTAAGGAATCTCAAAATCGGGAACCACAGGCTCACCGTAACGCTGAACCTCTACATTCTCGCTGTCATCTCTTCCGATAGGAACGGAGGGGTCGATAATATTAGGGATCTTCATCATAATGAGCTTAATCTTTTCGAGGTACTCCTCCTCGAGTTTTTCAAGCTCTGCAAGACGCTTAGCGTTATCGGAAACCTGCTTCTTAACAGCCTCTGCCTCTTCTCTCTTTCCCTGACCCATAAGGGCACCAATCTGCTTTGAGAGCTTATTTCTGCCTGCTCTCAGGCTGTCAGCCTCCTGCTTGAATTTACGGTAGGTCTCATCAAGCTCTATAACCTCATCAACCAAGGGGAGCTTAGCATCCTGAAATTTATTTCTGATATTCTGCTTTACAATTTCAGGATTGTCTCTTAAAAATTTTAAATCAATCATATTTTCCTCCAAAAAAATAAAAAACACCCCTTACAAAAAAAGGGTGCAAAATTTACACGGTACCACCTTAAGTTTTTCTCACGACCTATAACGGGGTCATACGGCCACAGCTCTCACGGGCAGCTCAGGAACGGAACACCGCAAAATACGGATGGCACCTCTCAGCTGACAGCACCAATCTCTTTCCGTAAGTGTGAAGCGGCTATTTTTCCTTCATAACTTTTCTATTGTAATTATAACTCAAAATAAGTAGCTTGTCAAGTAATAATCAAACTTTTTTCAGCATATGGTAATATTGAAAAAAGTTTTAAGGAGAAAGTAAATGAGTGAAGCAACCATAAATTCCCAAATGCCGAAAAAAGCTGTTATTACCTCCGTTTCATCCGATATACAGCTTGTAAATGAGATAAGTGAGGAGTTTTCTTTACCTGATTATATCCCCGAGGTCCGTCGGGTATTACACACAAGAGCATCCGTTTTACCGGAGGGAAAATTCATATCCGATTCTGGGACAAACACAAGCCTTGAATTTGACGGGACAGTTACATATACTGTGATATACACCGATGACGAGGGGAAGCTGCGATCCATTCCTTTATCAAGTGCCTACGAGGGTAAAACAATTATTCCGGACAGTGTGGAGACGGTTTTTATCGACACGGGGGTCGACAATGTTAACTGCAGGGTTACAGCACCGAGAAAGCTAACAATTAAAACCAGACTGAAAAGCAGGATACTATCGTTTGTAGAAAACGAAATCGAAGAACAGATAAGCCCCAAATCCACAGCAGATGAAATGTATATACAAAGACGGACAAAAACTCTTAATACTGTTTCCTTAAAGCCTGTTTCCATGCAAAATATAAGAATGTCCGATAAATTCGATATAGGAAGCAAAGCATCTATGACTCCACTGATGTGTGACGCACAGATGATTATTACAGATTGCAAGGCCCGTTCCGGATATATTGCTGTCCGAGGCACAGTTAATGTACGATGTCTGTGCAACGACGGCGAAAAGGAAATAATGCTTACAAAATCCCTCCCCGTGTATGAGGATTTAGAAGCCGAAGGCTCCCTCGCTACAGACTCGGTGCGTTGCGTTGGAAGATGCGTTAGTCTCTCCGTTTCAAACGAGCAAAGCAGCGATACCTCCCACCTATTTTTTGATTTGAACTGCGAAATAGAGGGAGAATTCTACAGAAATGAGGAAAGCCCGGTAACAGAGGATTGTTATTCCACAAAGCATGAAACCGAAACAGCCTTTAAGGAAATTGACACATATTCTCTTGTACTTGCAAAAAATCATTCCTTCTCTGTTAATGACAAGTTCAAAAGAAAAGAGCCCGAAATTGAAGAAATTATAGATACTCTATGCGAGGTATTACCCGATAAGGCTGAAATAAAGAATGGAAAAATAGCTCTTTTGGGCAAGGTGCTTGCACAGGTTATAGGAAAAACCAAAAACGGTGAGTTTTTATGTGAGGAATATGAAATCCCCTTCAGAACAGATATGATATGTGATGGAGAGGATATTATATCACGAATCAACTATGACGCTACAGTCAATGATGCCAGATACGAAAACGATAAATTCTGTATTATGCTGGAGATATATCCGTCTCTATCGGTTCTGAAAAAAGAAAAAACAGAAATTCTTGACAGTGCAATCTTAAACAAAGACAGTGAATATAAAAATGATGCATCCTGTGTTCGTATCTTTTTTCCGAAGGACGGTGATATACTTTGGGAGGTGGCAAAAAAATATCACACCACAGAAAGAAAAATAGTTGAGGACAATGATCTCTCATCATATTCCCTCGAAAATGTAAAATCCATAATCATATAAATATTTTCGGCGTATACTAACAGTATACGCCTTATTTTTGTGCAACCTCAGGTTGCAATCGGTTTTCTAATTAAAGTTGGTAGATTTTTCCTATAATTGTAGTATTATAATAACAGATACTAAATAAAAACCGAAAAGGAGATATTTATGACTATTGGTGAAAAAATTGCTCACTTGAGAATTTCCTCCCGTATATCTCAAGAGGCATTGGCAGAAAAGCTCAATGTATCACGGCAGTCGATTTCTAAATGGGAATTGGGAGAGGCTATGCCACAGCTTAATAAAATAGCTCTGCTCTGCAACATCTTCGGTGTCAGCTCTGACGAGCTGTTGCTTAACGATTTAAGCCTTCCACAAAGGGATGACGCAAGGGTCAACAAAGCGGATAACGAAATAAAAAACAAATATTTTGGAACAGACGGATTTCGTGGAGAGGCTAATGTTGACTTAACCTCTTATCAGGCATACCGTGTAGGAAGATTTATCGGATGGTACTATAACAAAATCGGAAAAGCCAACAGAAAGGCCCGTATTCTGATAGGTAAGGACACCAGAAGATCAAGCTATATGCTGGAATACTCTATTATTGCCGGCATCACAGCATCGGGAGCTGATGCATATATGCTCCATGTAACCACAACACCAAGCGTATCATACATTACAAGATGTGATGAATTTGATTGCGGTGTTATGATAACGGCATCCCACAACCCCTTTTATGATAACGGTATAAAAATCTTAAACAGATACGGCGAAAAGCTTGACGATAATACTGCATCCCTTATTGAAGCCTATATTGACGGGGAAATGAGCAGGGCAGGTGTGGATGGCGATGATATTCCCTTTGCCACAAGGGAAAAAATCGGCAGTATTGTAGACTATACAGCAGGCAGAAACAGATATATCGGCTATTTAATTTCCATAGCCTCTCACTCATATAAAAGTCTTCGAATCGGTCTTGACTGTGCAAACGGCTCATCCTGGTCTATTGCCAAGGCAGTATTCGATGCACTGGGTGCTCAGCTTTATCTTACGGGCTGCTCTCCCGATGGCTTGAATATCAACAATGGAGTAGGCTCAACTCATATAGAGCACCTTGCCGATCTTGTCGTAAAAAATCATTTGGATATTGGGTTTGCCTTTGACGGCGATGCTGACAGATGTATAGCCATTGACGAAAAGGGAAATGTGATAGACGGGGATATGATTATGTATATCCTTGCAAGAAGATTAAAGGAAAGAGATGCTCTTGATCACAATAAAATTGTTGCAACTGTAATGTCTAACAAGGGACTTACAAATGCACTAAGCGATGAGGGAATAGAATACGAGCTTACCTCAGTCGGAGACAGATTTGTCTTTGAGTGCATGCAACGAAACGGGTATGTATTGGGTGGAGAGCAATCAGGACATATTATCATTAAAAAATATGCCACAACGGGAGATGGAATTTTAACTGCCCTTATGGTTACAGAGGAGATGTGCGATAAAAAAACACACCTCTCTGCTCTTGTAAAAAATATTACGCTTTACCCTCAGTTAACCGAAAGCGTATATGTACAAAATAAGGACGATGTAATAAATGACACGGATATTAAAGCGTGTGTGGATAAAATAGAAAAGTCACTCGGCAAAAATGGCAGGATTCTTTTGAGGAAAAGCGGTACCGAGCCTGTTATAAGAATTATGTCCGAGTGTAAAAATGAAGCAGAATGTAGAAAATACATTGATGAAATTAAGGAAATAATAGAAAAAAAGGGGTACCTGTGTGAATAATTCAGATAAAATACGCATATGTGAGCTTTTTGATGCCTTGCCCTCCGTTGTCTTACCACTCTTTGACGGAGTGGAATATCCATGGGAGGTAATTGGAAAAATCGGAGAATATATTGAATCAATTACAGAAAAGGGCCTTGTCGGATATAATGAGCTATTCCCCGGTGTCTATATAGGAGAAAATGTAAATATATCGCCCCTTTCAACTATTATCCCACCTGTTATCATAGGGGACAATACTGAAATTCGCCCGGGGGCTTACCTCAGAGGAAACATAATCATCGGTAAATCCTGCGTTATCGGAAATTCAACCGAGATAAAAAATTCAATACTTTTTGACAAGGTAGCCGTTCCTCATTATAACTATGTAGGTGACAGTGTAATAGGTAATTTTGCCCACTTAGGTGCCGGAGTAATATGCTCCAACCTGAAGTCGGATAAATCCCTTGTAACTGTAAAAGGTAACAAAAAATACGATACGGGGCTAAAAAAACTGGGTGCAATACTTGGAGATCACGCTGAGGTCGGATGTGGCTGTGTGCTGAATCCAGGAACTATCATAGGTAAAGGATCAAGTGTTTATCCCCTTTCCTCTTTGCGTGGTGTAATTCCCGAAGGTCATATTGTAAAGGATGGAAAAACAGTAATACCAAAAAAAATAAAATACGACGGACTCTGTATTTAATAGGAATTTGTGTTAATAATAAATACGAGTAAAACAAATGGAGGAAAGCAAATGATAAACTTTTCCTACACTATAAAGGATAAATTAGGGATCCATGCCCGTCCTGCAGGTATGCTTGCCAAGGTGGCAAAGGTATATAAAAGCAACATATACATTGAAAAGGGTGAAAAAAGAGCTCTTGCCACAAAAATAATAGCAATAATGGGTATGGGAATCCATTACGGTGATACCGTAACAATTACGGTAGACGGTGAGGATGAGAATGATGCCTCCGAGGCTATTAAAAATTTTATGAAGGAAAATCTTTGATATAATGCTATGCTTTAAGGGAAAGGGAGTATATGGCGCTATTAGCATAGGTGTTGTATCTCTGCTTAATAAAACAGAAGAAATAATCCCCCGTTTCAGTGTTGAAAATGTGGAAAATGAGCTTAGGCGTGTGGATAAAGCCCGTATGTCTGCTATCTCGCAGCTTGATGAAATATATAAAAAGGCACTTACTGAGGTAGGAGAAACGGGGGCACAAATATTTGAAATACACAAAATGATGCTCGAGGATGAGGACTACTGTGAGGCAATTGAAAATACCATTAAAATACAGAGGGTAAATGCCGAGTACGCAGTCAGCATAGCATCGGATAGCTTTTCCTCTATGTTCGAGGGTATGGACGACTCCTATATGCAGGCACGGGCCTCCGATGTAAGGGATATTTCCCTACGGCTGATAGACTGTCTTATGGATAGGAAAAAGAATAAGGGAGAGTCAGGCAACAATATTGTTATATGTGCCACCGATCTTGCCCCCAGCGAAACAGTTACTCTTGATAAAAACAGTATCTGTGGATTCGCCACATCCTACGGCTCTGTCAATTCCCACACATCAATTCTTGCAAGAAATATGAACATTCCCGCTGTTATCGGTCTTGGTGACAATTTTATCACCTCGGTACAGAATGGGGATACCATAGCCATTAACGGATACACAGGAGAGGTTTTTATCAATCCCGATGATAATGCTCTTAAGGAAATAAACAGACTGATTGAAGAGGATAAAAACAAAAAGCACCTGCTTGAAACCCTGAGAGGAAAGGAAACCATTACTCTTGACGGTAAAAAAATAAAGCTCTACGCCAATATAGGTGGAGTTGATAATCTGGGCTCTGTACTCTATAATGATGCCGATGGAATCGGACTGTTCAGAAGTGAGTTTATCTATCTTGAAAGCAGGGACTATCCAAGTGAGAATGAACAGTTTGCAATATACAAGAGGGTTTTGGAGGCTATGAGTGGGAAAAGGGTTATTATCCGTACTCTTGATATCGGAGCCGACAAGCAGGTGGATTATTTTGACCTGAAAAAAGAGGAAAATCCAGCCCTCGGATATAGAGCAATAAGAATTTGTCTTGACAGACCCAATGTGTTCAAAACACAGCTAAGAGCACTGTTCAGAGCATCAATTTACGGTAATTTAAGCATTATGTTTCCTATGATAATAAGCCCGGATGAGGTAAGGAGTGCCCTTTCCATATGCGATGAAATAAAAAAAGAGCTTGACAGTGAAAGCATACGGTACGCAAACGATATCGAAATAGGTATAATGATAGAAACACCTGCCTCTGCCGTTATAAGTGATACTCTTGCACCACTTGTGGATTTTTTCAGTATAGGCACAAACGATTTGATTCAGTATACACTTGCCTGCGACAGACAAAACCCGTTGCTTGAAAAATTTGCAGATACACACCACGAGGCAGTTTTACGGCTTATAAAATATACGGCAGACTGTGCCCACGCCCACGGAAAATGGGTAGGCATCTGTGGAGAGCTTGCCTCCGACACAAGCCTTACAGAAAGATTCTTGAGAATGGGAATAGACGAGCTTTCTGTCTCCCCCACTTTCGTGCTTCCGATAAGAAAGGTTATTAGGGAAACGGATTTATCGAAAAAGGAAGCCACAAAATAGTGGCTTCCTTCTTTTGTTTTATCGCTACAATGCATAATAAGCCTTCACCTTTCAGAAATGCGTAGCCTTGCCTGTAGTAGAAGGTGGATGTGAAGCAGACGAATGAGGTGTCTAAACTTTCAAATCAAATTTTAACTATTGAAAATTTAGTTTTGCTTGTGTATAATTATATTAAAATTATTCTTGGAGGAAATGAAATGGATAGATATATTTTTTGCGAAAAAATGCAGCATTATTTACCTGATTACAAAATTGAAATTATCACATTGGATAATCTTTCAAAATATGAGGAAGTCTTTTATTCAAATGAAGAATATTACATAATCACTGACGGAAAGCCTGCTGACTTGGAACTTTGTAAAGATGTAATAACATATTGCCCTGACGAATTTCCATGCGAAAATGTATTTTGTATAGGTTTTTCAAAAGATGATAAGCCTGTCGCTATTTTATCAATTCTTCTTGGATATCCTATTGATAGCGTTTTATATCTTGGACTTTTTATAGTAAATAAACCTTTTCACAAGCAGGGAGTAGGTATGAAAATTATACATGCTTTCATATCTACTGCGAAAATATTAAATTTTAGTAAGATAGAATTATCTGTTCAAGATAATAACATTTCAGGCTCAAATTTTTGGCGAAAGCTTTCATTCATAACAACAGATAAATGTAATTGTGGTGACTTCTATAATTCATCTATGGAATTAGGTTTGGATGCGTAAAAGATTTATTCTTTTCACCAATGCTTAGCTTCCTACACCTCATCCGTCACCTTACGGTGACCCCTTCCCCTCAAGGTGAAGGCTTTTATATGCAAAAAGATGCGACACTGTGTCGCATCTTTTTTATTTTATTTGTTCTTTGATTTTTAATTCCTTCTTTTTTACATTTTTTGAAGGTACAGATATTATGTTATTTTTACCATCTACTATGAAATTAACATAGCATTTTTTGCCATCGTATTGGAAGGATACTGCATCTATTTTATCAGTATTATAGGTTTTAATGAAAAATCTGAAAATTCGCACCTTTTTCCTTTTGGTGTAAATGATTGCTCCTTTACAAATACCAAATGCAATAGAATATATGGAAAACAGAATTAATATTATATTCACTGCAAAAATTACAATAGCAAGCACTAAATTTTCAACGCTAATAATTGAAATGTATACACAACAAGCAAAAAACCATATCAGTAAAATATATGATAACAAGCCGACCACAACACTGTTTCCGCAAAGCATAATATAACGTCTTGGATTTAGCTTCAAAAAATAATAAATTATCAAATGAACTATTAAGCTAATTGCAAAGCAAACCACCCAATGCTCCACACTTTTGTACACATCTGAAGCATTAGGAGTCATATCTAATATTGGTGCAATCAGGCCAAAGAGTAATGTCAATAAAAGAAATTTGCCTATTTCTAAAAATAACTTTTTCATTACTTATCCCTATTAATAAGATTTATCAAGGCAGTACGCCTTGATAAATCAATGTGTAATTACTTTATAAGTGTTTCTACAAGTGCAAGTGCATCTGCAATTTTGGAGATGTCCTTACCGCCACTCATTGCACTGTCGGGGCGTCCGCCGCCTCTACCGCCTGTTACTGCACTTACCTCACGAAGAATGTTACCTGCGTGGGCACCCTTGCTGACAGCAGCCTTGCCACATACTGCTACAAAGTTAAGCTTTTCGCCGGAATGGATGGCAAATACAGCCACACTCTCGGGCTTTTTATCCTTTATGCTATCTCCGAGGGAACGAACAGCATCAATGTTCATATCACCGAGGTCTGCGGTAATTACGGAAATTCCGTTTACAACCTTTGCTCCGTTTATGAGCTCGTCTACTCTTGAGCCTGCAAGCTTGGAGTTGAGCTGGTCAATTTCTCTCTTAAGTGCCTTAACCTCGTCGGAAACGGCTGTTGCACGCTTTGCAATATCGTTTACATTCTGACACTTAAGCTCCTTTGCAGTATCGAGAATAAGTGCATCCCTGTTTGCAAGAAGGTTAAGTACTCCGTAGCCTGTTGTAATTTCAATTCTGCGAACGCCTGCTGCAACGCTGGATTCGGAAATTATCTTGAACATACCTGCCTTAGCAGAGTTATCAAGGTGTGTTCCTCCACAAAGCTCAACGGAGAAATCTCCCATCTTAACCATACGGACAACCTTGCCGTACTTTTCTCCAAAGAGAGCCATAGCTCCGTTTGCACGGGCTGTATCCACATCGGTCTCAACAGTCTCTATTCTGTCTCCACTCAAAATATATGCGTTTACTATATTTTCAATTTTAGCAATCTCATCAGATGTAAGTGCTGCGAAATGTGTAAAGTCGAATCTACCGATATTCTCATCCACATAGGAGCCTGCCTGCTCTACATGGTTACCGAGTACAGAACGAAGAGCTGCCTGGAGCATATGTACGGCAGAGTGGTTTCTCGCTATTGCCTGACGGCGTGTAGCATCTACTGTTGCCTTAAGTGTATCTCCAACCTTTACAGAGCCGGATACAACATTACACATATGGATGTATACGCCATCTGCCTTCTTTGTGTCAAGGACATCGATATGTGCACTCTCGTTTTCAAGAGTACCCTTATCACCTACCTGACCACCACCCTCACCATAGAAGGTAGTAGCATCAAGGACAATGGAGCATTCTCCCTCGGAAACTGCATCAACACTCTCTCCACCGTCTACAATTATAGCAAGAACCTTACCCTCGCACTCGTAGGAGGTGTAACCCTTAAAGTCTGTCTTTTCAACATTTATAGCACTGGATTCCTTATCCCAGCCATTTATATCTGCTCTTGCATCACGGGCTCTCTGTCTCTGCTCTGCCATAAGAGTCTTAAAGCCGTCCTCATCAATTCTGAGTCCGTTTTCCTCAGCAATTTCTCTTGTAAGGTCGATGGGGAAGCCGAAGGTGTCGTAAAGCTTAAATACCTCTGCACCGTCAATTACATCCTTGCCCTCTGCCTTTGCCTTATTTACAAGGCTATCAAGAATTGAAAGACCCTGGTCGATGGTTGTATCAAATCTTTCCTCCTCAAGAGAAAGAACCTTCTTAATATAGTCTGCCTTTTCGGAAAGCTCGGGATAAGCACCACAGCTCTCATCAATAGCCACATCGCACATATCGGTAAGGAAGGGGTGGTTGATGCCAAGAAGCTTACCGTGACGGCATGCACGACGGATAATTCTACGGAGAACATAGCCCCTGCCCTCGTTGGAGGGGATGACGCCGTCGCTTATCATAAACATTGCACTTCTTGTATGGTCAGTAACAACTCGAATGGAAATATCATTATCTGCGTCATTACCGTAGCTCTTGCCTGCAATTTCACAAACCTTATCAATAAGTCTGCGTACGGAATCAACCTCGAACATATTGTCAACGCCCTGCATTACACAAGCAAGTCTCTCAAGTCCCATACCAGTATCAATATTCTTCTGTGCAAGCTCGGTATAATTACCACTACCGTCATTATTAAACTGTGAGAATACATTGTTCCAGATCTCCATATATCTGTCGCAATCGCATCCGGGCTTACAGTCGGGAGAGCCACATCCGTATTTTTCTCCACGGTCAAAGTATATTTCGGAGCAGGGACCACAGGGACCCTGACCGTGCTCCCAGAAGTTATCTGCCTTACCCATACGAACAACATGGCAAGGGTCAACGCCGATATGGTTTACCCAGATATCGTACGCCTCCTCGTCGTTTTCGTAAATAGAGGGCCACAGAAGATTCTCAGGAATTTCAAGAGTCTTAGTAAGGAATTCCCAGCTCCATTCAATAGCCTCAACCTTAAAGTAGTCGCCGAAGCTGAAGTTACCAAGCATCTCGAAAAATGTACCGTGACGAGCTGTATGACCTACTCTTTCAAGGTCGGGTGTACGGATACACTTCTGGCAGGTGGTAACTCTGCTTCTGGGAGGAACAACCTCCCCTGTAAAAAACTTCTTCATAGGTGCCATACCTGAATTTATAAGAAGCAGGGATTTATCGTTATTGGGTACAAGGGAGAAGCTGGGTAAGCGAAGGTGTCCCTTGGATTCAAAGAATGAGAGATATGATTCTCTTAAATCGTTAAGTGATGTCCATTTCATAGCTGGAATATCCTTTCAAAAAGATAAAATAATATAAACTAAAATTATAACAGATATATTTTAGCACTCATGCACTGCTTTGTCAAGAAATAACCAAAATTTTAAGTTATTTATTTACTTGACACGATATCGCAATAGTTGTATAATTGTGTATAAGTAAAAACAGGAGTGAAATTATGACAGATTTACTTACCTTACAAAAATCCTTTATTCTCTCTCATCTGAAGGAGGGAGATGTATGTGCCGACTTTACCATGGGTAACGGCCACGATACACTTTTTTTATCAAATACGGTAAAGAGCAATGGCCATGTGTATGCATTTGACATTCAGGAAGGAGCTCTTGCAAGTACAAGAAAGAGGCTTGAGACTGAGGGTCGGTATGAAAACTACACCCTTATCCACGACTCCCACCACAACTTAAAAAAATATATTGACAAAAAAATTAAAGCAGGAATGTTCAATCTCGGATATCTTCCCGGTAGCAACAACAAAGCCCTTACCACCAAGCGAGAAACCACTTTACCTGCTGTTAAGGATGCTCTCGACATACTGGACAGTGACGGAATACTCTTAATTGCTGTATATCCAGGTCATGCAGAGGGAGAGATTGAGGGTAAGCTGCTACTTGAATATCTTGAGACAATAGACAGACATGAAATGAGTGTATCAAAATTTCAAATAGTAAACTCTCCCACCTCCCCATACTTTTTCATCTGTGAAAAGAAATAAGGGGCATTTTACGGATGCTCCCACACTATATCTGAAAACGAAGGCTTTTTGGTGTAAATAATGCAAAACGGTAGCGAAAAATCGCTACCGTTTATGTTTTTTATGTAAAATCAGTGTGTTTGTTTTACTGAACCTTAAAGCCGTCTACTTCCTTAACATATACGCTTTCATTTTTATCAAACACCGTGGGAATAAGGTCGGGGATATTGGGCTGAAGGTCCATCTTATTCTTGTAATAATCGGTTGTGGAGCCGTCCTCCTGCTTAAACACACAGTTTGTAAGAGTAACATTCTTAACATTGCCCTTATTTCCTACAAAAAGTGCAGGATTTTCGTGAACGAATTTGCAATCCTTAAATTCAACATCGGAAATCTCACCGTTTACATCTGCACCACAAACAACAATGGGCTCTCCCTTACCCCACCAGTAGCCTGCATAAATCTTTGTATCTGCTTCGATATTCTCAAATTTTGCATTTCTTACATATCCGTTATCGCCACAGAAAACTGCTAAAGCTCGGTTGGAGTGGATGATTTTTATATTTTTAACCACGATATTTCTAACCTTGCTCTCAAGATGTCCAAAGCGGATTGCAGCAGAACGGGAGGACATAAGACAGTCGGAAATCTCCATATTCTCACAAATACCGTCCCAGTTTGTGATACATGTTGCGGCAAAGCAGTCGTCTCCGCAGAGGAATGTAGAGTTTTTAACTACTATATTTCTCGAAGCCGAAAAATGAACACCGTCATTATTGGGGATCCTGTTATGGTTATCCACATAGATATCGGAAATCTCAATATTCTCACAGTTGGAGAATACCATTGTCCAGCAGGGAGAGTTGAAAACCTTGATACCTGTAATCTTAATGTTCTTGCAATTATTGAAGAATATGGGCTGTGTGGGACGCTTAACAACGGCTATAACCATCTGCTCACAGTATTCCTTTGTCATCTCCACACCCTCAAGCTCCTTGGGAAGATATGTATCAAAATCAACGAATGCATCACCACTCAGCTGAATCTTGCCCTCACCCTCAAAGGTGATATTCTCACAGTCAAGAGCATATATCAGGGAAATTGTTTCCTTCATCTCATTGTGATAAAAGCCACAGTTATAGTAGTGTTCCATATTTCTTGAGCCTACAAGCTCAGCACCCTTTTCAAGACGGATAGTAATATTGGAACGGAGTGCAAGAGTTCCTGTAACATAGTATCCCTTAGGAAATACAAGGATGTCGCCATCCTTTGCCTCGTTTATCACCTTCTGGATAGCCTTTGTTTCAAGTGTGGCACCATCGCCAAGAATACCGTAGTCTTTAACATTTACAATGCTCATAATTTATTCTCCTTTTTCTGAAAGATATATTAACAGTACTGAAATATCAGCGGGGCTTACTCCACTTATTCTTGATGCCTGACCTATGGTCATAGGGCGTATTTTTTCAAGCTTCTGCATAGCTTCTATCCTTATACCCTTGATTTTTGTGTAATCAATGGCTTCCGGTATTACCCTCTGCTCTGTTCTTTCGTTCCTCTTAACCTCTGCAAGCTGCTTTTTTACATAGCCGTCATATTTAATCTCTGTCTGGGCAGCAAACGTAACGGATTTTTTCAAAACGGGGCGTAGAGTGTCGAATTTTTCCAGCTTTTCAAGGTCAAGCTGTGGTCTTTTTATAAGCTCGGAAAGCTGTGTCGGTGTGGAAATAGGGGTAGTTCCGTTTTCCAAAAGCACGGAACTCAGCTCCTCACTCGGACGAATAATTGTTTTTTTCATCCTTTCTATTTCCTTGTCTATTGCATCCTTGCGAGCAGTGAAGCATGCCCATTGCTCATCGGATACAAGTCCTACCCTGCGTCCGTAGGGGGTAAGTCGCATATCTGCATTATCCTGACGGAGCAAAAGCCTGTATTCGGAACGGGATGTCATCATTCTGTATGGCTCATTTGTGCCCTTTGTAACACGGTCATCAATAAGAGTTCCTATATAGGATGAGGACCTGGGAAGTACAAGGGGCTCCTCTCCCTTGATTTTAAGAGAAGCGTTTATACCTGCTATAAGACCCTGTGCCGCAGCCTCCTCATATCCGGATGTGCCGTTAAACTGTCCTGCTCCGTAAAGTCCGGATATCCTCTTGTATTCAAGAGTGGGTAAAAGCTCCTCGGGGTCTGTGCAATCGTACTCTATGGCATACGCATAACGCATCATCAGTGCGTTTTCAAAGCCCTCAAGGGAATGTACCATTTTCTCCTGTACATCTATGGGCATAGATGTTGAAAAGCCCTGGAGGTATATTTCCTTTGTGTCCGTGCCCATGGGCTCAACAAAAAGCTGATGTCTTTCCTTGTCGGCAAAGCGAACTATTTTATCCTCAATAGAGGGACAGTAGCGTGGACCTGTACCGTGTATATTACCCGAGTATAGGGCACTACGCTTTATGTTTTCTTTTATTATATCATGAGTTTTAGCGTTTGTGTAGACTATATAGCAAGGAATTTGCTCAATTTTTGCATATTCCTCCTCATTTGTTTTCCACGAGAAGGGGAATGACTCCTTATCTCCCTCCTGGAGCTCCAGCTTAGAATAATCTATTGTATCTGCGTGAATACGGGAAGGAGTGCCTGTTTTGAAACGCATCATTGATATTCCCTCTCGCTTAAGTGCATCCGTTAAGAAAAGTGCACTGTTCAAGGCATCGGGACCCGACGGATAACACACGGAGCCTGTATGCACCACACCGTTAAGATATGTACCGGTGCAGATTATTGCGGCCTGTACTTCATACTCCTCATCTAATCTGGTTTTAACCTTGCTTATTCTCTTTATACCGTTTTCCTCTACTGTTTCTATGTCGGTTATTTCAGCCTGTACGATACGAAGATTCGGTGTACTCTCCAGCACGCCTTTTACAATAGAACGGTATTTCATTCTATCTGCCTGTATTCTTTTTGAATACACTGCTGCACCCTTACCAAGATTGAGTGTCCTTGCCTGGAGGGTAACCATATCGGCACAAATACCCATCTGTCCACCGAGGGCATCTATCTCATATACCAGATGTCCCTTTGCTGTGCCACCGATTGACGGATTGCAGGGCATATTTGCAATGGCATCCAAGGACATGGTGAAAAGAATTGTATCAATGCCCATTCTTGCACAGGCAAGGGCAGCCTCTACTCCGGCATGACCTGCACCAATTACGGCAACGCCTGTTTTATGCATAGTATCTGTACCTCCTACTTATGATATTTAGAGCCGTTCAGTATAGACACAGAACGGTAAATTGCCTCATAAAGCATAACTCTTAACAGCCTGTGAGGGAATGTAAGCTTAGATACGGACAAACGGAAATCTGCCCTTTGCTTAACACCGTCGGAAAGGCCGTAGGATGAGCCGATAATAAAGACTATATCGCTTTTGCCCGAAAGCTGAGCCTGATCTATTCTGGCTGCCAGCTCCTCGGAGGAGAGCTGCTTACCCTCCACGCACATAGCTATTACATACGCTTTATTCGGAATCTTTGAGAGGATTATTTTTTCCTCTGTCTTAAGGGCATCGGCTATCTGGCTTTGCGACGGGTTTTCGGGTAGCTTTTCCTCACGGAATATATACTCCTCAACCCTACACCATGCACCAAGGCGTTTTTTGTACTCTGATGCAGCCTCCTTAAGATAATTTTCCTTAAATTCGCCTGTGGCGATTATCTTAATATTGAGCATTGGATTTATCGAGCAGCTTTTCTGCCGCTGTCATTATTGCAATCTTGCCACTCTCATAGGTAAGAGATCCCTGAAAGAAAGCGATATAAGGCTCACGAAGCGGCCCGTCGGCAGAAATCTCAATGGATGAGCCCTGTGTGAAGGCTCCTGCCGCCATTATAACCTCATCGTTATAGCCCGGCATCGCCCAAGGAACGGGAACGACATAGGAATCAACAGGACTTGCACTCTGTATACCCTGACAGAATTTTACAAGCCCGTCGGGATAGCCGAATTTTACCGTCTGGATTATATCGGATCTCATCTCGTCATATTTTGGGCTTACATCAAAGCCTAATTTTTCAAGCATATATGCGGCAAAGTGAGCTGTCTTTTGTGCCTGGGCAACTATGTGCGGAGCCATAAAGAAGCCCTTAAACATATTTCTGTTCTGGCCGAGAGATGCGCCAACCTCTGTGCCTGTGCCAACGGATGTGAGACGGTAGGATGCAAGCTCTACTGCTCTTTCTGTTCCTACTATGTATCCACCACTCTCGGCAATTCCCCCACCCGGATTTTTTATAAGAGAGCCTATTGCCATATCTGCGCCAACGGCACAGGGCTCCTTGTCCTCTGTAAACTCGCCGTAGCAGTTATCAACCACTACATACGCCTCTGAACGGCTATGAACAAATTTTGCTATCTCTCCTATTTGGTCAACGGTAAGGGTAGGACGGTCAAGGTATCCCTTTGAACGCTGAATAAATACTACCTTTACACGCTTTCCGAATTCATTAAGCTTTGCTTCGATCCCGTCAAAGTCTATTTCCGTTTTGTTTTTGAAATTTACCTGCTCATACTGAACGCCAAAATCCTTAAGAGAGCAGTTTCCTGACTGTCCCTCAATTCCCACAACCTCACAAAGAGTATCATAGGGTCGGTTAGTTACGGAAAGCATAACATCTCCGGGACGCAAAAGTCCGAACAGACCTATTGTAAGTGCCTGTGTGCCGTTTACAATAGAATGGCGTACAAATCCACTCTCTGCCCCCATAACCTCTGCATAAATTTTATCAAGAGTATCTCTTCCCACATCGTCATATCCGTAGCCTGTTGTACCTGCAAACATTGATTCTGCTACTCTGTTCTCTCTGAATGCACAAAGAACCCTTGCTGTATTATCGAAGGAAATTTTATCTATTTTTTCAAAAATAGGCTTAAGGGCTATCTCAGCCTCATTAGCTATTTTAAGTATCTTTTCAGAAAACATATTTTCTCCCTTTTAACAAAAAGGCTGTTTAGTATAAGAAACAGCCATTTGTATTATTTATTTTAATTTTGCCTGTGTCTTTAATCTTGTAGCGGTGTCAAGTATCTTCTTACGGAGACGGATGGACTTGGGAGTTACCTCGATAAGCTCATCCTCTGCGATATACTCAATAGCCTGCTCAAGAGAAAGAATCCTCGGAGGAGTAAGGATAAGTGCCTCGTCTGCACCCTTTGAACGCACTGCTGTAAGATGCTTCTTCTTACATACATTCACAACTATATCCTCCATCTTTGGGCATTCACCAACTATCATTCCCTCATATACAGGAGTCTGTACACCGATAAACATAGCTCCCCTGTCCTGAGTGTTGTAAAGACCGTAAGAGGTAGCCTCTCCTGTCTCGGATGCAATAAGTGAGCCTGTATATCTTGTTACAACCTCTCCCTTAAAGGGCTGATAGCCGTCAAAGATTGTGTTGATTACGCCCTCTCCCTTTGTATCTGTCATAAATTCACTTCTGTAGCCGAAAAGACATCTTGAGGGGATAAGATACTCTATTCTTGTTCTTGAACCAACCTTACCCATTTCAAGAAGCTCTCCCTTACGGGCACCAAGCTTCTGCACTACGGAGCCGACAGCATCGTCGGGTACATCAATAGATGTTCTTTCCATAGGCTCATGAAGAATACCGTCAATGGTTTTATAAAGAACATGAGGTGTGGAGCAGCAAAGCTCATAGCCCTCTCTCCTCATATTTTCGATAAGTATAGCAAGGTGCATTTCACCTCTTCCTGCCACCTTGAAGGAATCTGTTGTATCGCCATCCTGTACTCTGAGAGATACATCCTTGAGGGTCTCCTTATAGAGACGGTCTCTTATCTGACGGGTTGTAACGAATTTACCCTCCTGTCCCGCAAAGGGGCTGTCATTTACGGAAAAGGTCATTTCCATAGTAGGCTCAGATACCTTAACAAACTCAAGAGGCTCAACATTATCAATGGAGCAAAGAGTATCTCCTATTGAAATCTGTTCAACACCCGAGAAGCATACAATATCACCAACTGTCGCAGTCTGCACAGATGAACGGGAAAGTCCCTCAAACTGATAGATAGAAACTATTTTTGCACGGCGAGGCTTTTCATCGGAGTGATAATTGCAAACAGAAACCTCCTGATTCACCTTAAGTGTACCTCTTTCAATTCTTCCTATTCCGATTTTTCCCACATAGTCACTGTAATCAACGGAGGAAACAAGGAGCTGAAGTCCATCATCACCCTCTCCCTCAGGAGCAGGGATATAATTAACAATTGTATCAAGAAGGGGAATAAGGTCCGTACCCTCAACATCGGGAGAGAGGGATGCTGTACCCGCTCTGCCGGAGCAGAAAAGCATGGGAGAGTCGAGCTGTTCATCAGTTGCATTCAAGTCAATAAGAAGCTCAAGCACCTCGTCAATAACCTCTGTTATTCTTGCATCGGGACGGTCAATCTTATTTACAACTACGATAATCCTATGATTAAGCTCCATAGCTTTCTGAAGAACAAATCTTGTCTGTGGCATAGGTCCCTCAGCTGCGTCAACAAGAAGAATAACTCCGTTTACCATCTTAAGTATGCGTTCTACCTCACCACCGAAATCAGCGTGACCGGGGGTGTCAATAACATTTATCTTCTTATCTCCGTAACGAATGGCAGTATTTTTAGCGAGGATGGTAATTCCTCTTTCCTTTTCAAGGTCGTTTGAGTCCATCACTCTCTCTGTTGTAGCCTGATTTTCATGATAAGCACCACCCTGCTGAAGCATACCGTCAACAAGAGTTGTCTTACCGTGGTCAACATGGGCGATAATCGCAACATTTCTTAAATCTTCTCTAATCATTTTTATAACCTCTATATATAGTATAAATCAATAAATTTTTTTGCGGATAATATTATAACACGACTTGCAGTAAAATTAAAGTGCTTTTTTATATTTTTTACAAAATACTGCAAAAAATCAGCAATATACCGAGAAAAACAGCATTAAGGAGAGTAAAAATGGCAAAATATCTCTTCTTGCTTCCCTCAGTACATCTGCAATACTCCGAAAATGTAATAAGGCTTGCCAAGGATGCTATAATAGTTCCCGTTCCACCTATGTTTACGCCCAAAAGAAGCTCTTTGTAATTATCGGTAAACTGGGAAAGCAGAATTGCAGACGGTACATTCGATATTACCTGACAGGACAGTGCCGAAAAAACAAGTGTGTTCTTTTCCAAAAGACCGGAAAGCAATTCCCTAATAACATCTATCCTTGACATATTTCCGGCAAAGATAAAGAACATAAAAAAGGTGAGAATAAGGAAATAATCAACTCTCAATAGGGCATATCTGTCCATTATAAGAACAGCAACCACAATAATAGCAAGAGCAATATAATAAGGCACCACCGAAAACACCATAAGAATGGAGAGGGTGAACAGCACAAGATATATCACACTTCTCTTTGGCTTGAATACAAAATATTCCGTTTTTTTCAGCTCCATTTTATCGGCCGGAAAAAAGAAAACCGAAAGGGTAATCATAGCCACCGATAAAAGGAAGGGCCAAAGCATTATGCCCATAAATTCCATAGTGGGAATATTGAATTTGGTATACAGATAAAGATTCTGAGGGTTACCAAAGGGAGTGAGCATACCGCCAAGGTTAGCTGCTATATTCTGTAAAACAAACAGCCAGGGGGTATACTTCTCATTTCCCGTATCGTGAAGCACATACCATCCGAGAGGGAGAAAGGTGATAAGTGCCATATCGTTAGCTATAAACAATGAGCCTATGAAGGTTATGTACAGAAGGGCAAGAACGCACACTCTGAAATTTGGTGTAGAATGTATTATCCTTCTTGCAAGGATGGTAAAGAATTTAATGTTCTTAAGTGCACATACAACGCAAAGGGTAGCAAGCAGACAAGCAAGAGTCTTAAAATCTATATACCCAAGATATTTTTCATCGGGAGGAACTATAATCGATGTGACAATAGCACACATAGTGGCAATAAGGAATACGGCATGTGACCGTATAAAGCATATACAATATTTCATATTTTCCTCCTTTTTATTTTCCAATGTAGAATAATACTACTTTTTTACCCGTTTGTCAACACTTACTTTTGATTAATTTATATATATAATTGACTTTTGGATTCTCAAATGGTAAAATTAAGGCAGAAAGCGAGGTAATACCTATGGAAATTAAGAAATCAAAATTCAAGAACGGTGCCAAGGGAGCATTCTCCTTTGTATTTGACGACGGATGCTATAAGCCCTCCACAGAAAAAGTAATCAGCATTTTCGAGGACACAGAAAAGAAGCACGGCGTTAAGCTTATTGCAACAAGTGCTCATACTGTAAATTTCCTTAATGAGGAGCTTATTGAATTCTGGAAAAAAGCATTCAAGGACGGTTGGTTCGACCTTGCATCCCACTCTATGGACCACGCCTTTGCATACAACGCTAATATAGACATTGAAAGAAGAAGAAAGGATGCCCACGACTCCAAGGAGGCTCTTGAAAGAATTTTTGAGGGTATGGAGGTTATCTCCTTTGTAAATCCCGGTGGAACAAATACTGTTGACGGCTGTCAGGTGCTTAAGGAATGCTATTACGGTAACAGGAGCAACTGTGAGGAGCCGCCCTACAACGATGTTGATACCGTTGACCTTATATATGCCCACGCATTTGTACCCAACTTTAAGTACAAGGATCTTGCGTATTACAAGGAATATATCGACACTCTCCTCGAGAAAAATGTATGGGGAGTACAGATCAACCACTGGATAAGCGACAAGGAGCAGGACACCTTCCACGCACAGTCCGTATCCTCCTTTATTCTCCAGTGTGACTACCTTGCAGAGCTTGTTAAAGCGGGAGAAATCTGGGTTCCCTCCTTTAACGAGGCTGTAAAATACATTAAGGAATATCAGGACTCCGAGCTCGTAATAAACGAAATTTCAGCCACAGAGTCCGAGATAATTCTCAAAAATGACCTTGACAAGAAGATATTTACATATCCATTGACTCTTGAGGTAAATGCAATAAACGGTGTGACCGTATGCCAGAACGGAACAACTACGGATTATGAGTCGAAAAACGGTATTGCATACATAAATGTTGTACCCAATCTTGAGGCAAGGATCACAGTTAAATAAGCAGCAGAAATAGAAAAAACGGTGAGTTGGCGTTGCCTCTAATGGCACGATACCAACTCACCTTTTTTAATCTTTATAGTGATTCAGTGCTTTTTTTACATATATTCCCGTATAGGATGTTGGGTGCTCTGCGACCTCCTCGGGAGTGCCTGTTGCAACAACTGTACCACCGTTGTCGCCACCCTCCGGGCCAAGATCAATTATATAGTCTGCAGTCTTTATAACATCGAGATTATGCTCTATCACAAGTACGCTGTTGCCTGCGTCCACGAGTCGTTGAAGAACACCGATAAGCTTGTTAACATCCTCGGAATGCAAGCCTGTGGTAGGCTCGTCAAGGATGTACATAGTTCTTCCGGTTGAACGCTTTGACAGCTCTGTTGCAAGCTTTACTCTCTGTGCCTCTCCTCCCGACAGGGTTGTGGAGGACTGACCTATTTTAACATAACCGAGTCCTACATCGCATATAGTTTGGAGCTTTCTTGAAATTGAGGGTATCTCACTGAAGAATACAGCTCCCTCCTCTGCGGTCATATCAAGAACATCAAAAATATTCTTTCCCTTGAATTTAACCTCAAGAGTATCCTTGTTATAGCGTTTTCCCTTACACACATCACACTTTACATACACATCGGGTAAGAAATGCATTTCTATCTTTTTAACGCCGTCACCCTCACATGCCTCGCATCTTCCTCCCTTTACATTAAAGGAAAATCTACCGGGGCCGTAGGATCGCATTTTTGCATCGGGAGTTTTTGCAAATAAATCTCTTATTTCATTAAAAAGACCCGTATATGTGGCTGGATTTGACCTGGGAGTGCGTCCAATAGGGGACTGGTCTATGGCTATTACCTTATCAAGTGCCTCATAGCCCTCTATTCTGTCGCATTTACCCGGGTAGGTAATGGCACGATTAAGCTTTTTAGCCAGAGTTTGTAACAAAATTTTATTAACGAGTGAGGATTTTCCCGACCCGGACACGCCTGTAACGGCTACAAAACAGCCCAAAGGAATATCAACATTTATATTTTTAAGGTTATTTTCCTTCGCTCCGAAAATTTTGATAAAATTACCGTTGCCGGGGCGTCTTGATTTGGGAATTTTTATTTCCTTTCTGCCGGAAAGATAGGCTCCTGTTATGGATGCCTCATTCTTCATTATTTCATCCGGAGTTCCTGCCGCAACTATTTCTCCACCGTGGACTCCTGCACCGGGACCTATATCAACTATATAATCGGAGGACAGCATAGTCTCCTCATCGTGCTCTACAACAATAACGCTGTTACCAACATCACGAAGATTACAAAGGGTTTTTATCAGCTTACTGTTATCTCTCTGATGCAGACCTATACTGGGCTCATCAAGGATATAAAGCACGCCCACAAGGGATGAGCCTATCTGTGTGGCAAGGCGTATTCTCTGTGCCTCTCCTCCCGACAGGGTCGATGCCCTTCTTGCTAAGGTAAGATATTCAAGACCCACACTTTTCATAAAGCCGAGACGGGCACGGATTTCCTTCAGAATATCCTTTGCAATCTGCTCCTCGGAGGAAGTAAACTCCAGGCTGTTTATAAAATCAAGGCTATTGCTTACGGACATACGGCAAAACTCATCAATATTCTTGCTACCTACCGTAACCGACAGTGAAAATTTATTGAGTCTTTGACCGTGGCAAACCGGACAGGGTGTCTCCTCAATAAACTGCTCATAATACTCCTCGCCCATCATCTGCATTCTTGATTTAATTATGCCTATAATTCCCTCGAATTTCACAGTCTGTCTTTTATGCTGCTTGGCAAAATATCTGTCGATTGTATAATATTCATCTCCTGTGCCGTACAACAGGGCGTGTAGCTGCTCCTTAGTGTAATCCTTGATTGGTGTATCAAGGCTAAAGCCCATTCTCTCTCCTACTGCAGTAATAAGTGGACCGTTCCAGCTCTCCTCATCTATGGTCTTAAAGCCGTTTACGGCTATCGCACCCTGATTCAGGGCAAGATTCTTATCGGGTATTATCTTTTCGGGAGAGATATTTCTCATTTCTCCTATACCGAGGCAATGCTCACAGGCACCGAAGGGATTATTGAACGAAAAGGAACGGGGCTCTATCTCTCCAAAGCTGATATTATGCTCCTCACATGCGTAGTTAATGGAAAAGCCGTATTCCACTCCCTCTCCGTCCCTTGGAACGGTAACAACAGTAAGTCTGCCGTCAGACGCCTTAAGAGCATTTTCCACAGAGTCGGCAAGTCTTGAACGGATACCGTCCTTAATAACCAATCTGTCAACTACGATATCGATGCTATGCTTTTTTGTAAGCTCTAATTCTATATCCTCATTAATATCGTAAACTGTACCGTCAATACGGAGCCTTGTATATCCGTTTTTTCTCGCATCGGCAATTACTTTTTCGTGTCTGCCCTTCTTTCCCCTTACAACAGGAGAAAGCACCATAAAGCGTTCTCCCTCGGGAAGCTCAAGTATTTTATCTATTATCTGGTCTACTGTCTGCTGTCTTATCTCCTTACCACACTCAGGACAGTGGACAACGCCAAGACGGGCGTACAAAAGTCTTAAGTAGTCGTATATCTCTGTTACTGTACCAACTGTTGACCTCGGGTTTTTAGATGTGGTCTTCTGGTCTATGGATATAGCGGGAGATAGACCCTCAATAGAGTCCACATCCGGTTTATCAAGCTGACCGAGAAACATCCTTGCATAGGATGAGAGTGACTCTACAAACCTTCTGTGTCCCTCTGCATATATAGTATCAAATGCAAGAGAGGATTTACCAGAGCCGGAAAGACCGGTAAGAACAACAAGCTTGTCCCTTGGAATTGTCAAATCTATATTTTTCAGGTTGTGCACTCTTGCACCCTTTATTTCTATTTTATCAATCATTTTTTCACCTGCTTAGTAGTTTTAAGCTCCTTGATTTTATCTCTTAAGAAAGCAGCCTTTTCAAATTCAAGCTTACGGGATGCCTCACGCATTTCTGCTGTGTACTGTTCAATAAGCTTTTCCTTATCCTCTTTAGTAAGCTTACGCCGCTTTTCTTTCTCCTCGCTACGCTTTCCTAAGTCGATAACATCGTGAACTCCCTTTATAACGGTCCTTGGAATTATGCCGTTTGCTTCATTATACTCCGACTGTATCCTACGGCGTCTTTCTGTTTCTCCTATGGCATTACTCATAGACCTTGTGATTTCATCAGCGTACATAATTACCTTACCGTTGGCGTTGCGGGCAGCTCTTCCTATAGTCTGTATAAGGGCTGTTTCGGAACGGAAAAGTCCTTCCTTATCTGCGTCCAGAATAGCAACTAAGGACACCTCGGGAATATCCAATCCCTCACGAAGAAGATTAATACCAACAAGGACATCAAATTCTCCCAAACGGAGAGAACGGATAATTTCCATTCTTTCAATGGTATCAACATTATGATGAATATATTTGACCTTTATACCGTTAGAAGACAGAAAATCCGTCAGGTCCTCTGCCATTTTTGTGGTAAGAGTAGTAACAAGCACCCTTTCTCCCACTTCTGCATGAAGGCGTATTTCTCCCATTACATCATCAATCTGAGTAGATATGGGGCGTACCTCAACCAATGGGTCTATAAGTCCTGTAGGTCTGATAAGCTGCTCTGCCACAGAGGAAGAATGTTGTTTTTCATATTCTGCCGGAGTAGCAGAAACGAACACAACCTGGTTAAGCTTGTCCCAGAATTCCTTAAAATTAAGAGGTCTGTTATCATAGGCAGAGGGCAAACGGAAGCCATATTCAATAAGGTTGGTCTTTCTTGCCAAATCTCCACCACTCATTCCTCTTACCTGAGGTACTGTAACATGGCTCTCATCTATGAAAATTACAAAATCCTTTGGAAAGTAGTCAAGTAGTGTATAGGGAGTTGAGCCCGGTTCTCTGCCTGACAATACTCTTGAGTAGTTTTCAACTCCTGAGCAGAAGCCTATCTCACGAAGCATTTCTATATCATACTTTGTTCTTTCCTCTATTCTCTGTGCCTCCAAAAGCTTATTCTGTGATTTGAAATAAGCCACTCTATCCACCATTTCATCATAAATTTGGGACAGAGCCTTTTCTCTCTTTTCATCCGACACAACATAGTGATTAGCCGGGAATACAGCACAGTATTTAAGGGAACGGATAACCTCTCCTGTCAAGGTATTTATCTCAGTGACACGGTCTATCTCATCGTCAAAAAATTCCACACGGATAGCCTTATCCGACGAGGATGCAGGGAAAATTTCAACCACATCTCCCCGTATTCTAAATTTATTACGGACAAAATTAATATCGTTTCTCTCGTAATTAAGAGCTACAAGACGACGAACAAGAGTGTCTCTGTCCATAGTCATACCCTGTCTTATATCAATAAGCATACTCTGGTATTCCTCAGGGTCACCCAAGGAATATATACAGGACACGCTGGCAACTATTATAACATCATTCCGTTCAAATAATGAGCTTGTTGCACTGTGACGGAGCTTGTCTATCTCATCGTTTATCATAGCGTCCTTTTCGATATAAATATCCTTACCGGGAATATATGCCTCGGGCTGATAGTAATCATAATAGGACACAAAATATTCTACTGCATTGTCGGGGAAAAGCTCCCTCATTTCCGAGCATACCTGGGCAGCAAGAGTTTTATTAGGCTCCAAAATCAGAGTGGGTTTATTCACGTTGGCTATAACATTAGCCATTGTAAATGTCTTACCCGAGCCTGTAACGCCAAGAAGCGTCTGCATTCTCTCACCGTTAAGTATTCCCGCTGTGAGCTTTGAAATTGCCTGAGGCTGGTCGCCTGTTGGCTTATATGCACTTTTAAGATTAAATTTATTCTGTAACACGGCGATGCCTCCCTTTATATTATCTTAAATATTTTATCACATATATATTTAATTGTAAATAACTAAGGCAAAAAATATCCGCAGTAAAGTTTTACTGCGGATATTTTTTTGATCAGCTTATTTTCCCAAAAGCTTTTTTTCACTGCTTGAAAGCTCATAGGGTATTGATGTATCGTCGTGACGATGGATAACAAGAATATTTTTTGAACTTACATTCTCTTCTATGTCACCGAGTATCATGTAGATCCTGAGGTCGGAATCAAAGGTGTCTATATCCGTAAATTCAAGCTTGTAATACTGATAGTTGTATTTTCTTTCCTCATCTATGATTTTGGGCTCATATACCTTTCCCTTACCGTCCTTAAGAACATATTTTATATTTTCCTCGGAGAAATCCGGATAGGATTCCTTTACCTCATCCATATGTCTTACATTATATCTCACGGTAAGCTGAAGATATCCCGCATCCTCCATATAGACAAGAGAGTATGCAAATACAGCACCGTTTTCCGAAAATCCGTCGTTTACGGCATGGGTACGGATATCGCTATCCTTTTCATATGCCTTAATAAAATTGTCTGTTATCTTTATATCTTCAAGAGCCTTATGGTCAGATTGACAAATCCTTAAAAACAGCACAGCCAGAAAAGCTATCAATGCAATTACAAAAATATACTTAATAATTTTGGAAAGCTTATCCAATTTTTTTACTCCTTTTTGCAATTTTCTATCATTGTATCACATAAATTTCATCTATTCAAGTTTTTTTGAAAAAATACTTGACAAAAAGATTATTTTTATATATAATATGTATCTGTGAAAAGGCATAGTGGAGGTATGATATGGTACTTGACTTAACTCCCCTTATTAGTGGCAAGGTAAATTCTCTTGATTTTGAATACGATCTTGGCAATGACGGGGATGAAAATGTGCTTATCCCACCGGATGATGTTTCTTTTGCACCAACTGCACATGTAAAGGGCACAGTTGTAAATAATGCAGGCTATATGACCCTGGAATTTACTGCTGAGCTTGATTACACAACGCATTGTGCAAGATGTCTTAAGGATATCTTTGGCAAATTTATCCTTAAATTCAATCGCACTGTTGCTGATTCAGGTACGCTTCAGGATGAGGACAATGACGCTTATGTCATTATGAAAAACGGTAAATTGGACATCGACCGTGAACTTGTTGAGGAGCTGTTGCTTGAATTTCCATCAAGGTTCCTGTGTGAAGAGGAATGCGCAGGACTTTGTCCAAAATGTGGTAAAGACCTCAATTTTGGTCCTTGTGATTGCCCGAAGAAAAAAGAAATTGATCCCAGACTTGCAATTTTACAAAAACTACTTGAAAATGATTAAATTTTGTAGTATAATAATTAAGATAAGATATTAGTTTCGTTTAAGGAGGATAAATCGATGGCAGTTCCGAAGAGAAAGCAGTCTCATTCTCGTACAAATCTTAGAAGATCAAACAATAGCAAGATGACAGCTCCCACAATGGTAAAGTGCTCCAACTGTGGCGAATACAATCTTACTCACCGTGTTTGCTCCAAGTGCGGCCACTACGCTAACAAGGAAATCGTAAAGGTAGAGGCATAAGATTATAAACGATCTTTTGGAATCCGACATCAGTCGGATTCCTGTTTTTTAGGAGGATATTATGAAATATACACCACCACGCACGGACAAGAAAATAAGAGCTGTATACTGTACTCTTTTTATGCTTGCTATACTCGGTATGGTGATTAAGGTAGGGGGCTTTTATACCACGGCACTGCAATGCTCTGCTGTGATAATGCTGACAGCCTGCCTTGCCATTTTTATAAAATATGAATTAATAACCTATACATATATATTGGCTGAAAGAAATAATACCCTTGATTTTTATGTTGACAAGCAAACAGGAAAGCGTGGGGCATATGTATGTTATTTCCCCTTAACGGATGCTGTACGCCTTGAAAAGCTTGACAAAAATTCAAAATCAAGGCTCAGGAAAGAATATAAAGGCATTTCATTTTACAAGTTTACAAAAAACATATTTACGGGTGATAAATATATTCTTGTATTTCAGAACGGACAGGGATATGATGCTGTAATATTTGAGCCGGATAAACACTTTGTCGAGCTTATTAACAATGAAATGGATAAAAATAAAGAGACTATAAATCAATAATAAAAGAGACTGTCACAGCAGTCTCTTTATTTTTATATTCTTTTTTCGGTAGCCTCTCCAAAGCGTTCCTTAATAAATTTAAGTGCCTCCTTGAAGATGACCCTATCGTTTTCAAAGGAACAATCCTCCGGGAATTCATCCTCGAAGAACCAATGGAATGCGGAAATCTCCTTAGGCTGTGGCTCCACATATGCCCTTGTGGTCAGGGCTGCAAAGTATACTACCCTCTTTTCGGTATTCTTACGCTTACCGATAAGATACACGGACTCCATACGGAAGCCGTTTTCGATTTTTACATCTATTCCTGTTTCCTCCTTAGTTTCACGGATAGCGGTCTGGTACTCGTTTTCCCCCGCCTCCACATGGCCTTTAGGGAAAGACCAAAAATCTGCATATCTGTTTTTTATAAGAAGTACGGCATATTTTCCACGGGTCTTGCGAAAAATTACTGTTCCGCATGATTTTTCATATTTCAAAACCACCATCTCCTTAAATCAACATGATAAAATCAACTTCTGTTATTAAAGCACTGCCTTTAGGAATTGTACTGTCTTCGGGTTCTTTGGATGGTCAAATACCTCCTCGGGAGTTCCCTCCTCAGCAATATTTCCGTCTGCCATAAACAGAACTCGTGTAGCAACCTCTCTTGCAAAGCCCATCTCGTGAGTTACTATTACCATAGTCATACCCTCGTCTGCAAGCTGCTTGATAAGGTCGAGAACCTCTCCAACCATTTCGGGGTCGAGGGCTGATGTAGGCTCATCAAAAAGCATTACCTTAGGGTTCATTGCAAGGGCACGGACAATAGCAATCCTCTGCTTCTGTCCACCGGAGAGAGTGGAAGGATATACATTCGCCTTATCCTCAAGACCGATACGGCGAAGAAGCTCGTTTGCTTTTTCTTTAGCTTCCCTTACTATATCTGCTTTAGTTTTTTCAATGGGAATAAGGACTTTTTCTTCCTTTTTGAACAGTCTTCTGAACAAATTACCTATTTTTCTGAAGAAATTGATCCTTTGTGCACTGCGAAGACCTTTTACACCTATATGAACGGGTGCCAAGGTAATATTCTGAATTACTGTTTTATTATTGAAAAGATTGAACTGCTGGAATACCATTCCTATCTTCTGACGGTGTCTATTAATATCAACCTTAAAATCAGCAAGGTTCTCTCCGTCAAAATATATAGCTCCGTCGCTGGGGTCCTCCATACAGTTAAGACATCTCAAAAGTGTGGATTTTCCTGAGCCTGACAATCCGAGAATTACTACCTTTTCTCTCTCATATATAGAGGTGCTTATATCTTTTAAAACTTCATTATCGCCGAATCTCTTATAAAGATGCTCGACTTTTATAATTTCTTCTGCCATAAGCCCTCCTGTTAAGATTTTTTAGCACTTTTAGCTGTGCCGTACTTTCTGTCACTCTTATTAAGAAAATGCTCTGTAAGCTTTACAAGTCCGGTTATAACCAAAACCAGAACTATATATACCACAGCCATAAACAGGTATCCGGCACTGTATACATATCCGGGCTGTGCAATCTGCTTAACAGCAACATTTATATCCACAATTGAAATAAAGCTTAATACTGCAGTATCCTTTATAAGTGTGATAAACTCATTACCCAGTGTAGGAATAATGTTTTTTATAGCCTGTGGGACAACGATTTTAAGCATTGTTGTGGGATAACTGAGTCCAAGTGCTCTACCTGCCTCCGTCTGACCCGGATCAACGGAATTAATGCCTCCTCGCATTATTTCCGATACATATGCACCGCTGTTCATACCGAAAACAGCTACGCCGACATTTACAGCCTCTACTCCTTTAACACCCAGGAGGGGGAGAAGAAGATAATAAGCAATAAGAAGCTGAGCTACCATAGGCGTGCCACGGAATATCGCAACATAGACTGTGCTTATCTTATCTAGTATTCTCATTCCCAGCTTATACTTCGGTGCGACCTTAATTATGCCGATAACAGTACCTATAACGATACCTATGATAAGACCGAGTATAGCAATTTTTACGGTGTTCCAAAGTCCTTCAAAAAATAAATCTGTAAAGTTTTCTCCCGATAAATTTTTGAAAAAAACCTTTATATTTTCTAACATATTAAATCCTCATTACGCAAATCTCCCCCCTACATAAAATGCAGGGGAGAGCTTAACTGATTAGTCTCCGTTTATTGCCTTAACAATAGCATTGCCGGGTGCCTCGTCAACTACTACTGCGTAAAGGTTACCGTTTACAAGGTCGTTTACAGCATCGAGAGCTGTAGCATATCCCTTTCCGTTAAGGTTAGCAAAGCCTGAATAACCCCAGTCCTCATTACCCTCAACATACATACCGCCTGTTGTACCGTTCTGGTAACCGAACTTAGTACCGTCAGTAAGTCCCTTAATAACATTCTCTACATCCTCTGCTGTTTTGCAGTTATCGAATGCTGTATTATCTGCTGCAACGATAATCTTCTGAGATGCGTTGTAATATGTAGATGTGAAGTCATAAACTGCCTCACGGTCTGCACTTACGGTAATACCTGCCATACCGATATCTGCATAGCCTGCATCAACCTCAGAAAAGATGCTGTCGAACTCGGGAAGGTTTTTGATTACAAGCTCAAGATCTCTTGACTCAGCATAAGCTGCTGCAATCTCGATATCCACGCCGTAGATCTTACCGTCAGAGCCAAGATATTCAAAGGGCTCGAAGGGGCAGTTTGTAACTACTACAAATTTGCCTTCTGTGTTGGATGTGCCACTACCTGCTACAGCGTAGCCAACCTTTTCACCCTCACCCTTAAAGTACTTGTCTACGATTTTCTGAAATTCGCCATTTTCCTTAATTTCAGCAAGAAAAGCGTTCATATCATTCTTAAGAGCTGTGTTGCCCTCCTTGATAACAAAAGCATATTCCTCCTGTGTAAGCTGAATCTCAATAATCTTAACCTTAGGCTCACTGTCACCGCAAGCTACAAGCGAGAAGCATGTAACAAGCATCAATGCAACGAGCAACAAAGAAACAATTTTCTTCATTTTCAAATCTCCTTAAAAAATATAATAATAAAATATAGGCATTAACATTATACAACCGTAAAATGTCTTTGTCAATACTTTTTTGCAATTTTATTCAAGCGTTCGCATAATTTCAGCTTTTATGCATTATTTTATGCATCAAACAGTGGCTGCTCCAAAACGGACAGCTCCTTTTTATTGGTTTTGGTAAAAAGTGTGATGCCTATTGCCAGAACTAAAATAATTGTTGCCGCAGCTCCTCCCTCCAAGCCAAAGGCACCTCCATTTGCAAGTAGTCTATCGGGATTGTAGCTCGTAACAAACACGGAAGGAGCCAAGGATGTGCCACTTACATAGGATCCGAATATATTACCCTGTGCAAAGTTCCAAAAGGTATGAATAGCACAAGCACCCCAGATATTTCCTCTCTTGAATACATATATACCCATAAACATACCGAAAAGCATAATGTTTATAAGTCCCATTACGCTGACACCCGGATTAAAGGCATGGAGCAAGGAAAACATAAGTGAGCTTATCATAAGAGCTGACCAAGGCTTCATATCCCTTGCGAGAGTAATCATAAAATAACCACGGAGGAGGATCTCCTCGGAAGCACCTTGTATGATATACCCTACAAGGAAAAGGAGAATAATAGGTGCAAAGCCCTCGGGATTAAGCTCTATTGATACGGAGCCTGTAGCCCAGGCAATAAGGAATGTTACTGCATACATACCCAAGCCTATAAGAGCACCTACAAGATATTCAAGTCCCGCTTTACCCTTACGGAATCCCATGGATGGTAATCTTCTCTTTTCAAAATATCTGCAATAAAATACAGCTGCGACTATAGAAGAGGCAGTGCAAATAAGAGAGATTACTGTGAATATGGGAGGAATATTCAAAAGAATGACATTTATTGCCTCAATATACTGCTCCTCGTTCATAGTTCCTGCTGTAACAGATCCAATAATCTCCATAAGGTCAGTACCCGTTAGCAAATATATACCGAGGGGGATGGCTGCCAATAAATTACCGAGAATTGTACCGAGAAAAAATACGAGTATAAATCGCATAATTGAAACAAAAAGAGGCGTGGGAGTGTGTCCTGTTGACGCCTCATCCACCATTTTTGTTCTTTCAACATTTATATATCTCACAATAATACCTCCTGATTATTTTTTCTTTGGGACAGGAGCTTATCCGCTTTAAGGATACAAATCTGCGTCTTGGAATCTCTTATCTCACCGTTCATTACCATTTCCACAAGCTTCTTGAGAGGAATTCTCTCCACCTCTAAAAACTCATCTTCATCGGGATGAGCATTATTAAACACAAGCTCGGTGGCAAGATATGCGTGTATTTTTTCATCAAAAATCGCTACCGTTGTGAAAATTTCGCCCAAATATTCAATTTTTCCGGCTACTACTCCACTCTCCTCCTCAAGCTCTCTCTTGACAGCCTCAAGGGGGTTTTCTCCGGGCTCCAGCTTTCCTGCCGGAATTTCCAGCATTACTGTTTCAAATGCGTAACGGTATTGCTTCACCATTATAACATCGCCCTCACAGGTTACGGGAATTACGCATACTGCACCCGGGTGGCGTACAATTTCTCTTATAGCTTCATTGCCGTCGGGAAGCTCTACCTTATCTACAAAAAGCTTTACTACCTTTCCGTCGAATATCTGCTCCGACGACAGCTTTTTTTCATACAGTGTCATCATCTAACCTCTCAAGCACTACAACAGTTTTTCCGTCCGAGCTTATAATAAGCTGATCATTTTCAATTCTGTACTGTCCGAATATTACACTTTCCTCCTGTACAATATACTCATCTGCAAAGCAGAGGTATATCTCGTTTTTCTTTGTGGAGTAAAGCATGGTCTGTACAAATCCTGTTTCGCTATTGATATAATCTTTTGTAAATTCATCCACATCATCGCCGATTTTTCCACTTACATTGGGAAAAATAAAGCATTCACTGTTTTCTGAAAACCAGAAAAGATCGGTTTGAGTAGCTCCGTTTACCTGATTTACACTTACCCATTTTCCAAGGAGTGGGGATGGATCATCGTATTCAAGCTTATATCTTTCAAGCTCGTTTATTTTGTCGCCGTCCTCATACATTTTTAGGCGATCCCCGTCCTCACTTATCATAAACTGAACCTTTGATTCTGCAATTTTTCCGTTATATTCCTCAATGATTACAAGTACATTATTGTCGTCAACTCTGTAATCATATGTAGCAATACCACTGTCGCTGTCTGTTATCATTCCGTAGGTGCAGTAAGCGTAGGTTACAGTACCGTCTGCCTTAAACTCATAGGTTTTATAAAATCCCTCATCAAAATCCACCTCCTGCCATTTTCCTATAAGGGATTTGCCGTCATAGACATAATCATCAGGATCATCGCATGAGGTCATAAGCACACAGACAAAGAGTAACATAAGGGGCAATATAAGCTTCTTTATCATTTTTCAACATTCTCCATAACAAATTTTTTTACATCCTTGGGATGAATATTAAAGCCCTCAAGAGTTATTTCTTTTCCGTCATAGGTATAAAAGGAAGCGTGACAGTTACCTACTCCACCAACCTTTTCAGGTGGAATATAGGCAGGCTTGTTACTGTTTTTTGCAAGGGTAGTTGCCATTGCACCGTGGGTGAGCACAAGTATTCTGTCCCCCGCCTTTGCCTCGTCCTCAAAAAAGCTTCTTGCTCTTGCCATCATAGCCTCAACAGGCTCGATATCCTTTACTCCGTCGGCATTAGCATGTACAGCCCTTGCATAATCGTCATAGGTATATCCGGAAAGAACACCGAAATCTCTTTCCAGCCATCTCTCATCCTTACCGAAGTAATCGCAACCGATCGCCTCACGGATTATATTGGCTGTATCAACTGCTCTTCCAAGGGGGCTGGATATAATCTTATTGAAATGCAGTCCTATGGATTCGCATGCAGCCTTCATTCCCTCGGCAGCCTCTTTTGCCTGAGCAATTCCGTTTTCGTTAAGAGGAACCTCCTCTCTGCCCTGCATTCTACCCTCTACATTCCAGTTGGTCTGTCCGTGTCTGATAAGGCAAATTATCGCCTTTGATTTATCGTTAAAGTTCATAGCCATCTCCTTTATTTTCTGCCTGTGGATCCAAATCCACCCTCACCACGCACGGTTTCGGAAAGCTCCTCACATTCTTCAAAATCGGCAGTATAGTATGGAGCTATTACAAGCTGAGCAATCCTTTCTCCGGCTGCAACGGTCTGTGGAATATCGGAATGATTATGGAGTGCTACCATAACCTCTCCTCTATAATCGCAATCTACAACTCCAACCTTATTGGCGGGTGCAAGTCCTCTTTTACTTGCAAGACCGCTTCTTGCATATATAAAGGCGGCAAAGCCAACAGGAATCTCCATAGAAAGTCCTGTTTTAATAAGCACGGTTTTATCCGACTCAATCACAATATCATCATCTATACAAGCATATAGGTCTGCTCCTGCAGCATAGGGTGAGCCATATGTAGGAAGAACAGCCTTATCACTCAATTTTTTTATTCTGACCTTTAAGTTTTCCATAATTTCTCCTTGCTCTATCTTTATTTATCCCAAAGGACTATTTCATTTTTTTCAAGGGTTGGCTTTACAAGAATTGTGCGTTGATTGGATGAGCCCTTAAATTTAAGCATAAGGTTCTTTAGCTCCTCAACAAATTTTCCATCCACAAGCACATCTATATTTTCAAGAAGCGGACGGGTGGTCTCGCATTTTGAAAGCTCACCTGTAAGCATTTGTTCAATTGTGTATCCCGAGAAGCACCAAATATTTTTGCTTGGCAGCTCTTTTCTTACTCTGTTAGTAAGCTCTAAAAGAGCTCCCTGATTCTGCGGCTCGAAGGGCTCTCCGCCGAGAAGAGTAAGTCCCTTTATATGTGGTTGGGCAAGGGATGCCATAATTTCATCCTCTACCCTTTTATCGTATGGCTCTCCGTAATTAAAATCCCATGCTATACTGTTAAAGCATCCCTTACATCGGTGGGTGCACCCGCTGACAAACAGTGATGTCCGAATACCCGGGCCATTACTTATATCGTTGTACTTAATTGTGGCGTAATTCATTATTTCTCTCTCACCCTAAGTGTATTAAGGTATTCCTTTCTGTCGGAGGAGAGCCTGAGGCTTTCTCCTGATTTCTGTATAGCCTTATTGTGCACCCATGGGGACAGACAGCCTTCCTTTAGGAGCACAACGGTTTTTTCATACTGCTTTACAATACCTACGCTGACAAGCCATGCCTGTGCCATTTTAACATAATAGGCATCGTTTTTTACAGATACAGCAATGTCAAGGGCCTTATCTATGTATTCTTCGTCCAAATAGTAATTGAGCAAAGCCACAAGGGCAAATCTGATATGATATTCTCCACCATTTTCAATCTCTGATTCTATAAGCTCAAGTCCCTTTTCTCTATCCTTGAAATAGTATTTAAGGCTGGCAACAAAGCTATCGCAAACTCCCCAATTGTTTATGTAAGGAGTGAATTTCTTAATACGATTTTCAATACAGTCCCTGTCAGTCTTAAGAAGTCCTATCATAAGGGCATGAGTCATATTTTCCTCATAATAGCTGTGAGGCAATGTATCCATCAGCTCTCTGCCAATATCCGTGCTTACATATTTTTTGGCAATTTCCCGGATTCTCGGCAGTCTTACTCCAATAACATTATCTATACCCGGCAAAAGGGCAGAATGAAACTCACGATATTTTTCATCCCTTGATTCCAAAAGTTCTTTTAATATGGCATTCATAGGCTCAGCATTCCACATTCTTTAGCGAGGGAATAGAGGATTGCACCGTCTATTCCTGTAACATTATGCACATCATCAATAAGCTTTTTTGCGTCCTCGTGGAAAACAGAGGTAGTTAGGTAAATACCCTTACTTCCACCCTGTGTATGCATAGCTCCGATAAACTCTCTTACCTCCTTCAAGGTAACATGATTGTTTCTCCTTGCCTTTGCCTGTACGCAGATAAATTCCTTAAATCCCAGCTTATCCGTTGTTCGTACGACAATGTCTACACCACCGTCATCACTACCGCCGGTCACACTGCATTCATCAACTATTACTCCTGCCTTCTCATAGAATGCACGAAGAAGCATAGCACCGAATTGCTCGAAATTTTCTCCACCACGGGAATTCAGTGTATTAATAAAGTTATCATAAGAATCCACAACATTTTCTGTTTCTTTGGAAAGATAGTACACTCCGTCAGATACAGTTACAATTCCTTTTTTCTCACAGCTTGTAAGGTATTCTCCCACGAAGGCACGAAGCCTGTTGTCATCCTTATGTGTGCTTGTCTTGTCTGTACCAAAGGCAAGCTCACACCTTCTGAATATTTCTTTTTTTGAGTAGGGTACATTCTCCTTGAGCACGGATTTTACATATTCCTTAACCTCATAGCCACGGATAAAAAGCGGAACATCACGGTTAAGACTGTACACACCGTTTTCCAATGAGATTTCACCCATTTCCACAGAGTCGCTGAGAACAGCACCGATAATAGAACGGTACAGCACTCCCACACTGTCTACATTTATATCATTTATTGCATCGGGGGAAAGAGGTGATACATCAAAAAGGCGGGAGAAAAGCACTTTTTTTGAAGCGGGACCGCAGCTTGATAAGGTAGAAACCAAATCACGCCTTATCTGTGCCTTGACCGAGGTCTGATTTTTTTTAAGAGTTAAAATGTCCATAATACACCTCCTGTGACTTATATTTTAACACAAAGAAGCATTTTTTTCAACATTATATTATAATAATATATAATTTTTAGCTTATCCTCACCGAATATTCACTAAAAAGCACCGAATGACAAAAAACCGTTGAAATTATTTAGACTTTATGAGAAAATATAAATGAAGGGAGATGGTTATATGAAATGTCACATTATCCTTGGCTCCGACGAGGAAGAAAAAATTGTAATATATGCAAAGGAACGCACAGCGTTAATTGATGAAATAGAAAAGCTGGCAGGAGCAGAGTCCACTCTGCTTATAGGTTACGGCAACGAAGCAATATACAAGCTTGAGCCCGAAAATATTGAGTGCATTATTTCCGAGGACGGACGGGTGTATGCAATATGCGATAAAGGGAAGCTACGGATAAGGGAACGACTCTATGTAATTGAAAAAATGCTCGATGGCGTGTTTATAAAGCTTAACCAGTCCTGTCTTGCAAATATTAAAATGATAGATAGGTTCGAGTCCTCCTTTGCCGGAGCTATAAGGGCTGTATTCAAAAGTGGGTATAAGGACTATATATCGAGAAGACAGCTTAAGGCTGTTAAGGAAAGGATAGGATTCAAGCTATGAAAAAATATTTCATGATTTATCTACACAGGGGTGCCATTTTCGGTGGATTTGGACCAATTATAGCCGGTACAATTTACTTTATATTAGATATTACCGGAGTAGAGCCGCTGATAACAGGAGGCGAGATGCTTTTGGTTGTTATTTCCACCTATATTCTGGCTTTTATCCACGCAGGGTCCAGCGTTTTTAATCAGATTGAGCATTGGCCCATTGCAAAAAGCATTCTTTTCCATTTTACATCTCTCTATCTTGCATATACCATATGCTATCTTATAAACTCCTGGATACCATTTAGCCTTACGGTATTTCTCATATATACCGTCGCATTTATTCTTGCATACGGTATTATATGGCTCACAGTTGTTTTAACCACTAAGAAGATAAACATAAAATTAAACGAGGGTCTAAAAAAATAATATAAAAAATCCCGGCAAACGCATATTTGTCGGGATTTTTATATATATGTATTACTTTTTTAGTGACAACTATTAAATAACACCGTCTCTGTATGTGAGATTGAATCTCTTTGCAAGAAGCTTAAGCTGGTCATCGGAGATAAGATTCTTAGCTCCACCGCAAGCCTCTGTCATCATATAGATCTGAGCAGCCTTCTCTACTGTTTCAACAAGACCAAAGGTCTCATCCAGGTCGTGACCTGCACAGTAAATACCGTGCATTGACCAGATAACAGTACGGGAAAGTGCAATCTTTTCAGCTGTTGCCTCACCGATTTCGTTAGTACCGCAAAGCATCCAAGGAAGAACCTCAACGCCGTCAGGGAATACAACAATACACTCTGTGTTCATCTGCCAGAGCTTATGTGTGAACTTAACTGTATCAAGATCAAACATATATGTCATAGCAAGAAGGTTGGTGGGGTGAGTGTGCATAACAACTCTGTTTGTGGGGTCTACTCTGAGTCTTGCAATATGGCTCATAAGATGAGCAGGAAGCTCACTTGTAAATCTGCCCCCGTCTGCATAGCCCCAAAGGAGCTCTGCATTCTGTCCGTCTGCAGAAATTCTGAATACGCCAACATTGTTCTCAGGGTCGCCAACAAAATTCTTAAAATATTTACCTGTTCCACTTACAAGGAAATACTTTCCTGCAAGCTCCTTTGCATCAAAGCCAAGAGGAATAAGTCTTACTACCTTATCAGTATCAAGAACCTCCTTAACCTCCTCTTCAGTAAGAAGGTAGGAAATGTTACCACCGTTTCTTTCGTCCCATCCAAGGCGATACATATTAGCGGCAGTAGCACAGTACTCGTTCAAAAACTTGGATTCAAGAATGTTCTTCATCTTAAGCTCTCCTATTAATATACCTTTTTGTAGAGGTCGAGGATATCCTTATTTGTGATTTCTCTGGGGTTACCACCTGTACATACATCTGCGAAAGCATCCTTAGAGAGAAGCTCAAGAGCATCCTCGGGAATGTTAATTTCACGAAGTGTCTGGGGAATACCGAGATCAAGAGAAAGCTTTTTAACTGCTTCAACAGCTGCCTTAGCACCCTCTGCTACTGTCATACCGGAAACATCAACGCCCATAGCCTTTGCTATTTCACAGTACTTAGCCTCACATGCGGGCATATTATATTCCATAACGATAGGAAGAAGAAGTGCATTAGCTACACCGTGAGCAATATCAAATCTTGCTCCGAGGGGGTGAGCCATGGAGTGAACGCATCCAAGACCTACATTGGAGAATGCCATACCTGCAACATACTGTGCAAGAGCCATATTCTCACGAGCCTCCATATTCTTACCTTCATATGTAGCTGTACGAAGGTTCTTAGCAATGAGCTCAATAGCCTTAATTTCAAACATATCAGAAAGCTCCCAAGCTCCCTTAGTGATGTAACCCTCAATAGCGTGTGTAAGAGCATCCATACCTGTAGCAGCTGTAAGACCCTTAGGCATAGAAGCCATAAGCTCAGCATCGATGATTGCGAGAACAGGAATATCGTTAGGGTCTACGCAAACCATCTTTCTACCGGACTCTTCATCTGTGATAACATAGTTGATTGTAACCTCAGCTGACGTACCTGCTGTTGTGGGAAGTGCGATAATAGGAACACACTTGTTCTTTGTGGGAGCAACGCCCTCAAGAGATACAACATCTGCATACTCGGGGTTAGCGATGATAATAGCAATACCCTTGGATGTATCGATGGCAGAACCACCGCCGATAGCGATGATAAAGTCTGCACCTGATGCCTTGAATGCCTCAACGCCGTCCTTTACATTCTTTACTGTGGGGTTAGCCTTGAACTCTGCAAATACCTCATAGGGGAAATCGCCGAGAACATCTGTAACCATTTTAGCTACGCCGAACTTGATAAGATCCTTATCAGCTACAACAAAAGCTTTGTTAAATCCTCTCTTCGCAATTTCATCGGCAAGAACTGCTCTGGAGCCTGTGCCAAAGTAAGAGGTTTCATTAAGTATAAATCTGTTTGCCATTGGTGTTATCTCCTTTATTATTTTTTATTAGCACAATAATTATAACATATGCAACGCTTTAATTTCAAGTGTATAAGATAATTTTATCCAAAAATGGTTAAATATCCAAGGGAACAGCCTCTTTGTGCGATACTACTTGTGCACTTACGCAAATAGCACTGTCAAGGCAGGTCTCAAGCTCCTTTCCAAAGAGGTATTCCGTAAGAAACACAGCACCAAAGCTGTCTCCTGCCCCTACAGTTGATATAACATCTGCCTTTTTTGCCTGACGGTATATAATTTTTCCGTCTGATGCCGAGTAAACATAGGCTCCCTTCTCTCCGTAGGTCAAAATTATTATCTCTATGCTTTTATATTCACTGCAAAGCCTTTGCAAAATGCAAAAATAATCAAGCTCCCGAGAATTCAATATCTCGCTTCTAAGGTAATTAAGCTCAATGTCGTTTATTTTAAGGATATTGGTGTTTTCAAGAGCAAAGCGAACTGTATCCTCTGTGTAAAACGGGTAACGAAGATTAAGGTCACAAAAAACTGTATCTGCAATATGTTTTTCAAGCATTTCGGCGATGGAGTGTCTGTTTTTATCGTTTCTCAGTGCAAGAGTGCCAAAGGATAATGCATCGAAATGTGATGATAAAACTTCACCGGTAAGCTCTATACTGTCATAAGCAGTATTCTCTTCCATAATGTACTTCGGGATTCCCATTTTATCAAGGGAAACTCTGCATTTTCCTGTGGGCATATCCTTTATTGTGCTGACAAGCTCCCTTTTAACGCCGAATCTATCCAGCCACAAAAGTGCTTCTCTTCCGAGATCATCATCTCCTACCGACGATAAAAGATATGAATCTGCTCCTCGCTTTGCTGTATGAGCAGAGAAATTAAGAGGTGCTCCTCCAATACAGCTTTTGTCGGGATAAATATCCCATATTATTTCTCCAAAGGACAGTATTTTCATCCACTTATCCCACCTTTTTCTATTTCAATATGCTCTTTTTCACCCATATATAAGGTCTTTTTCCCTCGTATACAATATCCGAGCATATCTCGTATCCACATCTTGCGTAAAAGTCCTTTACCTGGTAGCGTGAACGGATAATCGCAATTTTACAGTCGTTTTTTTGCAAATATTCCTCGGCATGGCTTATTATTATTTTGCCGATTCCCTGACCACGAAGCTCCTTAATAACAGCTATTCTACCTATCAGGTATACCCCATCGTTTTCTGTTTTTGAAATACGGCATGTGGCTATGGCTCTGCCATCGTTATACAAGACAAGATGGGTGGCAAATGAGTCAATTTCATCCACTCCGTCGGGTGTATTCTGCTCTCCCTCAAATACCTCCAGCCGTATTTTCAGGGCGTCATTTGGTAAGGTGTCAAAAATCTTTATTTCCATTTTATCCTCTGCTTCTGTAATCGTCAAGAACACTCTTAAGGAGCTCCGGGTCATCTGTCATAATACAATCGCATCCCAATTCTATAAGCTCTCTCATTGTTTCCTCGTCATTAATAGTCCAATACTGAACGGCTATATTTCTTCTGTGGGCACGGTCTATATATGTGGACTTAGCCAGATTCAATGTAATTCCCACATCGTAATCGGTAGGTACCTGCAGGCAGGTAAAATCTCCGTTGTCAAATATATTGACCTTAAACATCTGTGTTATGATAAAGCTTGCAGCCGTACCCATGGGTGCACCCCTATGTATATCAGGATATTTTGCCTTAAGCTCTGCTTCTATTTCATCGTGGAATGTACCTACTACTATCCGGTCCTTATATTCCGGATATCTTTTAAGAGTTTCGTAGAGGATTCTGCAAGCCTCATATCCCCTTTCTCCACTGTCCTTTATCTCAACAATGAATAAAAGCTCCGGATTGCTTTCATAAAACTCCTCAAAGAGCTGTTCTACAGTAGCTATCTGTAGTCCCTTGGACTGAGGATTTGTCTCATCCTTATAAATTCTTTCTCCACTTTTGTTCTCAAAATAGTATCCAAAATTATACATTTGAAGCTCAGCAAGGGTCATATCCTTAATGTAGTGTCGCTTTGACTCGTCCTCGCAAAGGGTCTTTACCTCGTCCAGACTGATATTACCGTTTATGTTACAGGTTTCATCAATATAATCATCATGATTATACACAAGGTACCCATCCTTAGTTAAAAACAGATCACTCTCTATGATTTCGACATTATAGGTTTTTACTGCTTCCCTAAATGCAAGCATAGTATTTTCCGGATTACATGCTCCTCCACCTCTGTGGGCAGCTATCATAGGGAGCTCTCCTTCCCCAACAATAAATGGATTGCTCTCTACATTCTTTTTTGGAGGAATAATATTTATCACCGCAAAAAATACGCATAAAACAGCTAAAATTATTCCTATTACTCTTAAAGCCCTTCTCTTTTTAGTCATTGATTATCCTCCTGCTGTTATCTGCAGCCTTAATAAATTCCAGAAAAATCTTTTTGTTATCATCATTGGTAAAGCACAGCCTTTCCGGATGCCACTGATACCCACGAATATACTTTTTATCCTCCATGTATACGGCTTCTATAATTCCGTCATCTGCCTTAGCCATTACAGAAAGGTCATTGCCAAGAGCCTTTATAGCCTGATGATGAAAGCTGTTGGCTATCATTTCACCCTTTCCGATCAATTGTTCAAGAGGGGTGTTTTTATAAATTGTCACACTATGGGAGGGCTCGAATCTGCTTTCCTTTTGTACATGATTTATATCAGTTTTAATCTCTGTCGGTATATCCTGATACAGCGAGCCTCCAAGTGCCACATTGAGAATCTGTACACCACGGCATACTGCAAGAATAGGCTTATCCAATTGTAAAGCTTTTTCAAGAATGTAAAGCTCCATTTCATCACGCAACGGTTGGGTGTTGCCACAGGTTTTTCTTTTGTCTTCTCCATAAAGCTCCGGGGACACATCCACGCCTCCTGTAAAGAAAAAGCCGTCGCATATATCTGTATACCCGTCCAAAGTGTCACTATTTTTCACATACGGAAGTAAAATTGGAATGCCACCGGCCTGTTCAATAGCTCTCGAGTACGCTTCAAGCAGGGATACGGAGCCATCCTCCTGTACAGATGGAGTCAATCCTATAATCGGCTTCATATTATTGCTCCTTAGTATCGGTATAAGTATAAACCTCTCCACACTCTATATACCGTGTTTCAAATACAGGGTAGGACTTTTTAAGTCTTTCTGCCAAAAGACGCATTCCGTCCCTTTCAGAGCCTATATGTCCCATAACTATAAGAGTTTTATTAAATCCAAGGGCGTGGGCATCTCTTGCATACTCTCCAAGCATCCATTCACATGCTTCACCTGTTAAGACTATTTCAACATCGTCTCTTTGCAACAAATCGAACACTCCACCAGGAGTTCCAAAGCAAAGGGCTATTTTTGTGGATTTGATATTCCTTGCTCCGGCTATGCGTACATGAGCGATATTCAAGTTCTTTTCCATTCTTTCAGCAAGCTCCAAAGCTGTTATAGGCTCTTCACTAGTAAAAAGGTATGATGCCGAATATGGAGTTTTTTCTGTTGTTCCTTTTAGTCCGAGATAATAAACCTCACCCTCGGGTATCTGGTCTATTTCTCTGTGGTGCATATGGTCGTGATAGCGATAAATGGTCATTCCACTCTTTTCAATAAGCTCTCTCTTTGCTCTTATTACAGGGGTTTCCTCCCTTACAACCTCCATATGGTCATAGTAGGTAGGCTCGTGAACTATAAGCATATCGGCTCCCCATTCCATAGCCTTTTTTACGGTATCCACCGTTGCAAACATTGTTATGGCAACCTTGTGCAGCTCCCTGTCAGGACTGCCTGCTTTAATAGTATCACAGGTCACCTTGTCGGCGTAGCCACCCTCGTTAATTGCGTTAATCAAATCAATAGCTTTCATTTTTTCTCCTTCCATTATGCGGATATTACTCTCCGTATAAGTGCAATGCTATTCATAAAATAAATAATATCAATACACCCCGGAAAACAGCAAATATAACTTTATTCTTTTCTGCTTTACAATTGTGCTTTTGAAAAGCATCACTAAAACTACACATGTAACATATATCTAAATCCAATGTTCTTAATATATATTTTCATAGAACAGGTAAAATAATCATTGACTTTGAAAGGTCAACTGTATTTTTTGCAATTTTGGTAGAGGTCTGCTTACTGTAAAGCCCTTTATTGTTAGTATGACGGACATAGTGATTTGCATTGGCAGATGAGATATCTACACGGAGCCTCTCTCCGGCTTTTATTAAAAATGAATGCTCATCAAAGATAAAGTTGAGCTTTACCTCTGTATTGGGAGTATAATCTCCGAGCTGGTGACACAAAGTGGTAATATCGTCTCTTAAGCCGTAGTCACCCTCTGTCTTTTCGATGCTGACACGCATATAAAAGCAGGTATCCTCGCAATCCGAGGCTACGGTAATCTGTGCTGTCATTTTCCCTTGTACTACTGTATCGCTTTCAAATGGCTCTGTGTATACGGATACAACATCGTCTCTCCAACTTGCCGTCGGCTGAAAATCGGCACCACCGAAATTACAGCACAGACCCCCATTAAATCTCGGTGGATTATCAGGATTATATATGTAGCTTATTTTTTTACTTCCAAGAGGGAAAGTAACAGTGCTGTTTGAAATATAGAAATCATCAGTATGCCACTTATCTTCAAAAATCCGAAAATATGTTACCTTGCCTCGCACAAAGCTTTTTCCATTGCCTTCTCTTACACTGTCAAACCAATCTATCGGGTAATTTGTACCGAATTTTTCTTTACGGTTGCCGTTTTTGAACACAAATGTATTCTTATTGCATCCATCCCCATGGTCATAGGGTGACACCACTAAGACAGATTTTGAACGGGTATTTTCATCCATTCTGTTCCACATATCAAAAATCCCACCCGTGTAAATGTCATAAAATCCCGTTATGTACAGCACGGGAAAATCAAGTCTATCCGTGGCTCCCCTTGTATCACTTCCTCCTGCATGGGTCTGCCAGAAGGGATCGGTGATTCTCGGTGATAAAAGCATATTATCAAAATCGGGCACTTCTTCTTCAAAAACCGTTTTTGTAAAATCAGTTAAAGGAAGCATCTCAAATGAGTTATCAGCATAATTCCTATTTATCTTGGATTTAGCCTTATACATACTGACATACCAGCTTGGCTGAAGGTCTTTTTTGAGAACCCCGTTGCGATAGCAAAGATTATATCTCTCCGTATCCTGTACACCAAAAATGGCACCCTTAATATCCTTTCCGTAGGGCTTGGCACAATAATGAACAGAGGTAAGATAGCTTGTACCCATCAAAAAAATTTCTCCGTTATAAAAGTCTTGTTCTCTTATCCAATCATACAGATTATTTGAGTCCTTACCCTCATTTACATATGGTACACAGTCTCCATCGCTTTTTCCTCTTCCACGGCAATGCTGAACTATCATAGCATAGCCACGGTCAAGCCAGCTTTCACTCTCTCTTCTGCAAAGGTCTACAATAAACTCCTCTGTTTTTTCCTCAAGCCAATCAACATAAGGAGTTCTTACCACTACACAGGGAAATTTACCCAGACCCTGTGGCAATAAAGCCACTGTAAACAGCCTTGTATCGTCGGAGATAATGTATTTATAGTAGGCTGAATATTCCATTTTTTCTCCTTTATCCAAAAACCTCGGCAGATGCTATAATCCTTAGTATATCATCATCCACCTTGTCTCTTCCATATGCATCAAGGAATCTGTCCCTGTATTTATTGGTCTTCAAATTAAACCACAGGGTCCAGCACCCCCAGAACAGATCTATGTGTCTATCTCCTATTCCACCGTTACCTGTATCGATAAATCCGGAAAAGCTCCAATCCTTTAGCATAATGTTCGGAAGGCAGTAATCTCCGTGAATAAGTGTATCACTTTTCAAAAGATGCTTCCCTTCATTGAACACCTTGTACGCCTCCTCTGCGTTCTTGTACCCAAAGCTGTCGGGAAAAGCAGACCTATCATAATTGCCCGTACTATAATTAGCTTCAGCAAGACCTATGTACTCTCTTACTCTATCCTGTACAGGGCAATCAGATGCGTCAATGCTATGTAATCGGCGAAGCATCTCCCCCATCAAATCGGCTAATCGGCAGGGATTTGACAAATATGCGGAATGTGTGCAATCCTCACCGGCAACTTTTCTTGTAAGGAGCCAATCCCTTTCAAGAGAAACATAGGATGCTACTCCCTGTGAGAGCCCCTTTTTATAAAAATACTCTGACATTTCTGCCTCTCTGCTGAGTGTACCTTTTTTGGCAGTTTTAAGATAAAACCCTTCACCCGTATCGATATAATATACTCTTGCCTCAGGTGAGCAGGAGCTATCGTATACCCTGGCACCCTTAAAGGCAGAAGCAATTTCACAAGGCGTATCAAGAGGTAAATTTTCTATAAGCACTCTTTTCATGTTCTTTCAATAAATCCTTTGTTGCGTTATATATTGTTAAATAATCATTTGTAAGAACTGTATCAATTCCCATTTTAAAATATTCACAAGCCTCCATTGGGTCGTCAGCATAGAATACATTGCAAAGTATTCCGTTTGAATGAGCCTTTTCAATGCTTTCCTTGTTGAAATACGGCTTAAAAAGCTGTACCTTGTATGCTCCAAGCTCTATTGCTCTGTCTACTATAGACACAGGGTCGGGGTTTCCGTTCCATCCAACACACACCTTAAGGTCAGGTGCATATTCCATAACCTGCCTTATAACATTGTCGCTTGTGGTCATAAAGTATATATGCTTTTCGCAATCGTACTTACGGATAAGTGATACTATTTTCTCTATCATAAGATCAGGCATATTATGATCCCATATTTTAACATGGATATTCATAATCACTCTGCCTGCAAATTTCTGCAATATTTCCTCAAATGTGGGAATTTTAAGACCCCTAAATTTTTCTCCGTGCTTGAATCCAAAATCAAGCTTTAAGAGTTCTGCATAAGTTTTTTCATAAATTTTGCCCTCTCCGTTGCTGACCCTTTCAAGAGTGCTGTCGTGGCATGATACCAATACTCCGTCCAATGTCGACCATATATCAAACTCTATTTCCTCAGCTCCGAGAGCAATGGCTGCACCAAAGGCAGGCATACTGTTTTCTGGAGCTACTGTATTAAATCCTCTGTGTGCACACAGTCGAGGATACCTCATAACCTCGTCAAAGGGAACAACGCTTGCTCCTCCGTTGCGATAGAGCCAGGGACGTCTGCCCTCCTCTATGTACTCATAATGTGACTTTTCCTTACCCATATGTCCAGCAGGCTTGAAATATTTTTCGTTAGGGCTTATTTCACAAATACCAAGTCCTACCCTGCTTTCCATATTAAGAATCATATCTCCCTTTGGAGAAACCACCATGCTGCACCCACAAAGCTCCGAGCTCTCACCTAAGGAAACGGAGGCTCTTATCAGATATGCATTAGTGTTGTAGCAAAGGAATTTATTGATTATCGAAAGGGCGTTATGAGTATCGGTACGCTGTAAGGAGCAGCCTATAATCACATCCACATTTTCCTTAGCGAGTCTTGCAAAGCCCTCGTAGAAATAAAAATCGTAACAGGTAAGAAAGCCAAAGCGTATGCCCTCCAGCTCAAGGACATACGGCTCTTGTATACAGTAGCTGTAATCCACATCAAGCTCGTGCCCTCCCTCTTTATCTGTCTTTACCTCGCTGGGAGCAGGATGTGCCTTGAAATATTTGCCGACTGTTTCACCCTGTCGGTTAATTGCATATGTAGTGTTGCGTACGCCTTTATCAGTTTTGTATCCACAGTTTACAAAAACTATGGCATTACATTTTTTTGCTGTTTTCTTGGCCTTTTCAAGGATTGTATCTCCGTACTTTTCCACGGAGCTGTAAAATCCGTTCTTTCCCTTTACATCGGCAGGTGCATCGCTGTATTCGGGCAGAACGATTATATCAAGACTGCTATCGCACTTGTCAAGTAATGATAGAATTCCATTAAAGCAACTGTCCACATCCCTTTCGTCAAAGGAATAGTGGGGCTGAATAACACATACTTTCATAGTAGCCCTCTCTTTTTGTAATACCAAATTTACACAAGGTAATCTACAGCAATTATATCATACCCCATTGTACTTTTCAATATATTTCCTCTAAGCATGCCCTCTCCGTTTTACAAAAAGAAAATAAAAAATACAAAATACGTCAATATTATTGACAAATTGTGTCCTATTATTATATAATTATTTTATCTTTTTTTTTTGCACCTGTACGCATAACTGCGTGGGTGTATATTTTATTAACTACAAAGTAAAGGTGAGATAAAATGATCTGGTCAAAAAATGAAACCCTTTCAAGAGAAGAAATAGAAGCTATCCAGCTTGAACGCTTACAGGAGACTGTACATAGAGTTTACGAAAAGGTAGCTCCCTACCGTAAAAAAATGGACGAGGCAGGAGTAAAGCCCGAGGATATAAAATCCCTTAAGGATTTAGCTAAGCTTCCTTTTGTTACAAAGCAAGATCTTCGTGACAACTACCCCTACGGTCTTTTTGCCGTTCCTACTGATGAGCTTTTAAGAATCCACGCATCCTCCGGTACTACCGGTAAGCCCACGGTTGTAGGATATACCAAGGGAGATATGGATGTATGGACTGAATGTGTATCAAGAATTGCCTGTGCCGGGGGAGCTAAATCCACGGATTTTGCACAGATATGCTTCGGCTACGGTATGTTTACCGGTGCTCTCGGTCTGCACTACGGACTCGAGAATATCGGTGCTACAATTATTCCCTCTTCTACAGGAAACTCAGAAAAGCAGCTTATGTATATGAAGGACTTTGGCACTACGCTTTTGGTTGCCACTCCCTCCTACGCACTTCGTCTTGCTGAGGTAGCAAATGAAATCGGTATAGATCCCAAAAAGGACCTTAAGGTTAAAATAGGTCTTGTGGGAAGTGAGCTTCTGACAGATGCTATGCGTGATGAAATGCACAGATGCTGGGGTGATGATATGTTAATCACATCAAACTACGGTATGAGTGAGCTTATGGGCCCAGGTGTATCCGGTGAGTGTGAATATCTTAACGGAATGCACATAAACGAGGATTTCTTCATTCCCGAAATAATCGATCCCGAAACAGGTAAGGTGCTCCCCATTGGGGAAAAGGGTGAGCTTGTAATTACCTGTATTAAAAAGGAGGCTCTCCCTCTTATCAGATACAGAACAAGAGATATTACAAGACTCATGTATGAGCCCTGTAAATGCGGAAGAACCACCTGCCGTATGGAAAATCTCCAGGGTAGAAGCGACGATATGCTTAAGATAAGAGGAGTAAATGTATTCCCAGGTCAGATTGAGGAGGTTGTGCTCTCCATTGAAGGCCTCGGTCCTCACTACGAAATTGTTGTTGAAAGAGACGGATACTCTGACAAGCTTACAATAAGAGTTGAGCTTGCTAAGGCTACTGACTCATTTAAGGAGCTTGAAAGAATCGAAAAAGAAATAAAAAATAAGCTGAGAGTCGTTCTTGGACTTGACGCAAAAATAAAGCTTGAGTCCCCAAATACTCTTGCTCGATTTGAGGGCAAGGCAAAACGAATCAGAGATTTGAGAAAAGGAGTATAAATATGGAAAAGGCAATGATAATGCTTGGCAACGAGGCTATCGCAAGAGGAGCCTATGAGGCCGGTGTTAAGGTATCAAGTGCATATCCCGGAACACCCAGCACAGAAATAAGTGAATTTTTAGCAAAATATAACGAGGTATATACTGAGTGGGCTCCCAACGAAAAGGTTGCCCTTGAAGCAGCAGCAGGTGCCTCCATTGCAGGCGTACGCAGTATGGCTTGTATGAAGCATGTAGGCTTGAATGTTGCATCCGACCCTCTTTACACACTTGCATACACAGGAGTAAACGGAGGACTTGTAATCGTGGTTGCAGACGACCCCGGACTTGCAAGCTCACAGAACGAGCAGGATACAAGAATGATAGCAAGAAGTGCTCATCTTCCTGTTATCGAGCCCTCAGACAGTGGCGAGGCAAAGGAATTCTTCAAGTATGCCTTTGAGCTTAGCGAGAGATATGATACTCCCGTTATTTTCAGAACTACAACAAAGCTTTCTCACTCGCAGAGTGTTGTTGAGCTTTGCGACCGTACAGAGGTTGAGGACAAGACATATGAAAGAGATATGAGAAAGTATGTTATGATGCCCGCCTCCGCTATCGGCAGACATAAGGTTGTTGAGGCAAGAGAGCTTCAGATGGAGGCTGACGCATCTGATTTTCCCATTAACTCTATTGAAATGGGAGATACTAAAATCGGATTTATTACATCCGGTATTGCTTATCAGTATGTTAAAGAGGCTTGTCCCGAGGCAAGTGTTCTTAAGCTCGGTATTGTAAATCCTCTTCCTAAGAAGCTTATCTGTGATTTTGTTGCTTCCTGCGATGAGGTTTATGTATTCGAAGAGCTGGAGCCTGTTATCGAGGAGCAGGTAAAGAGCTGGGGACTTAGGGTTCACGGTAAGGAGCTCTTTACAAAGCAGGGCGAGTACAGTGCAAATATGCTTAAAAAGGTTATTTACGGTAAGGAGGAGATCGCTTTTGATAAGGCAGAGGCTCCCGCAAGACCTCCTATTCTTTGTCCCGGATGCCCCCACAGAAGCGTATTCTCAGTTCTTAACAAGCTTAAAATACACGCAGCAGGCGATATTGGATGCTATACTCTCGGTGCAGTTGCTCCCCTTAATGTAATTGACACAACTATTTGTATGGGCTCCAGTATTTCACTTCTCCACGGTATGGAAAAGGCCAAGGGTAAGGAATTTATTAAAAATTGGGTTGCTACAATCGGTGACTCCACTTTTTTACATACAGGTATAAACTCTCTTGTAAATATGGTATACAACAAGGCAACAGGTACCGTAATGATTCTTGACAACCGTACAACAGGTATGACAGGACATCAGGAGCATGCTGCTACAGGTAAGACACTTAAGGGTGAGGATACATATGCTATTGACTTAGCAGAGCTTTGCCGAGCTATCGGTGTTAAGCGAGTTATGGAGGTAAATGCCTTCGATATCAAGGAGCTTGAAAGGGTTATAAAGGAAAGTGTAAACTGCGACGAGCTTACTGTTATTATTGCTAAAGCTCCCTGTGCACTTATCAAGGGACAGAAATTCCCCAATGTTTGCAGATGTACTCCCGAGGAGTGCCGTAAGTGCGGTATGTGCTTAAAGATAGGCTGTCCTGCTCTTACCAAGCAGGCTGACGGCACTGTAAAAATAGATGAAACAATGTGTAACGGATGTGGACTCTGTATGAGCTACTGCAAGTTCGGTGCTATTAAAAAGGTTGCAAGATAAGGAGGGTAAAAATATGAATATAATGGTAGTTGGCGTTGGTGGACAGGGTACGCTTCTCACCAGCAGAATTATTGGTAAAACAGCCCTCAATGCAGGCTGGGATGTTAAGCTTTCCGAGGTTCACGGTATGGCACAGCGTGGTGGTAGTGTTGTTACATTTGTTAGATTCGGCAAGAAGGTTTATGAGCCTGTTTGCGAGGAAGGAAGCGTTGATATTCTTATTTCCTTTGAACGCCTCGAAGCTCTTCGCTATGCTCATTTTCTTAAGCCGGACGGGGTTATGATAGTTAACGATACAAGAATCGACCCTATGACAGTTGTTATCGGTGCTATGAAATATCCCGAAGGAATTTTAGAGGGGCTCGACAAGGAGCATAAGCTCTATACAATTGACGGTGGAGCTATTGCCAAGGAGCTCGGCAACAGCAAGGTGCTTAATACAGTTGTTCTCGGTCTTGCGGCTAAGCATATTGGATTTTCTGAGGAGGAGTGGTTGGAAATACTCAAAGCAACCGTTCCCCAAAAGACAGTTGACATAAATGTTAAGGCATTTAAGGCAGGCTACGAAAGATAAGCTAATCTTATAAGGAGAATAAAAAGATGACAGTAAAACAGTTATCCGTATTTATTGAAAACAGACGAGGCAGACTTGGTGAGGTGCTACATTTTCTTAAGGAAAACAAGGTCAGCATTTTATCCATGAGCTTAGCAGACACCTCTGAATTCGGTCTTTTAAGACTCATAGTAAACGACCCTGAAAAGGGATCTAAGGTTCTTAATGAGGCAGGCTTTGCAAGCACTGTTACCGATGTTATTATTATTAAGCTTCCACATATTGCAGGTGCACTCCAGGAGATACTTGAGCTTATTTCCGAAAATGACATTGATATTGAATATGCATACGGTCTTTCAGTTGAGTCAGAGGACGCTACAATTGTAGTTAAAACCTCACAGATAGACAAGGCGTGTCAGACCTTGAAGGACAACGGTATAGATACTATGTCTCCAAAGGAGCTCGAGGCTCTTTAATTTATGGTAATTGATTTTCATACTCATATTTTCCCCGATAAAATTGCGAAAAGAACTATCGAAGCACTCTCAATGGGTGCATCTATACCTGCCCATTCAACCGGTAACCTTGACGGTCTTATAGGAAGTATGATAAAAAACGGAGTAGATGTATCCGTAAATCTACCCGTCCTAACAAAAGCTGCACAGCTTGAAAGCGTTACAGCCTTTGCAAAAGAAATAAATAAAAAATCATACACAGGGGTGAGGATAATTTCCTTTGCGGGTATGCATCCCAATATAGAGGATTACGAAAAAGCTCTTTATGAGATTAAGGAAAACGGTTTTTTAGGAATAAAGCTACACCCCGATTATCAGGGAACTTATATTGACGATGATAAATATATACGCATTCTTAAATGTGCAAAGGAGCTGGACCTTATCACTCTTACTCATTCGGGCTTTGACGGTGCGTATGTGGGCCAACCCATTAAATGTACTCCTATAAGAGTAGCACGAGTGCTTGACAAACTGGGAGGATATGAAGGATTAGTTCTTGCACATATGGGTGCAAATGAGCTTTTCCACCAATTTACAGACACCCTCGCAGGGGAAAATATATATATTGATACCTCATATGTTCTTCCCTTTATTGGCAGAGACATGTTCTGTAGAATGGTTGAAAAGCACGGAGCTGATAAAATTCTGTTCGCATCCGACTCTCCGTGGCAGGACCAGGGAGAAATGGTAAGGATATTAAAGAGCTATATATCCGACAAGGAGCTTGAGGATATGATGCTTTACAAAAATGCAAAAAAGCTTTTGAAAATATAAGAGGTTATTATGATTAACGAAAAAATGTATGCTCTCGGCAGTAAACGTTCAATTATCCGTGAGATATTTGAATACTGTAAACAGAGAGCTGTTGAAATCGGTGCAGACAAGGTTTTTGACTTTAGTATCGGAAATCCAAGCGTTGAGCCTCCTAAGGAAATCAGCGACACTATCTGCGACCTTATAAAAAATGAAAATTCCGTGCTTTTACACGGCTATACATCTGCACAGGGCGACCTTGGCACACGCCAGGCAGTTGCAGATGATATCAATGCACGCTTTGATGCCGGGGTTACTGCTAACAATATATATATGACCTGTGGTGCAGCAGCTTCTCTTACTATTTCCTTGCGTGCACTTCTCAATCCTAATGAGGAATGTATTGTTTTTGCTCCCTTCTTTACAGAATACCGTGTATTTATCGAAAATGCCCAGGGCAAGGTTGTTATCTCCACCCCCTGTGAAAAGACCTTCCAGGTGGATATTAAGGATTTTGAAAGCAAGATAACAGAAAACACCAAAGCAGTAATTATGAACTCCCCTAACAATCCCAGTGGAGTTGTATACAATGAGGAGACAATTAAGGCGGTTTGTGCTACCCTTACGGCAAAGGAAAAGGAATACGGACATCCTATTTATCTTATCGCTGATGAGCCATACCGTGAGCTTATATTCGACGGTGTGCCTGTGCCCTACCTTATGAACTACTACGATAATACAATTGTTTGCTACTCCTACTCCAAGGCTCTTTCCCTTCCCGGTGAAAGAATTGGATACATTGCGGTAAGCCCAAAGATGGAGGACTCTGTAAATGTTTACCTTGCTATCTGCGGTGCAGGCCGTTCTCTTGGTTATGTTTGTGCACCCAGCCTTTTCCAGCAGGTTATCAAAAAATGCATCGGAGCTAAGGTTGATGTAAATATATATAAGGAAAACAGGGATATTCTCTACTCTGCCCTAACCGAGTACGGCTACGAGTGTGTTCAGCCCGACGGTGCCTTCTACCTTTTTGTAAAGGCTCTTGAGGACGATGCTATGAAATTCTTTGAAAAGGCAAAATCCAAGGAAATTCTTGTCGTTCCCTGTGATGACTTCGGTGTTAAGGGATATGTAAGAATTGCTTACTGCGTAGATAAGCAAAGAATTGTAAATGCACTTCCTGCCTTTAAGGCTCTTGCCGAGGAATATAATAAATAAACATACAAACAATCTAAATGACGCAAAAAACGGACCACGAGGTCCGTTTTTGCGTCATTTATTTATATTTTTTGCTTAATTATGTATCACCTTATTCATAACAAAGGATTTTAGAATTTCGCCTTTGTTATGTATAAAAATATCTTTGTAATATAATCTATTTTACAGAACTTTTTGTCAGACGGACGACGGATTCGACATGGGTCAAGGCTCCAAAAGGTATCAAATTTTCCGAAAAACAGGGTTATAAAACCAAAATGAATAACTCAATATCCGATATTGCTCTTTGAATAGCGTTCCGACTCGAACTTTTCTATATTGATCTGTTCGGGCGTTATATCAAGAATCTCACAGATCACAGACAAAACCTTGCCGCCGATCAACTCTGTGCCCTCAGGTGTGTAAAAATGAACCCAATCAGAACGATAAGAATCGGGCACAGAGGATGTAAGCGAATAAAGATCATTTATGACGGTATCCGTCCCCGACAAAGCACGAAGTGCCTCGGTATTATATTTTTCTATGGTTGCGTTGTGTCTTGTAAAGTCGGGATTGCTCATTTTTTCACTTACATTGGTTGAGGTCGCAAACACAAATTTGGCCTTTGGAAAAAGCATACGAAGTCTTTTGTTTATTCGTGATATAGCCTCTCCGTAGTAAGATATTGATGTAAGTGGTGCGTCACCAAACAGCTCCAACGCATCCCAAAGCCCTGCGTTCCAATGGACGAGATCAACATCATCCCCCCACTCTCCACTTGCCTTCCACTCGTGTGCATAGCGTAAAACATACTCTGCAAATCTACAATTTTCAGAAGGATAAAAAACCTCGGCAGATCCGCTTAAGGCGTCCTTAATATATTTATCATAGCCCATCCTAATAGAATCACCGATAAGAACAATTTTTTTCATTTTTATTTTTCCAATTCATTTTTATTTTTATTTCGATATATTTAACCATTACTACTGTAAATGAGAGCTTCGAGTTTTGCTCAAAACTCACTTTTGTCCCCAACCGTTCCCTTTGCGGTTGGGGATGGAGGAGATAATCAACTTGCGAATTTTACTACATTTTACAAACATATCCCTGTATTCTTCTTCGGTTATCATATGTGTGTCTTTGAATAAGTCAAGCCAATAATCCGTTTCATAGCACTCTTTCAGTGTAACTTGAAATTTATTGATAAAGTCTGCCTTGCTTGCGGCATAATTGGCTTCGTGAATGTTTGCACCAATACTTGTGCCGCTAAGCAAAACTTGATTTACCAACACATTGCTTTTGCGGTTTTCTTTGATATCTGTGCAAAGATTGACGATATCAACGGCAAATTGTTTTGATAAATCTACTAGATAGTTTTCTTTCATCGTAAATTCCAAAGTAAAATGATTTGACACTTCGTGTCATGAATTGAAGCCTGTGGCTTCATGATTTCTCGTCGGCGTTCCGTCTCCTCCATGAATTGAATTGCAACCCCAATGCCCCGCAGGGCAATTCATCAGCACTCGTGCTCAATTCACGCAATCGCATGATTGCAATTCATTGTTGAATCTGTCGTTTGAGACAAACGACACTCTCGACGTGGGTCAAGACTCCAAAAGGTCTTAAAACTGTCTAAAAACAGGGGTTGTAAGTCCAAAAAGTCCTCAAAACATAGGTGGAAAAGCACTTTTGTACCTGATTTCGAGGCAATACTTGGAAACATATCAACAATCGTATTTTTCCTCGCGTATTATCTTTATGCGATTATATTTTAACGATTTTAAGAATGTTTCGTTTTTACTTAATGTGCCGTCGTCGATTATCTTTATTAGAATGTTCTTTGACTTGTCGTAAAAGAAAACTCGTATTTTACTGCGTATACCATATTTGGTATGATAATAAACAGTTAAAACTTTAACCGAGCCTATTTCTTCAACAGATGCAATCCGATTTTTACCGAAAGCCTTATAATATTTATAAACGCCATCCGAATATGTAAGCTTCTCATAAACCCAAGCGTAAACACCAACAGCAGATAGGAGGAACACACCTAAAAAGATGTAGCCAATATAAAAAGTGTTTTCTGTTATTGTGTTCTGCCGTTTTAGGTAAAGAAACGCAAAAAAGGTTACAAGGCAACCTATCATCGCCAATAGACAAACCCAAAACGCCCAGACAGGGTTTCTTATCTCAAATCCCAATTTAGGATCAAATTCATTCTGTTTTGAAACTTTTGATTTCATTGTTCTCCTTTCGATATGTTACCCCTAACTGCTGTAAAATGAACTTTCGAGTTTTGCTCAAAAGTATCATTTGTCCCAAGGTAGTTTTGGGGCGTTTTTTGATTTCAAACACGTGGTTTACTAAAAAGTCATTCAAAAAGGCTGAAAAATGCCCATTTTAGGGTCAAAATCGCTTATTTTCGCGTCAGACAAACGACGGATTCGACGTGGGTGGGGACTCCAAAAGGTCTGAAAAATAGGGGTTGTAATATCTTAAAGTCTCAATTGCTGTTGCGTTTGTTTTTGACCATTTTCTTAATCCATTTTATCAAAGCATAGACGACTCCAAAAATCACAAAGAAAACGACAACACCGAGTAAAATAATCAAATCATAGTCTATGTCTGGCGATTCAAAGTCCACGCCGAACAAACCGACAATAAACACACCTATTCCAAGACAGAGCAAAGTTAATATTAACTCGCCCAAGCCCTCTAACAGCGCCCACCCGATATGCTTTTTATCTTTTTTCATTGGATTCTCCTTTTGAGACAAACGACACTCTCGACATGGTTTGTATGCGGAAACATATCCACTCCCTGAATTTTTTGCACCTTGTATCCATTTTTAACAAGAGTACCTAAATCCCTTGCGAGGGTTTCTGGGTTACAGGAAATATAGACTATACGCTTGGGAGAAAGGGAGATAAGACTACGGAGGAACTGCATGCTACAGCCTGCTCTTGGAGGATCGGTAATTACCACATCGGCTTTTTCTCTGTGGGACGCCATATCTCGCATGAAATCTCCTGCGTCAGCGTTATAGAATTTTATGTTTTTAACTCCGTTGAGTCTGGCGTTTTCCTTAGCGTCGCACACGGCATCCCCGTTTATTTCTACGCCTATTACTTCCTTTGCCCTGCTTGCCATAGTCATACCTATGGTACCTGTGCCACAGTATGCATCTATTACTCTTTCCTTGCCTGTAAGGGAGGCAAATTCCCCGGCAAGTGTGTATAATTTTTCTGTTTGAATGGGGTTTACCTGATAAAATGACCTTGGGCTGATGCGGAAGGACAAGCCACAGAGGGTGTCCGTAATATATCCGTCACCGTACAAGACCTCACTGTACTCGCCCAGCATAAGGGGAGTTTGAGTATTGTTTATATTCCAGACAGCTGTGGTAATTTCGGGGTGACGGCGTAACAGCTCATTTACAAAGGAACGCTTTGACTTAAAGTCACCTACGGTGGTAACGAGCACAACCATTATTTCCCCTGTGGAAAATGCCCTTCTTATAAGAATATGCCTTAAAAAGCCTGACCCTGTGTTCAAATCATATGCCTTTATCTTAAATGATGGGCAAAGGTCTCTTATTGTTTTTACAATGAGCTCAGCACATTTATCCTCCAGCATACAGCCATCCACCGGAGTAATTTTATGGGTAACGGATTGATATATGCCGGATATAATTCTACCGTTTTTTATACCCATAGCTGACTGTATCTTATTTCTGTAGAAATACGGCTTTTCCATACCGATAATCTCTTCTACATGTCCGTATTTACCAAGAAGCTTAATAAGCTTCACCTGTTTCATAGATAGCTGTTCATCGTATGACAGGTTCTGTAGCTGACATCCACTACACTTTTTTGCATATGGACAGGGCTTCATTACTTTCTCCTTTTATTTACTCCTTGCTATTCCAAGCCTGTGATATACGTATACAGGCACAGCACTCCAACCGTGGCACAGGCTTCCCGCATTGCCAAAGGCCAAGGAGCCATCAATAGTCTCCCACACGGTAGTAGAGCCATTATCAAGCATTTTTTTGTAATTTCTTCTTATTTCGTCTATGATGTAGTTCTTATATCTATCCAAATCTGTCAGCATCATAGCCTCGTACTTCCATATATTCATACTAAGGGACGACGAAGTAAGCTCATTTTTTACTATGCTATCGCATATTTTCACAGCATCCTTACCCTTTACTGCACCACAGAGGACTGCTAATGCATTACCCAATACTGTATACTGCTTTACATCTGCATGAAGTGTAAAAAGTCCGTTCTTATGAAGGAATTTTTCTTTTATAAGACGGCGAACATTATCTGCTGTCTGACCGTACCTGTAATTAATTCCCACTCTTTCACACATCCAATTATATGAATCAAGTGCGAGGGCAAAAAGACAGTTTGCAACAAGATCTGGGATATGGCCCTCTTCTCCGTACAATGCACCCTCAAGATGCTCTGACCAGTCATAAAAATTCCACTTTTCAGTGCCTTGAAATTTATTAACAAGACCATTGTCCGAGTTGCCGATAAATTCGTCAAGTATTTTCTCTATTTTCCGGTAATAGGTCCTCATAAGTGATGCATCCCCCGTATAGTACAGATACTCCCTCATTGCAATTATGTAGTAGAGGGAAAATGAGGGTATTGCAAGAGTTGTACCACAGGGGGCACATATTGACAGGAGTCCATCGTCCCGTCTATCCTCTGACAAAAGTGTAAGATTAGAATGAGCATAAGCTCCGTTTCCGTCCTCAAAGGCATAATAGCCACAGAGCATCTGATTTCTGGAATCAAAGGCATAAAGACACTGCTCTCGCCATGGAGTATCCACATAATGCTCCATCATACACAGCCTGAGAGTATTTACACATATATCATATATTTGCCTGTCAAGATATGATTCTATCTTGCATTCCTTTTCTTCTACCGAGTACACCTGAGGTAGAATACCTACATAGTTTATTTCAATTTCTCCGTCAGCTATTACTTCCATATATCTACAGCTTAAGCGAAGCATGTAATCCGTAAAGATATTATGTCCATCCTTTGATTTGTACTCAAAAAAGAAGCTACGGTCGTGGATTTTTGCACGCACTCTTCCATTATCAAGGCTTTCTCCGTATGTAATACAAAGTTGATTTTCTCCCTTAGACATTATATCAAGGGTAGCAAATCCCACTACCTCGCACCCAAGATCTATAAGATATCCCCAGGGCTCCTTTTTTATTTCCTTGATTTTTTGTCTCGGCAGTACCTCCTGCTTTTTTATCGGGCGTGGATAAAGCTCCACATCCTTATGCACCGGTACCGATGGTGAATATCCCCCTTCATTCTCTTTTGTGGCATCATAGCTGAAGGTAAAGCCAAGCTGTCGGCTGACATACCTCATATTACCGTTTATATAGGTAGGGCTAAGGCGTGACAGGGTGTTTTCATCACTTGTGCAAACTGTTTTCCCGTCTGCTATGACCTCATATATAAGACCTGCATCAGCCTTTTTATACCTCTGGGTGTCAACGCCACAGTAATAAACAAGGAGCTTTATTATATTATTTCCTTTTCTCAAAAAGGAAGTAATATCTATGGAGTCATATATTTTATAATGGGTAAAATCTCCGTACTGGCCGGAGGCTACATATTCTTCGTTTATATAAAGAGTATAATCTGTATCACAGGAAAGGTTGATAACTGCTTTTTCAGCCACTCCCTTAAGGATATCCACATATTCTGTATATTGGTCAACACCCTTTACACAGCTTGCGTATATCCATTTACTGTTTTCAAAAACCGACATTTTATTTCCTCTTATCAAATGCTCAATTCCATTCCGTCGTATGCTACAATTGCACCCATTTGTTCTGCTGTTCTGACAATTTCGGCGTGGGGCTTATGCAGTGAGGGGGCAATATGGGAAAAAATAACCTTTGTTTTATCAGTAATGATTTTTTCTGTTTTTAATGATGGAAGCATTACACGAAGCATGGGAATGGAATTATGCTCTCCCATACGGTAATCGCCAAGATAGTCACCAACCGTGGCGTCAAGCACCATAATATCATACTCTGCTCTTTTGATAAAGTTAAAAGTTCTCGTCAAAAGCCAGGCTCCGTCACAGCCGTAAAAAAGGGTTTTCCCGTTTATTTCAGCTATAAGATGCTGTGGAGCTGCTTCAATATCGTGGTTTGCTAAAACGCCTGTTATAAAAACTCCGTCATCCACCTCATATTTTACATACGGGGTCATTCTTTTGTATTCTACATTTTTTATTTCAGGAACGCTTGCATCCTCTCTTATCCACACTCTTAAGGTTTTTTTTCTATTCCTCGCTAACCTTTCTACATTAAAGGTATCAAAGTGGTCCGAGTGTGTATGGGTTACAAAAATATCTGTAACAGTGGCTAAATCAATCTCAGCAATTCGCATGGAATCAAGTATATGCATACCTGCATCAATTAAATATTGTCCATTTATCAGCATTGCGGATGCTCTGCGTTCATTCAAGCCAAAGCAATCTTTATACTCATTTTCAAGCTTTTGAGAAAAATCACAGGCACAGGTGCCGAGAAATTTTATATTAAGAGTGGCTTTTTCCATCTTATCTCCTATCAAGCAATGCTTCCTTATTAGTTACAAACTCTATATCCTTAGCCTTGGACATCATTTTAAGGAACTCCTCAAAGCGATCCCATGAATTGTGAATATCGAACTCATATGCGTGTCCCCATACATAAAATACGGAGGGAGTGTCTGTTTTAAGGTTCAAAAACTTTTCTCCAAGCTCAAACATCTTATCCCACTCCTTATGATGATACACTGTAGGGTTAAACTCGTAAAGATAATCCTGTGGTGCAAAATCATGAGTTGAGGTAACAGTACGGCAATATTTTATGCCTGTATTATTCTTGATAATTTGAGACACTCGTCTGTCGTAATCGCCACCGGGATATGCAAATCCTACGACCTCATAGCCACAAAGCTCTGAAAGACGGATTCTGTCAATTTCAACCTCTTCAATAATTTTCTCTTCTGTATGACGGGCAAGGCAGGGGTGGGTAAGACCGTGACCTGCTACCTCGTGTCCATCGTAAATATATCTTACATCCTCGGGCTTTACCTTAATGTGGTTAACCCTTATGCCATTTATGTCAAGATATCCATCCTTGCCAAGAAGACCTGAATTTATATTAAATGTACATTTCATACCGTATTTATTAAACAGCTCTACCAAGCGAATATCCTGTGTTACTCCGTCATCATAGCTAAATGTCAAATATTTCATTTTTGTTTCTCCTTTTTAATTGTCAACCACCATTACAGCTACGCCATCGGGAATAGCTACAATGGATGGAGTGTTTGTTTTAAGTATGGATTTTGCAATTTCAAGTGCCTGTCCTATATCTCTTGCAGGTGTCATATGAAGGTCGCATACAAGACTATCATCTGCATCCGAAACATAGATAACTGTTGCTCTTTTCAAAATTCGTAGGAAAATCTGTGTTTGCCACTGGTCGGGAACAGTCTCATTTCTTCCCCTGTCAAGGAATATCTGCATTGTCTTATTTATATCGGGCTCCTCAGCCAGTTGACGGTAAAAGCCATCTCCACCGTGTCCGTCATTGGATTTGGCAAGCATTATAATAACGCCTCCCTCCTTGACTGTCGCCTCTGCCGCAGTCATACCCTTTACTGCCTGATATATATTCTGGTCAAGGGGATAGCCTCCGTTTGTGGAGATAACTATATCCGCCATTACAGGCTTTGCACGACAAAGACCGTAGAGAAAATCACAACCTGCAAGATGTGCCTTTTCCACATCTCCGCAAACAGCATATATAGCCTCCTTCTTTTCATTTATAACCACATTTACTATGTATGCAAGGTTTGCCTTTTTTGCTGCCCAGAGCATATCCTCATGGATTGGATTACCTGAAAGTATGCCTGTCCTTGCTAAGGGATGATCAATAAACTCTGAGCAATGATTTGCAAGAACACTCTCCCTTGCTGCAACTCCGGGAAGTACACTCTTTCTGCCTCCTGAGAAGCCCGCAAAAAAATGAGGCTCTATAAATCCCTCGGAGATAAGCAAATCAGCCTCGTAAGCAATGCGGTTGATCCATAGTTCTCCACCCGATGGGAGAATACCTATCTTAACAAGGTTGTCCCTGTCGGCACAGTCGTGGACTATTATTTTCTCATTTTTTACTATATCCTCACCGAATTTTTCTATAAGCTCTTCCTTTTTAGTATCACGGTGACAGCCCGTTGCAATAAGAAATGTAATGTCTGCATCGGGATTTACACCTCTAATTTCCTCGAGCATAGGAGGAATTATGATTTTACTCGGCACGGGTCTTGTGTGGTCACTGGCAATAATTACAATTTTCCTCTTGCCCTTTGCAAGCTCTGATAGCTTCTTTGAGCCTATGGGATTCTCCATCGCCGATTTTATTAAATCTATGCCTGTTTTCTCCGGCTTGTATTCGTGGAGCTTGGACACAAGAGTACCCTTAAAGTCCTCTCCTTTAAAATCATATGTAATATGCTCTTTTCCGTATGGAAATGTTACCTTTGTCATACTATTCTCCTTTGATGTATTTTGTATCTAATGTTGATTTATGTATTTTCAATAGTGCATTCAAGCACCATACTGAACAGATGTGCTACCCCATAGTTTGTTTTGCGTACATGACAAACTAAGCACTTGTGCTAAAGCATAAGCCCCAAAGGTGAATTTAATAATCATTCTCTCAAATATATAATTGAATTTAAGGTCTCTATAAGCTCCTGTGTTTGCTCTTTATTTGTTGTTTGCAATTCGCTTCTATGTCCGTTTGTAAAGATGAATAACACTTTATGGGTGTCTATCCCCCCGTCAGAATCTCCCTCCTCAAAGAGGCTTTTGAGTTCTTTAACATCATCAAAATGATATGTTTCTCTACGCAGAACTTGGTTTAATAGAACATTACTTTTGCAGTATTTTTTAATGTCGGTACGGAGATTGACGATATCAACAGTAAATTGCTTTAATAGATCAACTAATTTTTTTCATCACGAGTCCTCATTTTGCAGAGCAAAAACTTAATCTGCACCACCAAAATCAAATGTTGCAACTTTAACACCTTTGCTTTTAAGTATAGCTATAATCTCGTCTTTTTTCTTTCTTTGTTCTTTAATAAAGCAGTGCATACTGTATTTTTGGGTAATTGTATTGATCGAAATATCGAAAGAACCATCGCCGTCGTGAATCGTGATTTTCATTATATCTGCGATAGGAATCTCAACGAGCTCTTTTTTGCACAAAATAAGTTTGTTATCCGTTATTTGAATTGCCACGCCATTCTTTCGAATTGTTATGACAAACACATATGCAAAAATCAAAAAAACAATTGATAGGGTTATGATAAACAGCAAAGACAGATCAGGGATCCAAAAAATTGAAAACATTACAATTCCAAAAAGAAACAATAGCATTAAAACTGCAAAAATCCATGCATACGCTTTTGAATAATAAGCTTCAAATTCCTTTTTCATACAACAACTCCCTTCGATATGTTAACCATTACTGCTGTAAATAGAGTTTTGAGCAAAACTCAAAGCTCACCTTTGTCCCACCTTAAAAATGGGGCAATTTTCGATTTTGAACACTTGTTTTTGAATTTTTCTCTCAAAGCCACTCAAAAAGGCTTAAATTCGCCCTTTTTAAGCCGATTTTGGTTTGTTTTCGTGTCAGACAAACGACGGATTTTTTGCGAGGTATAGTGGAAACATATATATTCCGTTCAGATATATGTCACTCTTGCACCGAGGGTGGAAACTCCAAAAAAGTCTCACTTGTTTCGAGGCGTATAAAAATTTTGAATCTTTACCTTTTCACATTTTGATAGGCTTGCAATGCTTTTTCCAACGAATTGATCGTTAAGTTTGATTTTGTTTTCCGATGGCAAAATGACATTTGTACCCAAGAAAACATTATCCCAGACAAAAACATATTCCTGTTGATTCTTCATTTTTATGTAGGCAACGATACTTTCATCAGTGAATTTAACGGTAATGCTGCTTACATCGTCATACCTCAGTATTTTAATTTCAGCTTGTTCGACGGCGACCACGCGCTTTTCACTAATTGTAATTCCAAAATTAAATCGAAAATATATTGCAACAAGAATCACAACACCAAGCAGTGAACATAGAATCGCCAAACCATAATTATGATCCTCGAAAATAAAGGCTACTGCCATTACAACGAGTAATGTTAACAGTAATGCAATACCAAGTATAAACAGCCAAGACTTTCGATATTTGATTTTCATTTTGATTTTCATCAAGGTTGCTCCTTTCGATATGTTATACCCTACTGCTGTAAAACGAACTTTTGAGTTTTACTCAAAAATCATAATTGTCCGTTTGCGTTTTCCTTTGCGGTGGTGATGGAGGCGATGAGTTTCCTGCGAATAGCACCACATTTATTTGCGAGAGCTTTATATGTATTTTCGTCCATCGAACCAACCTTGAAAAGTATTTCAAGCCAATAATCGGTTTCATAACATTCTTTTAGTGCTATTTCAAGTTTGTTTATGAAGTCAGGTGTACTTTGCGCATATTTAGCTTCGTAACTGTTTGCACCTATTGATGAGCAAGAGCGCAGAAGTTGGTTAACAAAAACGGCTCTGCCCTTGATGTTTTCGCAAACAGCTGTTATTTCTATTGTCAGTTCTACCGCGAGTTCTTTAATAGTTTTGTTCATAGTTATCCTTTCTAAAGGGTGTTTCGCCTGCGGGCGAAAGCGATATGCACCTTCGGTGCGCGATATATTTGCTTTGCAAATGCGATATTATTCTGCGATGCAGAAATAGCGATATGTTCCCCTTTGGCGAACGTGGTTGAAAGTACGCGAATATAAATCCCCGCGCCCAAACGCGCACGCAGTGCGCTCACGTGCCGAAGGCACATATCGCGCCGTAGGCATATCGCTTACCTTGGGTAAATATCGCAAATCCGTGAGGATTTATATCGCTTTAGTTTGTCTGCCTTGTCAGACAAACTAAACTTTCAACGTGAGCTGTTCTTGGAAACATATTAAATACCGACACAGGAGAGGAAATTTTATATTCCTCGGACAAAAGCTTTATATCCCTTGCCATTGTGTCGGGGTTGCAGGAAACATAGACAATACGCTTTGGCTTCAGCCGAAGGAGGGTATCTATCATAAATTTCGAGCACCCTTTTCTCGGTGGGTCAATTATACAAGAGTCAACATTTTTATCAAAATTTTTGGCGTCATCGGCAAAAAATTCTATATTCTTAATTCCGTTAAGTCTTGCATTGGCTTTGGCATCCTTTACAGCACTTTTTTCAATCTCAACGCCGACAACCTTGGCTCCTGTTCGCTTAGCTACTATCATACCAATTGTTCCTGTACCACAGAAAAGGTCTGCCACTGTGTCGCTGCTTTTGGCGTTAAGAAGCTCTATTGCCTTTTCATACAGCAAGGATGCACAGGCGTGATTTATCTGATAAAAGGACTTTGGAGAAATACGGAATTTCAATCCACATATTTCATCCTCTATACACCCATCGCCGTAAACTGTTGAAAACTCTGTTTTTTCAAGCACAAAATCTTTTTCACGATTTATGCCTAAAAGGATAGAACGGACAGAGGGGAAAGCATTTACAAGAGCCATGGAAAACTGAATCATATCTGTTTTGCCGTTATAAATCGGGCATACCATATACTCGGCAGGAGAAACTGAGGTTTTTCTTATAAACAACGCACGCAATCCCGATTTGACAAGCTCTCTTTGGGAAAATTCTACAATCTTATCTATCTTTTCACAATTCATCTTACAATATGAATGTGGAGCCACCTGATTTGTACCCTGCTTATAGTAGCCAAATCCATCTTTTGCGTGATACAAAACTACCTTGTTTCTGTAATTTTCATCCACAGGACAGACTGTTTTTTCTGTTTTTGCATCTATACCGAATTTTACCAGTGCATCCCGTACTGATTTTTCCTTTGACTCGTTTTCGTATTCAAGGGAGCAATTAAGGTAGCTGCACCCTCCACACTCACCAAAATACTGACAGTCCGGAACGGTACGGTGCGGAGAGGAGGACTCTATATACACAAGTCTTGCTATTGCATAGGAGGAATAAAGCTTTTCTATTTCGATAACACAACAGTCGCCCTCTATAGCATACGGAACAAAAACTGCCATACCGTCAATATGGGTAACTCCGTTGCCCAAGTTATTTACGCTTTCTATTTCTACATTATAAAATTCATTAAGCCTAAGCATAAATCCTCCAAAAAACTTGCTTTATTCTCTTAATAGTATTATAATATATGTAAACAGAAAAATCAAGATAGGGAGAATACAAATGGCAGTACCAAGCAGTCTTGTTTGTCCAATATGTCAAAGGCCTCTTGCAAAATCAGACTCGTCCCTCAAGTGTGAATTGGGACACTCCTATGACTTTGCCAAAAGTGGATATATCAATCTTCTGAATCCCGGTAAAAAGAACAATGCAAAAACAGGTGAATCCAAGGAGATGATACAGGCAAGGACATCCTTTTTTGCGTCCGGACATTATCAAAAAATCAAAGAATATTTAATTGAGCTCATAAAGGATTATAAGAAGGACTTAATTATAGATGCCGGCTGTGGTGAGGGTTATTACACCGAGGGAGTGGCTGAAAAATACCCTGAGAGCACCGTAATCGGCTTTGATATGTCAAAGCACGGTGCCGAGCACGGATCAAAAAGCTCCCGTGCCAAAGGAATTGCAAATACCTTTTATGCTGTGTCAAATATTTTTAATATGCCTCTTTATGATGAATGTGCTGATGTTATAATAAACCTGTTTGCCCCTGTTCCCTACGAGGAATTTGCCAGAGTTCTTAAAAAAGGCGGTTATCTAATTATAGGAGCCTCGGGTGCCAAGCATCTTATTGGGCTTAAGGGTATCCTGTACGAAAATGTATATCTAAACGAATTAAATGTACACAAAAACGCTGCTTTTGAGCATATTTGTATCAAAAATTTAACATACGATATAGAAATTTTCGGTAATGATACTATAATGAAGCTATTTACAATGACACCGTATTATCACCATACATCCGACGCTGACAAAAACAAATTGAGTGCTATTTCCAAGCTTAATACTACTATTGAGGTGGATTTTACAATACTCAGGAAAATATAAGGAGACAATATGGATATTTCAAAAATTGATAACAATTTTGCGGAAAGAAGAGATATATCATCCAAGACAGATATCCGTTTTTATGATATTGACTCTACTCCGTTTGCAATACACGGAGTGTTCAAGGAAAACGGACTTTACCGAAGAATGCCAGAGGGCGTGGCTAAAAAAGTAAGCGAAGGTGTATATGCTCTCCATACAAATACGGCAGGAGGACGAGTACGCTTCAAAACAAACAGCCCTTATATTGCCATGCGGGCTGAAATGAATTGTATTGGTAAAATGCCACACTTTGCCCTTGCAGGCTCCGGTGGCTTTGACCTTTATGCCGACAATGTATATGTAAACACATTTGTTCCTCCCTATGATGTGCAGTCGGGATACGATGGATGTATTGATATCGGAAACGAAAATATGAAGGAAATCACTATAAACTTTCCAAGATACAGTAATGTAAGGACTCTTTATGTAGGACTTAGGGATACTGCAATTATAGAGCCACCGTCACCGTATTCTATTGACAAGCCAATTGTTTTCTATGGCTCTTCTATTACTCAAGGGGGATGTGCATCAAGACCCGGCACAACCTATCCTTGTATTGTATCAAGATATTTTAACTGTGACTATGTGAATCTCGGCTTTTCAGGTAATGCAAAAGCTGAGGATGAAATAATAGACTATATCAAAGGACTACAGATGTCCGTCTTTGTACTGGATTACGACCACAACGCACCCAATGAGGAGCATCTCAGAGCTACACACGAAAAAATGTTTACACAAATACGGGAAGCTCACCCCACTCTACCTATATTAATAATGTCCCGTCCAAAGCTTTACCTTAACAAATTTGAAAAAGAACGCCTTGAAATAATAAGCACCACATACAATAACGCTGTAGCCGGAGGAGATAAGAATGTTTATCTTTTAACAGGTACCCAGCTTACCTCCCTTTGTGGTAATGAGGGAACTGTTGATAACTGCCATCCCACTGACTTTGGCTTTGCATCCATGGCTCAAGCTGTTATATCGGTGCTGAAAAATATTTTATAACACAAAAACCGTTGGAAAATTCCAACGGTTTTTTATATTATGCAAGATTGAGCTTCTTATCCATCATATACTTTGTAAGTATGTAGTACACAGCTCCGGATATAAGCAGTAAAACAATACTTATGCATGATATCAAAATTGAGCTATATACTCCGGACATCACAACAATCATAGAAATTATTGATGATACAAGAGAATATATAATGGAGTATACTAAATTAGTAGCGATAACAAGAGCAATTGCTACAATAGCCTTATGATTCTTTGTTATAACCGATGCAAAGAATATGACCATAAAGATAAGGAGCAAGGAATTAACCATATATGCAATTACTGTAAAAAGTGTAAATATACTTTCTACATCTGCAAACATACTGAAAATGCCATTTACAATGGATTGAATATCAGAAATGCTTATCTTCATTTCACTTAATCCGAACAGTAATCCAAATATAGTCATACAAATTCCTACTGCTGTGGTTACAAGGCTTATTGTACTCCATATTACAGCATTCAAAAGCTTGGAATTAAGAAGTGTAGTTGACTTTACAGGTAGGGTAAATGTAAGATAAGCCCGGTCTGTACACAAGGATTTATAAAAATCAATATATACAAAAATAGTTATTATGGAGCTACCCAACAGTAATACAAGAATTATACCCATAAAAAGCATAATACTCATAACTGCAATCATTTCCATATTATCAATGTAAATGCTACCACCGAATATCATACCGCTGACCATTCCGACAACTGCAATAGATAATATTATTATCACAAGTGGAATTCCAAATCTACGCACGCTTTTGAAATCATATTTTAGAAGTTTCGAGAACATCTGAACACCTCCCTAAAATAAGAATCAAGGCTCATACCCATCTTTTCTCTTACATACTTCACCTCACCGTTTAGTCTTACCTTTCCTTTGTCAATAAGGATAAAGCGATCAAGATGATCTTCAATATCTGAAATAAGATGTGTTGAAATAATTATTGTTGCTTCTCTGTCAAATTTAGTGATTATTGTATCGAGAATATAATCCCTTGCCGCTGGGTCAACTCCACCGATAGGCTCATCAAGTAAATAAAGCTTTGCTCTTCTTGACATAACAAGCACAAGCTGTACCTTTTCCTTAGTCCCCTTTGACAGCTCATGAAGCTTCATATCCTGAGGTATTTGAAGATCGTTCAGCATAGTTTCTGCTCTTGCTCTGTCAAAATCCTCATAGAAATCGCAGAAATAATCAAGGCAGTCACTCACCTTCATCCAGCTGCTGAAATACGGTCTTTCAGGTAGGTAGGATACAATTGATTTTGTTTTCACACCCGGCTCCATGCCGTCTATTTGGAGCACTCCACCGTCTGCTGTAAGCAGTCCTGCAAGAATCTTTATAAATGTTGTTTTACCACTTCCGTTAGGACCCAAAAGTCCGACAATCTTCCCCTTTTCCACATCTATATTAAGATCGGAAAAGGCAACGAAATTGCCATACTTTTTCACTAAGTTTCTACATCTGACAATATATTCTGCCATAATTCATTCTCCTTTCTGTACTATAACTGTATTCAATTAATTTTCATATCAGGGTCTGAGTCCCATTCCACCCTCTAATGTAAGAGTTTCTCCGTTCATATACTTAAAGTCGGGAGATGCAAGACCCACACATGCTCTACCTATTTCTGTCTCCGGATCTGCATAATGACCTGCCGGTGGCATTTTAACATTAGCCTTAAATGCCTCGGGATAAGCCCTCTCAAAGTTTTCAAGCTGAGATGTCCACGCGAGAGGACAAATAACATTAGTGTTTATGCCATCCTTAGCCCACTCGGTTGCTGCAACTCTGGAAAGTCCACGAATACCCTCTTTGGCAGCAGCATAGGAGCACTGTCCGTAATTACCGAAAAGTCCTGCACCTGATGCAAAATTGATTATAGTTCCCTTTGTCTCCTTCAAATAGGGATAGCACGCCTTCATATAATAGAAGGTTGCATATAAGCCTGAATACATTGCCAGGTCAAATTGCTCTGTTGTGTGATCCTGAATTGTAACTCCCGAGGCTGATGCCTGTGCGTTATTTATAAGAACATCTATTCTGCCAAGCTCCTTGATTGCTGTATCAACCACGCCCTTGGCAATCGCCTCATTATCTGCCCCTGCCGAGATATCAGCGGCTATGGCAAGAACCTTGATTCCGTAAAGTCTCTCAAGCTCCTCCTTTGCCCTCTCCAGCTTCGCCACATTTCTTCCTGTTATAACTAAATTGGCACCCTCTTTTGCGTATGCAGTTGCAATGCCGTATCCTATAGAGCCACATCTGCCATCGGAAAGAGTAGCGTATCCGGCTCCCGTAATTATTGCTGTTTTGCCCTTCAAAAATCTCATTTTAATACTCCTTTTTTATATAATTTCAAGCTCATCTGCTGATGGCAAGGATGGATATTCATCCTCTAAATTATCAGAATACCAGTATGCCACAGAGGAAATATCCTCACACAGAGGCTGGTATCTGTAACCACTACGCCACCCAAGAGCCTGTACTGTTACCTTCAAATCATTTTTGAAATATATAGGGTCTGTAATATGCCATCTGTACATATTAAAATATCTCTGGGATTTATAGGTCTCGTCTGTTTCATTGACAGAAAAACCGGCATACGGTGTGGAAAAATCAATATATTTGCCATTCACCTCGAAGTCATATGAGCCACAGAAATAATCCTCTGTGCCCGTTCCGCAAATACTTGGATATTCGGTATCTCCGTCAATGTAGAACTTTACCTCACCTTCACCCCACCAGCCATTTGTGTGTGTTCCCCAGTAAAGATAGGTGCCCACATAATGTCCGTTGCCCTTTACATTATCAAGGATAGTATATACCTCTTTATAAGGCAAGGGGTTAACTCTGCGGAATTGTGCATGGAAATAAAGGCTGTCGGGTGATATTTCCTTTTCCTCGCAGTCAACCTGATAGTATACATTGTAATCAAAGGGGCCAATATTCTCAAGCTCCATACGGAAGGAACGAAAATACGGCATTTCGAAATAGCTGTTCAATCCTTTTCTGGGATTAAAGCATATGGGGAGTGAGCTTATCCCGTGATATTCCTTATCGTTCGCACCACAGAAAAAATCCGAAAGTGGGACACATACCGAAGGATTTTTCTGCCCGTCAAAATAAATACGCAAAATAAGATATCTTCCCGTTCCCTCACTGGCATCGGTTATCCAAAAATGCTTAATAGCTCCTTGACCCACAACATCTGCAAGAACTGCTGTGGTTTTTCCCTTTAACACAATATAAGGATTTATCTTCCAGCCCTTACCAAGCTCCCTGGCATTGTAGGATGCACTTCCCGTTTCTGCCATAGCACCCATACCCTTTCCACCTGTAGGGTTTTCGGGTGAGACTGAAAATGTCCTGATGTTTTTCTTAATAGTTAAGCTCTCTAACATAAGACCTCCTGCTTAATAAAATCGTTAGCCGTAAAAGCATGCCCTTTATTACAAAAGCTCCTTTACAACCTTAGGAAAATCACGGTAATCGTCTATTGTTAAATAGTTATAGTCGGATTTATACACGCTTTCATCGTTTCCACCCATTCCGTAATCATCACCTATATATACCACTTGGCTGTGTAATATACCGTTTTCCTCGCAAAAAAGATCGAGGGCGTGTCGTTTATCGTAGGGCTTAGGTGCCATATCAAAGGATGAAGAGCCACCGACAAACACATTATAATCAGAAAATGCCTCGCACACCTCATTATAAATTGCACGACGCTTTTTTCTATCCGGGTCAAAGGCAAGCTTATCCTCCTGTATCGCCTTAGTTCCGAGAATCGGAAAGGTTATACAGCCCGATATATGATATTCCACATTATCTCCTCGGTAATCTGTATATCCGTATTTATTTCTGAAATATGTAACCTTTTCTTCCGTTTTTTCTCTGTCCACATCAAAGGTTAAATCTCTTATAATCTGCAAATCCTTAATGCTGTGATCGTAAATTGCATACTGTAACCCATAGTTACCTATTATATCTATGGGATATGCGTCCATCTGGTTAAAAATTCTTCTGACCTGACCTGCACCAACCATAATCAGCTTATATTTTTTTGAAAGAGCATCAAGAAGTGCCCTATGCTCGGCACTAAGCTTCTCTTTATGCTGAGTCAATGTTCCGTCAAGGTCCATAGCAATTATCTTTATGTTTTTTGTTTCCATAATCCCTCACACTATATTGTTTGTAAGCTTTACAAGATAATTATATCACAAAAATATTACTGTGTAAAGAGTCTTTATGTTATGTGGGAATATGCCCTGTTTTAAGCAACAAAAGAGACTGTCTGATTTGACAGCCTCTATACACATTTATACCTTATCTCCGGAAAGTGAAGCGTTAATATTATCATTAAGAGATAAGCCAGCCTCATTAATAAGCCAAAGCTTTATATAAGCCGAGATTGGAGAAATATTTTTTATAGGGATAATACCAAGCTCGCTAAAACGGTCAGAGCCTGAATATTGAGGTCCATCCGATACCCCCGTTACATATACGGGGATATTTTTGTTCTTCGCATTTTCAAAAAAGCTGATTGCTTCTTCGGATTTGGTATTAACAGTTCCGGAGTGAAAGCTATTAAGAATAATGTATTTTACATTTTTCTCTATTTCAGGATATTTCATACCGGGGTATGAATACAGAAGCATAGCTGAACTGTTAGTTTCCTTAATTACAGACACATCCAAGGGGGAAATTGCATCCTTCTCTTCTTTATATGACGGATTTTTTACAAAATTACAGTCCTTATCAAAGCACCCGTACTCGCTTTCAAGTAAGCTGAAAATTTCATCAGAGTATGCCTTTGCACCTATTAATCTTGTGGTCCTGTGTACCTGTACAGTATCACTGTTACTGTTCCTGTAAATTACAAATGCTCCTCTGCCGGCAGACGCCTCAATAAACCTGATAGCACCATGGAGATTATCAAGGGCATTTGATTTTTCATTTTCGACAGGGACATTGGCAGATACTATGCAAACCGGAATAGTATCAAGTCCTATGCAATATCCTATAGCCGAGGCAGAATATTGCAAGGAGTCCGTACCGTGAGTAACAATAATTCCGTCATATCCACGGTGGAGATTGCTTTTTACACACTCAACAAGCATTTTTATGATAGCACCTGTATTATTTTCGCTAAGCTCGGTATACGGCTCTACTATATCGTATTCAAAGGGGATACCGTGCTTATTGGCATAGGCACTGATTATCTTATTAGGCTTCCCTCTATCGGTACATATAACATTACCCTTTTGGGTGCTTCCTATAGTGCCACCTGTAAATATGAAAAGAATTTTCATTATATTATTCCTCCATCAATTAACTTCTTAACGCTAATAAAAAATTGTACCCTGTAAAGGCAACAATGCCACATATTTCAATAATAATATACAAGCTACTGTAAAAACCTCTACTTGAAAATTTTTTCAATAGCACAAGTTTAACTCCGTATGCCTCCAGGCTAAGGTAAATATTCGAAAATATTATCGATGGGACCTGTACGATACATAATGCAATGCTGAGTATAGAAACGGGAATCTGCATAATCTCTATCCAGCCACACGACACGGCAAGCAAAACATACGCAGGAGTAAGCCCTAACAGCAAAATGTTAAGATAAAATACATAGCCCATTCTCTTTTCTGAATGCATCCTTTTATAAAACCAAAAATTAACAAATCCCTTTTTGCTTTTTCTTATGTAGGTTTTACTATTCTTTGTATATCTCAGATAATCGTCCACTCCAAATCTGAACATAAAACAAATTAATAAAGCAAAAAAAGATAAAATGAGATTACAAGTATAAAAGTCCAAATCAGTCCCTCCTTTCACATTTTAGCAAATTATATAGTTTGGAAAATGTAAAGCACATCAGCAATTCCACCAAATAGAAAACCAATATATTAATTATGGGCATTACAAAGGGAGATATACTCTCCGGCAGTAGGTAAAATGGATCACGCACAACAAAAAACCAATTGAAAAAGTGAGAATATCCCTCCGAATCCCCATTGTATATATAATTTCCAAGCATTGCCCACAGAGTCATACATGCAACCACTATCAAGTGCCTATAGCTTTTTTTAACACTCAGCTTGTTACCATTAAATGTTAAAGCAAGGAATCCGTAAATTGTCATCACGCTATGGAATATAAGTGTTTGTATTACACGATAAGAAAGAGGATGTACTCCATGCCACATAACGCCCGCAGGATAAATAAGATAAACAAAATTTGAAATAAATCCAAGTAAAACAAAGGATGTGCGATATTTTTCAAGGAAAGTGATGTGGTAGCTTAAAAAGCTCATTACGCACATAGCCGTGCAGACGTGAAACGGTAATTTTTCAATATCAATTTCTCCGTATGCAAGCGGCATTAAAAAGAAATCTGCAATATACAAGCCAAAAGCAATATTAATAAATATTTTTGCTGTTTTCCTCTTTGAGTACTCATCCTTGCCTTTTAACAGTACCAAAAGGGCAATTATAACCGATAATGTAAGCCCAATATAGAAAAAATGCCAGAATCCAAACAATGTGAAAATCTCTCCACCCTTTTTGTCCGAAAGCAACCTATGAAAAAAATAATACATTTTTCTGTCTTCCCCCTTTTACAGTTTTTTACATATTGTTGTTACAAGTTAATAAGCTGGTAGGGTGATTTATGTAATATCTAACTCATATAAAATTTCATCCTCTGTCTCACCTATACGCACAAACCCTAAGGCTTCATGCATTTTTTGTGATACGGGATTCCATTTGTAAATTGCTGTTCCGTGAATTTTGTTATACCCCAAATCTTTTAATCTGGATATTACCGTTTTCATTACAAGTTTCCCTATGCCCTTGCCTCTATATCCTTCATACCATATTGATATTGGTGGGTGCTCATCCTTTACGGTAACATCCCCTATCGGGATAAACTCTCCGTTTTCAAGTACTTCAATGTAATATAACTCCCCGGCATAGGAAAGATATTCGCACATTTTCTTTACATACTCTAAATCCGGAGCCTCACTTTCATCAAAAATCCCCTCTGACATCTTGCATATATACGGATCTCTGTAAGGAGCTAAAAAAGCTTCATACTTTCCGTCATATCTTCTTAAACGCAATTCATTGTTTATGATAATAAAATCAGGTTGTTTTATTGTATTCATATTGCCACCACCTTTTATCATTTTAATATACTTATAACAATGTTATCATTCTTCTCAGTTAGGAGTCCGTCGAAATCATTTTTGCCACTCCAGCCTCTGACCTTAAAATTATCAACCGTTCCAATTAAGGAGGAAACTCCAAAGTAATTCAATTCTTGGTTTATTATATCTTCTGTTAAATTAAAAACCTTTTCTTTGGAAATCTGTCCACCAAATTTATTGATTTTACCGTTAAAATATTCTATAGCAAATATTCTTTCTGCCAAAATATCATCTATCCACTTTTCTATTTCATCTCCTGTATCTGAATGAATATGCTGAAAAGAAAAGTATGCTGTATATTCGGAAAGGCTGCTCTGTTCCTCATATTCTATATATATATATGGTTATTGGAGTAAGGATTATAAATAATTGCAGATTCCAAATCATCTGAAATATCTATGTTATATATGCCTATATATTTTGAAAGAAATGAAAGTCTCCCCATAGATCCTATGGCATGAGATCTTACATGACCGTCTATATCTTTCATTAACTGTATGAGATTGTATCCGTATTTTCTTGCTAATTCCACAGAGAGTAACCTAATTTTTGGATATTTATCGATTCTAAAAATTTCAAATAGCTCACAAGCCTTCGCCGGAAGATATTTCTCCATAAGAATATTGCCTATTATTTCCTTTTGTCCACTTTGATTTGATTTGTTAAATAATTCTATAACTTTGATATAATTCTCCTCGTTTACATCAATGGCTTTAAGAGTATTTAATGCATGATAAAGCTTTGGCATATGCCGATGAACAGCAGAAATAATTAAAGCATCCGAAACTTTAATTTCATAATTTGAAATTACAAGCAAGGCGTTTTCGGAAAATAAAATATCGTCTGACAAGATTGAATTTTCGAGAAAAGAAATCAACTCTGCCTTTGCCTGTGAAAAAGCAAAGATTGTTTTTAGAGTATAAAGTCTGCGATACTTATCCTTGTCATTTACATACGGCTTCATAATTTCATATGCTTCTACACTGTTTTTGGAAGAAAGCACCTCACAAGCAAGACAAAAATCCTTCATCACAGGCGAGGAAATCATTTTTTTAAGTTTTTCCAAGGATGTATCATAATCAATTTGTGTTCCATTCAATATAGTTTTTTTCATGCTTCCTCCCCCTTTTATTGATTTCTCACTTTTATCTTATCATAAACATTGTATAGAGTCAAGAAAAACACAATCTCATATTTCACCGGCTTGTCGGTAGCTCTACATTTACAAAAAATTCCTTTCGGTTAGGTCGAAAACCACTGTGTGGCACTTAAATATGGCAGTGCCTCCAAAACAAAAAGCACCCGACTCGGGTGCTTTTTGTTTTGGAGGCGCCACTCGGATT
>JAFTOG010000003.1 GCA_017451485.1 Clostridia bacterium | reverse complement strand
CCATTGATGAATCTTATAACATAACAGTTTATAAGAAGTATAAATCAGTAAACATTCACGAAAGGAAGGCAAAAATATATGATATCCGTAGCGGAAAGCAAGTTAATAGAAACGATGGTCAGAATCGGGATGGAAGACGAAATGATACATTTAGTCTGCTCAAATCTGACCGAGGAACAGATGATAGAAGCGGAGGACTTTCTGACTCATCGACATCAGAAAAATGGTCAAGTGACGGAAGAAGAGTTACTGAAACTCCTATTGATAATGACGAAAGAGGAACACAATACCAACAGCGTTCAGAAGGACTAACGGACTATGAAGTGCTTGAATTGGGTTCTAATGAAATTGAGTTGAACGGTCTTACTCAGGCTGAAAATGATGCTTTGACTATCTTCCAAGATAGACTTGCAAGTTTTTTATAAGAAAAAGATGAACTCCAATGAGGTTACGGAGATAGATGTACTCTACTTCGCAAACGCAAAAAAGGAGTCAGCTGCATTACTGCCGAAGATTACGGACAAGTCCGCTACTCCTACTGACTCCAAAATCAGTATAGCACAATTGTTGGATTTTATCAATAGATATTTTCCGAGAATCCTTCCTGAGTCGGATTTGAGACATTATGAATATGATGCAAGACCTGGCAGTGTGTTTGGAGAGGATATACTCTATCAACAGCGTTCAGAAGGACTAACGGACTATGAAGTGCTTGAATTGGGTTCTAATGAAATTGAGTTGAACGGTCTTACAAAGGCTGAAAATGATGCTTTGACTATTTTCCAAGACAGACTTGCAAGGTTGTTTATAAGGAGAAGATGATTATGGAAGATTGGATCACAGTAGAGATGGGGAAGAATGGCTCTCGAAAAAATATGCCGAAATAGAACTACAGCAAGGCATTAGAAACATCTCAATGGCTAAAAAACACGGCTATGAAGGCAGGAATGTCCAAGGAGGAAGCGGAAGCGAAATTCTCTATAAGGATAGTGAAGGAGTATCAGTCCTCCGAGGAGTAGCAGAATGTCTAAATGGAACTACAATAGTAGATAAAAACGGAAATTTTCTTGCAGTATATCATTCAACGGATAAGGATTTTTCTGAATTTAAGAAGGGTGATATAAATTGGTCTACTTCTTAAAGAAATGTACATTATATAAGAACATAATTAAAAACAAAAGCGTTCCGCAAATCTGCGTAACAAATTGCGTAACACTTACATAAAAAGCTGTGTAACGGTAAAACAAAAAAGCCTTGAAAACTCAATGTTTTCAAGGCTTTATTTGGTCTGAGTAGCGATATTTGAACCCACGGTCTACACTACCACACTGTTTCAGGTGCTCTGAGGGGTACACCTTTTTAGGCTTTTATCGGTTTTATTTTTTTGTAATTATGAGGAAATGTCTCTTCTATGAGATTGGTGGATGAACACGCATTTTAATGGGGCGACTTCTATTTCAGAGAAATTATAATAAATTCAATTATCCTTAGTTTTACTTCGTGAAACATCTTGATATTTGAAGATAATAATGGTACAATTAAAATACATTAAATGTTTTTTGTTATGTGAAATATGGCTGTGAGCTATTAAAAAACGAGTTTATAGAGAGTAAATTGCGATGAAAAAAGTTATTGTTATCGGTTGCCCGGGATCGGGGAAAACAACCTTTGCAGAGAAGCTGAGAGATAAAATTGGGTTGCCGTTATTTTACCTCGATGCAATTTGGCATAAGCCTGACAGAACACATATTTCAAGAGAAGAATATGATACACGGCTTGGTGAGATACTCTCCCTGGATTCCTGGATTATAGAAGGTAATTACAGCAGAACGATAGAAAGTCGGATATCTGCCTGTGATACGGTGTTTCTTTTTGATCTGCCGGTTGAGGTATGTCTTGATGGTGCAATTTCCCGTCTTGGTAAGGGTCGCTATGATATGCCGTGGATCGATACTGAGCTTGATCCGAATCTGAAAAGGGAAATAGAGTTATTTGGTAGCAAGAATTTGCCCACCATATATTCAATTATAGGCAAATATAAAGAAGGCAAAAGGGTTATTATTTTCAAGAGCAGAAAAGAAGCAGATGAGCTTTTGACTCAATTGTGACTATGAGCAAAATAATGGCTTCGTTTGTGTATATCAGCGAGCAGAATAGCTCAAATTTAAGAAAAGATAAAGAGGTGATACTATGAAAAGATGGAGTAAGGAAAAAGCGTGGGAATGGTATAATAGCCGTCCATGGATAAGAGGTTGTAATTATATGAGTGCAGACTGTGTAAACAGAGTTGACCAATGGCAGGCACTCCATTTTGAAGAGAGAATGAAAACAACCGAGAGTGAGCTCAAGGTAATGCAGGAGCTCGGATTTAATTCCGTGCGTCTTATACTTGAGTATGTGGTATGGAAGGAGGAGCACGACTCCTTTCTTGAAAGGCTTGAAAGGTATATAGCTCTTTGCGATAAATACGGAATCTCCTGTATGATAGTTCTGGCAAATGACTGTATGCCACCAAAGACGGAGCTTTGGAGGATGCCCTATATTGGAGAGCAGACCTATGACTGGGGCTATCACGGAGGCAGAAAGCACTCTCAGCACGGAGCACATAACGGTCCTGCTCCTCATTTTTATTTTGATGATGAGGAGAGCAGAGACGACTATTTTAAGATGGTTGAGGAAATAGTTACCGTTTACAAGGACGACTCCCGTATTCTTATGTGGGACCTCTTTAACGAGCCCGGAAACAGCCGTCGTGAGGATATAACTATGCCTTACCTTGTGCGTATGTTTGAAACTGTCCGTGCAATAAATCCCTCACAGCCACTTACAGTAGGGGCATGGTGGTTTAATATTGAGGATCTCCATACCAGCAAGATAAATCAGTACGCCCTTGAAAATTCTGATATCATAACATATCATAATTACAACACATATGAGGATCATGTTCGAATAGTCAAGTATCTTAAGAGCCTTGGCAGGCCTCTTATAAATACTGAGTGGCTTGCAAGATGTACCGGTAATACTGTATTTGACAATTTTCCTCTTTTCTATCTTGAAAATATTGGTTGCTACAATTGGGGATTTGTAGCCGGTAAATATCAGACCTATGAGCCGTATGAGGCACATTGGAATTGGTACCAAAGTGATAGGCACGCCCCTATTGATTTTACAAAGTGGTTCCACGATCTGTACCGTCCCAGCCTACGCCCCTACGACCCTAAGGAAACAGAGCTTATCCGTAAATTCTGTACATGGGCAGATAATGATTTCAAAAACAAGTAATTTTTACATTTTTACATAACAAAAGAGGTGAGGAGCAATGGCTCTTCACCTCTTTAAGTTATAATTTTTATGCGTTTTCTGTTGTGTCGTTTCCGGTCTCGGTTGGAGCCTCAGTAGGAGTCTCTACAGGAGTCTCTACAGGTGCCTCAGCAGGAGCCTCGTTAGTCTCTGTGGGAGCCTCAGTGGGAGCACTGAACATTGACAATGCTGAGAAGTCAAAGCTGTTTACATCAAAGCCTGTGTTGTAAGCAGGAGCAGTAGCTGCAGGAGCAACTGTGGGAGCAGCTGCGGGAGCACCACCGTTTACCTCTGTAAAGCAGTGTACAGGGATGTAGTTGCTTTCGTCATGCTTTCTGGGGCTCAGGGGCATTGCAAGTAATGCGATACAGAATATACCGAATGCAAGTAAGCCTAAGCCGATAGTAAGTGTGAATGCTGAGGGAGCATATGAGTCTGCAGCAAGCATTGCCATAACTACAAGTGCTGAGATAATGATTGTATAAAGCACGCCGGCTATCAAGCCAAGGAGCTTACCGGCAAGGGTAAATCCACGGGAATAGCTACCGTATGCAAAGTACTGGAGCATCTGCCACATTACAAATACAGCACCAAGCAAAGCTATTATCTGGAGGATCATAATGTAGGGTGCTACCATCATAGTTTCACCAACATACATATAATAAAGCATTACTACAAGCTCTGTGTTTATATAATCTGCATCACCGTTTTCGATTTCCTTCTTTGTATACAATGAGAAGTGATTAAGCCTATCTTCAAATATTTCCTTTTTCTCGGTTCTTGTAGGATCTGTATACTTATTATCTATATAGTCCCATGTGTCTTCTTCGTTGAATCCCATTCCAACGAATATATCAGCATCAACAGAGAAAGAAAATTCTTTTTTCTTGCTCATATTTTCGGGCTCAATCTTAGCTGTTGTGGAAATAATAGGTGCACCTGCAAGGGCAATAACAACTATTGCAATCACAAGAGCAACACCTCTCTTAACCAAGGTGCTGATGGAACGCTGGTTAGTAAAGATAAGTCTGAGAACAGCGGAGCTTGCAATAGCGATAAATCCACATACAAGGGTAACTATTGCTGTTACGGATAAATGAGTGTTAGTTATATGGCTGGAGCCCTGCTTGTATGTAATTGCATAAAGGTAATTAAGCAAAAGAAGAAGTGCGGGAACAAGTGTAATAAGCTTAACAGTCCACTTCCAGAGAGAGCCCTTGGGGGATTTGATAAGATTGAATGTAGCAAATGTGTTGAATGCAGCAACGATAAGCAACGCAATAGCAAGAGCAATGTATGCGATGGAAGCTATACCTGCAAAGAATACCTGAGGAGGAACACTTGTATCCTCGAGGGAAAGCATAAGTCTTAATTCTTCGTAAAGAACCTGATCTACATAGTTTATTATGTCACTCTGTTCATTGGATTTAAGATCATCCCAATCGTCGGCATCATAGAATTCGTCTAAGGAGTCCTCATATTTGTCCTTGAGCTCATCCATGACATCATCGTACTCGTCATTTACATCATCCTCATCCATGGATTTCATAGACGAAATGAAGAGAGAAACAGCTCTTACGGGGCTGATATCAATTGCCATATTTGGACCGTCTTCAATGATTTCCTCATTGGATTCAAAGGTTGTTACAGGCATAAATGCAAAAATAACCATAAGAAGTGCCATTAACATAACAACACAGTTACGGATAAGAGTGATAAGTCCTGTTTTTGTTATTTTTGAGGGAGCCTTGGGAGGCTGGGGTCTTACAGCCTGAGGGTTATACACAGGTCTCTGTGCAGCATATACAGGGTTAGGCTGCTGAACAGGGGCGACAGGCTGGGGTGCAGCATTCTGTTGTACAGCCTGGGGAGCAGAATCCACGGCAGATGCATTTACTTTAGTACCACAAGAGGTGCAGAATAATGCATTAGCAGGGACAGCAGCACCACAGCTGGTGCAATTTTTAGTATTCATAATAATCTCCTTTATAGAATTTTTGTACTATAATTGTAACACTTTGAATTGCGATTGTCAATGTTTTATCTGTTTTTGTAGTTTTTTGTGCAAAATATCTAATACAAATAAAGTTTATACATAATCCAGCCTAAAACTCTTGACATATTTGATAATTTATTATAAAATGTACTAAGTATCGTTTTGAGGAGGACTTAAAGTGATTTGCAATTCAATACTCGACGCTATGGGTAATACACCTATAATTCGTCTTAATAATATAGTAGAGCCCGATATGGCTGAGATACTTGTTAAATTTGAAGGACTTAATGTTGGCGGATCTATTAAAACAAGAACTGCCTATAATATGATTTTGTCAGCTGAGGAAAAGGGACTTATAAACAAGGATACCGTGATTGTAGAGCCCACCAGTGGAAACCAGGGCATAGGACTCTCCTTGGTTGGAGCTGTCCGTGGCTACAAAACCAAGATTATAATGCCGGATTCCGTAAGTGAGGAGAGAAGAAAGCTTGTTCGTCATTATGGTGCAGAGGTGATTCTCGTACACGATGACGGAAATATAGGTAAATGTATTGAGGAATGTATGAATCTTGCTTTGAAAATGCAGAGGGAAGATAAAAATGTATTTGTTCCTCAACAGTTTGAAAACCCTGCAAACCCCCAGATTCAAAGGATTCAGACAGCTGTTGAAATACTTGAGCAGGTTAACGGTCCTATAGACGGTTTTTGCTCCGGAATTGGAACAGGTGGAACAATTACAGGTATAGGAGAGACTCTTAAGAATGCCAACCCTCATATGGAAATCTGGGCAGTTGAGCCAAAGCATGCTGCAATTCTTTCCGGTGGCTCCATCGGTACGCATATCCAGATGGGAATAGGTGACGGTATTATTCCAACTATTCTTAATCAAAGCATTTATAATGATATTTGCATTATAGATGACGAGGAGGCCATTCGCACCTCGAAGGAGCTTGCTTCAAAGGAAGGAATTATGTGTGGTATCTCCAGTGGAACAAATGTATGTGCCGCAATGAAGCTTGCTAAAAAGCTTGGTAAGGGAAAAAGAGTAGTAACTGTTCTTCCTGATACGGCAGAAAGATATTTTTCAACTCCTCTTTTTGAAAATGAATAAATAAAACACCCGGTTCACTTCATAGTGAGCCTGGTGCTTTTTATTGAAACTAAATCCCCCGTAGAAACGGTAATGTCCTTAGCGGAGAATTTGAAAATACAGCTAAGTGCGAGCATATCCACAGGGTAAGCTTTGCATTTGTCCGGTCAAATACTTTATGGGCTAAGCCCAAACCCTTATTATGAGTAAAACGAATAATAAGGCTCTGCGTAGCAGGTTTTTATAACGACAAAAAGAGATAACATTTCGGCTGCAAACCGATTTGTTATCTCTTTTTTTGCTGTTTGAATGATATCGTTGCACGGCAACGATGAAATTTTTACTTCGTTCAGATGAAATCCAAGGACAAGTTCTCGGATGAAATTAAATCCGTCTAAATACAACCCTGCGAAGCAGGATTTCATCGTGAAAGCGATTTCATCCATCATAGGTGGATTTCACCCGTCGAAGACGGATTTAACTGCGTGATCGTCCGTTAAGGACATCACACTAAACGGAGGGATACTTGTTTATAGATTACAGTGCTTTTTTGATAGCATCTAAAAGATCGTCAAATTCTTCAAAGGCGGGGTACTCGGGGAAATCTGCTTTGATTTTATCAGTTGTTCTGAAGAGGAAGCCTGCCTTACTTGCTTTAATCATACCAAGGTCGTTGTAGCTGTCTCCACTTGCGATTGTTTCAAAGCCTGCGGACTGGAGTGCTCTTACTGTTGTGAGCTTAGAATCCTTGATACGCATTCTGAAGCCGGTAATCTCTCCGTTATCTGCTACCTCTAATGTGTTACAGAAGATTGTAGGCATACCAAGCTTCTTCATAAGGGGAGCTGCAAACTGTGTAAAGGTATCGCTGATGATAATTGTTTGTGTAATGGAACGAAGCTCATCAAGAAATTCCTTAGCTCCGGGAAGTGGATCAATCTTAGCAATTGTATCCTGGATTTCCTTAAGTCCAAGACCGTGCTCCTTAAGAATCGCTATACGGTATTTCATAAGCTTGTCATAGTCGGGCTCATCTCTTGTGGTACGCTTAAGCTCCGGGATTCCACTTGCCTCAGCAAAGGCGATCCAAATTTCAGGAACAAGAACTCCCTCAAGGTCCAAGCATACAATATTCATATTGCTCATATATATTATCCTCCAATATTTAACATTTTAGATTATTATATCACCGGTATATCAATTTGTCAACTAAGGGAACAGATGTTTTATAAAATTATAATATACGCTACATTTCGGGATTTGTTTTTGAAACAGCTACAAATAAGTAAAATTGTCCGTAGATTAATATGTTGAAAAGATGTATAAATGATAATATGAACATATATTATGTGTAATAGTGTCGAAAATAAGCAGTTGATTATTCTTTTCGTTTATGGTATAATTATGCCGAGGTGATATGATGAAAAAAATAATCAGTATGTTATTACTTGTTTTTTTACTGTTGCTGGGTACATCCTGTGGCAGTGATGAAGAGCCCTCTGTTCCGTATGTTCAGCCTCTTGGTATTGTTAATTATACTAAGGCAGAGGAGCTTGTATCAGAGGGAGATTTTGATAATATGGATTCCTTCAAGACCTCCTATACGGATAAAAGCTATGTGATCAGTCAGACTTTTGATATTTCTGAAAAGAATGTGTATATCAGAATGCCCGGTATATATAAAATTACAGGTGTTACAGATGCAAATTACATAGATATTCTTCTTCCCTCGGAGGATGATCCGTACGATGTAACGATTATTCTTGACGGGGTTAGTATTAACGGAGATAAATTTACCCATAGCTTTCCTGCTATTTACTCTGTGGGATGTGATCTTACTGTTGTATTGCCTGAAAACAGCGAGAATAAGCTTTCATCTAACAAAAATAATTTGGAAAACGGAGTTATAACCGTTAAAAAAGGAAGTCTTACCCTTGAAGGCTCGGGCAAATTAAGTATTTCTACCACAGATACTGCAATAAACGGTATTCACTGTACTAAGCAGGCAACGGTAAAAAGTGGAGTATATGATATCAATGTAGGTAATCACGGCATATACGGTAAGGAGGGGCTTTCCATTGACGGTGGTGAATTTAATGTTACATCCGGTCGATTTGGACTCAAAAGCGGTGATTCTCCTTCTGAAACCAATCCCGCTAATGTTGTTGGTAATATGGTAATAAACGGTGGAATTTTTAATATTGTCAGCACTGAAAATGGCATTGATGTAAACGGAACACTTACCATACAGAATGCAGGTATCAGGGTGAGCTCCAAAAGAAATGCCATAAAATCAAATGACTCCATTACCGTAGGTAAGGAAGGAAAAAAGACTCTGCTTGTTCTTACATCTGATACTGACGGTCTTGACAGTGATAATGATATTACCATATTTGGTGATACTGATATTAAGATAAATTCTGTTAGTGATGCAATTGTAGGAAGAAATGTTACAGTCAATTCCTCGGGACTTATCTATGTAACAACCAAGGGAGAGTACACACAGTCCTCCACGGGAGATTACATACTCCTTTCCGATGGCAGATATATAAAAATTAACCCCTTGAATTATCCGAATGAAACCTTTTATGACATTCTTATAAGCTGTAAGGGAATAAAGGCTCTCGAAAACATTACTGTAAATAATGGAAAAATTGTTATATCCTCTATGGAGGACGGAATACACGGCAACAATGTATCAATAAACGGTGGAGTAATTGATATTGTTACCGATGAGGACGGTATACATGCCTTGAATAATGCATCGATAGGTGGTGGAACCATCAATATACATAAGAGCTACAAGGGTATAAAGGCACTTAACACAGTTGTTTCCGCTGGTAAAACTGCCGTAGCATCCTTTAGCGACGGTATTGACAGTCCGTCAGTTACTGTTACCGGTGGTGAGCTGTTTCTCCTTGACAAGATTGATGTGGGTACAGACGGATCCTTTAAGGTGACGGGAGGAACGGTTATAATTATTGCTTCAAGCACTAATCCCTGCGTTCCAACATCGACTACAGTAAGCTGTGTTAAGTCATCCGTGTCCAAGCCTGAGCTTGCTAAGCATACAAGCTTTGTCCGTGTTAGCGGAGGAAATATAGATATAACCTTCAAGCTTCCTAAGGGATATACAGAAAAGATTGCCGTATCGGTTATATCGGATAAGCTTGTGGAGGGAGAGTATAATGCTCAAATAGGAACAACAACTGCCTTTAAGGGCGTATATACTAATGGTATTACCTTGACTGACGCATTTACACAAAGACTCGTTAGATAAAAAATCGTATCATCCCGTGTAGGGGTGATACGATTTTTTTATTAATGGTTATTCAAATGCTCTAATTTTTTAAGCTTTTGCTGCTGCTTGAATTTTGTATCCCGTTCAAATATACACAGAATTACCGAGTAGAATATAGCAGGGAAAATATTGAATAAATGGATATCCAACAGGCTTGTAAGGAGCAGAGAAAGAATGCTCATTCCCATAAAGAAGGAAACAGAGGATCTGTTCTTTATAAACAGCATTACAGTTTGGAATCTGTGGAAGCAGTATGCGAAAAGACCTACTATACCACAGGAGCCAAGCATTTGGATTATTGTATTGTGATAGTATTCCGGGGCAGAGATTACGAATCTGTCGTTTACACCGTGAGAATTACCGAATCCGGCTCCTAAGAAGGGGTTGGAAAGGAATTTATTTATTCCGTCGCTGTAATAGGAGCTTCTACCACTGCCGTCAAACAAATTATGAGAATCCATAATCTGATAAAATGCGTTAGATAGCTTATCCTCAAAAACCATAAGAATGACAGTGACGAGAATTAAAAAGGCAATAACGGAGAAACGGTTTATCATAATGTTTTTATGCTTATAGATACATACAAATCCAAGACAAAGGGCAAGAATCAATGTGGCTATAATTATTGATGTTCTGCTCATAGTAAGTATTATAATAGCATAGCACATAACACCCGAGACGAAGAAGGGAATAGAATATCTTGCTTTTACAGCACAGTAGAAATGAAATGGCATAAGCATAGCAAGAATTGCACCAATATTATTGCTGACTCCCCACCCAAGATCAATAGAATCCTTGAAAATATGTCCATTGGAGTGAACATATAAGTCCGTTAGATACATGTGTATAAATTCTACTATTATAATAATAGAAGTAATTAGGAAAACATAAATAAGATAGTTAACCGTTTTTTTATCGATTCGCAAATTAATGGAGAAAATAAAGAACGGCAAAACAAAGGATATGGCGATAAGAATACCGAAAATAATATTTTCTTTTTTATAGTCTGCAAATGCAAAGAAGCCGTTGAGAAGAAAAACAGCTACGATCGCTATAAACCCAAAGAAAAGCGAGGATGAAGTAAATCTTTTAAGCTTGATATCCTTTTTGTTTATCACAAAATGTGCTACTATACATAGAACAAGAGCCGTGATACACAGAGAAAAGAAAATTATTGATGGGATGGAGTAAAGAGTCTCGTCTGCCAGGCTTTTTTTGGAGAAAATAAAGTAAAAGCACAGGAGAGGGGATAGAAAGAATTTCAGATCCTTACACAGTATAAATGCAATACATGTGGCTAATGTAATCATTACCACACCGTAATTAATCATATTGAAAATATGACCTGTAATTACATTGAATGCAATATATACAGGAAACCAATATCCTTCAAAAAAATCAATAAATTTTTGTTTTACATTGGTTGGCATTGTATACTCCTATATACAAAAGCAGGGAATAAAAGTATTTAATTCCCTGCTTTTTTATTTTATGAATTATGAATATCGTTGCTTTCTACAAAGTTCATATTTCCGTAGGTACCGTATCTGCCGTATTTCTGACCGTAATATCTTCCGTATCTTCCGGAGGATTTTACGGGAACACGGTTAAGGACTGCACCGAGAACCTTACAGTTACCCTTCTCAAGCTGTCCCTTTACATCAGCGGCAAACTTATAGCTTATCTCGTTTGCTGCAATAATAAGAACTGCACCGTCGCAGAAGGAGGAAACAACAGAGGCATCAATTACAAGTCCGAGAGGAGAAACATCAATAAGAACATAGTCATATGAATCACGAATGTCATGGAGAAATTCATCAAACTGACGGGAACCGAGAAGCTCTACCGGGTTAGGAGGAACGGCTCCTGCAAAAATCACATGGAGATTGTCGACATTTGTCTCGTACAATACATCCTCAAGCTTTGCCTGAGCAGAAAGAAGCTCACTAAGACCGAGTATGGATTCTGTAGTGTCAGTATATCTTGTAACAAAAACGGATTTACGAAGGTCGGCGTCTATTAAGAGAACCTTTTTGGAGGCTGCCGCAAGAGATTTTGCAAGCTCGAGAGAAACTGTACTCTTACCCTCATTGCTGAGACAGCTTGTAAGGAGAATTGTTTTAACATCGCTACCACTGAAAAGAAGATTGGTACGAAGAGTTTTGAATGCTTCTCTTATGGAATATGTGAATTTATTTCTTTCGAGAATATTAATCTTTTTCATTTTGCAAATCTCCTTTCTTTATATTTCCTTCTCAAGCTCGGGAATAGCTCCGAGAACACTGAGTCCAAGATATTTTTCTACATCCTCGGGGCTCTTTATCTTATCGTCAAAAATGAAAACAAGGAAGAGAATACCGCAGGAAAGAATTACTCCGATTAAAGCACCGATAATAACATTTCTTGTTGTAGCAATGTTATATGGCTCGCTTGCCACTTTTCCGGAGTTATATACTTTAGCCTTTACCTCATCTGTTTCAAGAATCTTTACGAGATGGTCCTCAAAGGAATCGGCAATGGCGTTTGTAATAATTGCGGAAAGTGCGGGGTCCGTTGTAGATGTGGAAACACTCATAGTACATGTATTGGAGTTAGTGGAAATTGAAATGCAATCAAGAATATATTCAGGTGTTATTTCAGAATTTCCGGTTACCTCGAAGAAATACTGCTTAAAGCTCTTACCCTGTATAAATTTAGAGCAGTCATAGGGCTCTTCATCGGGCTCGAGATTTTTGTTGTTAAGCTTGTTCGCTATGATCTGACAGTAGTCCTCTGTAATAAACTCTTCTGCGGAAAGAGAGTACTGCTTACTAAGTGTCCAGTCTATATCAGAGCTGGAGTTGGGAGCATCGCTGTTGCTTTCATTTGTTATGAAAATCTTAGCCTCTGAAATATACAGCTCAGTCAAAAGCAAATTGGTGTAAATAAACGAAATAATAACTGCGAAAATGGTTACAAGGATAACTATCCATCCCTTAAAGAGAATGTAGTTAAAGGCATCCCTTAAATTGATTTCGGTTTCTCTCTTTTGTGTGTTGTTCGAATCCATTTTTGGCTCCTTTGAAAATTAAAATAGTTTTACATTGTTGATGATTGCAATCGGATTGGTATAGCATACTCTTCTGGCTGTAGCCTCTCCGTATTTTTTTAATATTTTCTCTGCGGCCTTTGATATGATAGGCTTGTACACATCGGAGGAGTGTGCATCTGATGCTATCACATCAACATATGATTTTTTGAACAGGAAGTTCAAAAAAGCCTTAGTTTTTCCAAATTTAGCCTTTGTAACGGTTGAAGCATTTACCTGAAGAAGAGCACCGTATTCCTTGAGCTCCCAGGCAAAATTCGGCTTTTTAACAAGCTCGGTATACCTTTCAACATGGGCAATAACGGGTATAAACCCCTTGCGAAGAATTTTCGATACAGCGTTTCGCATCTCGAAAATGGTAATCTCGGGCTGAAATTCCACTAAGAGATAGGAACCGTTATTGATTCGTCTGCAAAGGTTAGTGTCGGACGAATCGATTACACCGGCGTGATACATAATCTCGTTGCCAATATACAGATGAAGGTCGGGGTATTTTTCACTTACATACTCCTTAGCTACTTCAAATTGGTCGTCAGCAAGCTTGTTATACGCCTTGATGCTATCGGAATCCTTGAAATGATAGATTTTGAAATGTGGAGTGAAGCATATATGTCGTATGCCGTCATTATAAGCAATATCAAGCATTGTCTTCATTTCATCGGTGTTTTTGGCACCGTCATCAACACCACCAAGCATGTGGCAGTGGATGTCTGCTATTTCAAACAAAATATCATCTCCTCGGGGTCTAACTTTACATATGGTATTGTATCATATAATATTATTTTTGTCAAGTCTAGTCGGTAAACAAAATTAAAAAGCATCAATTGCAGTCAATCATAGTATTGACAAAGAAATCTCACTTTGCTAAAATAATTGAAAGAGGTGGTATGATGAAGGTACTGATATGTACGATGAATACAAAATATGTGCATTCCTCTTTGGCACCGTGGTGTCTTAAGTCTGGAGTTGAAATGTATTCCAAAGCTGAGTGTACCGTGTACGAAAGTACGATAAACGAGGATACGGACATAATATTTAACAACATTATGTCAGAGGGCTATGACATTATTTCCTTTTGTGTTTACATATGGAACAAGGAAAAAATCATATCCCTGTGCAAGAAAATAAGAGAATGCAGTAAGGTCACAATAGTATTAGGTGGACCTGAGGTGAGCTACAACGCCTCAGAGATACTTAAAATGTATCCATGTGTGGACTATGTGATATCAGGTGAGGGCGAAGAGCCCTTTGGCAGAATATGTAACGGAGAAAAAATTGAAAATATACCCGGGGTATCATACAGGTTAAATGGTAAAATTATAGAAAAGCCTCCATATGTGGCTGAAAATGAGCCTCCGTCACCGTATTCAAAGGAGTATTTTGAAGCGTTGAAGGGGAGAATAGCATATATAGAAACAAGCCGTGGTTGTCCTTATTCCTGTGCATTTTGTCTTTCCGGCAGGTGTGGTGGTGTACGGTTTTTTAATACTGAAAAAGCAAAAGAAAATATACTGAAGCTTGCAAGAAGTGGTACGAAAACGGTAAAGTTCGTTGACAGAACCTTTAATGCTGACAAAAAAGGGCACGGGAGATTTTTAACTTCATAATTGATAATTACGGTAGTAAAATTCCAGAAGGGGTGTGCTTTCATTTCGAGCTGGAGGGTGAAATTATAGATGAGGAGACAATAGAGGTTCTATCCGGGGCAAGGGCAGGAGCTATACAGGTGGAAATAGGTCTCCAAAGCTTTAATGAGCATACCTTGGATGCCATAAACCGTAGAACAAATATCAGCTTGCTTTGCGAAAATATACGGAAAATAGTAGGTCTTGGTAACATCCATACTCATATTGATCTGATAGCAGGGCTACCTTATGAGGATATTAAGAGCTTTGAAAGCAGCTTCAACAGAGCAGTTCGGCTGGAGCCACATATGCTTCAGCTGGGATTCCTTAAGCTTCTTCACGGCTCGGAATTGAGAAAAAATCCCGTAGGAGTGTTTGAATTTGATGAAAAACCACCGTATGAAGTGCGTTCGACCTCATATATTTCAAGAGATGAGCTTCTTTTACTTCACAGGATAGAGGATGTATTTGAAAAAGTATATAATTCACAAAGGTTTCCACATACGGTAAAATATTTACACGGATTGTATGAAAGTCCTTTTGATATGTACAAAAGATTTGCACTGTATCTTGATACTAAGAAGAACTCAGGTACTCTGGATGACTTTACCCTGTGTATGTATGAATTTTTCTCAAAGGAAAAACAGGTGAATAAGGATTATCTTCGGGACTGTCTTGCTATGGACCGACTGTCTACAAACAGAATGGGTGCTTTGCCCGAATTCTTAAAGATACATTCAAGGGTAATCAAGAAAACACTTAATCAGCTTGAGAAAAATGAAAATACTAAGCGAAGGGATAAGATAAAAAGAGCTGCCACAGTTCTTAAATCCTCTAAGGAGCTTATATATGTTGATTATGATACTCCGGATCCTGTTACAGGCAGATTTGAAATCAAGAGGGTAAAATTAGAAAGTATTTTTTAATTTCCCTTGAAAAACATTATCGTATGGTGTAAATAATATACCGAAAGAAAAACAGATTTATATAAAAGGAAGTGTTAGTAATGGCAGAATGTACTCATGATTGCTCCACCTGCTCCTCCAAGGACTGCGGGCAGAGAGCAATACCCAAGGAAAAATTAAATGATGCAAGCTCTGTTAAGCATGTTATCGGTATTGTAAGTGGAAAGGGCGGAGTTGGTAAATCAATTGTAACCTCTATGCTTGCAGTTCAGTCTATGCGTAACGGATATAAGACAGCTATCCTCGACGCAGATATTACAGGACCCTCAATCCCCCGTGCCTTTGGTCTTACAGAGTCTGTTATGTCTGACGGAGAGCATATGATTCCCGTAAAATCCAAGAAGGGAATAGATGTTATTTCCATAAATCTCATGTTAGAGGATGAAACAAGACCAGTTGTATGGCGTGGACCGGTTATTGCAGGTATGGTTAAGCAGTTCTGGACAGATGCAGTCTGGGAGAATGTGGACTTTATGTATGTTGATATGCCTCCCGGAACAGGAGATGTTCCTCTTACTGTGTTCCAGTCTCTACCCATTGACGGTATAGTAATCGTTACAACACCCCAGGACCTTGTTTCCATGATAGTGGAAAAGGCTGTAAAGATGGCTAATATGATGAATATCCCTGTTCTTGGTCTTGTGGAGAATATGAGCTATGTTGTTTGTCCCGATTGCGGTAAGGAAATCCGTATTTTCGGTAACGGTAAAATTGAGGATATTGCACAGAGATACGGCTTTGATATTCTCGGCAGACTTCCTATGGATGGCAAGCTTGCTTCACTTTGCGACAGCGGTAGAATTGAGGAAATGGATGAAAAGCTCCTTTCCGACGCATTCAAGACTGTTGAAAAGAAGCTCTCAAAATAAAAATAATCGGCAGAGAGAGTAAGCTCTGCCGATTTTTTATCATATAATCAGTCCACCGTTTACGCCTATATTCTGACCGGTAATAAAGGATGACTTATCACTCGCAAGATAGAGAAGTATCTCTGCAATATCCAATGGATTTCCGATTTTCTCGAGGGGAGTGTCGTTTTTTAAGGCGTTTATATCATCCTCTGATAGGTGTGAGTTCATATCCGTGGCAATAACTCCGGGAGATACGCAGTTAACCCTGATACCCGAGGGTCCTACCTCCTTGGCAAGAGCCTTCGTCATACCGATAAGCCCTGCCTTGGCAACAGAATAGTGCACCTCACAGGAGGCACCAACCTGACCCCACATGGAGGAAACATTTAAGATAACACCGCTTTTTTGGGATATCATTTGCGGAAGCACAGCTCGGGTAGCGTAAAATGCACCCGAAAGGTTGGTATCGATCATAGCTTTCCACATTTCGTCTGTAATATCTGTAAACAGTGCAATTTGGCTTATACCTGCATTATTAATAAGAACATCTATTCCACCAAGCTCGGTAGTTGCCCTATGGATAGCATCTGTGATACTGCTGCTGTCGGATACATCCGACTTGATTGGGAGGGCACCACACTCCTTAGCCAGGGATAAAGCCTCTTTTTCGGAGCTGAGGTAAGAAAAAGCTACCCTGTATCCGTTTTTTGAAAATAATCTTACACATTCGGCACCTATGCCACGGCTACCTCCCGTAATAAATACAACCTTTTCCATGTATGACTCCTTCCTATGGGATATTTATTTTATTCTATCATACAAGAGCCAAAAAGTAAATATTTATTGACAAAAAATACTCATTATGATAAAATTAATACATACAATTTTCAACTTGCGAGGTATACTATGAGATTTTACGAAAATCCGCAGAAAACTTATGAAAACAGAGAAAAGCAAAGGGCGTATTATATTCCCGAGGGTAAGGCTGAATATACACTTTTGAACGGTGAATGGAGCTTTGCATATTTCCCGAATTCCGATATTGCCACAGAGCCTGAAAAGTGGGATAAAATAGAGGTGCCCTCATGCTGGCAGATACTCGGCTATGAGAACCCCAACTACACAAACATCAATTATCCCTTTGGATGTGACGATCCCTATGTTCCCAACATAAACCCTATGGGTATGTATGAGAGAACATTTAATGTTAGTGATACATCCAAGGACACATATATCGTATTTGAGGGCATTGCAACCTGTGGAGCTCTTTACATAAACGGTAAATATGTCGGTTTTACTCAGGGTACACATCTTCAGAGTGAATTCAATATTACAAAATTTGTAAAGGAGGGTGAAAACACCGTCCGTGTCAAGGTTTATAAGTGGTGTGCAGGCAGCTATCTTGAGGACTAGGACTGCTTCCGATTCAACGGACTCTTCCGTGATGTATATCTTCTTTCCCGTCCAAAGGGTCATATCAAGGATATTGATATTACTACCAAGGATAACGAGAAGGTAATTGTCAAGACTGATAAAAATGCAACAGTTACTCTTTATGACGGTGATATCGCTATTGCTAAGGCAAAGGGTAAGGAGGTTATCTTAACGGTAGATAATCCTAAGCTCTGGACAGCAGAAGCTCCTTATCTTTATACCGTTAAGATTGAATGTGCAGGTGAGGTTATTACACAAAGAGTGGGCTTGCGTACAATCAGCGTATCGGATAAGCTTGAAATACTTGTAAACGGAACTCCCATCACTATTAAGGGTGTCAATCATCATGACTCCACACCCACAAGAGGATGGTGCATGACAAACGAAGAGATATATAAGGACCTTGTTCTCATGAAGGAGCTTAATATCAACTGTGTAAGAACATCCCACTATCCTCCCTCTCCCGTATTTCTTGAATACTGTGATGAGTTAGGACTTTATGTAGTTCTTGAGACAGATAATGAGACCCACGGTTTCCTTCGCCGTCTTCCCAATGTACCCTACGATTACGATGTGAAGAGTGGTGCGTGGCCAATGACAAAGCCCGAGTGGAAAAACGAGCATATAAACCGTATGGAGAGAGCATATCAGAGAGATAAGAACCACTCAAGCATTATTATGTGGTCCATCGGTAACGAGTGTGGCTACGGTCCAAACGGTAAGGCTATGATAGATTATCTCCATGAAAACGATAAGAGCCGTCTTGTACATGCCGAATGTGCAAACTGGGTAAGAAATTACGATGACCCCGATGTATACTCCTGCATGTATCCCGATCTTCTCCGTCTCGAAAGAATGCTGAAGGAGAAGGAAATTAAAAAGCCCTTCTACCTCTGCGAGTATTCTCACGCTATGGGTAACGGTCCCGGAGATGTATGGCAGTATATGGACCTTGTATATAAGTATCCTCAGTATTGCGGTGGCTGTATCTGGGAATGGTGTGACCATACAGTAGTGGTTGACGGCGTACAGAAGTACGGTGGAGATTTTGAGGGTGAGCTGACAAATGACAATAACTTCTGCTGTGACGGTCTTGTGTTCTCCAACAGAGAATTTAAGGCAGGCTCTCTCGAGGCAAGGGCAGCATATGCTCCCTTCCGTTTCAGCTTCAAAAACGGAAGGCTTAAGATAACAAACCTCTTTGACTTTACCTCCTTTGAGGGCTATAAGGTTGACTATAAAATAAGAGTAGACGGCATTACAGTTGAGGAAAAGACTCTTGACCTCGACATCAAGCCCAAGAGGAGCATTACAGTTCTTACAGATGCTAATCCCGATGTGTGCCGTGACGGTGCGTCCATAGATGTAACCCTTACATCTCCCGACGGAGATGAGCTTGGTACCCTCTCCCAGGTGATAGCAGTTAAGCTTATCAAGGAGGAGAAGGATGTTACACCTGCAACCCTTACAGAGGACGGAGCTTATATATATGTAAACGGAAACGGCTTTGAGTACAGGTATAATAAGCAGTACGGTAACCTCGACAGTATTAAGGTAAACGGTGAGGAATTACTCTACGGACCTGTTGGTCTTGGTGCCTTCAGGGCTCTTACCGACAACGATGGCAGAATGATAGACCGTTGGGCTAATATGAATATCTGGCAGGGCGAAAATCTTGATTGCACATTTACAAATGTAAAGAATGTCAAGGTTAAGGATAATACCGTAACTGCAGAATGCTCTGTATGTGGAGTATCCCGTTCTCCCTTCTTTAACTATAAGCTGAAGCTCAGCTTCTTTGCAAACGGCAGAGTGGCATTTGACCTTATCGGTACAGTCCGTGAGGATACAGTATGGCTTCCACGCCTTGGCTTTGAGATCGCACTCAATAAGAAGAATGCATCCTTCTCCTATTACGGAATGGGTCCGTATGAGAACTATTCCGATATGTGCCATCATACCCGTGCCGATTACTTTACAAGCACTGCTAAGGATGAGTATGTTCATTATGTAAAGCCCCAGGAGCACGGAAACCATAAGGATGTTCGCTTTGCAACGGTTGATAATAGAATTAAGCTTTCCGGAAGGGATAAATTTGAGCTCAATGTATCTGAATACTCCATAGACCAGCTCTGGAGGGCAAAGCACACAGACGAAATAGGTGAGTCCTACGCTACCCATGTAAGAGTTGATTACAAGGTATCCGGTATAGGCTCTGCATCCTGTGGACCCGACATTATGCCGGAGTTCAGACTTTCCGAAAAGAATATTAAATTCGGATTTGATTTAGAGCTTATCTGATATGAAAAACAGAACAAAAAAAGTAACTGCTATTGTGGTGTTTGCCCTTGTCGGAATTATTGCTGTGCTTTTCATACTGAATATGGGAGTGGGAGCAGACATTTCCGATACTAAGGTAAAGGTAACAAGCTTCTGGTACAGTGAGGAAATATTATTTTCCGATATTGAAAGCGTAAATATATATACGGATTTTGACTACGGTGAAAGAATATCGTCTGTCGGATTTATAGGTGCCCACAGAGGTACATATAGAAACGAAATGCTGGGAGAGTATAAATGTGCTGCCAATAAGGATGTTGATTCCTGCATTGTCATAAAGCTCAAGAGTGGGGAATACTATGTATTCAACAGCAGCGACAGAGCACATACAAGCACGGTCTATAACCATATTAAATCAAAAATAGCATAACAAAAAGAACGGACTGACACATTAAGTCAGTCCGTTTTCCGTTCTGTAAGCTATCAGAAATTTATAACACCAAGATGCTCAAGAAGAATCTTCAAGCCTAAAAGCACAAGAATAATTCCACCTGTGAGCTCTGCTTTGGATTTGTATTTTGCACCGAATACATTACCTATCTTTACGCCAATCATACACATAACAAGGGTAATGATGCCGATTAAGGATATTGCAAGCCAGATATTTACCTCAGGCAGGATACCAAAGGATATACCGATTGCAAGAGCATCTATACTTGTAGCTATTGCCATAACAAGCATAGTTTTAACAGCAAGAGAGCCGTCTGTCTCGTCCTCGTCCTTAGAGAACGCTTCCTTTATCATTATGCCTCCTATAAGTGCAAGCAGAATAAATGCTATCCAATGGTCAATTTTTGTGATATAGGATTCAAATGAGGCACCGAGAAAAAAGCCAATAAGTGGCATAAGTGCCTGAAATCCACCGAACCATAAGCCGACGACAGCACCTTCCTTAACACTTACCTTATGCATAGCAAGTCCCTTACATATAGAAACAGCAAAGGCGTCCATAGCAAGTCCAAAGGCAAGAATGATTAATTCTGCAATTCCCATAAAATACCTCTTTGTTTTGTGAAGTTGTATGATTATAGCATATATCTTTCATCTTTTCAATATTTTCATAATAAAAACATTCTGCAAACTTGAAAACTACACATAATAATGATAAAATAAAACAAAAGGAGTGATGTTATGTTTTTCTATATAGATTGGCTATATATAATTCTTGTGCTGCCGGCAGTGCTTTTTGCCACCTTTACCAGTGCAAGGGTAAGTACAACCTTTAGAAAATACGGTGCAATTCCCACACGGAGAGGGCTCACAGGAGCAGATGCGGCAAGAAGAATACTTTTTGCAAACGGAATTTATGATGTCAGGGTAGAGCATATAGAGGGCAATCTTAATGACCATTATGACCCCCGTGCAAGGGTGATTCGTCTGTCGACAGCTACCTACGGTAATAATTCGGCAGCTGCTGTCGGCGTTGCTGCACACGAGGCAGGACATGCAGTGCAGCACGCTAAAAATTATGTACCTCTCAAGCTGAGAAATGCAATTGTTCCCGTTACTAATATAGGGGCAAGGCTGGCAATTCCCCTTATACTCATAGGTATACTTTTATCAACACTTTCGGCAGCGTTTGCCTATATAGCTTATATCGGGGTTGCGTGCTTTGGACTTGTTACACTTTTCCAGCTTCTCACACTTCCGACAGAATTTAATGCAAGTAAAAGGGCATTAAAGGCTCTCGAGGGAGAAGCAATACTTGACAAAAATGAGTTAAAGGACTCCAAAAGAGTGCTTAACGCAGCGGCGATGACTTATGTTGCTGCCCTTGCTGTTTCCTTTGCTCAGCTTTTTAGATTCCTTCTTATTGTGGCTTCAAGCACCAGAAGAAGAGATTAAACTATATTATATAAAAAATATTTTCGACTTTTTTATAAAACCTATTGACAAAGCAAGGCTTTTGTGCTAAAATCGTTACGCCGCATAATGCCGAGGTCTGAAAAGCGTATGCTACCCGGCTTAGCGAGTATATATTGAAAGAGAGGTGCTTTTCGTGTTTGCAATCATTTTAACAGGCGGAAAGCAGTACAAAGTAGACGAGGGCGACATTATCTTCGTTGAAAAGCTTGGTGTAGCAGAAGGCGAGGAGGTTAAGTTTGATAAGGTACTTGCAGTATCTAACAACGATGGCTTCGTAGCAGGTGCTCCCTATGTTTCCGGTGCTTCCGTAACAGCAAGAGTTGTTCGTAACGGTAAGGCAAAGAAAATTTACGTTATGAAATATAAGGCTAAGAAGAACGAGAAGAAGAAGATCGGTCACAGACAGCCTTATACAAAGGTACAGATCGAGAAGATCGAGGGCTAATTCGGAGAGAATTATGACAAAGGTCGTATTTTTCAAATCAGGTGATTATTATTGGGGCTTTGAAGAGCAGGGACATGCAGGCTTTGCAGAAGACGGTAATGATATCGTTTGTGCGTCAATTTCTGCAATGACTATGCTTGTTATAAACGCAGTTGAGGTTGCGTATGCATCCAATATTGATTATGAGATTGACGAAGAAACCACAAATGTACGCGTTAGCTCGTGCAGTGCGTTGCCGGAGTACGAGCAGGATGAGAAAAAGAGATACGCTATCTCGGGTCTCATTATGGCGTATTACTATCAGCTTATCGATTTAGTCGAGGATTATTACGACTATCTTGATGTAGATGTAATCGAAAAGGAATATGACGGCGACAAAAAACGTAAAAAATAAGACGGAGGAACATATAATGTTAAGACTTGGTTTACAGTTCTTCGCTCATAAAAAGGGTGTTGGTTCCACAAAGAACGGCCGTGACAGCGAATCCAAGAGACTTGGTGTTAAGAAGGCTGACGGTGCATCTGTTCTTGCAGGTAACATCATCGTAAGACAGAGAGGAACAAAGATTCATCCCGGTACAAATGTAGGTATCGGATCTGACGATACACTCTTCGCATTGGTTGACGGTGTTGTAAAGTTTGAGCACGCAACAAAGGACAAGAAGAGAGTAAGCGTTTACGCAAAATAAGATAACTTTCAAAGAAAAATATCTCCATCACATCGATGGAGATTTTTTCTTTCCTATATATATTTTGATATTACCCTATAGCGTAAAAGAATAAAAAAATGTCATAATAATTAGAAAAAACTCTTCACATACGGAAAAATATATGTTAAAATACTTTGATAAGTTAATTTGACACTTATTATAACATAATAAATTTATTAAAGTGTAAAGGAGTGATTTTGTGCTTGAGCTTATAAATGTTTCCTTTGAGGTAGACGCAGAGAATGAAAAGAAAGAAATATTAAAGAATGTCAGCCTTAAATTGGATGATCGCTTCGTTGCCATTACAGGACCTAACGGTGGTGGAAAATCCACTCTTGCAAAGATTATTGCCGGTATCTACCAGCCTACATCGGGTAAGATTCTTCTTGACGGTGAGGATATTACAAATTTATCTATTACAGAAAGGGCAAAAAAGGGTATCAGCTTTGCATTCCAGCAGCCTGTAAGGTTTAAGGGACTTACCGTTAAGGACCTTATTACTTTGGCAGCAGGTAAAAATATTACGGTTTCCGATGCTTGCACCTATCTTTCCGAGGTAGGTCTGTGTGCCCGTGATTACATTAACAGAGAGGTAAATGCCTCATTGTCCGGTGGAGAGCTTAAAAGAATTGAGATTGCTATGATTATGGCAAGAGGCACTAAGCTTTCCTTATTTGATGAGCCAGAGGCAGGTATCGACCTTTGGAGCTTTAATAACCTTATCAGAGTTTTTGAAAAAATGTACGATAAGATAAACGGCTCCATTATCATCATTTCACATCAGGAGAGAATACTTAATATTGCCGACAAGATAGTAGTTGTGGCAAACGGAAGTGTTAAGCAATACGGTCCTAAGGCGGATATTTTACCTGAGCTTCTTGGAAGAGGCGGGGCAGAATCCTCCTGTAAGGCGTTTAATTAAGGGGGTATATTATGGAAAAAATAGAAAAAGACCTTCTTGAAAAGATAGCTGACCTTCACGGTACGCCGGAGGGAGCATATAATATCCGTGCTAACGGAGCATTGGGTGGCAGAAACACAACAGCTAATATAGATATAGTAACCAAGGCAGATAAGCCCGGTATTGATATTATAATCAAGCCAGGTACAAGGAATGAGAGTGTCCATATTCCCGTTATTATCAGTCAGAGTGGTCTTACTGACCTTGTATATAATGATTTCTATATTGGAGAAGACAGTGATGTTGTAATAGTTGCAGGCTGCGGCATCCATAACAGTGGAGATAAGACATCGGAGCACGACGGCATCCATACCTTCCATGTAGGAAAAAATGCGAAGCTAAAATATGTGGAAAAGCATTATGGAGCAGGAGACGGTAACGGTGAAAATATTATGAATCCCACTACCGTAATCGAGGTTGATGACGGTGGATATATGGAGATGGAGACTACACAGATCAAGGGTATCGACTCCACAAAGCGTGTAACTACAGCCAAATTGGGTAATGATGCAAGGGTAGTGATTAAGGAAAAGCTTATGACCCACGGCACCCAGCTTGCTGAAACTGAGTTTACTGTTGACCTTGACGGAGAGAATTCCGGAGCTAATGTAATATCCCGTTCAGTTGCAAAGGACAAGTCCAGACAGGTATTTTTATCCCGTATCAACGGTAATAACAAGTGCTCGGGACATACTGAGTGCGATGCGATTATTATGGATGATGCCACAGTATCTGCCATTCCCGAAATCACTGCCAATCATATAGATGCATCATTGATTCACGAGGCGGCAATAGGTAAAATAGCAGGAGAACAGCTTATAAAGCTTATGACCCTCGGATTGACAGAGCAGGAGGCAGAGGAGCAGATTGTCAGCGGATTCCTCAAATAAATAATTCAGAGCCTACATTTGTGGGCTCTTTTTTATTTGAAATATGCTTAATTTATATTTTGTTGAAAATGTACAAATTTGAATTTCATAATTGTGCAGTTATACAAAAATGGAGATTTATGTAAAATATGATCTAAAAACATTGACATCAGACACAAAATGTGCTAAAATAATAATACCGAAAAGGGAGTAGTTCATTGCCATGGCAATGTGTACGCATCGTCAAGACAGCATCTGCAGGTGCTCGGTCCGTACTGAATTTGAAAGGATTTTAACGAGACTTTTAGTGTGTTTTAATACGCTAAGGGTCTTTTTTAGTCTTTAGAGTTTAGTAGAGATATGATGGCGAGGCGTATATATGTTCATCTCTGTCATTTCTCATCGTATAAATTCTACAGATTTTTTCGGTGAAAATATATCGTAATTCAGGAGGTTTTTCTATGCCAGGTTTTGTTATCCCCATAATTATAGTGGTGGCTCTTGCTGTGCTGTTATTTGTTTTGGGCTATCTTAAGGCTCCACCGGATACAGCATTTATCATCTCAGGTCTTGGAAAAAGACGAATTCTTATAGGTAAAGCAGGTTGGAGAATGCCGTTCTTTACCCGTCTTGATAAGCTTTCACTCGGAGTTTTACAGGTCGATGTAAAAACATCTGAGGCAGTTCCTACAAATGAGTTTATCAATGTTACTGTTGACGGTGTTGCAAATATCAAGGTTTCTTCAGATCCCGAGCTTCTCAAGCGTGCGGCAGAAGCTCTCCTTGGTAAAAATCGCCAGGAGATGGTTAACCTTGTAACACAGGTTCTTGAGGGCAACATGCGTGAAATCGTGGGCTCTGTAGGACTTAAGGAAATGGTACAGGACAGACAGGGTGTTGCTAAAAAGATTACTGAAAATGTAGTTCCCGATATGGAAAAGCTGGGTATCGAGGTTGTAAACTTCAATATTCAGAACTTCAAGGACGGAGCAGGCACCATTGAAAATATGGGTATTGATAATGTTGAGCAGATCAGAAAGAATGCACAGATAGCAAAGGCAAACGCACAGCGTGATATAGCTATTGCGACATCAAATGCTCAGCAGGAGGCAAATGCCGTTAAGGTAGAGGCTGAAAAGAAGATAGCAGAGCAGGATGCTGCTCTTGCAGTACAGCAGGCCGAAATGAAGGTTAAGGCAGATACCAAGCGTGCTGAAGCGGATGCTGCATACTCAATCCAACAGGAAAATCAGCGTAAAACTATAGAAATTGCAAAGACAAATGCTGACATTGCACGCCGTGAAAAGGAAGCAGAGCTTGCAGAAAAGGAAATCGCCATCAAGGAAAGAGAGCTTGATGCAGAAATCAAGAAGCAGGCAGATGCTCTTAAATACCAGGAGGAAAAGAGAGCAGAGGCATCTCTTATCAAGCGTCAAAGAGAGGCAGATGCCCGTCAGTATGAGGCTATAAAGGCAGCAGAAGCGAAAAAGGCAGAGGCTGAGGCACTCCGTTATGCTATGGAGCAGGAGGCCGAGGGTATCAGAGCCAAGGGTATGGCAGAGGCTGAGGCTATCGAGAAGAAGGCAGAGGCACAGAAGAAAATGGGTGAGGCATCCGTTCTTGAAATGTATCTTACAGCTCTTCCCGAGGTTGTTAAGAATGCTGCTACACCTCTTGCACAGACAGATAAGATCGTTATGTACGGTGACGGCAACTCTACAAAGCTCGTTCGTGATGTTATGAACAGCACCGACCAGATAATGGAGGGTATGAAGCAGTCTACAGGTATTGATCTTGCAAGTCTTCTTGCAGGCTTTGTAGGTGGTAAGGCAGCACAGAGCACAGCCCCCACAGTAGATGCATCTACCGAATCAGCAGAGTAATTTTAATTACATAAAAGGCAGGAGTAGTGTTTTTCACTACTCTTGTTTTTGATTTATTGACAACTTGGATGATATATGATAAAATATATAGGTAGAAAGCTTTGGAGGTACAGTATGAATATCCAGTATCTTAAATATGCCATAGAGGTGGAGAAGAATAAGTCCATCAGCAAGGCTGCCAAAAACCTGTATATGGGTCAGCCAAATCTTAGCCGTGCCATAAAGGAATTGGAGGACAGCCTCGGCATCATAATTTTTGAAAGAAACTCTAAGGGTATTACGGTTACTCCCCACGGTGAGGAGTTTCTACAGTATGCAAAGAGGATACTTTCCCAAATAGATGAGCTTGAGGATATTTATAAAACGGGCAAGACAAATAAACAGCAGTTTTCTGCCTGTGTGCCCCGTGCGGGATACATTGCATATGCCTTTGGTGAGCTGGCGAAATCTATAAAAACAGACACTCCCGCCGAGATTTTTTATAAAGAGACCAATTCTATGCGTGCTATAAACAATATTTTGCGTGGAGAATATAACCTTGCGATAATCAGATATCAGGAAACCTTTGAGAAGTATTTTGAGTCTATGTTCAAGGAGAAAAATCTTGTTTCAAAGACTATTACAGAGTTTTCCTATGTTCTTGCAATGTCCATAAATAATCCTCTTGCCAAAAAGGAGGTTATAAACCCGGAGGACTTGTCCGATTATATTGAGATAGCACACGCAGACCCATATGTTCCCTCATTGCCTATTATTGATGTTAAAAAGGCAGAGATGTCCGAGTTTGTTGATAAGAGAATATATGTATTTGAGAGGGCGAGCCAGTATATGCTCCTTGAGCAGGTGCCGAATACCTTTATGTGGGTATCTCCAATGCCTGACGAAATGCTTGCCAACAACAACCTTGTGGAACGCCAATGTGATTATATGAAAAAGAAATATAAGGATGTTTTAATATACAGAGAGAACTATAGGCTAACCGATATAGATAAAAGGTTTATAGCTTTAGTATTGAAGGCTAAGGAAGGAATGTAAACGCAGAATTATAATTTGGAGAGGATATGAAGATAGATATACACAATTCCCTTATTAATTGGCTGATATCTACTCAGCTTTACAATGGCATAAACAGGATTGTTGAAAAAATCGCAACGCTTGACCCTACTGTGAAAAAGGTGCAAATGTACGGTGACTTTATTAAACCTGAGGAGGGTAACATCTTTGGCATTTATCAATTTATGGATGATGACAGAGTATATTATCCCTTACACTCATCCACAGAAAAAACATATGGGATATACAGTGGATAAGCTGGGATAGGTCGACGGTGCATAAAAGAATTCCATTTTTCTCAGCCAATGAGATAGATATTGAGCTATGCAGCTCTGTTCCAAGGCAATTTATTGATGCTATAGAGGGTAAGGAGCTTGTATATTTCAGAAAATCAAAATATGCCTCTCCGGAAATTCATTACACTGACCGTAAATCTATTGGAAAATTTGATCAAAGCTTTATGGATGAGGTGGCAAGACAAATCAGTATGCAATTGATTCTCCTTTCCGGTTGCGAGCTGTCACCCAAATGGGGCATCGTAATGGGAGAACGGAAAATAACCGTTAATATAGACAATAAAAATTACTGTGAATTTACTTTAAGCAATTCCATTGCCGAATGTATCAGGATTGGTGTATGCTGGGTGGGTAAGAGTGATGTTTGCGACTATGTAGGTAAGGATAGTGTGGAATTTCAGCTTACCGAATACAAATTTAATGAACGGATTTCATCCTTTGAAAAAATTAAGGAATTTATAAAAAACAAGGGTTTTATATACACATAATAGTTAAAATAGAGCAATAGAAACAATCTGTTTGCTCTATTTTTGTATTTTGACCATATATAAAAATATATCTAACTAAATACCATAAAAGCTGTTTGATTTTGTCTTTTTTACAAGGAATTGGGAAAAAATACTTAAAAAACAAATAAATTGTATATTTTGACTAAAATTTTTATGCGTATTTGTGTTAAAATAAGCATTATTGGATATGTAATTAAAAGCATAGCTCTATACGATATAAGCATTTCACAAAACGCATAAACTGTGTTAGAATATTCCCGTAGTTTAAGATGCCTGAAAAGAGGCATAAAATTCTATCGAAGAGAGGGTATTACAATGAAAGAATATCAGATCGTAGAAAATGTAGAAACCTTTGAGGCTGCACTCAAGAGAGTTAAGGCAGCACAGGCAAAATTTGCTACCTACACACAGGAGCAGGTAGATAAGATTTTTGCAGCGGCGGCCCTTGCAGCAAACAGAGAAAGAATTTCTCTTGCTAAAATGGCAGTAGCCGAAACAGGAATGGGTATTGTTGAGGATAAGGTTATAAAAAATCATCTTGCCTCCGAATACATCTACAATAAATATAGGGATGAAAAGACCTGTGATGTTATTGAAGAGGATGTATCGGGTGGTATACAGAAAATTGCTGCCCCTGTGGGAGTTGTAGGTGCTGTAATTCCAACAACAAACCCTACATCAACAGCTATATTCAAGACGCTTATAGCTCTTAAAACAAGAAACGGTATTATTATCAGCCCCCATCCCAGAGCAAAGCTCTCCACTATTGCAGCGTCCAGAATCGTTCTTGAGGCTGCTGTTAAGGCAGGAGCCCCCGAGGATATCATCGCATGGATTGATGTTCCCAGCCTTGAGCTTACCAATCTCCTTATGAGAGAAAGTGATATTATTCTCGCAACAGGTGGTCCCGGTATGGTTAAGGCGGCGTACTCCAGTGGAAAGCCTGCACTTGGCGTAGGAGCAGGAAACACACCTGCCATTATTGACGAGAGTGCAAATATTCTCCTTGCTGTAAACTCCATTATCCACTCCAAAACCTTTGATAACGGTATGATTTGTGCATCTGAGCAGTCTGTTATAGTTCTTGATAAGGTATATAATGAGGTGAAGGCAGAATTTACCCGTCGTGGATGCTATTTCCTGACACCCGAGGAGACAGAGAAGGTTCGTAAGACTATTATCATAAACGGAGCCTTGAACGCTAAAATAGTTGGTCAGAGTGCATTTAAAATTGCACAGCTCTCAGGCGTTACTGTTCCCGAAAAGACAAAGATTCTTATCGGTGAGGTGGATAGCGTGGATCTTAGTGAGGAGTTTGCACATGAAAAGCTTTCTCCTGTTCTTGCTATGTATAAGGCACATAGCTTTGATGAGGCACTTGATAAGGCGTATGCTCTCATAGAAGACGGAGGCCTCGGACATACATCCTCCATTTATATTAACGAGTATACAGAAAAAGAGAAGCTTGAAAAGTTTACCTTGAGGATGAAGACCTGCCGTATTCTTGTAAATACACCCTCATCCCACGGAGGAGTGGGCGATGTTTATAACTTCCGTCTTGCTCCTTCACTTACACTTGGATGTGGCTCCTGGGGTGGCAACTCCATTTCCGACAATGTAGGTGTTAAGCACCTTCTCAATATCAAAACAGTAGCAATAAGGAGAGAAAATATGCTTTGGTTCAGAGCTCCCGAAAAGGTATATATAAAGAAGGGCTGCCTGCCCGTTGCTCTTGCCGAGCTTAAGGATGTTATGGGCAAGAAAAAGGCATTTATCGTTACAGATACATTCCTTTTCAATAATGGATATGCTAAGCCTATCACAGATGAGCTTTCTAAAATGGGTATTCAGTATGCTACATTCCACAATGTAGAGCCGGACCCCACCCTTGCATGTGCTAAGGAGGGTGCTGCTCAGATGAGAGCATTCCAGCCTGATGTAATTATCGCTCTTGGTGGTGGCTCTGCTATGGATGCTGCCAAGATCATGTGGGTGATGTATGAGCATCCCGAGGTTGATTTTATGGATATGGCTATGCGATTTATGGATATCCGTAAGAGAGTATATACATTCCCCAAAATGGGAGAAAAGGCGTACTTTATCGCAATCCCCACATCTGCAGGTACAGGCTCCGAGGTTACTCCCTTTGCAGTTATCACAGACGAAAAGAGTGGTGTAAAATATCCTCTTGCCGACTATGAGCTCCTCCCCAATATGGCAATTATAGACACAGACTTCCATATGTCTGCACCCCGTGGACTTACTGCAGCATCCGGTATTGACGCTGTAACTCACGCTCTTGAGGCATATGCATCCATTATGGCTACAGACTATACAGACGGATTGGCATTAAGAGCTCTGAAGGTTATCTTTGAGTATCTTCCCAGAGCATACGATAACGGTCAGACCGATGTTGTTGCCCGTGAGAAGATGGCTAACGCCGCAACTATTGCAGGTATGGCATTTGCTAACGCATTCCTCGGTGTATGTCACTCAATGGCTCATAAGCTTGGTGCATTCCACCACCTCCCCCACGGTGTTGCAAATGCTCTTATGATCAATGAGGTAATTAAGTTCAACTCTGATGAGGCTCCTACAAAGATGGGTACCTTCTCACAGTATGACCACCCCCACGCATTGGCTCGCTATGCGGAGGTTGCCGACTATCTCGGACTTGGTGGTAAAACAGATGAAAAGAAGGTGGAAAACCTTATCAAGGCTATAAATGAGCTTAAGGAAAAGGTTGGCATCAAGTCCACTATCAAGGATTACGGTGTCGATGAAAAATACTTCCTTGACAACCTTGATGAAATGGTGGAGCAGGCATTTGACGATCAGTGCACAGGTGCTAACCCCAGATATCCTCTTATGAGTGAAATTAAGGAAATGTACCTGAATGCATACTACGGCACAAGCAAAAAGGTTTAATGTTAGACTTTTAGATACAAAAGCTATTGTAAAATACACTCCTGTTATGTTAAAATAATAACAGAGAAAGCAAGGAGGCTAATAATGAAACTTGAAAATGTGATAGCAGAGAGAACCACCAAAACGGTTTACCGTGAGGGCGATACTACGGTTAAGCTTTTTAATAAAGAATTTCCCAAGGCTGAGGTTTTGGCTCAGGCTAAGAATCAGGCACTTGTAGAGGAAACAGATATCAACATACCCAAGCTTTTAGAGGTTGGTAATGTGGACGGAAGATGGATGATTGTCTCTGAATATGTTGAGGGCACTCCTCTTGATGTGCTTATGAGAGAGAATCCCGATAAAATTGACGAATATCTTGAGAAATTTGTAGACCTACAGATTCTTGTTCACACGAAGAGATGCCCCGGACTTATAAAGCTTAAGGATAAGATGCACGCAAAGATTGACCAGACCGTGCTTGACGATACTGTAAAGTACGAGCTCCATACCAGACTTACCGGTATGCCCAAGCATAATAAGGTATGTCACGGAGACTTCAACCCCTCTAATGTTATTGTAAGAGAAGACGGAGAGATGTTTATTATCGACTGGTCCCATGTTACACAGGGTAACGCATCTGCAGATGTAGCAAGAACATATCTTATCTTTACTCTTGCAAATGAGAAGGAAATGGCAGAGAAGTATATGGATCTTTTCTGTGAAAAGACAGGAACAAAGAAATCCTATGTACAAAAGTGGCTTCCTATTGTTGCCGCCTCCCAGTCTGTAAAGGGCAAGCCTGAGGAAAAGGAGCTTTTGCTCTCCTGGGCTAATGTGGTTGAATTTGAATAATTCTCACCTGCATCAACAATAAAATTAATACGGCGACCTGCTCATAAACAGGTCGCCGTATTTTTTATCTGTATGAATTTTTGTTCTGATTGTTATTCTGATTGTTATTCTGATTGTTATTCTGATTGTTATTCTGATTGTTATTCTGGTTCTTGTTCTGGTTATTGTTCTGATTTTTGTTCTGGCTGTTGTTCTGATTGTTATTCTGGTTATTGTTCTGATTCTTGTTCTGGTTATTATTCTGGTTCTTGTTCTGGAAAATATTCATAATTTTGCTCCGTTCTATTTTGTTTTTTGCCGTTTTAGACATACATCCGTGCCGGTTTACACAGGAGGCTCAGGATTTTCACCTATGGAATTTTTTGTATTGTGTGTGCCTGTTTTATGACCTCACTAAGATTATTTTTCAACATTTTGAATTTATAATACATTATTTTTATATTTTTATTGAAATTTGTTATTTCGAGTGATAGAATAATACATTATAGGTGTTTATTATAATGGAGGGACAATAATGAAAATAATTGATATAATTACATCAAGTAAGCCTTCGCTATCCTTTGAGGTGTTTCCACCTAAGACAAGTGATGCCTTTGATACAGTCAGGGAAGCAACAGAGAAGATAGCTATGCTAAGACCCTCTTTTATGAGTGTAACATACGGAGCAGGTGGTGGAACAAGCGAATATACCGTTTCCGTTGCCAAAAATATAAAGGATAATTGCGGTGTTGATACCATTGCCCATCTTACCTGTATAAATTCAAGTAAGGATGATATTCACCTACGTCTTGAGGCTCTGAAAAATGCCGGTATAGAGAATATACTTGCATTAAGAGGAGATATTACTCTCGAGAACAGGGACAAGATAAAATTTGACTATAAGCACGCCTCAGAGCTTGCTATGGATATAAGTAATTACGGAGGCTTCTGTATAGGTGGTGCATGCTATCCCGAGATTCACCCGGAGAGTGCAAATCAAAAGGAGGATATCCTAAACCTTAAGCTCAAGGTGGAGGCAGGATGTCAGTTCCTTACAACACAGATGTTCTTTGACAATAATCTTTTTTACAACTTTATGTACAAAATTCGAGAGGCCGGAATTACAGTTCCCGTAATAGCGGGAATTATGCCTATTACAAATGCAAATCAGATAGACAGGGCAATAAAGCTCTCCGGCTCCTACATACCTCAGCGTTTTAAGGCGTTGGTTGACCGTTACGGCTCTAACCCACAGGCAATGAGCCAGGCTGGAATCGCCTATGCTACAGATCAGATTATCGATTTGTATGCCAACGGTATAAATGCAGTACATGTGTACTCTATGAATAAAGAGTATGTTGCAGGAAATATTAAAAAAAATATTTCGGAGATTATAAAATGACCCACACAATGTATACCGTAAGTCCACAGACTCTTTCGGTGGAGATAAAGGATGCTTTAAGATATTTAAGCATAAAATCCCCCGATGAGGGCACGCTTGCTCTTGCCATAGAGTGTATAGAGGAGGCAAAAGAGATAGCCGTTCCCAAGGCAGTATATGTAAAAAGCAGAGTAAAAATTGAGGGAAGGCGTGTGATTTTTGACTTTATGGAGATGGAAAGCGAAAACCTTGTAAAATTTCTTGACGGATATAGTGAGGCATATATATTTGTTGCTACAATAGGAATAAGGGCAGATATGCTTGTAAACAGATACTTAAAGTCCCAGCCGTCCAAGGGAGTGCTGTTTAATGCCTCCTGCGTTGCTGTGATAGAGAGCTTTTGTGACAGGCTCAATTTATTTCTCACAGACGGCAGATATAGGGAGAGACGCTATTCCCCAGGCTATGGCGACCTATCCATAGAATACCAGAAGGAGCTATTAAAATATCTTGACGCAGAAAGAAAAATCGGCGTAACACTTACAGAGGGCAGCCTTATGGTGCCAACAAAAACCGTCAGTGCCATAATCGGAATACCTGAGTAAGTAAAATAACGGAGAAAGTATGAATATTATAGAAAAGCTGAAATCGGGCTTCCTTTTCTTCGACGGAGGAATGGGAACTCTTCTTCAGGAAAAGGGCTTGCTCCCCGGACAGAGCCCGGAAGAGTGGAATATTACCCACCCCGATGTGATAACATCAATACACAGGGCATATTTTGAAGCAGGTGCAAATGTGGTTACCACCAACACCTTCGGTGCTAACCCCTTGAAGATAAGCAACACGGAGGAGGCTGTGTTCAAGGCTGTTGAAAATGCCAGGAGGGCTATATTTAAGGAAGAACAGTATGTTGCTCTTGATATAGGACCAACGGGAAAGCTGTTAAAGCCCCTTGGTGACCTGGATTTTGAGGATGCTATAAATGCCTTTTCTGAGACTGTTAAGGCAGGAGACAGGGCAGGCTGCGACCTTATAATCATAGAGACAATGAATGACCCCTATGAGCTTAAGGCTGCTGTTGTTGCAGCAAAGGAGAATTCAACCCTGCCAATATTTGCCACATTTGTCCTTGACGAAAACGGAAAGACAATGACAGGCTGTGATATACCCTCTATGGTTGCTATGTTAGAGGGACTGGGCGTTTCTGCCCTTGGAGTAAACTGCTCTCTCGGTGCAGACAAGCTAAAGCTTTTTGTACCCGAGATAGTAGCCTGTGCATCCATTCCCGTAATTGTTAATCCCAATGCAGGTATTCCCTGCATACATGACGGAAAAACCTGCTTTGACTCAACTCCCGACGACTTCTGCAGTCATATGCTTGATGTGGCAGAGATGGGAGCAAGAGTACTTGGTGGATGCTGTGGTACAACTCCCGAGCATATAAGAAAAGTGGTACACGGTATTGGAAATTTACAGCCCAAGCCGGTAGTAGAGAAGAATATTACAGTTGCTTCATCCTATTCCAAGGCTTGCATTTTTGATAGTAAATGTGTACTTATAGGAGAGAGAATAAACCCAACGGGTAAATCCAAATTCAAGACGGCACTTCGTGAAAATAATATGGATTATATTATTTCCGAGGCAATAGGTCAGGAGGAGCACGGTGCACATATGCTGGATGTAAATGTGGGTCTGCCGGAAATTGATGAGGTTGATTTCCTTACCCGTGCCGTAAAGGAGATACAGGCTGTATCCACATTGCCGTTACAGATAGATACATCGGATCCTGTGGCACTGGAGAGTGCTATGAGAGTCTATAACGGTAAGCCTCTTGTTAACTCTGTAAACGGTAAAGAGGAGAGCATTAATTCTGTTTTCCCCCTTGTGAAAAAATACGGAGGAGCTGTAATTGCCCTGACTCTTGATGAAAAGGGTATTCCCGACAGTGCAGAGGGCAGATATCAAATTGCCAAGAGAATAGTGGAAAGAGCAGAGGAGTACGGAATAAACAGAAGGGATATTATAGTTGACCCCCTGTGCTTGACTGTAAGCTCTGATAAAAATGCCCCCAAAGTAACTCTTGACGCTATCAGGCTGATAAAGGAACGCCTTGGAGTTAAAGCCTCCCTCGGCATTTCAAATGTTTCCTTTGGCTTACCTAACAGGGATTATATAACATCAACATTTTTTGCCCTTGCATTAAGGGAGGGACTCGATGCCGTAATTATGAACCCATATTCACAGGAAATGCAAAAGATCTACTATGCATATAATGCCCTTATGGGAATTGATGAGGGCTGTGGAGAGTATATAGCTTATGCATCCGATAAAAGGTCGGAGACACTTGATTCAGAGACGGACATCACCCTTGAAAGAGCAATTATAAAGGGACTGAAAAAGGATGCTAAGGAAATTACAAAAAAGCTAATTATAGACACTCCCCCCTTGGAAATTGTGAATAATTATATAATTCCGGCACTTGATACAGTGGGGGAAAGCTATGAAAAGGGCTTATCCTTCCTACCTCAGCTACTTATGAGTGCCGAGACTGCAAATATTGCCTTTGATATAATCAAGGAGGCAATTCCAAAGGATGAAAATGCAAGCAAGGGTGATATAATTATCGCTACTGTAAAGGGCGATATACATGATATCGGTAAAAATATTGTTAAAGTGATCCTGCAAAATTACGGTTATAGTGTACACGATCTTGGTAAGGATGTGTCTCCTGAGGCAATTGTTGAGTACGCTAAAAAAACAGGAATTAAGCTCATAGGACTTTCGGCTCTTATGACTACCACAGTTCCCTCAATGGAAGAGACAATTAAACAGTTAAAGAATTATGACAGTAACATAAGGGTAATGGTGGGAGGAGCAGTCCTTACCACAGAATACGCAGAAATGATACATGCAGATAAGTATGCAAAGGATGCTATGGAAACTGTGCGTTATGCTAATGATTTTTATAACAGTTGATTGTTTTATTATGAAAGGGTATATACAAAATGAATAGAAAACAGCATGAAAATTTTTTTAAGAAAAATGATCTCATTCTTTTGATAGGTGCGGCAATGCTTGTCATAGGTGCCATACTGTTAACTGTGGGAAAGAGAAGATGGATAGCCCCCTGCTGTATACTGATGGCAATAGGTGTTATAATTTTTATAATCGGTACTACAGTAAGAGTTAATGAAAAGGAAATGCGTGCACTGCTTGCTAAAAAATTAGATGGCTTTGACCTTTCTCTTGATACTCTTGCTGTAAATGAGAGAAGAGTTTTAAGGGATGCTAAGACCGAGGTTGTGGAAAGCTTTGAATATGATGATACAGCTATGCTTCGCAAGACAAAAAACGATATCTTTTCTTCAAAATATACAAAGACTGCAATTTTTCCTTTGACCGATGCCTTTATTGTCAGAACGAGAACAGTATCCCTTGTTTCAGATGAGGTTAAAAACAGAAGAATAGAGATGCCCTATGATTCCATAACAGAGCTTCGTGTTGTAAGAGAGGATAAAAAGCTTACCTTCAATAAAAAGGAATTTAATATTACAACCGACCATCTTGTAATAAAATACAGTAACGGATATAAATTTTCCACCCCTCTCCATGTGGATATTAAATCCAAGGAAATTGCTGACAGACTTCTTAAAATTATGAACGAACAGCTGAAAAAATCAAAGGCTGAAAATTAAATCAGGATTACATAAAAAACTCTCTCCAAAATGAAGAGAGTTTTTTACATTTATTCGATATGATTCGATGCATCAGGCAATATAATTTGGACTCCGAACATATTAAAGTCCTCAAAATAATCCACAATACCGTGATAGTCAGATACGATTTTTGCTACTATTTTTGTACCGTAGCCATGTGCATCCTTAGATTTTTTAGTGGTTTTCAGTTCCTTGTTGGTTGTAAGAACAGAGGAGCTGACAGAATTTTTGCATATGATTATCCTGTTTGAATTTTGTCTTACAAATAACAGCTCAATACGCTTATCCTTAGGATCACTTATTTTTTCCAAAGCCTCAATTGCATTATCCAAAATATTTCCGATAAGGCACACAAGGTCAAATTCCCTTATGTCGGATAGGTCTCCGATGGAGCCGGAGATAACAATTTTTGTATCCTTTAAGGGTGCCAGCTTAGAATTTATCAAGTAATCGAGAGCCTTATTATCAGATGCTATAAGGTTACCTATATTTCCCGCCTTTGGCAGTAGCTCGTTAAGATATTCCTTACAGCTTTCAATCTTGTTTTCCTCTATGTACCCGGAAATAACGGTGATATGCTGCTTCATATCGTGCTGTACCTTTCGGATGTTGGACCATATTGCGGCTGCGTCGTTATGCCTTGCCTCCTCAAATGCTATTTTTTCCTGGAGCAGCCGTAATTCATATTTGTTTTGCTGATATTTTTGCATTTGATATATTAAGATATACAAGGCTACATTTGAAAATGTAAGCACTACGGTCAGAATAATTGTTTGCAGCTGGATTTTTTCCATATCTGAAACCGATGCAATATACATAGTTGCACCAAGCCCAAATACTGTCGCAAAGGAGAACAGAAATGCTATGATACCGTGCTTAGTCTCAAATGATCTTTCCTGGTTGAAAACCATAAGTATTATTTTCAAAGCAACAAAAAATGCAATTTTATGAATTACAAGATATGTATAACGGAATATACCGTTTGACCCCTGAGAAATTTGCTCATAGTCCTTTATTATAAACGTTATTACCAAATAGAGCAGACTGCTCAAAAGGACAAAAACCACCTCGAATATACAGGCAGAGAACAAAGCCCTTACATACCTTCCGTTGGCAACAAACAGAGCATAAAGTATGTAAAGGAACAGGAATATAAATGTTCCGAGCAGATTAAACCCGGCAAGAAATAAATCGTTTATTACAGAAAAACCTAAGATAATCAGTACTGTGGGGATTATAAATTTGTTTTGCCTCGGAGAAAGGGGGGCGTTGTTAAATCTTGAAATGAAATAAACAAGCAATACTGCATCAAAGAGAGAAATACCGATTTCTATGACCAGATCAAAATTAATCATTTCGATATTCTCCTTCTTATGAATTGCATATAAGCATCCTTAAATGCAGACATTCTTCTTTTGCTGATATTTAATATTTTCTTATTTTTCATAACGAGGTAACCGTTGCTGTTTACACTTTCGATATGCTCATGGTTTATAACATATGCAGAGTGTATTCTAAAGAAGTCGTAGCAAGAGGTTAAGCCCTCAACAGATTCCATTGTGCCTCTGCATTTATACTGTGCTCCTGAGACCGTGTTAATTATATAATAGTTCTTCTGTCCCTCGAAGAATATAATATCTCTAACTCTGAGGACTATATCGCCATCAGTGGTGTCAAACAAAATTGTTTCATTATTCAGAATACATTTTTCAATTACCTTTTGAAGTGTAATATCAAGCTCCTGTGTAAGATGAGCCTTTCGCAAAAATCTGAAGGGACAGTATTCAAAGGAGCTGTATACAAACTCCTCGTAGGAGGATACAAAAATAATTATGGTATCAGGATGGGACTCGCATAGCATTTCCGCAAGCTTGAAGCCATTTGTTTCGGGCATATCAATATCTAAAAAAAGAACATCTATTGTGTTGTCCTTTAAGTATTCCAATACATCCTTGGCACTGCTGAAGGTGGGTGCAAATCTGCAATCAACTCTTTGAGGAATTTTATATGCACACAGCTTTTTCAAATGCTGTGTTAAAAGCGTTGCAAATTGCATATTATCGTCGCAAACAGCAATATTTATCATATTTCTACCTCCTACCACCAATATAAGTATATTGTATCATATAAAATAGAAAATTGCAAACGGTTAGGGATAATATGTATAATTATGGGATAAACGGGAAAAATAATTTTTTTATCCCTCCGTAGAGTCTTTTTGTCCCTATATTGAATAAAGGGAGAACATATATGGTATTCTTAACATGGCAAATGAAGCAAAAGAAATGTTGGGCAAGGAAATAAAATTGTAAAAATATTTCAAAATTGCCAAACCTTTTTTGCCCATTTGACACTATATAAATGAAGACGGATAAAAATCCTAAATTGAAGGTTGAGTTTTGTTCAACTAATAGGTTATGGCTTTTTTTAGCGTCTTGCATTATAATTGTAGCAGGTAGGGACAATGATAGCTACATTTCCCTAATGCAGGTCAGCTTACGGGAAGGTACCGCCCACGACTGACGGAAAGGAGTAAAAGTGAGTAACAAACAAAACATAAATTATTTTAAGATGAATGACCTTATGGAATATATAGGCATTGGATTAATGGGTGTGTCGTTGCCTCTGTTTATTTTTGCCTACGGAATTCTTTGGCTGTTATCATGTGTAATGCTACCCTTGGGAGTGATACTGTTTATTATAGGCGTTTCCATACGGTCAAATGACAAGGATATTTTATCTACTGTTAAAAGAAGGACAGACGGAGTAGTAATTCCCCTTGACAATCTTGGTATAAATGAGAGAAGAATAAACAGAAGGTTGCCTATAGAGATTCTTGAGGATTTTGAGTACGAAAGCGGTGTAATGCTTAAAAAGAGTAAGAAGGGAATAATTTATTCCTCAAAATATACTAAAACAGCTCTTTATATACTTACCGATGCCCTGTACATCTCCACAAAATCAATTTCTCTTATTTCCGATGAGGCAAAGGAGAAAAAATTTGAAATTCCCTATGCTTCCATTGAGGAGGTAAGAGTCGACAAAAATCAAAAGGCTCTTTCCTTTGGCAAAAAAATGTTCAATGTAGTTGAGGAAAGACTCGTTGTAAGATATAACGGTGGCTATAAGTTTTCTGTTCCTATTCATGCAGATGTGAAATCCAAGGCTACAGTAGAGAAGATAAACCGTGCCATCGAGGAGTACAAAAAATCTGAAAATTCCAAGTAAAATGGTTATTCCTTAAACGGTATAGCCTCCTTAAAAAAGAGTGTTGCATTAGCGTGTTATCCCTAACGGAGAACACGCTAATGCAACCTCTTTTTGTATATTGAATTAAAGCTTCTTGCCCTTTACGGACTCCCAATATGCCTTGGCTGATTGCTCGGTCTTGTTGTCTCCGAAGTGATAGTATCTAGTGTTTTTGATATCATCTGGGAGATACTGTTGCTCAAGCCAGTGGTTTTCGCTGCTGTGAGGATATTTATAGCCTGTAAACAGAGGTGACTGTAAATGCTTTGGAAATGTAATACCCTTTCCTGCACGGATATCCTCAAGGGCAGAGTCCATTGCAAGATATGCACTGTTTGATTTTGGTGCTGTAGCAAGCATGATAGCACAGTTAGCCAAGGGAATACGGGCCTCCGGCATACCGAGCTCTCTTGCCGTCTGGCACAGAGAATAGGCAATCTGGGATGCCTGAGGGTAAGCAAGACCTATATCCTCAGATGCACACACAAGCATTCTGCGTATAGGGGAGAGGATGTCGCCACCCTCTAACAGCCTTGCAAGATAGAATACAGCAGCATCGGGGTCTGAGCCACGGATAGACTTCTGTAAGCAGGAGAGAAGATTATAGTGTACATCCCCATCCTGGTCAAAGAGTCCTGCCGATACACTTGGGATAAATGCCCTTGCCGAATCTATGTCGATTATACGGTCCACGGAGTAGTATGATGCCTCAAGTAATGTGAGAGCATGGCGTACATCTCCCTTTGCCCTTGTGGAAAAGAAAGAAAGGGCATCATCGGTAATAGCCTTTTTGCATCCTGTTTCACGGTTGAGGGTATCAATAGCCCGTCTTAAGGCAGGCTCCATTTTCTTTGCCTCAACAGGGAAAAACTCAAATACAGAGCAACGGGAAAGCAAGGCGTTGTATATGTAAAAATGCGGATTTTCTGTAGTGGAGGCGATAAGCGTAACTCTTCCGTCCTCAATAAATTCAAGGAGGGATTGCTGTTGCTTTTTGTTAAAATATTGAATCTCATCAAGGTAGAGCAGAGTACCGTTAGATGAGAAAACATTTGTAGACTGATTTATAACCTCTTTAATATCCGAAAGAGAAGCTGTAGTGGCATTAAGCTTATATAACTGCATGTCCGATCTCTTTGCGATGATATTGGCAAGGGTGGTCTTACCCGTACCGGGAGGACCGAAAAATATCATATTTGTGATTCTTCCCGCATCCACCATTTTTCTGATAATACCGTTTTCAGAGACGAGATGCTCCTGTCCCACAATATCGTCAAAGGACTCAGGTCGGAGCTTATTTGCAAGGGGCTGATTATTCATCCTGTACCTCAATTATGTTTAAACTTATATAGCTATTCTATCATAGTCAATATTAAAAATCAATATAAATATATCGTACTTATTATTTTTTTGCCCGTAAAAAGAATAGGCATTGTCAAATGGATTGGGGGGATAAAAATGAACGGAGTCGGAGAGAAAATAAGTATTGTTTTTCTCTTGCTTACAGTAATGAATATTTCTTCATCTCCCTATCCATTTCTTTTACTGCTTTGTTATGCTGTGCATGAGGCGGGGCATCTGTTATTTGCCAAGCTTGTCGGTGCCGGAATAAAGGATTTTAAGGCATCACTTTTTCGCTTGAATTTAAGGTATGACTGTGCCTCCTTAACATACCTCAAGGAGGCTCTGGTATGTGGTGGAGGTATAATATTTAATTTACTGTTTTTTGCGATTTTTGCCGCCCCTGTGTTTGATTTTAATGATAAATTCTATTATTTTTCCCTGTATAATCTATCCCTTGGGCTTATGAATTTATATCCCGTTTCAGTCTTGGACGGAGGAGAGGTAATGCGATGCTTGATATACCGTTTTTCAAGGGTGGACAGAGCACAAAAAATCAATAGGTGCCTTTCCTTTATTTTTGCTTTTTTTCTTTGGCTGATTAGCGTATATCTTCAGCTTGTTTTTGCCTCAGATGTGTCTCTTTTTTTTATCTCCGTATTCCTTCTTTACAGTCTTTGCTTCCGTGCTTAAGTCTTTGTTTCAAAAGACCTGACAAAATATTTAATGCTTATGTGCAGAAATTTTGTTATAACTATTGCACAATTTATAATAATTTGTTATAATGCAATTGATTAACTGTTTTTGACGATTAAAGATGATTCTCGTCATTGTTAGTCGAGTCTATGAAAGAACGGGGATAGAAATGAACGAAAAAAAGATCATTGAGCTTAAGGGAGTGTCAAAATCATTTGACGGTGAATTGATACTCGATAATATCGACCTTAAGATTTACGAGAAGGAATTTATGACTCTTCTCGGTCCCTCCGGATGCGGTAAAACTACCACCCTGCGTATTATTGCAGGCTTTGTAACACCTGATTGCGGAGAGCTTTTGTTTGATGGGGAGAAAATAAATGATGTTCCCCCGTATAAAAGATCTGTAAATACGGTATTCCAGAAATACGCTTTGTTTCCACACCTAAATGTATATGAGAATATTGCCTTTGCTCTTCGATTGAAGAAAACACCTGAAGAAGAAATCTATGAACGAGTAGAAGAAATGCTTACTATGGTGAACCTTCGTGGATTTGAGAAGAGAGATGTTAATCTGCTTTCGGGCGGTCAGCAGCAGAGAGTTGCCATAGCCAGAGCTTTAATAAATAAACCACGAGTTTTGCTTCTTGACGAGCCACTTGGTGCTTTGGACCTTAAGCTTCGTAAGGATATGCAGAACGAGCTTAAAAATATACAGAGAAAAACAGGCATTACATTTATTTATGTAACTCACGACCAGGAGGAGGCCCTCAGTATGTCCGATACCGTTGTAGTTATGGCAAACGGTAAGATACAGCAGATTGGCTCACCTACCGATATTTATAATGAGCCGGAAAACGCATTTGTCGCTGACTTTATCGGTGAGAGTAATATAATTGATGGTGTAATGCTTGATGACTTTAAGGTAAGGTTTTCAGGTCATGAATTTGTTTGCCTTGATAAGGGCTTTGGTAAGAGTGAGCCTGTTGATGTTGTTGTCAGACCTGAGGATGTGGATGTTGTCCCCGTGGAGAAGGGAATGCTCAGCGGTATTGTTGACTCCGTGACCTTCAAGGGCGTTCACTACGAGATAATAGTTACCATCAATAAATTCAAGTGGATGATTCAGTCCACCGACTATGTTGCCCCCGGGCAGAAAATCGGTATATATGTAGAGCCAGATGCTATTCATATTATGAAAAAATCCGAGTTTTCCGGTATGTTTGGCGACTATTCATCCTTCAGCGACGAGCTGGAGCATCTTTCCGATGTTACCGAGGAGGAAGAGTAAGCAGAATGAACAAAAAATCATTGATTCAGAAGGCGGCTGCTTCTCCTCATATCGTATGGTCGGTTCTGTTTATCGTTGCTCCCCTTATATTCGTAATGTATTATGCATTTACGGACAAGGACGGTAACTTTACCTTTGGTAATTTTACAGAGCTCTTTCAGGCGAGCTATCTTGAGATATTTATGCGTTCTGTTTGCTTTGCCTTTCTGGCAACGGTAATATGTCTTGTTATTGCATATCCCATAGCGTACTTCATTTCAAGAGCTAAGCCAAAGACACAGAAGATACTTATAATGCTTATAATGCTTCCCATGTGGATGAACTTTCTTATAAGGACATATTCATGGATGGCACTTATGGAGGATACAGGTATAATCAACTCATTCCTCGGCATTTTCGGTATTGAACCCATACATATGATAAATACAGCCGGTGCAGTAATTGTAGGTATGGTATATAACTACCTGCCGTATATGATAATCCCAATCCATTCCGTGCTTTCCAAGGTGGATGGCAGACTTTTGGAGGCTGCGGCAGATTTGGGCTCCAATCCCTTGACTGTTATTACAAAGGTGGTATTCCCCTTAAGCATACCCGGTATTATTTCCGGTATTACAATGGTATTTGTACCCTCCATCAGTACCTTCTATATTTCACAGAAGCTGGGAGGAGGTAACTTCGACCTTATAGGTGATACCATTGAGAGGCAGTTCCAGACTGCGTACAATTACAATCTCGGTGCTTCTATGTCCTTTGTCCTTATGCTTCTGATCATTATAAGCATGACAATTATGAACAAGTATGCCGATGATGATGGGGGTGTTATCATATGAAGAAATCAAATAAAATATACACCGCCCTTATATTCGTTTTCCTGTATCTGCCCATTGCGGTACTGATACTGTTTTCCTTCAATTCGTCAAACAGTACTAACTCCTTTGCAGGCTTTTCCCTCAAATGGTATAAGGAGTTGTTCAGTGACGGAGCAACGCTTCTTGCGTTAAGAAACACCCTGCTTCTTGCTATACTTTCTTCTGTTATAGCGACTGTTATAGGTACTCTTGCGGCATACGGTATCCATCATATGAAGAATAAGCACATAAAAAATACGGTGCTTACAGTCAATAATATTCCTATGATGAACCCTGAGATTGTTGTAGGTATTTCTATGATGCTTCTGTTCGTTTTTGTGGGCAGACTTATAAATTCCTCCACGACCTTAGGCTTTGGTACTGTTCTTATTGCCCATGTTACATTCAATATACCGTATGTGGTGCTTTCCGTAATGCCGAAATTCAAGCAGATGGACAGGCATCTTCCCGAGGCTGCTCTCGATTTGGGATGTACCCCGTTTCAGTCATTCTATAAAGTAGAGATGCCCCAGATAATTTCCGGTATTATATCCGGATTTATTATGGCATTTACTCTCTCAATAGATGATTTTATAATCAGTTATTTTACAATCGGCAGTGGCTTTGAGACCTTGCCGATAAGGATATATTCCATGACTAAAAAGCGTGTAACACCGGATATGTACGCTTTGTCAGCACTTATATTCTTATCAATCCTTATTCTTTTGTTAATTTCCAATTTTACAGGAAATTCCTCCGGTGTAAAGGAAAAGAAGCCCGTTACACTTAAACAGAAGAAGAGAAGAAGAATCGTTTTTGCAGCTACCTTTGCACTGATTGCAATAATAACAGGTGCTGTGCTTATATCCACAGCTACAACGGAGACCGTTGTTGTAAATGTGTATAACTGGGGTGAATATATCTCAGACGGAAGCGATGGCTCCTTTGACTCCAATAAAGCGTTTGAGGATTACTATTCTAAGGTGCTTTCCGAGGAGAGAGGACACAAGGTAAAGGTACAGGTGAACTATACAACCTATACAAGTAATGAGGACCTGTATGCCAAAATTAAAAGCGGAGTAGGAGGGTATGATGTTATTGTTCCTTCCGACTACATGGTAGAAAGGCTTATTAATGAGGGACTGGTACAGCCGCTTGATCTTAATAACATTCCTAATTATAAATATATCAAGGACGATTTCAAAAAGCCCTTCTATGATAACGGCGAGGAAACATATTCCGTAATGTATACCTATGGTATAGTTGGAATTATATACAATACCGAGTATGTAGATGAGGAGGATATCGGTGGATGGGATCTGCTATGGAACGAGAAGTACAGTGGGCACATCCTTCAGTTTAATAACGCCCGTGATGCCTTTGGCTCTGCTATGTATAAAGAGGGAATCAATGTTAATACAGCTACAGAGGTAGAGTGGAGAAATGCTCTTAACGAGTTGAAAAAACAAAAGCCCCTTGTACAGAGCTATGTAATGGATGAGGTGTATAACAAGCTGGAGTCCGAAGAGGCGTGGATCGGTGCATATTATGCAGGCGATGCACTCTCTATGATTTACAATAACGAGAATCTTGCCTTCTATTACCCAAAGAACAGCGACGGAGAATTTGCTACTAACATCTTTGCAGACGCTATGTGCATTCCCACAGGCGTAAGCGAGGAGAATAAGAAGCACGCAGAGGCTTATATCAACTTTATGCTTTCTGAGGAGCCTGCCATTGCCAATGCCGAGTATATCTATTACGGCTGTCCCAATACCTTGGTAACGGAGAATCCTGATTATATCGAATACCTTGGCGAGGACTATGATGTTATCTATGACTCCGATATTGAGGATAATATAGACACTCTTTTCTCCGAGTATGCGTATAGAAATCTTCCCACAGACAAGCTTGCATTACTTAACAGACTATGGGAGGAATTGAAGGTTGATTCATCATCCTTTAACGGTGGAATTTACATTGTAAGTGGAGTTATAGCCCTCGGTATAGTAGGCTTTATAGTATTCTGCTATGTCCGTAAGGTAAGACGCAGACGCCTTTACTGGAATACAACACCTAAAACAAAATAATTAAAAAAGTTGGATTTGCAAAAATCCAACTTTTTTCTTATTTTTTCTCATTTTTTCTTCTCAGCTTTTCTGCCTGGTCGATTCTGTCCTCGTGGAAGCCGTCGATCTCCCCACGCCGGATAGCTCCTACAATTCGGTTATAAAGTCCGGGGTGCTCCTTGTCAAATATTGCAAGATAGTCCTTCATCCTTGCCCTTTCTGTGTGCCCATCGGCAGGGCAGGGGCTTTTTGTAACCGGTAAAAGCTCCTTGTTTGTAAAGGATTTAATTTCTTTTTCACGGGTGTATATGAGGGGTCTTATAAGAGTCAGGTCCTTTCTTGAAAGATATGTAACAGGGGAGAATGCTCCTATGCGTCCCTCAAAGAAAAGATTAAGCATAAAGGTTTCTGCCACATCATCAAAATGGTGACCCAAGGCGATTTTATTGCATCCAAGCTCCTTTGCAGCATCGTGAAGAGCTCCACGCCTCATTCTCGCACACAAGGAACAGGGATTTTTCTCTTTTCTCACATTAAATATAATTTCGTATATCTGGGTGGGTATCACCTTGTATTCCACCTCTAATTCACGGCATAGCTCTGCAATGGCAGAAAAATCTGATCCGTCAAAGCCCATATCAATAGTTACTGCAACAATAGTAAAATCTTTTTTTAAGAAAATACGCAGATGGGCAAGGGCACATAGTAGAGTAAGGGAGTCCTTACCTCCCGAGATACCGACGGCAATTTTATCACCGTCCTCTATCATAGAGTATTCCTCAACGGCTTTTCTTACATGGCTTAAAATTCTTTGGATATCCTTAAATTCCTTCATCATTAACCTCTTTGGAAAATTATCATAATATATAAAAAGAAAGGGGAGTAATTATGGCTATTAAAATTTATATTGACCAAGGACATAATCCCGAGAGCCCCAATTCCGGAGCAGAGGGAAACGGGTACAGAGAACAGGATATTACATATGAGGTAGGCAGAATACTTGCCAACCTGCTAAACTCCAACGGTAACTTCGAGACCCGTCTGTCAAGACCCACACCAACCACACAAATTGGAAATTCGAATTCAACAAGCCTGCGTATCAGAGTGGATGAAGCCAATTCCTGGGGTGCTGATTACTTTATCAGCATACACACAAATGCATCCGCATCCTCCAATGTAAACGGCACTGAGGCACTTGTATATTCTGCACCCTCTGTAGCATCCGAGCTGGGAGAGGATATTGTAAGGAGAATAGTAGAGAATACGGGACTCCGAAACAGAGGTATCAAGCTACGCCCGGGACTGTATGTATTAAGAAAAACCAATATGCCGGCAGTCCTTGTGGAATTGGGATTTATTTCAAACCCCCGTGATGCCAATCTTATGGCAAATGACCCCGGGCTTTTTGCTCAGGGAATATATGAGGGTATCCTTGACTATTTAAGTTTATCATAAAGTTATAGCTAATTCAATATCTAATATACAAAAAACCGACTTTTTTCTGTCGGTTTTTTTGTATATAAGTTGGAATTATTGACACAGGGTAGAGGTTTTATGATATTTTTGCAATTTGCCTTGTGTATCATTACAGAATATCAACCCTCGAATTGCTTACCTAAAAAAGAAGCAGCCGTCTGGATAAGCTTTGCCTCCGTTCCGTCTGTTACACGGCTATCTCCATCTATAACAAGTGATGCTATACATCCAACCACATCACCGTCGGTAATAATCGGCATAGCGTATTTTACATATCCTGTGGCACCGTCGACTACTGACACGGTTTTTCCGTCGTTCGACGAAGAAAACAGAGAACGGTTGTCCATAATCGTATCAAATTCCTCGGTAAGCTTTTTTTCAAGATATTCTTTTCTTGATACACCGGCACAGGCTATTACGCTGTCCCTATCTGTAATAACTACGGACATCTGACAAATTTTGTGCAGTGTCTCCACATATTGGGTAGCAAATGATGTCATTTCTCCGATAGGTGAGTATTTTTTGAATATTACCTCTCCGTCTCGACTTGTAAATATCTCAAGTGCATCTCCTTCCCTTATTCTGAACACACGGCGTATCTCCTTTGGGATAACTACCCTGCCAAGATCATCTATTCTTCGTACAATTCCTGTGGCTTTCATATATTAAAAAATCTCCTCGTTTTACAAATTTGTACAGTTATTATCTACAAAACAAGAAGATTTATACTGATTTGACCATTAAATTGTTTTGTTGTTGCTTTTTTACACATTACTTACAACGGTACGAGGCCATAGCACAGTGTTAATTCTTTATGTTGTGATACGCCGGAATAAAGGTATGACAAGCATATTTTATTTTTTTGTATATTTTTTTTAATATGATATTGAATTAACAATTTTTGTGTGGTACAATTACCATGAATTAGGTTTTCCGTTGGAGGAATTATTATGCTTGATTTTGCTAAGGATAAAAAATTTTGGGACTATGTGCGTGAAAGTGATGATTTTGCAAGACATCGCAGAGAAATAAAGGAAAAATACGATTGGGCATTTGAAGAAAAGCCCCGTCATATCACCTACGATGCATATTTTGAAAGAGGAGAGGACAAGATGCTTTGGTACAGACAGCTCTTTCAGCTTCAGTCCTCTGCTATTTTGTCAATGATTTATTATGACAACGATGAATATTTTAACAATCTGGTTGACATAATCTGGGTAATGTGCGGTGAGTACTCCTGGTCACATCTCAATCACCACAATAGCTACTACAACACAACACCTGAGGAGTATGATCCTGCACTTGTGGACATATATGCTGCTTCAATCGGATTTTCACTCTCGGAGATCAAATATTTGCTCTCTGACAGACTCCCTCAGCTTATCAAGGATAGAATCAGCGACCAGGTAAGACGCAGAATTATCGATCCTTATATCAATAAAAAGTTTTTTTGGGAAAAGCATGACAATAACTGGAATGCCGTATGCACGGGAGCTGTTGGATGCACTCTTATGTATGAGGCTCCTGATGTATTCTTGGCAAATAAGGACCGTTTAAGAAAGAGTGTTGATTGCTATCTTGCACCTTATGCCGATGACGGTGTATGCGTTGAGGGTACTGCATACTGGGGCTTTGGTTTTGGCTTCTTTGCTATTTATGCGTCTATGCTTAAGGAGTTTACAAATGGGGAGGAGGATCTCTTCAGGCTTCCTAAGGTTAAGGCTATTGCAGAATTTGTACAGAAGACATTTATGGATACAAATACCATGGTTACATTTAGTGACTGTAACCTTAAGGAGGGATATTGGCTCGGACTCCCACATCTTCTTCGTTCCATTTACGGAGAGGATATTGATAAGCTCCCCTCCGAGCAGGGAACAATAATGGCATACCAGCATTTTGCCTTCGCAATCAGAAGCATTCTGTATTACAAGAAGGAATATACTGCCGACGATAAGCTTAAGCCCGTAATATACAACCTCAGAGATACAGGCTGGTTCATAAAAAGAGGAGAGCATTACGGTATAGCTCTTAAGGGGGGTACAAACGGTGAGAGCCATAATCATAACGATGTAGGCTCCTTTATCCTCTCCCACAGGAACAAGCAGATATTTGTGGATCTTGGCTCGGGCGATTATTCAAAGGGCTATCACGGTGCCGAAAGATATACCTTTTTCCACCCATCATCCTGGTCTCATAATGTTCCGTATTTCGGGACTCAGGCTCAAGACGGAGAGAAGAGGGAAAGGGTAATTATCGACTACGATGAAAATACAAAAACCGCTACATACGAGTTCGCAAATGCATACGGACTTGATTATGTAAGAAAAATAGAAAGAAGCTTTGTCCTCGAGGAAAAGGAAATAACTCTTATAGATAAATACGATGTAGATAAGGGTACACCTGTTACCGAGAGATTTGTAAGCCGAGAGGTGCCCGAGGTTAACGGAAATACTGTTGTTATATCCGGAGTAAGCCTTACACCTAAGGATGATATTTCTCCCGTAATATCCGTGGTTGATGCTCCTCTTCACACATCAAGTGGAACAGAAAAAATCTATTGCATAGATTATACATTGCCTGTAGATACATATATGTTTGAGGCAAAGATTAATATTATTGATTAAACACGATATTGATTGAACCCGCATTATTAAATTTTGAAAAGGAGATTAGTATGGATTCTATTAATTCTATTATCACAATAGGCTTTCTTGCAGCCGTTGGCGTATTATTCCTGTTCGGTTTTTTACGAGGCTTACGCAAGGGCTTTTACAAATCCTTAATGGATATAGGCTTTGTTGTCTTATCCGTTATTGTATCTATCATAATTTCAAAGGCACTCACAAACAAGCTTGCTGATGTGGAATTCTTAAAGGAAACCCTTATTACCTTGAAGGATAAGGTTCCCGATATGGCTTCCACAGTAGACAGTATCCTCGAATATATTAATCAGCTTTCCGGTGACCCGGCAATGATTAATGTTCTTCTGGCACTTCCGGCAGCACTTTTGACGCCTATAGTATTTATCCCCGTTTACATTCTTTTCGGTATACTAATTAAGATTCCCAAGCTTATTATCGAAAGAATAGTGGTTGGCAAAAACGGTGGCCCCGAGTATAGGGGAGGAAGCCGACTTCTCGGTGGTCTTGTAGGCGGTATAAGAAATGCTTTGTTTATAGTAGTTCTTCTTATTCCTATTTTTGGCTATGTAGGTATGGTAGGCGATATTGCAGTTACCATTGATTCTGTTTCCCTTGATGGCTCTGCATCCGGAGTTAGCTCCGATATCGGAGGTGGAAAGGGAGAGGTAGGACTGCTCAGCAGTGGCAGCGGTTCATCTGTAGAGGATGAGGATGACAGCATCATTTCTCCCGAATTTGGTGCAATTATAAATCATCCTGTTATCAAGGGCGTAAACGCATGTGGTGGCAGACTTATATTCAACTCTCTTGCCACAAAGAATGTAGAGGGAGTTAAGGTTTCGGGAGCTGAGGAGGTTACCACCTTCGCAAAGGTTTATGCAAATATGGCTCCGTTGATTAACGAGGATCCCGAAAATTACGGAGAAGAGCAGAAGCAGGGTATTGAAAATATAGAAACTATGCTCAGTGAGTCAGAATTTCTTACCTTTACTGTTTCTGAGGTAGTATCCTATGTTTCCGAAAAATGGTCAAACGGTGAGGATGTATTCGGAGTTGAGAAAATAGATGTAGATGAGGAGTATCAGCCCCTTTTTGATGAATTGCTTGTAACTCTTTCAACTACAGATTCAGAAAATATCAAGGACGATATAGGTACAATTTCCAATCTCCTTACAACATGTATTGACGAGGGCGTGTTTGTTGAGCTTGCAAAGGAAGATCCCGATCCCATTGTACTTGCTACAAACGAGGAGTTCCTTTCTGCGATTCTTACAGAGGTTTATAGAAACGAAAGAACAAGACCTATTATCGGTCATGTATCCGATTTAGTAGTTGATATCGTTGCTGATAGCATTGCTGCAGAGGGCGATACTACTCCGAAGCCCGGTCATGTTGATATGAGCACCGTCACAGAGGCAGACATCAGAAACGATGCGAAAATTTTTGCTAATGTGATAGAAAAGTTTGTAGATTTTGCAGAATCTACAGAAAACCTTGACCCCGATGATCCCAATGCATTTATTCTTAATGCAGATCTTGCATCTCTCGGTGCATCTATGGATATGCTGAGAGGAAGCGTATTGCTTGGAGATTCCTGCGAGTATTTGCTCAAGGTAATGATTAATTCCGATATGTCCGATGAGCTTGGATTCTTAGGAAATGACTTCGTAGATAAGCTTTCCGATAAGTCCTTTAAGCTTGAAAACGCTCTTGCATCAGCACAGAAGCTTGCAATTATGGCAATTTCCTTAAATGACGAAGGTATTACAGAGGAAAACTATGAAGAAGCTCTTAAATATATGATAACAGAAATGACTCCCGAAACAGCAGAAACCTTGAAGGGTGCTATTTCTTCAGATGTTCTTGAGGACTTTGGTATGTCCGGTGAAGAGGCTGATACAATGTCCAATACAATCAGCTCTGTAATTGACGGTATGACTAATGCAACCGGAAATATGACTGACGAGGAGTTAGAGAAGGAAATGGATGCAATTACAACTATCGTTAACACTATGAAGGATGCATCTGCTACCGATGGAGAGTCTACCGACAGCTTCTTTGGAGCAGAGGGAGAATCCATTACAGGTGTAACAGCTGACGATTTGATTGATACCATCGTTTCCTCTACAATAGTATCTGATGCCGTTGTAGGTGCAGGTAAGGATGAAAATAATGAAAAGGTTGAAGACCCCTTCGGAATTGCAGGCAATATGAGTGAAAGTGACAAAACCGAAGCTGAGGATGCTATTAAGAATTACTACGAGAATAACGCAACAGGCAACTCCACAGAGGATGAGGCTCTTAAGGGAAAGCTTGATGCTGTAGCTAATATATTCGGTATGGATTCCAGCTCTTGGTTTAATGCATAAGAATATAAAGAAATGCGTACGTCTGTACGCATTTCTTTAGTTATAATACTTTATTATATAATAAATTTATGTACAAAGTCTTGACTAATCAACAATTCTGTGATAAAATTGTAGAAAACAAAAGAAGGGAGTGACCTCTGTGGATGATAAGGATCTTAAGAGTATTGTGGGGCAGAATATATATTATCTCCGTACTATAAATCATCTTACTCAATTTGAGCTTGGTGAGAAGCTTAATTATTCTGACAAAGCTATATCAAAATGGGAAAGAGGAGACGGTCTCCCCGACCTTTATGTTATTCAAAAGCTCATGGCTATGTTTCATGTGAGTGCCGATTATATTTTGTCTGAGCACTCGGAACAGGATAAAAAGGTGGATACAAAGCCCCTCAAGAGAAATCGCAAAATTATAACCAACATTGCTGTTATTGCCACTTGGTCTGTTGCTCTTATCTTATTCATTATGTTAGCTATTATAAAGCATAGCTATATGTGGCAGTTATTTATATACACTATTCCGGTTGTTGGAATTGTTGCTACTGTATTTACATTTGTATGGCAAAAGGGCAGAGGTGCATTTTTTAGCATATCTCTGATAATTATAGGCTTGATATTAACCGTATATTTTGCAGTGGGCGACTATTCAAATTGGATACTTTTCCTGCTTGCAATCCCTGCAGAGCTCATTTTATTCCTTTGCTTGCGTATAAAGATAACAATTAAATTTACACAAAAGGAAAAGCAAACAAATCCTGAGAAAAAACAAGATAATCAATAAAAACATTAAATTATCGACACTCCTAAGTTGTTTTTTAGCCATTCTACGGTTGGTAGAGTGGCTTTTTTATATTCTACAGATAAAAATAACGAAGTAGAAAATAAATTTTTTTGTGTAGATAGATTATTTTCACGGTTGGTGATACAATTATAACAGATAATAAATACCCGAAAGGAAAATAATATGTGTGATTATATTTTGAGTGCATGCTCTCCTGCTGATATCAGTGCAGAGCATTTTGAAAGAATAGGAGTAAAATATCTCAGCTTTAATTATCAGCTGGGCGGTAAAGACTATAAGGATGATTTGGGAAAGACTATTTCATATAAGGACTTTTATCAGGCAATGCGAGATGGTGCAGATACAAAAACATCTCTTATCGGCGTTGATACTTATGCCGAGTATTTCCGTTCTGTCCTTAGCGAAGGTAAGGATGTTATACATGTATCCCTTTCCTCGGGACTTTCCGGTTCATACAATTCAGCACGCTTAGCTGCTGAGGATGTCAGAGCAGAGTACCCGGACAGAAAGCTTTATGTAGTTGACTCCCTTGCTGCCTCCAGTGGATTTGGTTTACTGGTAGATGCAATGGCAGATCTTAAAAACGGCGGTATGTCCATTGATGAGCTTTACAGCTGGGCAAATGAAAATAAATTAAAGGTGCATCACTGGTTCTTCTCAACGGACCTTACATTTTTTGTTAAGGGTGGCAGAATTTCCAAGGCTGCCGGATGGTTTGGCACCATCCTTAAAATTTGTCCTCTTCTTAATGTTGACTTGAACGGTAAGCTTGTTCCCAGAGAAAAAATAAGAGGAAAGAGTAATGTTATAAAGGCTATTTTTAACAAAATGGTTGAAAATGCTGACAACGGTAAAGAATATAATGGAAAGTGTTATATCAGCCATTCCGACTGCTATGATGATGCTAAGGCAGTTGCAGATTTGGTTGAGAAGGCGTTCCCTCAGCTTAATGGTAAGGTGCTTATAAACAATATAGGCTCTACCATCGGTGCTCATACAGGTCCCGGTACTGTTGCATTGTTCTTTTTTGGAAAAGAAAGAATTAACTAATTAAATTCGTAAGGAGAATCCGTTTATGGAAAACCTACAGCACAATAAAATTAATGCAGAGGAATACCGTAAGCTCATTATAAATGCAGCTCAGTGCCTTGAGGATAACAAGGAGGAGATAAACGAGCTTAATGTTTTCCCTGTTCCCGACGGAGATACCGGCTCCAATATGTCTATGACGATCGGACATGCAGCAGAGGAGCTTCTTAAGAATAAGGATGCGTCTATTGAAGAGGTTGCTGTAAAGACAGCTAAGGCTATGCTCCACGGAGCAAGGGGTAACTCCGGAGTTATAATAAGCTTGCTTTTCAGAGGAATTGCAAAGGGTCTTGAGAACTCCACAGATTGCGACGGTATTGCGTGGGCAAAGGCACTTCAGCACGGTGTTGAGGCTGCGTATAAATCCGTTGATCGTCCTGCTGAGGGAACTATCCTTACTGTTGCAAGATGCTGTGCGGATGCAGCTATGAAGGCAGCAGAGGAGGAAAATAGCTTTGAATATGTACTCTCAGCTGCTATTAAAGAGGCAGAGAAGGCACTTGCAAACACCGTATACCAAAATCCCGTTCTTGAGAAGGCAGGAGTGGTTGATGCAGGTGGCAAGGGCTGGCTTCTTGTAATGCAGGCAATGCTTCACGCACTTAACAAGGATAGTGTAAGCTATGAGCCTAAGGCGATTAGTAATTCTGCGACGAATGAGAAGGCAGATTTTTCATCCTTTGATACAGCTGATATCACCTTTGGCTTCTGTACAGAGTTTATCGTAAGAAAGCATGATGGAGACAGTGACTCCTCTCCCTTAAAATCATACCTTAACGAAATGGGAGACAGCATTGTTCTTGTAGATGACGGGGAAATAATCAAGGTACATGTTCATACAAATGACCCCCACGCAGTTCTTGGCGAGGCTCTTAAGTACGGAGTATATGAGACTGTAAAGGTTGAAAATATGCGTACACAGCATACAAATAAGCTTGTAGAGGCAGAGGAGCCAAAAAAGGAGCTTAAAAAATACGGCTTTGTATCCGTTGCCAACGGTGATGGTATAAACTCAATGTTTACAGAGCTTGGTGTGGATGTAATTGTATCCGGTGGACAGACAATGAACCCATCAACAGAGGACCTTTTTAAGGCTGTTGAGCAGATAGATGCTGAAAATGTATTTATTTTCCCAAATAATAAAAATATTATAATGACTGCAAATCAGGTAGCAGAGCTAACTGATAAGAATGTGATTGTAATTCCTACAAGGACCATTCCTCAGGGCTTTACAGCTATGCTTGGCTTTGATCCCGAGGCAGAGGTAGAGGATAATAAAGAGGCTATGACAGAGATTATAGCAGGTGTTGACACCATGCAGATTACATACGCTGCAAGAAACTCCAACTTTGACGATATGGATATTAAGGAGGGAGATTATCTTGCATTGTATAAGGATAAGCTTCTTTGCTCCGATAAGGACCTTACCGTCTTGTATGATGCTCTTGCAGAAAAGGTTAAGGAAAGTGGAAAGAGCTTTATAAGCATATATTACGGCGAGGGTGTGTCCGAGGATGAGGCTCAGGCAGTTGCAAATATTTTTGAGGTAAAATTGGCAGGTACAGATGCTGAAATCACCGTATACAACGGTGCTCAGCCCGTATACTACTATATAATCTCTGCAGAATAATTCTGACAAATCAGTCTATGATATTGTGAGGACGAATGGCTTTTCTATGATTTCGTCATGAGCCATCAAGAATTATTTAATAACGCAAAAACAGACGGGTTTTTCCCGTCTGTTTTAAGCTTTTATCAAGCCTTTGCTCTTATTTTACGCTTCTTTCTAAGGGGGGCAAGAGCATTTTTGTCATAGATTTTAAGCTCATCCTCAGTTACTCCAAGCATATTAAGGAGCTCTTCGAAGCTTATTATCTCAACATTTTTCCCCTCTGTTTCCATAAGTCTTAGAAGCTTGCTTTTACGATAGCAGGGATATTCCTCTCCCTTACCGTTTATAAGCTCTGTTTCAACGAATATGTCACAGATCTGCACTCTGGATGTATATGAGCCACCATTCCTTGCAATGAGAGAAACTATATTCATCATCTCTGCAAAATGGTAATCCTCATATAGATTGCTTATGCATACTTTCTTTTTTCTAAGCGGCGTGTCCGCCTTAAAATCAGAGAATACTCTTGATATGTATTTTGAAAATTCATAGTGATTTTCCTTTGATGAGCATATCCAATTTTTTCTCGGGCTACAGGTAAGCTTTTCCATTTTAGAAAGCTTCTGAGCCTTTTGGAGCTCTTTATATCTGGTGTATTCCGTATCTATTACGCCTTCCTTACACCAGCATTTACCGTTAGGATATTTTTCAATAACCTCTGCAACTGAAAGAGAGGTGGACTCACAAATTCCCTTAAGCACCTTCATAGTGAGGAATGCATCATCATCACTCTTATGTACATCCTGCGTTTCGGCAGAATCAAATTTTTCAACTGCGTGGAGCAGGGACGGTGTATTGGAAAGTGAGTTCATATCCGTAAATATTCTTTGAACATCTATAAATTCATAGTCGAATATTTCCTTTTTATACCGTTCGCACTCACTTTTTATATATCCGGCATCAGAAATAACGGAAAAGCCGAATATAAGACTGTCCTTATCGGTCAGCAGCTCTCTTATTTGTCTGTAGAAGTGAGGAAATCTGGGAGCAGACTTGAACTCCTCCTCATTGTAGGCAAGGACTATTCCGGGTCTGTTTCCTCTTCCTGTAAGATGGAATTTTGAATGTGGGTCTATCACTATATCTTCTTTTGTTAATACATTAAAGTGTTCATCGGTTACAACATATCCGAAGGAGCAGATTTTACCACGACCCTGGAAGCAGTTAGCGCACTCTATGTCAAAAAAAGTGTATTTCATATCTGTTCCTGTCTTAGTTAAATTTCCCGTCTGCCCTGAATAGCTCTGTAAAGTGTTACTGCATCTGCATATTCAAGATCTGCACCCACGGGCAAACCGTTTGCAATCCTTGTGACCGTAATCTCAAAGGGCTTTAACAGTCTGGAAATATACATAGCAGTAGCCTCACCCTCAACTGTGGGATTGGTTGCAATTATAATCTCTTCAATGTCCTCCTCGTTGATTCTCTCGAGGAGCTCTTTTATTTTAAGCTTTTCCGGTCCTATACCCTTCATAGGGGATATAACACCACCTAAAACATGATATACACCGTTATATTCCTTTACCTTTTCCAGTGCCATAATGCTTTTTGCATCCTCAACAACGCATACAACGGAGTGATCCCGATTGTCCGATGCACATATAGAGCATATTTCCGATTCGGAAATACTCTGACAGCATTTGCACAGCTGTATCTTGGTTTTAGCGTCTAAAATGGCCCTTGCAAACGCTTCTGCATCCTCTTCACTCATATTGAGGACAGAGAATGCCATTCTTACAGCACTTTTTTTACCTACGCCGTCAAGAGAACGGAATCTCTCGGACAGCTCCTTAAGTGGTTTTAATAGGGTATCCATCAGAATAATCCGGGCATACCGAAGCCGCCCATACCGCCTGTAAGCTTCTGCATTTCGGAATCGGAGTCTGCATTAACCTTCTTAATAGCCTCATTTACTGCTGCTACCATAATATCAGAAAGTGTTTCGATATCGTCGGGGTCTACAATTTCAGGTGCAATATCAATAGCTAAAATCTCACGCTTACCGTTGATTTTTACCTTTACTACACCACCACCTGCGGAAATCTCATACTCCTTTTCCTCAAGCTCAGCCTGTTTTTTCTGCATATCCTCCTGCATTTTCTGAGCCTGCTTCAACATTTCGTTCATGCTTGGTCCCTTAGGAACTATTGCTTTCATAATTTATACCGCCTTTCTAAGTATTAGAATTCATCAAGGTCAGAGTTCTGTACCTTGTTGTCCTCAAATGATATTTTTATTTGCTCGGGGGAGTCGATATCCATCTCACAGCATACCATAGCGTCAAACAGCACTCTCTTGTTTTTCGGGCTGTCGAGCATAGTAGCCATAAGCTTATGGGCGGATACAACTCTATATGTTCCGTCCGCCTCATTAAAAGAGCATTTACAGCTCTTTAAGAAGCTTTCTACGGCGTGGTCTGATTCTCCCACCTTAGCTATAATTTCATTCCAATTATCTATCCTTACAGCTAATGGCTGGATTGGAGCTTGCTTAATTTCCTGTTTTACGCTTTTTACCTTTGTTATATCCTTGGAATCTGTGCTTATCGGCTTATTTTCTGCTTGCTTAGGAGAATCCTCTGTGGGTGTAACCCCCTTGGAGATAAGAGCAAGCTTGTTTTCAAGGGCAGTTATTCTTGCTAACAGTGCATCTGTAGAGGTTGACAGCTTGGAATCACACATTTTCATTAATGTAAGCTCAGCTGTAAGTCGCTTTCCTGTGGGATTTCTCATCATATTAGTATATGCCTCGTCAATAAGACGGGAATGATAGAGAAGAGTTGCCATATCGAACATAGCACTCACCTCACAAAGTTGCTTGTATTCCTGCTGTGATAAATCAAGATAATCGGATGTCCCCGATGATTTCTGTACCGTCATATCACGGTAGAATGATGTGAGATCGGAGAAGAATACAAGGAGGTCCTTCGAGGAGATTACTATATCGTTTATGATTTTGAAAATCATAGCGTAATTCTTATTTGCTATAGCTGTTGCAACATCACACATTTTTTCGTAGGGACTTGTACCGAGTATTTCATTTACAAGCTCGGCACTGATATGCTTGTGCGAGCCTGCACAAAGCTCCATAAGAGAAATAGCATCACGCATACCACCCTGTGCTGTCTTGGCAATAAGAGCAGATCCCTCCTCACTTAAATCAATACCCTCCTCGGAGGCAATATACATAAGTCTCTCCGAAAGGTCGGATATAGAAATACGGCGAAATTCAAATCGCTGACATCTTGAGATAATGGTAGCCGGAATTTTATGTGGCTCAGTAGTTGCAAAAATATATAAAACATGATCCGGGGGCTCTTCAATTGTCTTGAGCAGAGCATTGAAGGCACTGTCGGAAAGCATATGTGCCTCGTCAATAATATACACTCTTTTTTTCAGCATAGCCGGAGTGTACATTACGCTGTCACGAAGATCACGGATATAGTCTACACCTGTGTTTGTTGCAGCGTCCATTTCCACAACATCCGTAGCTGTACCTGAGTCTATGGCAAGACAGTTTTCACATTCATTACAGGGGTTTCCGTCAATGGGGTCGAGACAGTTTACAACCTTTGCAAGTATCTTTGCACAGGTGGTTTTACCCGTACCTCTGGAGCCTGCGAAAAGATAAGCATGGGAAACGGAGCCGTGCAGGGCTTCGTATCTTAAAATTGAAGTGATATGCTCCTGTCCCGATACATCGTCAAAGACAGTGGGACGGTATTTTCTGTATAAAGCCTGATGCATTTTGCTCCTCCTTGGTTTTTATAGTTCAAATTATTCATAAAATAAAAACAAGCTGTCATATAAGATCATACACCTAAAATTCGAGCTGCCCTTACATGCGCAAACCAGTAATGTTTGCTCGGAACAAGTGCCCTTGCGGCACATCTTCAAAACTGCTTAGTGCTGCTTGGTCCCCCACCTGACACGGTTCACAGCCGAAAATTGCGCAAGACTCATTCGTCATCACATTCATTAAAGGCGCAGACCACACAAAAACAGTCCTCAGATTAGGATTCACCCCTGCATATAGCGGATTTCAGGTACAGGGCACCGCTACCGCCCCAGCTAGTATGACCTTATATCACAACTTGTTTTTATATAATTTTATATCCTCAATAGTATAGCATATTCAAAAACCAAAGTCAAGTACGATATAAAAATATTTATTGTAAATTTTTATTAAAATTGGGACTGCCTTTTTTGGACAGTCCCGTATCTTTTATAGTAACTCTGTTCAGTCGTCGAGGTAATCGTCGTCATCATCACCCTCATCAATATCAGGTACATCAGCCAAGGGTGTGTAATTCTTTGGCTTAGTCTTAGTCTTGGACTTCGATTTGGATTTAGTCTTGGACCTGGACTTTGATTTGGATTTAGTCTTTGATTTAGATGTGGATTTAGATGTGGATTTAACTTCCTCAGAAGCGGGAACCTCTGTCAGAGTATCTGTCTGAGCATCTGTGAGAACCTCCGTGACGGGAGCATCTTTAGCAAATTCATCTGGATGAGTAAGAACATACATAAGCTCATCATGCTTGATAGAAATAGCCTTATTATGCTCTTGCTCCTCTTGCTTGAGCTCTTCCTCTTTCTTCTGCTTTTCAAGGATGTTCATAGCCTCTACCTCAAGGGAAGCAGCAATAAATGCTTCGTTTGAATAAATATCCTTGTTTTTAAATAGCTTTGTATCTGAGGGAAGATTTTTTGTTTTTAAGCGTTTATCAAGTACCACAGATACCATATAAGTAAGAACCGCACAAAGGGGAACACCGATAACCATTCCAAGAAATCCGAAAATATGGGAGCATACGGTTACTGCTGCGATAACACCTATAGGAGTAAGTCCTGTTGTAGCACCAACTATATGGGGGTTAATGATATTACCGTCTATCTGCTGGAGCACAAGTATTATAGCTATGAAAATAATCATTTCTACAAATCCGTCTGCAATCAAAATGATAAAGGCTGACGGAACAGCACCAAGGAACGGACCGAAGAAGGGAATAATATTGGTAATTCCCACAATTACTCCGATAAGGGCCGCAAACTCGTATCCAAGGATGGATAATACAACTACAACGATGGTCCCAACAAGTAGGGAGTCAAGTGCTGCACCCATAAGGTATCTACCAAATGTCTTATCGGTATATACTGCGAAATCACAGATACGCTGATAAGTCTTTTTGGAAAATATAGCACAGAAAAGCTTTCTTACCTTTGCTGTCATGGACTGCTTATACATAAGGAAGTATACAGAAAGTATAAGACCGATTGCAAAATATACTACATGTCTTACGATACTTGTAGCAGTGAAAATAATAGCCTCTCCTGCAGGAATAAGATAATCCCAGATTATAAGCTTACCGTCTTTGTAGAAAATATCTGTAAAAATCTTAACAACATCATCGGAATTGAAGATAGGAATATTGATTGAAAGAGTATTAAGGAGACTCTCCAAGGATGTTTGCAAATCAGCAATATATCCACTGAATCCCTTGGCAAATTTATCTACACTTCCTCCGATAGAAGGAATGAGGGCAAACACAATTATTGCAATAAAGCCGAAGAATACAATATATGTGCATATGAGAGAGAAGGTCTTTCTCAGCTTCGGCCGTGCCTTTTTCTTTTCGATAAAGGCAAAAACATAGGTGTGCATCCTCTTGTATATAGGATTACATAGATAAGCTATGGCAAAGCCATAAATAAATGCTGCTACTGCACCTAAAAGGTTACCTATATATTCCCATATTTCCTTGATATAAACAAGGGTAAAAATCAAAGCTACACTTAGGAGGATGACAAGAAATGCGTGAAATGCAATAGATGCGTATTTATGATTCTTGTATTTTTTGAACATTTATAATTTCTCCCGAGTAAATTTATTTACTATGTATTGTATCTTATTTTGCCAATTTAGTCAATAGAATTTCACAAAAAATATAATAAATCATTGTTTTATCATATTAGCATCACATTTGAATGATATAAAAGAAGTCCTTGCACGGGAAAGTGCAAGGACTTAATTACTTATGAATGGGAGGAGTAGTTGGGAGCTTCCTTTGTTATGCTGATATCGTGTGGGTGTGATTCACGAAGACCTGCACCGGAAATTTTAACAAACTGTCCTTTAACCTTAAGCTCCTCAACAGTCTTTGTTCCACAGTATCCCATACCTGCACGGAGACCGCCCATAAGCTGGTATACCGTATCTGCGAGGGGTCCCTTGTAGGGCACACGACCCTCAACTCCCTCGGGAACAAGCTTTTTGTTACCCTCCTGGAAATATCTGTCCTTAGAGCCTTTTTCCATAGAAGCAAGTGAGCCCATACCACGGTAAACCTTAAACTGTCTGCCCTGATAGATTTCGCTTTCTCCGGGGCTTTCCTCACAGCCTGCGAGAAGAGAACCAACCATTATTACATTGGCACCTGCAGCAATAGCCTTTGTAATATCACCGCTGTACTTGATACCACCGTCAGCAATTACGGGAATGCCATAATCCTTAGCAACGGAATATGCGTTCATAATAGCTGTAATCTGGGGAACACCGATACCTGCTACAATTCTTGTAGTACAGATGGATCCGGGGCCGATACCAACCTTAATAGCGTCTGCACCTGCCTCGCAAAGATCCTTTGCAGCCTCAGCAGTTGCGATATTACCTACAATTACCTGTGCCTCAGGATATGCATTCTTGATTTTTTTAAGGCACTCGATAATGTTCTTTGAATGACCGTGAGCAGAGTCAAGAACAAGGAAGTCAGCACCAACACCGAGAAGAGCACCGGCTCTCTCAATTACATTATCTGTAACGCCGATAGCCGCACCGCAGAGAAGTCTGCCGTACTCATCACGAGCTGTATTTGGATACTTAGTAGCCTTTTCGATATCCTTTGTTGTGATAAGTCCCTTAAGCTTATAATTATCATCAACGATAGGAAGCTTCTCGATCTTGTGCTTGCAGAGAAGAGCCTTTGCATCATCGATAGAAGCCCCCTCTTTGAGAGTAATAAGGTTGTCCTTTGTCATATGGTCCTTAATGGGAACATTGAAATCGGTAATGAATCTGATGTCACGGTTTGTAATAATACCAACAAGAGTATTGTCTGCGTCTACAATCGGAACACCGGAAATACGGTACTTAGCCATAAGAGCATCAGCCTCAGCAACAGTGTTGTCGGGAGCAAGAAAGAAAGGATTTCTGATAACTCCGTTTTCACTTCTCTTAACTCTCTCAACCTCTTCAACCTGCTTTTGAATGGGCATATTCTTATGAATAACACCAACACTACCCTCCCTTGCAATAGCGATTGCAAGGGCAGATTCAGTAACAGTATCCATAGCCGCACTCATAAGTGGAATATTGAGCTTGATTTTCTTTGTAAGGTGTGTTTCAAGTGTTACCATTTTAGGTACGATTTCGCTTTTTGCCGGAATGAGCAATACATCGTCAAAGGTAATGCCCTCACGACCTAATTTGTAATCGAAAAAGTTTTGGTCCATGCAAATAGTCCCCTTATCAAAAATATTTTTTTTAATTATATATCAAATGTTACCTTTTGTCAACAGGATTTTGAAAATTGTCGCAGTTAAATTGTTTTGCACACTCCTGCTCGAATTTTGTTGGCGTTCAGCTCATCGGACGCCATATGTGCCTTTATCTCATTATCAAAAATAGCAAAGACAGAGGGGCCGCTTCCACTCATCAGTGTTCCAATAGCACCGTACTCGACAAGCTTGTTTTTAATAAATTCTACTCCTTGATTGATAGGAAGAATTACGCTTTCAAACTTGTTGTAAAGAGAGGAGCATACACCGTACAAATCCTTTTTAATAACGGAGCTTACTACCTTGTTTATATCGGAGGAGTCAGCACATTGAATACCGTATTTTTCATCTAACATCCGAAATGCAGACGGAGTGGAAACAGATGAGCAATCCTTAGCGTAAACTAAAGTAAAACCGGAAAATGTAGGGAGGCGTGTGAGAATTTCACCGATTCCCTCGCAAATACAGGTGCCGCCCTTAACACAAAATGCAACATCTGCACCCACATGGGAGCCTATTTCACACAGCTCGTCCTCGGAATAGGGATAACCATATACCTCATTCATCAGATGAAGGACAGCCGAGGCATCGGCACTTCCTCCTGCCATTCCAGCGGAAACAGGTATGTTTTTTTCTATGTGAAAATTAAAAATCATACACTTGCCCCGGTATTTTAATAAAAAAGCCATTCCTGCCTTGTAAACCAGATTAGAGCTGTCACATGCTATTGACGGGTCAGAGCAGGTAATATTAATTACATTTTCCTCACTTGGCTCGATTGACAGGGATATAGTATCGCAGAGTGAAACAGTCTGCATAACGGATCTGATGTTGTGATAACCGTCGCTTCGCTTATCCAGAACATCAAGATATAGGTTGATTTTACCGTAGGCGTGTCGCTTAAATGTTTTATTTAGCATCGAACCAATTTTCTCCTACGGATATTTGTGCTGTAAGGGGAACAGAGAGCTTTACTGCGTTTTCCATCTCACGCTTCAAAATCTCCCTTGCCTCGTTAGCACAGCTTTTATGTGACTCGATTATAAGCTCATCGTGTACCTGTAATATGAGCTTGGCATCTATTTTGGCTTTCTTTAGTGCACGGCTGACATTTATCATAGCTATCTTGATTATATCAGCTGCAGTACCCTGGATAGGGCTGTTCATTGCAACTCTTTCTCCGAATGCCTTTACATTCCTGTTGGACGCCTTAAGCTCGGGTATATAACGGATTCTGCCGTGCATGGTTTTAGCATAGCCCTTTTCCGTTGCACTTTCTATGAGAGCACGGATGTAGGCGTGCACATCGGGATAGGTAGCAAAATAAGAATTTATATAATTCTTTGCCTCCTTATAGCTGATATGGAGGTCCTTCGATAAGGAATGCTCACCCATACCGTATACGATACCGAAGTTAACTGTTTTGGCACGGCCTCTCATTTCGGATGTAACATCGCTTATATCAACTCCGAAAATCTGGGAGGCGGTAACAGCATGGATATCCGTGCCGGAGTTAAATGCATATTTCATATTAACATCGTTAGACAAATGGGCAAGGACCTTAAGCTCGATTTGGGAGTAGTCGGCATCTACAAGAACATAATCATCACTTTTTGTAATGAAATATTTACGGAAGTTTCTGCCAAGCTCAGTCCTTATGGGAATATTCTGTAGATTTGGCTCTGTGGAGGAAAGTCTGCCGGTAACGGCAACCGTCTGGTTAAAGGTTGTGTGTATCTTATTATTCTCATCTGCAACCTTTACAAGTCCCTCACAGTATGTGCTGTTAAGCTTCATTACCTGACGGTAGTCAAGTATTTCTTGAATTATATCTGATTCTCCCCGTAACTCTTCAAGCACGGTGGCATCTGTGGAGTAGCCGGTCTTTGTTTTCTTTCCGTGCTTAAGTCCCATTTTATCGAACAGAATCTCACTGAGCTGGGCGGGGGAATTTATATTAAATTCCTCTCCTGCAAGCATATATATGCGTTCCTTAAGGGAGGAGGCTAAGGCAAGGAGCTGCTCCGAATAGGATTTTAATCCCTCCACATCTACCTTGAAGCCTTCCTTCTCCATAGAAGAAAGCACCATAGCCAGAGGAATTTCAATATCTGTAAGGATATGCTTTGTATCCGTTTCAGTAAGTCTTGCATCAAGCTTCTTATATAACATGTAAAGAAGAATAGCTGAATACTCCGGAGTAAAATCCATATCAAGGTATGCTGTGCACAGCTTTTCCATTGAGTATGATGAATCGGATGGGGAAACAACATATGCACCGAGCATTACATCGAATATGCAATTTATCTCCCTTTCCTTAAGGATGGATTTTACATCATAGCATATAATATCATTGCTTGTAAAAAAGTCATTGTAATCGCTGTTTTCACAAATAATATTGTATTTTTCCGAGTATGCATATAGTCTGTCATTGTAAATATATACAGCTATTTTTTCTCCCTTTATACCCTCTAATGTATCAATTTTGACAGGTGGAGCAAGTGGCTCATCTTTGGAATCTGTGGTTTCTGTGGTGTCAAAATCCTCAAAATCGGAAAGAGAGGGGAGCAGTGAGAATTTCTTTATAAAGGATTCAAAATTCATTTCGGTAAAGAAATCATAGAGCTTATCATTGTCTATGCCACGGTATTCAAAATCCTCTATAGCCTTATTTATTGGTGCGTCACATACAATAGTAGCCAGAAATTTTGATGTATATGCCATTTCCTTGCCGTTTTTAAGCTTTTCCTTCATAGATGGTGAAAGTGAGGAGGACTCGTACTCTTCGTATATTTTATCAAGTGAGCCAAAGTCGGAAATAAGCTTAAAGGCACCCTTCTCACCAATTCCTGTGACACCCGGGATGTTATCGGATGAGTCACCCATTATAGCCTTTACATCTATGTATTGGGTGGGGGTTACACCGTAGTCCTCGGCAAATTTTTCAGGGGTGTATACAATATCCTCCTTTGTTTTAACAAGGATAAGAGAACAGCTGTCGGTAATAAGCTGTAAGGAATCACGGTCTCCTGTCAGAACATAGGAATGGATATCCGGGTCTGCCTCTCCAAGTCTTGATGCAGTTCCTATAAGGTCATCAGCCTCATAGCCCTCAAGCTCAATAACATTAAATCCCCAGTATTCAAGGCATTTTTTTGCATAAGGGAGCTGTATAGCAAGATCGTCGGGCATACCCTTTCTTGTAGCCTTATAAAAATCACAGGCCTTGTGACGGAAGGTTTTTGCCCTCACATCAAAGGCAACGACGGCGTAATCCGGCTTGAGATTATCCATATGCTTCTTAAGAATAGATATCATACCGAATATGGCGTTGGTAGGCACCCCTTCCTTATTGGAAAGGGGACGGATACCGTAATACGCACGGTTTATAATACTGTTACCGTCTATTATTAGAAAATTTTTCATTATTATTCAGCCTGCTCCTTTAATGCGTTTTCCACAGCAATAGCAAGCTGGTCAGCACAGGAGGTAGATCTCATACCACAGCTGTTTCCTTTAAGAATAGAGATAAGCTTTTCAGCCTCCATTCCCTCAACCAGCCTTCCGATAGCCTTAAGATTACCGTTGCATCCACGAACAAAGCTTACATTTGATACAATACCGTCATTCAGCTCAAAGGATATCTGGGTTGAGCAGGTGCCCTTGGTGTTATATACATATTTCATAATTTTTCCTCCGTTAAAAATAAGTATGGATTTTTTTGAAAATTTGTGGTAAAATAGTCAATATATAATATTATTTTAACAAATAACGGAGAAAATATCAATATGAGAATGAAAAAAAAGCGTCACGGAACAGAGAGAATTGCGTTACTTTCTCAGCTTGTGGCAGGTGAGCCTGCTAAGGTGGCAGAAAATCCCTCGGAGTATTACGGTAACGAAAATCCCTTAAGAGTGGAGATAGGCTGTGGCAAGGGTGATTTTATAAGAGGAAAAAGCGTTCAGGAGCCGGAATATAACTACTTGGCAATTGAGAAGATTTCCGATGTATGTACAGTAGCTACGGAAAAATATGCATCGTCAAGAGGACTTGGAAACATGGCACCTAACGGAGGATGGATGAAGCCTGATGGCACAATATATCCCTTAGGAGGCGACTGCGTGGATTTTTTTGATTGCGACAGAGGAAATGTACGCTTTACCGTCGGGGATGCATCAACATTACTCGTGGATTTTCCCGATGATTCGGTGGATGCTATTTACATAAACTTCTGTGACCCTTGGGGAAAAAAGGGATATGCAAAGCGTCGTCTTACCCATATAGGCTTTCTTAATATGTATTCAAGAATACTTAAGGACGGTGGCAGGCTCCACTTCAAAACCGATAACAGAGAGCTTTTCGATTTTTCTCTTGAGCAGGTGGAAATGTCAAGGTTTGATTTGAAATATAAAACTTATGATCTTCATGCATCGGATATGAATGATGTAAACATTGAAACCGAGTACGAAAGAAATTTCAGTGCTAAGGGCTTCAAAATAAATATGCTTATTGCAGAAAATAAGAAATAAAATAACAAAATTCGCTTTTCCACATAGAATGTATTGAGAGTATTTCTCAATAATCTATGTGAAGGAAGAGCTATGAAAAAAATATGTATAGCTTCAAAGGATAACAGATTTATCTATGCTAAGGAGCTTTTTGATAAAAACGGATACCTGTGTAAAATATGCGATATAGAGGATGTCGATTATCCCGACGCCCTTGTTTTGTCTCCACGGCTTGAGCATGATGACGCAAATTTACGCTGTCTTGCAGCAAGAGTGAGGGATGATACAGTTATATTTACAGGTCAGGGCGAAAAAATCAAGGCTTATTTTAAGGGTAGAGTTATCGATTATTCCGAAAATGAATCATATCTTCTTAAAAATGCATATATAACGGCACAATGTGCGATTAAGCTGACCTATGAGAGATTGACATCACCTGTTTATGGTAAGAGAGCTCTTGTTATAGGATACGGCAGGATAGGAAAATATCTTGCATCTACGCTTAAGAGCCTCGGTGCCGTTGTTTTTGTTTACGCAAGACGGGAGGAGAGCAGAGTTGACGCCGCCTTGAACGGAATGGGGATTTTAGCTGAGCTTTCTTTGAAAACGGCAGAAAGTTTAGATTTGGTTTATAATACCGTGCCATATAGGATAGTAGATAAATCCGTAAGCAACGGGTTTAAGGGGGATGCTTTTGTAATGGAGCTTGCCTCAGCTCCCGGAGGCTTTGAGGATGATGGCATAGCCGTAAGGGCTCCGGCACTACCCGGAAGAATGATGCCTGAGGAAGCAGGAAAAGCAATATTTGACCTGATAGACTCTTACCTTTGCTTGAATATGAAAGGAAAGTAGTATGATAGGATATGCTTTTTGCGGCTCCTTCTGTACCCATAAGAAAAGCTTGGAGATAATGGAAGGACTTTTGGATAAGGGATATGATATTTTGCCAATAATGAGTGAAAATGTATACTCAACGGATACACGCTTCGGTAAAGCAAGGGAGCTTATTGACAGGGTAGAGGCACTGACCGGCAGAGCTGTTGTCCACACTATAGTGGATGCAGAACCCTTGGGTCCTAAAATTGCCCTTGATGCTATGGTTATTGCCCCCTGTACCGGAAATACTCTTGCAAAAATAGCAAGAGGAATTACCGATACATCTGTTACTATGGCGACAAAGGCTCATTTAAGATCTGACCGACCTACGGTCATTGCCTTATGCTCCAACGATGCACTTTCTGCCAACCTACAGAATATCAGCATTCTTTTAGAGAGAAAAAGCGTATATTTTACGCCACTTATACAGGATGATCCGAGTGCTAAGCCCCACTCCCTTGTATCGGATTTTTCCCTGCTTAATAAAACACTTGAATATGCACTTGAGCACCGACAGTTAAGACCCTTATTTATCTGAGAAAGGATTTTAATTATGAGGAAGTTAAAGAAATTGATTACAGGCAGGGCAGTACCTACTGCCCTTGCCCTTCTTGTACAGCTTGTACTCGCATTTTTTATTATACTGCGTGTCAGCTATCTGTTTGTGTACTACTTAATTATTTCATATGCTGTGGCAGTAGTTCTGGGGCTTCGTATAATTAACAAAAGGACTAATATGGGATATAAAGTAGGTTGGTTGCTACTGCTTCTTGTTGTGCCTCTTTTCGGAGTTTTTCTTTATGTAACCATCAACGGTGAGGGATTGCACTCAGTAAAAATAAGAAAGCTTGCAAAAATTCATAATTCGGGCTCCGATATGTCTGATTGCGAAACGGTGACAGAGATAGATTGCGATTCTGCAAGGCTGCAGTCAGAATATATAAGGAAATACGCCTTGTCAGCTCCTGTAAGAAACACAAAAAGCATTTATTTCAGTAGAGGAGAGGATTTTTTTGATTCACTGCTCAAGGATCTTCAAACAGCAGAGCATCACATATATATGGAATATTTCATCCTGAAGGCGGGGTATATGTGGAATGAAATAAAGACGATACTTATAGAAAAGGCAAGGCAGGGCGTTGATATCCGTATAATAGTTGATGACCTCGGCGGCATAGATAAAGTAGGCAGACGGGAACGGAAGGAGCTTAAGGAAAACGGAATAAGGCTTAAATTCTTTAATCCCTTTGTGCCTGTTATATCGGGGCTTCTTAACAACAGGGACCACAGGAAAATTTGTGTTGTAGATACCCATATAGCCTACTGTGGAGGCGTAAATATAGGGGATGAGTATATAAATCTTTATGAAAAATTCGGATATTTTAAGGATAGCGGTATTGCCATGTACGGGGAGGCAGCATATACCTTCGAAGTTTTTTTTCTCACTCTCTGGGAGTATATAACCGGGGAAAAATCCAAGTCGGAGAAGCCACAATTTCAAGAGCTTGATTACGGTGTATTTCATCCTTATACGGACAGCCCTGTGGATAGGGAATATGTTTCTAAAAACATATATATGAATATGATAAACAGGGCAGAGAAATATGTCTATATCAGCACCCCGTATTTTGTTGTGGACGATGAGGTGCTTACATCTATACTGAATTCAGCAAAATCGGGAGTGGACGTGCGTATTATAGTGCCCCATATCCCGGATAAAATCCTTGTAAATCAGGTAACGAAATCCTTTTATGAAAGATTGCTGGAGGCAGGCGTTAAGGTATATGAATATAAGAAAGGCTTTAACCATTCCAAGCTTGTAATAGCAGATGATCTTTTTGCCACGGTGGGTAGCGTCAATTTCGATTACCGTAGCTTCTATCTCAGCTTTGAATGCGGTGTCTGGATGTACAAAACCGATGCCATCCCATTTATAAAAGACGACTATCTTACTATGCTTGAGGAAAGTATAGAAATAACTAAAGAGCAGGCAAAAGCAAATATATTTGTCCGTCTTTTCCGTGGTATTCTATCCGCCTTTGCACCAATGCTGTAATTCAATGTGCAAAGCATATATCATTAGCAAAATAAAAAAGCAAGAACGGAAAATTAGTGATGTTCTCAGCGGAGAATTTGAAAATTACGATAAGTGCGAGCATACCCGCAGGGCAAGCTTCGCATTTGACTGGTCAAACGCATTATGAGCTAAGCCCAAACCCTTATTATGAGTAAAACGAATAACAAGGTTCTGCGTAGCAGGTTCTTATAACGACAGAAAGAGCAAGAGTAAAAGGATTCATCCTCCTTCTATTCTTGCTCTTGTTTTTCTTTCTGTCGATATGTCAACTTGCCCGTGAAACCCAAAACTCATACTTCGTTTTGAGGACCCCCGGTGTTGACTTGATATGCTTTTGCTGTGTTCAAGCTCGATATATTGCCGCTGTGAGCCAATTCAATATGAGATAAATCCCTCGTTTGCGTAGCAAACATATCGAAAATCCCGTAAGGGATTTATCTCGATGCGTGTTCTCCGTTAAGGATCCCTGTTCTTGCTTTTTTAATATGTGTTTAACCTTTATGCATTTCTTTTCCAATAGTAATTACGGTATGTGCTCTTCAAATTAGTCGCATTTGTACTTATATTTGTAACATTAATAGATGTTCCGCCTGTAGCACTTGAATCTGTAGTTACATACCAACCGTCAGTGTTTTCAAATGTCACACTTGTAAGACTTGAGCAACCATGGAATGCAGAACTACCAATAGAAGTAACGCTATCAGGAATGGTAACGCTTGTAAGACCTGAGCAACCGGAGAATGCAGAACTACCAATAGAAGTAACGCTATTTGGAATAGTAACGCTTGTAAGACTGGAGCAACCGGAGAATGCATAATACTTAATTTTAGTTACTGTATTAGGGATAACCAGCTCTGTTACTAAGGTATCATTTAAGTAGAGATTATTAGCATAGTTCAAGGGGTTAGAGGTATAATCCTCAAAATCAATATTACACCAAGCTTCAATAGAAGTAATATTTACTTTTGTAAGACCGCAATACTCGAATGCATAATCACCAATAGAAGTAACGCTACTCGGGATAGTAATGCTTTCAAGCGATGTACAGCCTTGGAATGCACCATCAGCTATACCAACTGTATTATTGCGAAGAGTAACTGATGTAACGCTTGTATCGCAATCTATTATCCATTTGTCGACATATGATACGCCGTTTTCTATTTCTATAAGACCTGAGCAACCGAGGAATGCCTCAATACCAATAGAAGTAACGCCATTGCCAATAGTAATACTTGTAAGACCTGAGCAACTGGAGAATGCAGACTCACCAATAAAAATAACACCATTGCCTATAGTAACGCTTGTAAGACCGTCGCAATCGGAGAATGCACTATAACCAATAGAAGTAACGCTATTTGGAATAGTAATACTTGTAAGATCTGAGCAACAGAAGAATGCATAATTGTAAATGGAATAATTATTACCTTTATAATTTTCGGGTAAAGTAAGCACTGTATCATTGCCTACATAACCCATTAGATAATAATTATTATACCAGGTCATAAGGATATAATCATCCACATTTTCAAGTATGCTATCTTCATTAAGTGAGGTATGGATAACCTTTGCATAATAACCTACATATCCGTTTGAGTATGAGCCTGCTCCTATGTTAATTGAAGAAAGATTATATACTTCAACAAGCTTGCAGCAACCACGGAATGCAGAACTACCAATAGAAGTAACGCTATTTGGGATGGTTATGCTTGTAAGACCTGAGCAACCTGAGAATGCCGACTCACCAATAGAAGTAACGCTATTTGGAATAGTAACGCTTGTAAGACCTGTGCAATTGTAGAATGCATTATCCTTAATTTCAGTTACGGTATTAGGGATAACCAGCTCTGTTACTAAGGTATCATTTAAGTAGAGATTATTAGCATAATACAAGGGGTTAGAAGCGTAATCCCCAAAATCAATATTACACCAAGCCTCAATAGTAGTAATGTTCACTTTTGTAAGACCTGAGCAATCGGAGAATGCACCATCACCAATAGAAATAACACCATTGCCTATAGTCACACTTGTAAGACCTGAGCAATTGTAGAATGCATTTTTACCAATAGAAGTAACGCTATTTGGAATAGTAACGCTTGTAAGACCTGTGCAATTGTAGAATGTATTATCCTTAATTTCAGTT
>JAFTOG010000019.1 GCA_017451485.1 Clostridia bacterium | reverse complement strand
TCCTTATGATTTATTCCTGTTCATTATGTTGTTTTTCTGACATATTACAGTCTTTACTACGGATGTTTTGCATCCTACACCTCATCCGTCACCATAGGTGACACCTTCCCCTCAAGGTGAAGGCTTAAAGATGTATAACTTTCTCCGTACCACGCGACTATCGCGTGGTATTATATGCCCGAAACCAGCAAAAGGACACTCGATCGAGTGTCCTTCTTATTTTGTCGGTGAGTACCAGCCTTAATTGAAGGCTTATATTCATTTATTTGTTTTATTTTTGTTTTTAATTGTTGAATTGATCCAAAGGTTAGCAAAGATATAGCATTCTTCGACTACGATTCAATATTTTTTAGATATATTTTGTTCATTTAACGAGATATAGTGCTCGATATTTTTTAGGAGATACACCGTATTTGTTCTTAAAAGCCGTTGAAAAATAGTTTGAATCCATAAAACCACAAGCAAAAGCAATATCTGTTATGCTTATTTGCGAATGTAACAATAAATATTTTGCCCTGCTCAGCCTTGTCTTGATTATTTGTGCCTTTATTGTTGTGTCCCCCTCCTTTTTGAAAATATATTGGATATACGAGGGTGAATAATTCAGGGCGGATGACAAAGACTCGCAAGAGATTTGTTGAGCATAATTTTCGTTAATATAGTGTATTGCATTTAAGTAAATTTGCTTCGTGGGAGAAATTTCATTTACATTTTTGTTAAGCATTTGGCAATGCTTATATAGTTCTATAATCATGTACCTTAAAGGATTAACAAATCTCATAATATCTTCTAAAGACGGTGGATAAGGTGATAGCTCAGAATATAATTGTTGAAAATTTTTATCACAATTTTTTGAAATTCGTTCGGCAAATTTTTTAGATTTTTGAAGATTATCTCTATATCCGGAAATGTTAATACGCATTATGCTATCTTCTTGATAAAATATTGGAACAATATATTCTTCAATACCTGCATAACAGCAGGAATAAAGAGGCTCTGTGATTTTTGTTTCATTTAATTTTTTCTTATTTGAGATGCATTTTCCAATAGTACCCGGATTTTGTTTAAGGCAAAAGCAAATGCTATGAAGATGAATTTCGTAATTTAATAATTTACTCGTATAAGGTTCAAATTTATTATCAAAACCACTTAGTGAAATATAATAGCCCATGTCTTTTAGAAAATCAATATACCGTAGAACTTCTTGTAAAATTTTATTATTCATATATCACCTCTAAATAGTTGTTATTTGAAGAAATTATATCAAAAAACAAAGGATTTCTATTATTTTGTATTATACAATGAAATAAAACTATTGTAAAGAGGGCAAACTGAAAATGAAAAATTATATAAAAGAAATTAATAATATTCCACAAATTGCAGATGTAGATGTTTTGGTGTGCGGTGCAGGTCCTGCGGGAATGGGTGCATCTATTATGGCAGCCCGTTTAGGAGTATCTGTAATGCTTGTCGAGGCACAGGGGTGCCTTGGCGGTATTGCAACAGCGGGTATGATGTCCAACTGGGGAGGACGATCATCAAGTATAATTATGCCTGAAATATGGGATTTGACATACGAAAAAGCGAAGGATATCGGATGGGCACAGGAAAATGGCTGTGGTAAGGATACAATATATCATGATATACAGAAAATCGTCCTTGAGGAAATGGTCCAAAAAGAAAAAATAAGAGTTCTTTATTACACCTTGGTATGCAAGGCAGTTGTTGAAGACGGAACAGTTATTGGTGTAATAGTAGAAAACAAAAGTGGGCGTGGATTTATAAAAGCAAAGCGTGTAATAGATTCAACAGGTGATGGTGATGTTGCGGCTTCTGCTGGGGTTCCTTATTTCAAGGGTAGAGAAAGCGATAGCAGAATGCAACCGTGTACAATTATGTTTAACATTGGAGGCGTTGATTTTGAAAGAGCTGTTTTTCCACCATCATTTGAAACCAAGGTTGAAACGGATAAGGGCGAGCTCCAAGACTTAGCGAAAAAGCTGTTGCCATTTCCTGCAGGCCATGTACTGCTATACAGACAGCCAATACCCGGTACGGTATGCTGTAATATGACAAACGCAATTGAAATTGATGGAACAGATAGCGAAAGCTTAACAAAAGGAGTGTTTGTCTGCCGTTCTCAAATAGTACCAATTATCAAATTTTTGCGTGAATATGTACCCGGCTATGAAGACTGCTGGTTGATGAGCTCAGCATCATTAATAGGCATTCGTGAAACTCGTCATTTTGAGGGAATGGAATCGCTTAGCAAGGATGATATTTTAGAAGCAAAATATTATGATAATTGGGTTGTAAGGCGTGGTTGGTTTAATTTTGATGTACATAATTTGACAGGCTCAAGCCTTGATAAAACCGGAGTTCAGCACGGTTGGAAGCAAAAAAATGAATACACTATTCCATACGGCTGTTTACTACCTCAAAATGTTGATGGTCTTCTTTTATCCGGAAGAAATATCAGTGGTTCGCATCTTGCCCATTCAAACTTTAGAATTATGTCTGTTTGCATAGCGATTGGAGAGGCTGCCGGTGTTGCTGCGGCAATATCCGTAAAACAAAATGTAAGGTTATCTCAAGTTGATGTAAGGGAAATACAAAATTATATGGGAGAATAAGTAAAAAGAACGATTGATGGCTACTTAACTTTCTGTTGTATGGCTTAAAATGAAACAAGCACTTGCAAGCGAGAGCAAGCGGGAAAGTTCACTGCGTGAACATTTGTTGCGAATCCCATTCGTGCAAAGCAAGACGCAATGCGTCTTGAGGTGACTCCGTACGGGAAGAAGCCCAACTCTCGCAAGCGAGAGGATAGCTTAGCGAAGCGTACAAATAATCAAAAACAAAAGGCAGGACAATTTGTCCTGCCTTTTGTTTTTGGTGAGCCAATGCCAACCTATATTGAACATAATCAAGTTGAAAATTCCTCGATTGCGTGAATAGTATAGAATTTAAGCTATTTAGTTTGAATGATTAATTAAATCCAAACTTAAATGAAAGATAACTTGTTAAAACACCTGCTCCAATTTCTTTGGTAAATTCCCATAAGCCTTTTAAAGCTCGTTTTATCAAGGAAGATTTATTTTTAGACTTTTCCTTGACATCAGCAATAATATCGTTAAGCTCATCTCTTTGCTCTTTAGATAAATCAACCTTTTCAGCCTCTTTCTCAAATTCTTCAATAGCTCTATCAATAGACTCAAAATTGAAGTTTTGTGTAGAATCAGTAGTTGCTATTTGCATTGCAGAATTTGTGAAATTGGCATTTTGAAAATTATAATTGTTGATTGTATAATTACGAGGAAGATTTAGTTGTTCATACTCTCTTTTTCTTTCGTCGTAAGATTTTGCAAGTTGAGTTAGTCTTGCGCCGCAATAGTAGCCACCTTGCAAAAAATATCTAACTCCATTTTCGCTTTCAAGATATCCTTGTATAATCAATTCTTCAATGACGGAAGCAGGGACATTACTTGGTACTACAAAGCTTGGGGCGTTATAAAAATCATTATTTGAAAGTAACTCTCTTAGATATTTTTCACTTTCTTTGTCTAATGGATAAAAATACATTTACTTTTTCCTCCAATAAAATTTTGAATAAATAGTTATTATTTAGATAATTAAGTAGTAGAAATTGTTATTTAGAAAAAGTAGAAGTAGTAGCTCGTCAACTGAAATTCTTACTTGTTTTGTAAGAAAAACAATTCATCAATATTCATCTCTCCAAGCATCAAGCCATTTGGTATAAACTTCTCTGTAATCCATTTGTTGGCGTACAAAATCAACATCAATACATCTTGTGTCAGGACAATTTTCTAACATTGTCAGTGCTTCAGCAGTGATTTCAACTCCTCTTGAATTAGTATTAGCTTTGGGGAGTTTTATGTATCTATCTCTACCAATTTTATTCAAGACATCACATTGTGATTCTTTAGTAAACAAAAGCAATTTTCCTTGACCACCCCATTGAATTTTGGCAACCATCATATCACAAGAAGGATTATATGAATTTTTAAACTCCAATGATTTTTGAGCATCTACTGTCCAAATTAATTTTATAGAAGTCCATTTGTTGTTAGGAGTCGTAGTGGTTTTTATTGAAAGAGGAGTATTGTCAACAATAACATCTATTTCAGGAGCTGTAATGGGAATGTTCGGGTCAACAATATCTATCCCAAATTTATACATCAAGAGAGCTATTAAAATTCTTTCACGAACGGAACCAATTTCCATTCCTACTTTGCCATTTCTTGAACTTTCTAACTCTGCCAATTGAAACAATCGCGGGAGTTTATTTTTTACTCGTCTTACAATTAAATTGTCATCAAATAATCTATTATACACGTTATTACTCATTTTCATTTTCTCCTTCAAGAATTTTAATAATTGTTTGAGCCATATGCCAAGCGAAAACAGGAGCCACCGCATTACCTACTTGGCGATAAGCGTCCGATACAGATTTATAAAACACAAAATTATCAGGAAAAGTTTGAATTCGTGCAGCCTCACGTGCCGATAATCTTCTTGGCAAAGAATAGTGAAATTCAATGTTTCCGTGATGCTCGGCTCTCATAGTCGGGGCAGGTTTATCTGCCTTGGTGATGGTATTACCTTGCTTTCCTTTACAGAATTTTGCTTTGGAATATCCGTAGTTTGGCAAAGAGCGGTGTTTCTGGTCATTTTCCAAATCTCCAATAGCTTCTTTTATCGTTACCCAAGGTAAAAGTGTTGTATCGGTAGACGAATGTGTAGGAATAGCCCATTCAATATTTTTTTCAATATCGTTTCTTACACCAATTATAATAACTCTTTCTCTTGATTGAGGAACACCATAGTCAGCAGCATTGAATAATTTGTAATCAACTTTATATCCTAATTTAGCAAAATCATTAGTAATAGTTTTAATAGCTAGACCATTTCCCCAAGAAATTAAGCCTTTAACATTTTCTGCAAGAAAAACCTTAGGTTTTAATTTTTCAATGACTTTAGCCATGCTTAAATATAAATTACCGCGTTGTACAGTTAGCCCCTGTCTTTTCCCTGCCAAACTAAAATCTTGACACGGAAATCCACCAATAACAACATCTGCCGATTTTGGCAAAGCACAACTATTAGAAAATGGAGATAGTTGCTGATTATGATTATCTAAGATTTGAATAATATCACCACAAACAACATTTATATCTTTGAAATTTAATAACTGCGTTTTAGTGGCTTTTTCGTTTATATCATTTGCCCATATAATTTTGAATGGGTTTTTTGCATAATGTTTATTGAGATAAGTGAAATCTCCATTTATTCCTAAATCAAGACCACCACATCCAGAAAACAAAGAAACAACTTGATGTTCTCTCATTTGTAACTCCTCTGCAATATAGTACCTATGAAAATATAAATAATTATAACATACAAAATGTTTCTTTTCAATGTTTTAATGAAATAAACATTTTAATTAAATGTTGGCGTGTACTTGGCTTGACTCGACAGAGAGATTAAAAAAGGAAACAGGCTGAAAAGCTACATAAAAAAACTGAAAACAAAGCCGAAGAAAAAAGGCGTTGGCGCTGAACCGCTTGCCAATCGCCCTTTTCTTCGGAATATATGAAAAATAGATAATAACAAATAGCGGGAAAGTTCACTGCGTGAACATTTGTTGCGAATCCCATTCATGCAAAGCAAGACGCAATGCGTCTTGAGGTGACTCCGTACGGGAAGAAGCCCAACTCTCGCAAGCGAGAGGATAGCTAAGCGAAGCGTACAAATAATCAAAAACAAAAGGCAGGACAATTTGTCCTGCCTTTTGTTTTTGGTGACCCGTACGGGAATCGAACCCATGATTCAGCCTTGAGAGGGCTACGTCTTAGCCGCTTGACCAACGGGCCATGAGTGGTGGCGGAAATGGGATTTGAACCTATGACCTGCCGGGTATGAACCGGATGCTCTAGCCTCTGAGCTATTCCGCCATTTATTACTCACGCTTAGTGCTTGACTATTATATCACAAGTTATTTTTGTTGTCAATACCTTTTTTTAATTTTTCGGAATTATTTTTAAGGGTGTTTTTTAGCTGTTTTTGGGCAAAAAAAATGGTCTTAAAATAAAACTTGATTATCCTATTGAAAATAGTTTTTCTTTTTGATATAATAAATTGATACTATTTACAAGGTAAAGAGGTGTATATATGAGTAAAGCAGATGAATTGTTTATAAAAACCTGCCGTGATATAATTGACAACGGTTATTGGGATACTAAGGAAAATGTACGCCCACACTGGGAGGACGGTACTCCTGCACACACTGTAAAAAAATTCTGCATTGTCAACAGATATAATCTTCAAGAGGAATTTCCTATTATTTCTCTCCGTCGTACTGCTTTCAAATCTGCAATAGATGAAATACTGTGGATATGGCAGAAGAAATCCAATAATATTAAGGATTTGAATTCCCATATCTGGGACAGCTGGGCTGACGAAAACGGCTCTATCGGTAAGGCCTATGGCTATCAGCTTGGTGTTAAGCATAAATATAAAGAAGGTATGATGGACCAGGTGGACAGAGTTCTTTATGACCTTAAGAACAATCCTGCCTCAAGAAGAATTATGACTAACCTCTATGTTCATCAGGACCTTTCCGAAATGAACCTGTATCCCTGTGCTTATTCTATGACCTTTAATGTTTCCGGTGATACTTTGAACGGTATTCTTAATCAGCGAAGCAATGATGTGCTTACTGCCAACAACTGGAATGTAGTACAGTATGCTATACTTCTTATGATGTTTGCCCAGGTATCAGGACTTAAAGCAGGAGAGCTTGTACATGTAATTGCCGATGCACATATATATGACAGACATGTGCCGATTGTGGAAAAAATACTTAAAAACCCACAGTACCCTGCACCTAAGGTATGGATAAATCCTGAAATCAAGAATTTTTACGACTTTACTGTAGACGACTTTAAGCTGGAGGGATATGAGTATACCAAGCTTGAAGACAAAATAGAGGTGGCAATATAATGAAAACAATTGTAGCTGTTGATAATAAATGGGGTATAGGCAAGAAAAACGATCTTCTCTTCTCTATTCCCGAGGATATGGCATTTTTCAGAAGGACAACCATGGGTAAGGTATGCTGTATGGGATACAATACTCTTCTTTCCTTCCCCGGCTCCAAGCCTTTGAAGAACAGAACAAACATTGTCCTCGCCCCTATGGATGTACACCGTGATGACTGTACTGTTGTTCACACACTTGATGAGCTTTTTGCCGAGCTGAAGAAATACGATTCCAATGAGATTTATGTAATAGGCGGAGCCATGTTCTATAAAACTATGCTTCCCTACTGTGATGAACTTCTTATTACCAAGGTCGAGGCTGACGGCGGTGCCGAGGTTTTCTATGAGAATCTTGATAAAATGGACAACATGGAATGTATATATGAAAGCGAGCCCGTAGAGTCCAACGGATATACAATCAGATTCACCACATATAAAAATAATAATGTAGAATTATTCTAAAAACAAAAACGGTGCTGAAAATTCAGCACCGTTCTATTTTATTTTATCAATTTCGAGTATGTTTTTGCCACAAATTTTTCTGCAAATATTACAAATCTTTCGTGATCTCCCTCGCCGATAAGTCCACATTCATCGTATGCCTTTACAGAAAAGACCAATCTTCTGCCATCGACCTCGGTAAGCGTGCTTTCAACTTTCACCTTCATTCCAACGGGAGTTGCGGAAAGATGCTTTGCTCCCATATATGTGCCTACAGTTGAGGAGCCCTCATCAAGTCCATCTGCCACGCACTTATACGATGCCTCCTCCATAAGGGCGATCATCTTGGGTGTTGCAAGTACCTCTAATTCTCCACTTCCAAATACCTTGGCAGTATCCTTTTCAGTTACCTGTGCTTCTATCACAAATGTTTTTCCTGCTTCCAACATCTTGTTATACCTCCATTTCCACTATATTCTATCATTTACTCTATATGATGTCAAGGGATGTACCTACAAGATTTTTTTATTTTTTATTGCATAATTAAGTTTACTGTGGTAAAATGGAAGGGTAAAAGGAAGGAGGAATGACTGTGGCTATTGAAACGGTATTTAAGAGATATGAGATAAAATACCTTATTACCGAGGAGCAATGTGAAAAGCTAAAAGCCCTATTCCAGCCCTATATGAAGGGTGATGAATACGGAAACAGCACTATAAGAAATGTTTATTTCGACACTCCCTCCTATCTTTTGATAAGAAACTCCATAGAAAAGCCTGTATATAAGGAAAAGCTACGGCTACGGAGCTATGGCTCAACCACATCGGACACCACGGTATTTTTGGAGGTTAAGAAGAAGTATAAGGGAGTTGTTTACAAAAGGCGTATAAGCCTCAAAGAAAAAGAAGCTATCGATTATGTTTACGGCAGAGCCAAGCTCCCAGATTCTCAAATTTCCCGGGAAATAGATTATTTTCTCAGCTATTACAGGGAGCTTATACCCCGTGTGGTAATTTCCTATGAAAGAGAGGCATTCTATTCTCGTACGGACCATACATTCCGTATGACCTTTGATAAAAATGTACTGTACAGGCAAGAGGACCTTTCCTTAGAATCCGGAGTGTACGGTAAACAGATCCTGCCAAAGGGTCTTGTGCTTATGGAGATAAAAACTGCATATGCCATTCCACTTTGGCTAACATCGTTCCTCAGTGCAAATAAAATATATAAGATATCGTTTTCAAAATACGGTACAGCATATATGGATATACTGACCGAAAGCAAAAAGGAGAAAAAATAAAATGTTAGAAAATTTATTCAAGGGTGTATTCAGCCAACCGGGAGAAGCAGTAATATTAGTACATATATTTCTATTATGCATTCTCTCTGCTCTGGCTTGCGGCATAATACTTGCATTGGCTTACACATACAAGAGCAGATATACAAAAAGCTTTTTGATGACCATATGCATTCTTCCCGCTGTTGTATGTACTGTAATTATGATGGTAAACGGTAATATTGGAACAGGCGTTGCTGTTGCAGGTGCCTTCAGCCTTGTAAGATTTCGTTCTACTCCCGGCTCTGCAAAGGAAATCTGTACAATATTTATTGCTATGGGTGCCGGTCTGATAAGCGGTATGGGATATCTTGCCTACGCTATACTTTTCTCCGTACTGTTAAGCGTTATAACTATTGTAATAAAGGCCATCAAGATTGGTAAAGTAAAGGAAAATACAAAGGTGCTCCTTATAACTGTGCCCGAGGACTTAAATTACGACACTGCCTTCGACGAAATACTCAAAAATTATACAAAAAGCTATGAGCTCTTTACAGTTAAAACATCAAATTTAGGCAGTCTTTTCAAGCTTAAATATTTAGTTGATATGAAGAATGGCGTGTCAGAAAAGGAAATGATAGATGAAATCCGTTGCAGAAACGGAAATCTGGAAATCCGACTTTCCACCCAGGAGCTTGCAGACGAGCTTTAATCAATATATAAAAATGCTGTGAGGTATATTCCTCACAGCATTTTATTTATATTTTTTCAGCTTTATCCAAAGGATAATAACAGCCTGGAGTGGAATACCGAGAAGAAATACCATCCACATATTGTATTCCAGAATTTGCAAATATACACAAACCAAAAGCGTCCAGATAAAGGTGGAATCCAGAATTACCTTCATTACATTGTTAATTACGCCACGCCCTGCCAGCTTTAGCACTAAGCAGGTAAGAGGAGTTGCCCACACAAATGCCATCCAAAAATAGGTGCCCGGTTCTCTCAGATTTGAATATATGCACGCAACGGTAGCAAACATCCAGACAAAGGATACACTAAGCAGCATTACAAGAATCCTGTATGCCATAGAGTTCTTATCATACACTCTCTCAGGCTCAGCAACCTTTGCGTCCTCAGTTACAAGTAAATCAAGGGTTATTCCATAAAAATTGCAAAGCTCATACAGGACACTTATATCGGGCATAGTATCCCCTCTTTCCCAACGGGAAACAGCCTTGTCCGAATAGTTCAATTTTTCTGCAAGTTCAACTTGTGTAAGTCCCCTGTTCTTTCTGAATTTTGAAAGATTCGAGGCAATTATTGGCTTTATATCCTTCATTTTTCCCCCTGAGATTTTCTCTCACTAAATGAGATTTAATAAAAATTCATTATTTCTGTTTTCTCATTATAACCTAAAAAAGATGCAAAATCAAGGGATTTCCCTAATAAAATCAAGGATTCTACAAAAGTGAGAATTAAAAATCTACATTATTGAGAGAACGAATATGAAAGTTTAGAATAACAATTTTCTGCAATAGTCTTTTCTTTTTATGAAATTCTTGTTATTATATATATTAGAGTGCACACGCATTATAAAAGCATATACCTGCGTATACAATAACAGAAGGAGGAGCTTATGAAGGAAAAGATAATATACTACGATGACGAAAAGAATAACGAATTTTCGGGAATAACAAAAAATACTGTATCCGTTGACAAAAGCTTCCGGTATATTAAAAAAGGCTTCTTCCACTCTGCTCTGACCTTTATAGTATACAGAATTATTATGACACCCATTGCTTATTTATGGTCTAAGCTTAAATTCGGCTTGAAGGTTAAAAACAAAAAGGTACTGTCACAGCACCGTAAGGAAGGATACTTTATTTTTTCTAACCATACACTCATGGCAGGGGATGCCTTTATTCCAAATGTCTACGCCTTTCCGAAAAAGGTATATATGGTAGTTCATCCCGATAATATATCAACCAAGGGTACTAAGGGATTTATAATGATGTGCGGTGCAATACCTACTCCCACATCAATTGACGGATACCGTGGCTTTCTTTCTGCCGTTGAGCAAAGGATAAGGGAAGGAGGAGCCGTGTGTGTATATCCCGAGGCACATATCTGGCCCTACTATACCAAAATAAGAGATTTTTCCGACACTTCCTTTGCCTATCCTGTAAAGCTTGATGCTCCTGTGTTCTCGGCGACTGTAACCTACACCAAAAGAAGGCTGAGAAAAACACCGAAAGCAACCGTTTATATTGACGGTCCCTTTTATCCCTGTAAGGAGCTTAAGCCGAGGGAGGCACAAAAGGAGCTGAGGAACCGTGTCTACTCCACTATGGTAGACCGTAGCAACCACAGTACATATGAAAGAATCAAATATGTAAAAAGAGAAACAGAAGCTGACGAAAGGAGTAACCATGATACCGATAATATACGCAGGTAACTATGGAATATTTCAGGGAATACTAATATCCCTCTTATCAGTTGTGGAAAACACAAGTAAGCCCGTATGTGTTTATCTTTTTACTATGGACCTTACAGAAAAAAATGAAAAATTCAAGCCCCTTACTGCAGAACAGGCTGAGTACCTTGACAAAATGTGCAAGGAAAGAAATCCGGAAAGCTCTGTTCAGATAGTAGATGTGGGAGAATTCTATAAATCTGCTCTTATTGATTCGCCAAATGCTGTTACATCCTACACACCATATACTTTTTTAAGACTTTTTGCCGACAAAATAGACTTTTTACCAAGCAAGGTGATTTATCTTGATGCCGATACTGTGGTAGCTAAGGATATATCCGAGCTTTATGATGTGGATATTACCGACTATGAATTTGCAGGCGTGCTTGACTATTACGGTCATGTGTTTATTGGAGCAAGATATATAAATGCCGGTGTACTTCTCCTCAATCTGGAAAGAATAAAGAAAACAAGCCTTTTTGAAAAGTGTATTGAGCTGCTTAATAAAAAAAGGGTATTTCTTCCCGACCAGACAGCACTCAATAAATTCGCAGAGGCTAAGCTTATTATAGACAGAAAATTCAATGAGCAAAAGCGTTTTGAGGACGCAACCGTAGTACAGCATTTCGCTAAAACAATTAAGTGGCTTCCCTTCTTCCATACTCAGAATATAAAGCCATGGCATACTGAGCTTGTAAAGGAAAAGCTTACTCATAAGTACGATACACTGCTTGATATGGCAGCAAAAGAAATGGATGCCTATAAGGAGCAGGTGGCTCCTGGTAAATAAATCCCCGATAGGTGTCTGTTATTTTAGTAAAAAAGTATTCTACAAGGATAAAATCACCTCTCTACGGAGAGTAGAATCCAGTTCCATGCCCAATAGAGATGCAAAAATTATCAATAGAATTGCTTTTTCAATAGTTACTTTTAATTTCTTGCTCATGCTGATATTATTAAGTACAGTAGGTATGCAAAGGTTCAAGACATACCGTGAATATTAACACAAAGGAGTATTTAACATGAGTCCAACAAAGGTGCCAATATTTTTTTCCTGTGATGATAATTACATTCCCTTTCTTGGTGTAGCTATAAAATCACTTATCGAAAATACATCACCGGATAATGAATATTTCATATTTGTTCTTCATTCCAAGATGAGCATAAAGAATATGAAGATAATCACAGCTATGGAAAAGGAAAATGTAAGCATTTGCTTTATTGATGTTTCCGAAAAGCTTATAAAATATGGAGAAAAGCTTAATCTCCGTGATTATTATACAGTTTCTATTTATTTCAGAATATTTATTCCCGATATGTTCCCCAAGTTTAAGAAGGCTATCTATCTCGATGCAGATATGGTGATCCTCGAGGATATTGCAAAGCTCTATAATATTGAGCTGGGGGACAACCTCCTTGCAGGTGTACCCGACGCTATAATTGCATCCCGTCCGGAATTCCGTGATTATGCAGAGCTCGGCTGTGGAATCTATCCGTATACCAAATATTTCAACTCAGGCATGATGCTTATGAACCTGGACGCTATGCGTAGGTTTGACTTAGAGGGGAAATTTGAGCATCTTTTCAACACTTACCGTTTTGAAACAGTGTGTCCCGACCAGGATTACCTGAATGTTATATGCAGGAACAGAGTTCTCTATATTGATGAGGGCTGGGATAAGATGGCAATAGACGGCTCATACGAAAATCCTATGATAGTACACTATAATAATTTTGCTAAGCCATGGCAGCAGGATGGCATAAACTATTCAGACCAGTTCTGGAAATACGCAAAGGATACGCCCTACTATGAAACAATTATGGATATACGCCGCAACTTCAACGAAGAAAAACTGCTTATGCAGGCTAAGGGCGGTGAGGAGCTTGTAAAAAGCACTATCCGTATTGTAAACAGTGATAAAAACTTCAAAAAAACATTATTTGATACAGGAATATTATGATGGAAGAAAAAAAGATTCCCCTGGCTCAGGACCGTGTAGAGGTTATTGAAAGAATCTCCCGGCTTGAAAAGGAAGGTGGAGAGAGCTTCTTTGAGAATGCTGAAATTGATCCACCCACACGCCCTATTTTGCCGGATGAGGTAGACTATCTCAATGAGAAGCTTTCCTCTAAAATAAAGACCTTTTTTGCCTGCATTATAGAATGGATAGGCAAAAAGATTCTCAAGAAAAAATTTGATATTACCGTAGTAGGCGAGGAAAACATCCGTGATATTAAGGGTGGTGCCATAATTACCAGCAACCATTTTGGATTTTTCGAAAGTCTCAATGTAAAAATAGCCTCTGAAAAGGCTAAGAAAAAGCACAAGCTCTACAAGGTTGTGCGTGAGGGTAATTTCTTTATGACTGGTCTTTTCGGCTTTCTTTTGAGAAATTGCCGTACTCTCCCCTTAAGCTCCAATCTCCATACTATGAAAAAGCTGGATTTATCAATTGCAGAGCTTCTTAAAAAGAATAATTTTATTCTTGTATACCCAGAGCAGGCACTGTGGTGGAACTATCCAAAGCCACGCTCCTACCGTATAGGAGCTTACCATTATGCTGCAAAAAATAATGTGCCGGTTATCCCCTGCTTTGTAACGCTTTCCAAAAAAGGGACTATCGGTAAGGACGGCTTCCCCGACCTTAAATACACAATCCATATTATGAAGCCTCTTTATCCCGACCCGGACAAAAAGGTAAGGGATAATGCCTCCGAAATGCGAGAGGAAAACTCCCGTCTTTGCTTTGCAAAATACGAGGAGGTCTACGGTGTACCGGTTACCTACGGTGACTATTCACTTGAATCTGCCATTAACGGAGTTATAAAATAATTTCAGCAATTTTCAATTTTTGTGTTGACAAACGCTCAAACGAGTGCTATACTCTACTCATATTTAACTTTACGAAAGGTGTACGACCATGACAGTTTTTATGTTCAATAAAGAACTTTATACTGTTGATATGCACGGCGAAGAAACCATGTATTGGTGCTTGTCGGGCTTGTGTTGTCGTACCCAAAATTAAGTTTAATATCTATTTTGCGCAGATAGAATTAAAAGAATATTTTTGGATATGCGGTACAAGTCGAAGTAATTTCGATTTGTACCGTTTTTTTATACTTTTAGGAGGATTTTTATGGAAAGAATTGAAATTCTGAATAATTACTACGCTGTAAAGGATGAGGACTCTCGCCTTTCGTCAAAATGCGGAAGCGTTGAGTTTATAACAACTGTAAAATATATAGAAAAATATTTACAGAAGGGTATGAAAATACTTGATATAGGTGCAGGCACAGGCAGATACTCTCATTACTTTGCAAAAAATGGCTTTGAGGTTGATGCCGTAGAGCTTACAGATCACAACATAGAAATATTCAAGAGCCACATTACAGAGGATGAAAAAATAACAATTTCAAAGGGAGACGCTATTGATTTATCAAATATTGGAAGCGATATATACGATATAACCCTTGTTTTAGGACCAATGTATCATTTATACGATGAAGTGGATAAGATATCTGCACTTAAAGAGGCACTTCGTGTTACTAAAAAAGGAGGTATCGTATTTGTAGCTTACACTGTTTCCGACTCGACTATATTGCAATATGGATTTATAAGAGGAAAAATCAAATCTCTTATTGAAAACGGACTTTTAAGCACGAAGGACTTTAAGCCTCACTCAGAGCCGAAGGAGGTATTTGAGCTATACAGAAAAGAAGATATTGACTCTCTTATGAAAGGTTTTAATGTTACCAGACTGCACTATGTTGGAGCAGATATGGCAAGCTGTTACATGCGTGATATTATAAACGGTATGGATGATGAAACCTTTGATTTGTACATTAAATATCATCTTTTCATTTGCGAAAGAAAAGACCTTGTCGGTATGACTAATCATAGCTTGGATATTTTCAGAAAGGAGTAAAAATGGATTGTATATTTTGTAAAATAGCGAAAAAGGAATTAGAAAGTAATATAGTGTATGAAAATAATAACATTATAGCTTTTTTGGATATTGACCCTATAAGTGAAGGACACATTTTAATAATACCTAAAGAGCACTATTTGGATATAGAGGAATTGCCGAAAAATATTATTAATGAAATAATAGAATTGTCGCAAAAAATTGTAAAATCCTTAAAGGAAATATACAAACCGAATGGGTATAGTATTATGCAAAACGGTGGAGAGTTTAACGATATAAGTCATTTTCATTTGCATATTTTCCCACGGTATCAAAATGACGGATTTGGTTGGACTTGTGAAGATAAGAAATTTAATGTATCAAAGGAAATATCTGATAAAATAAAAAATGCGTTGAAAAATTTAAGGAGTAAGTAATATGAAGCTAATATTATCATCAAGTGATTTTGGAAATCCCGTATCGGCACAGTTTATAAAAGATAATCTTGGGAAGTCAATTGAAGATTGCCGTGTACTGTACTTCCCTAACGAAAAGGCTACAGAGCAAAAAATCAACAGTGATTTATACTATGACCGTCTATGTGCTTTCGGATTCCAAAAGAAAAATATAACTGTATTTAACTACTTTGATCCTGTGGGATATGACAAGCTTGACATTGATGCGATTTACATAAGTGGAGGCAATACATTCGGCACTATAAAGCGTATCAGAGAAGCAAATGCCGACTCACTTATAGTAAATTATGTTAATAACGGTGTTGTGTACATTGGTGGAAGTGCAGGTGCACATATTTCATCTGCAAGTCTTTCCCATGTTAGTAAATATGATACCAACACTCACGGCGTAACGGATATGAATGGACTCGGACTATACAATGGTATTTTAATATGCCATTATGATGACTGCCGTAAAGAGCATTTTGTCGAATTGAAGAAAAAAGGTCAATTAAATGTAGTTGCATTAAGGAACGGAGAAAGTATTTTAGTAAATAATTAATTACACATCATTTATCACAATTGATCCCTCTTCTATCTTGGGCAAGGCAGTGTATTTCCTTATGGCGAAGGCTTTTTAGAAACAAAAAAGCAGAGAAACTCTCTGCTTTTTTATGTTATATTAATTCTTCAACACCTATATTAAAAATTTCAGAAAAGGCTTTAAGCTCTATATCAGTAACAAATCTCTTACCACATTCTATTCTTTGTATAGCGTTCTTATCAACATCTATACCTATAAGCTGCATTTTATCCGCAAGCCCTCTCTGTGAAAGCTTGGTTGCGAAGCTCATACGGAGCTCTCGAATCTTCTCTCCACATAGATTGTTTCTGCCGTTATTTTTATTCTTAAACATAATAACACCCCTATTTGACATTCAGTGATTGACAAATTTATTATATTGTGTTATAATATCTTTGTTGACATTTAGTGAATGTCAACAAAGACATTTATCAACTGAAGGGGGTACTTGATATGAAATCAGATGTAGGAGTAATAAAGGAAATAGACCATCTTGGCAGAATAGTAATTCCAAAGGATTATAGGCATCGCTTAACTCTTGACAAAGAGGTAGAAATTGTTTTGACAAGCAGTGGCGTTCTTATAAGAAATCCCGAATATAAACTCGTTAGAATAACCCATACTCAAAATTAAGATAATTAAAAAATCGCACCGTGGTGCGATTTTTGTTTATATGTGATATTAGAGCTTATTTATTATCTCTTTAAGGGAAGTTATATATCCGTATCCCAATTCATCAAGCCTTTTTGCCTCGGACTCAAGGCCGAAGTCTATGGTGGAGGTGGAGTGGGTATCGGAGTTTATAACAAGCTTTTTACCGCTGTCTCCAATGATTTTAAGAAGGAAGTTCTCAGGATAGGATTCTGTTCTGTAGCCACGGGAAATGGCTCCTGTATTCACCTCAAATATAGCAGGAGTGTAGAGGAGTGCTTTGACAGCATCGGAAGCACATTTTACATATCTTGGGTGGGATGTGGAAAACTGTACTCCACCCTCATTAAACTTGGTACACAGGTCCACATGGCCTATAATATCACATTTTGTTTTATTGTAAATGTCGGCAACCAGCTTATAATAATCCTCGCAATAGGCGTACATATCGCCTCCGTAATGCTTATCTACGAAGGCATTGGTTGCGTCTCTGCTCAAATCCACGGGGAGATACTCTCCATTTTTGTAAACATAATGAACAGAGCCGAGAACATAATCGTAATCGCTTGTATCAAGGCAGGAGAAATAGTCCTGCTCTATACCCATATAAATTTTGATTTTATCCTTGTATTTCTTTTTTAATTCAGTAATTTCTTTTTTGTATCTTTCGGTATTTTCAACCGTCATGCACCAGCTACCGTCAAAATCCATATAGGCGTGACCGGAAAAGCCTATCTCGGGACAGCCGAGCTCTATTGCCTTTTGTACCATTTCCTCTGCTGTGTTTTTGCCGTCGCAATAGGTAGTGTGGAGATGATAGGTAGACAGCTTCATTTTGTCATCTTCTCCTGCTTAACCTTATGGTCGATAATATGTCTGGAGGCAAGCTCCCTGTGGATATCCTCTACAGAAATGCCCATCTGCACCATAAGCACCATAACATGGTATGCAAGGTCTGCAATCTCGTATACCGTTTCCTTTATGTCGTCTGCTTTACCGGCTATAATAACCTCTGTACATTCCTCGCCAACCTTCTTAAGAATCTTGTCAATTCCCTTTTCAAAGAGATAGGTTGTATAGGAGCCCTCGGGCTTATCGGTCTTTCTGCCTACCAAAAGGTCATAAAGTCCCTGGAGGGTAAACTGATTAAGGCTCTCACTCTGATATACAGGCTTTGTAAAGCATGAGTCCGTACCCATATGACATGCAGGACCGTCCTTCTCAACAACAACGGTAAGAGCATCCTTATCGCAGTCTGCTGTAATGGAAACTATATGCTGATAATTTCCACTTGTCTCGCCCTTTAACCAAAGCTCGTTTCTTGAACGGCTGTAAAAGCATGTAAGACCCTTTTCCATAGATATTTTAAGGCTTTCCTTATTCATATAAGCAACTGTCAGCACATCCTTGGTTATGCTGTCCACAACTACTGCGGGAATCAAGCCCTTTTCATCAAATTTAAGTTCATCAATATTTATCATAATTATAACCTCACAGTTATGTCATTTGCCTTAAGCTCTTTTTTAAGGTCCTTAATTTCAATTTCTCCAAAGTGGAATACGGATGCGGCAAGGCCTGCATCAATATCGGGTATTTCCTTAAACAGATCAATAAAGTGCTGTACTGAGCCTGCACCACCCGATGCAATAACCGGTACATTAACTGCCTCGCACACGGCTCTTAGCATTTCTATATCAAAGCCACCCTTTACTCCATCAGTATCAATGGAGTTGACAACCACCTCTCCTGCACCAAGCTCTACACATTTCTTTATCCAGGAGATTGCTTCCATACCCGTGTTCTCCCGTCCTCCCTTTGCAAAGACTCTGAACACGCCATCCACTCTTTTTATATCAGCAGAGATTACCACGCATTGATTACCGTACTTCTGTGCAGCCTCTCTTATAAGCTCAGGGTTTCTGATAGCACCTGAATTTACACTTACCTTATCGGCTCCACACTTAAGCACCCTGTCAAAGTCATCTATGGTATTTATGCCTCCACCAACTGTCAAGGGAATAAAAATTTTACTTGCAACCTCACGGAGGATATCTGTAAACAGGGCTCTGCCCTCATAGGAGGCTGTAATATCGTAAAATACAAGCTCGTCTGCTCCACACTCGGAATAATATTCAGCAAGTCTTACAGGGGAGGAAACATCGGCAAGTCCGAGAAAATTTACTCCCTTTACTACCCTGCCGTCCTTTACATCAAGGCAGGGAATTATTCTTTTTGTAATCATTTCGCCACCTCGATTGCCTCAGCGAGATTTATAGCACCGGTATAGTAAGCTTTACCAATGATTGCACCGTAAAGCTCCATTTGACGAAGCTTTATAATATCGTCAATTGCAGACACTCCCCCCGATGCAACTATATCAAGTGAATACTTTTCGGAAAGCTCCTTGTACATTTGAAGGTTAGTGCCCCTCATAGCCCCATCCTTGGATATATCGGTGCAGATAATTGTTTTAACACCTATTTTCTGCATCTTCTCAAAAAAGCTGTCAAGGGTATAGGAAGATTTTTCAAGCCAACCCTTAATTGCTATGTAGCCGTCCTTAACATCGGCACCGACAGCTATTTTTTCACCGTATTTATTAACTGCCTTAACAAGAAAATCCTCATCGGTAACTGCAGATGTACCGAGAATAACACGGGATACACCTGCGTCAAGATATTTCTCAACAGTGTCCATAGAACGGATACCCCCTCCTATTTCAACAAAAAGGGATGTGTTTTTTGCAATGTCTGTAACAATATCTATATTTGGTGTTGTACCGTCCTTGGCACCCTCTAAATCAACCATATGAATATATTTGGCACCCTTTGCCTCAAAGTCTCTTGCAACCTCGATAGGATTATCGCTATATACGGTCATCTGTGCGTAGTCACCCTTAAAAAGCCTTACAGCTTTTTTATCAAATAAATCTATTGCGGGAAAGATATTCATTCTTCGTCCTCCCATTCACAGAATGCCTGTAAGATTTTTAAGCCTACGGTACCGCTTTTTTCGGGATGAAACTGCATTCCTGCCACATTATCCTTAACAACCGAGGCTGTCAGCTCATATCCGTACTCAGCAGTTGCCAGGAGACTGTCCTCACAGTTTTCTGCATAGTATGAGTGGACAAAGTATACACAATCCCCCTCCTTAATGTACTTGAAAAGAGGATGATTTTTTGCAAAATGGAGTGCATTCCAGCCTATATGAGGAATTTTAAGCTCCTTTGGGAGTCTACCATCCATAGGCACCACGCTGCCCTTAAGGAGAGAAAGTCCTGTATGCTCCCCGTACTCATAGCTTTTTTCAAAAAGAAGCTGCATTCCTAAGCAGATACCCATAAGCTTCTTGCCACTTTTTGCTTCTTCAATTACAATTTTGTCAAGCCCTGTGTCGTTTAATTTTTTAATTGCATCGCCAAAGGCTCCCACACCGGGAAGAATTATTTTGTCGGCGTTTCTTATTATCTCCGGGTCCGATGTAACGACAGCATCTGCTCCGATTGCCTTTAATGAGGAGCAAAGGGAGAAAAGGTTGCCAACGCCATAGTCTATTATTGCTATCATCAGATTACACCCTTAGTTGACGGAATTTCACTTGCGTATCTTTCATCAATTTCCGTAGCGTATGAAAGTGCTCTTGCAACAGCCTTGAAGGCACCCTCTATTATGTGGTGAGAATTTACCCCACAGAGCTGACGGATGTGAAGAGTAATTTTTGCCTCTCTTACAAATGCCATAAAGAACTCCTGTACAAGCTCGGTATCAAAATCTCCAACCTTGTATGCAGGAATATCAAGTGCATAGCCGAGGTAGTCTCTGCCGGAAATGTCAACGGCACAGAGGATAAGTGCCTCATCCATAGGTATAGTCTTATCTCCGTAGCGTCTTATTCCCTTCTTGTCGCCAAGGCAGTCATAAAACGCCTTACCCAAGCAGATTCCTATATCCTCTGCTGTGTGATGGTAGTCAACATATGTATCTCCCGCGCATTTTACAGAAAGGTCATAATGAGCATGCTTTGCAAACAAGGTAAGCATATGGTCTAAAAAGCCACATCCTGTGTCTATTTTCGCCTTTCCCACACCGTCTATACCGAGGGACAAGGCTATATCTGTCTCCGCTGTTTTGCGTTTGATTTCAGATGCTCTCATTTTATTTCTCCTTTATAATTTCGGATACCGTATCAAGAAGCTTATCCATCATATCTCTTGTTCCTATGGTTATACGGTTAAAATCCTTGATTATTTCCTTTGAAAAATGTCTTATCAGTATTCCTCTCTCCTTAAGCCTCATATAAAGCTCCTTGCCGGAGATTTTACTATGCCTTGCAAAGAGAAAGTTGGCAAGGGATGGTAAAACCTCAAAGCCCATTTTTTCAAGGGCTGCCCTTGTGTATTCCCTGTTTTCCATAACTGTTCGGCAGTTTGACATATAGTATTCATTATCGTCAAGTACTGCGCAGCCAACTGCCATAGTCATTCTGTTTATGTTATAGGGGTTTGTGGAATACTTTATGGTATTCAAATCACAAATCAGTGATTTATTTGCTATACCAAAGCCAAGACGGGCACCGGCAAGTGAACGGGACTTTGAAAAAGTACCTGTTACCAAAAGATTGTCATACTTTTTTGTAAGCTCTATTGCACTTTCAGCACCGAAATCCACATACGCTTCATCAATTATAACCACATTATCGGGATTGGACTTAACTATTTCCTCAATTTGCCAAAGAGGAAGTGCAATGCCCGTGGGGGCATTAGGATTTGCGATAACTATATTTTTGTTTATACCTATATAGTCCTTATAATCTACGGAAAAATCCTCCTTTAAGGGAATCTCCTCATAGGGAATACCGTTAAGCTCTGCAAATACGGGATAAAATCCGTAGGTTATGTTGGGAAATACAATAGGGTGCGTTCCGTCGCAGAAAGCCATAAATGCAAAATTCAGTATCTCGTCGGAGCCGTTTGTCATAAGTATGCAATCCTTAGATGCTCCGAACACCTCCGACGCCTTTTTTACAAGCTCAGTACATTCGGGATCTGAATAAAGCTGTAGCCTTCCTGCCTCTTTCCCTGCTGCCTCCAAAGCCTTTTGTGACGGAGGAAATGGGGATTCATTTGTATTTAATTTGATATACTTCATATCCTTTGGCTGCTCTCCCGGAACATATGCCTCCAGATTTGAATATTTACTGCTGAAAAATCTGCTCATATCTGTTTATCAGTCCTCAAAACGAATTGTAGCACTCTTTGCATGGGCATCAAGACCCTCTTTTTTAGCAAAGTACGAAACCTTGTCTGCCACTTTGGAAAGGGCATCCTTAGTGTAATATGTAAACTGTGATTTCTTTACAAAATCGTCAACGGACAGAGGACTTGAAAATCTGGCTGTTCCGCTTGTGGGCAGAGTATGATTGGGGCCTGCAAAATAGTCACCAAGTGCCTCGGGACAGTATTTTCCCATAAATATAGAGCCTGCGTGCTTGATCTTATCAAGATAGTCAAAGGGATTGTCAACACAGATTTCAAGATGCTCGGGTGCTATCTCATTCGCTATATCGATAGCAAGCATAAGATTGTTTTCTGCTACTATTATCTTGCCGTTATTATCAATGGAGTATCTTGCTATTTCGGCTCTGGGGAGCATCGGAATCTGTCTTTCAAGCTCGTCGCTTACCTTTCTTGCGAACTCGTAGCTGTCCGTTACCAAAACTGCACTTGCCATTCTGTCGTGCTCTGCCTGTGAAAGCACATCTGCCGATACATATGCGGGATTACAGGTTGAATCTGCGACAACAAGTATCTCGGACGGTCCTGCTATCATATCAATATTAACCTTGCCGAACACCTGCTTTTTCGCCTCTGCCACATAGGCGTTACCCGGGCCTACAATTTTGTCAACCTTAGGTATGCTCTCCGTTCCGTAAGCAAGAGCTGCGATTGCCTGTGCTCCTCCAACCTTGAATATCCTGTCAACTCCTGCAATTTTAGCAGCTGCAAGGATAACGGGATTTACCCTTCCGTCTTTTGTTGGGGGTGTAACCATTACTATCTCCCGACATCCTGCAATCTTAGCCGGGATGGAGTCCATAAGAACGGTGGAGGGATACGCTGCTGTACCACCGGGAACATAAAGTCCTACCTTTTCAATAGGCATTACCTTCTGGCCTGTTACAACGCCGTCCTTCTCGCTTATTACAAAGCTGTTTCTTACCTGCCTTTTATGGAAATCACGGATATTCTCTGCTGCCTCCTTAATTACGGAAACAAATTCGGCATCCACAGAGGCGAATGCCTCGTCAATTTCCTCCTCTGTTACCTCAAGGGCAGAAAGTGTCGCCTTATCGAATTTTTCACAATATTCAAAAAGTGCTTTATCCTTATTTTTTATTACATTGGCAATTATCTCGGAAACAACACCCTCCACATTGGATGCTATGTTTCCACGAAAAAATATCTCGTCGTTTGATACCTCTCCGTACTTGTATATCTTAATCATCGGTCCTTACCTGATCCTTCATACACTTAACTATTTTTTCAATTTCCTCTGTTTTGAACTTAAAGCTTGACTTATTTGATATAAGTCTTGCACTTATGGGAACTATGGTCTCCATAACGGAAAGATTATTTTCCATAAGGGTTTTTCCTGTTTCCACAATATCTACAATAACATCGGAAAGTCCTAAAATGGGTGCGATTTCAATAGAGCCGTTCAGCTTGATTATATCAATATCACGGCATTTTGAAGCATAATGCTTCTTTGCAATATTTACAAACTTGGTAGCCACCTTAAGGGTACGGGAGCCGTCGTCGTAAAAGTCATTCTTTCCTGCTACAGCCATACGGCACTTACCCATATTTAGGTCAAGAAGCTCATATACATCAGGGGCATATTCAAGTAAAATATCCTTGCCGGCAACACCGATGTCTGCCGAACCTCTTTCAACATATATGGAAACATCCGAGGGCTTTACCCAAAAGTATCTTATACCCTTTTCCTTGTTTTCAAAAATAAGCTTTCTTGTATTTTCTTTAATGGAGGGACACTCATATCCCGCCTTTTCAAACATGTCGTAAACCTTTTCACCAAGTCTGCCCTTGGGGAGTGCAACATTTATCATATTATTTGCCCTCCTTACATAGATTTACTGTTTCCTTATACCTGAGCTTTTCCGGTATTGCCTTCTGACAGCTTACCCTTAATCCCTTTTTTGTAAGCTCTGCTACAGTATCTGCAATCTTATCTGCCTCTACGGTATCGTCATATATAACAAGGGTGTCAACATCATAAAGACGCTTCTCCGTATCAAGCTCCTCAAGCAGGTCAAGATAGAGGGCAAAGCCGATGGCTCCGCTTTTTCTACCCATTCTCTCAATAAGCTTGTCGTATCTTCCTCCGGACAAAACGCCCTCGGGAATACCCTTCAGGAAGCCCTTGAATACTATTCCGTTGTAATAGTTCATATCATTGAGCACGGAAAAATCAATGCGTATGTTATTTTTATACTCCGTTTTGGAGATAAGAGTACAGAGTGAGCTGAGGTCGCAAAGCTCCTTTTTAGCCCTTTCACTTACGCAAAGCTTATTAAGCTCCGGAAGCACAGCATCAATAGTGCCGTACATGTTGACAAAGGAGCATATCGCATTTTTGCTCTCCTCATCAATTCCAAATTCACGGCAGAGTGCCTCTGTCTCGTGAATGTTTCTTTCTGCTATTAATCTGAGGGCCTCCTTCTTAAAGCGAAGGCTATCGCACGCCTCATCAAGAATAGCAGATATAATTCCCATATGAGAAATATCAAGGACAAAATCCGGGGATACAGTATCGAGGCTTTTTGACGCCAGGTACACAGCCTCAAATACATCGTATGCATCAATATCGCCAATGCACTCGAGTCCTGTCTGCATTATCTCCTTGAACTGATGGGTCTTCGGTGACACTCTGTAAACATTTTCGTTATAATAAACCTTATCCTTACAGCCTGCCTTATCCGTTGTATTTTTTATAATAGAGAGTGTAACATCGGGCTTTAACGCAAGTAGCTTACCGTTTGTATCGTTAAAGGTTATCACACTGTCGCTGATAAGAAAATCCTTATTGCGTACATAGATGTCATACTCCTCGAATTTGCTCATCTTAAAGGGTAAATACCCGTATTTATTATAAAGGGAACGCAAGGCAAATATTGCCCTTTCCTCATTTTTCAGCAGCCTTGTATCAATCATTTTTCGTCCTTCTTTTCAAGTCTGTCAAGAACTAATTTATATCCACCGTCTCCATATCCCAGGCATTTGTTGACACGACTGATTGTCGCTGTGCTCATGCCTGTTTCCCGACTTACTACTGTATAATTTTCTCCGTTTTTCAGCATTCCTGCTGCCTTGAGCCTCTGAGCTATATCCTGTATTTCCTTAACTGTACAGATATCCTCAAGGAATTTTTTACACTCCTCCACTGTTTCAAGGGTGAGTATGGCTTCAAAAAGTCTTTCCGTATCCTTTTCGTTAATTCTGTTCATTGTAAAACCTCACTTTAGCACTTTAACGCTTTAACACGCTAAATTATAACACCGTTAAAAAAATTTGTCAAGGGGTTTTATATATATTTGCAATAAAAGTAATTAAAATATAAACGGTAGCAGATTCCGCCCCCGATATAAGGGGGCGGATAATATCGATTAAAGCTCTGCTATTACCTCAACCTCGCAAAGCACACCCTTAGGAAGGTCCTTAACTGCCACACAGCTACGGGCAGGCTTGGAGGAAAAATACTTTCCGTATACCTCGTTAAATGCTGCAAAATCCTTGATATCTGCAAGGAAGCAAGTAGTCTTTACTGCCTTATCATAGGATGAGCCTGCCTCGGACAAAACCTCTCCGAGATTTTTCATAACCTGCTCTGTCTGTCCTACGATATCAGTTGCTTCTACATTACCGTTTTCGGGATTTATAGCAATCTGTCCTGATGTGAATACAAAGCCTCCGCTTACAACAGCCTGAGAATAGGGTCCTATTGCCTTGGGTGCCTTATCAGTTGCAATTTTTTTCATTTTTAACTCCTTATATAAGCTTGAAGCCAAAATCGCAAAGAGCCTTCTTTATCTGTGCGATATGGTCAAAGTTTCTTGTCTCGAGAATGATTCTCAGGTAGCATCCGTTTACATCGGAGCCCTCATTTGCTCTCTCATGGTGAACGGAAATAACATTTCCTCCCAGGTCGGCAATAATACGGGAAACATTCTTAAGCTGACCGGGCTTATCGGCAAGCTCAATCATAAGCTGGGCTGTTCTGCCGGACATAAGAAGACCTCTCTTGATAACTCTTGAAAGGATGGTAACATCAATATTACCTCCGGACAAAAGACATACTGTCTTTTTATTTTCAATATCTACCTTGCCGAACATAGCTGCTGCAACGGCTACTGCACCTGCACCCTCTGTTACAAGCTTGTGCTGTTCCATAAGAGCAAGGATAGCTGCAGAAATTTCATCATCTGTGACAGATACAATCTCGTCAACATACTTTTTGCAAAGCTCATAGGTAAGATCGCCCGGCTTCTTTACTGCTATACCGTCGGCAATTGTGGAAACGGATTCAAGCTCCTCAATCTGAGAATCACGAACGGAATTAAGCATAGAGGGAGCTCCTGCTGCCTGTACACCGTAAACCTTGATTTTGGGATTGAGCATTTTCATAGTATATGCAACGCCCGAAATAAGTCCACCGCCACCGATGGGAACTATAATTGCGTCAAGGTCCGGAATCTGCTCTGCTACCTCGAGAGCTATTGTGCCCTGTCCTGCAATAACATCCTCATCATTGAAGGGATGAATAAAGGTATAGCCCTTTTCATCACGGAGCTCAAGAGCCTTTTTATATGCGTCATCATAAACACCCTCAACAAGGCAAACCTCTGCCCCGTAGCTCTTTGTAGCCTCTACCTTTGAAATGGGTGCACCGTCGGGAAGACAGATAACAGCCTTGATTCCGTTCTTCTGAGCTGAGAGGGCAACACCCTGGGCGTGGTTACCTGCTGAGCAGGCGATAACACCCCTTGCCTTCTCCTCCTCTGTAAGATTGGACATTTTGTAGTATGAGCCCCTTACCTTAAAGGAGCCTGTTATCTGCAGATTTTCTGTTTTCAGATATATCTGAGCCCCCGGCTTAAGCTTGGGTGCGTAGATTACATCTGTTTTTCTTATTACATTTTTCAGTACATAACTTGCACGGTAAACACTGTCAAGTGTAAGCATAATATTCTCTTTTCCTCTCTTTAGATAAATTACAAAAGACTGTTAATAAACTGCTCTGCACATCTGGCACTCCTGTATCCTCTGCGAAGTGCAAATGCCTCTGCATCAATATCAAGCTTTTCTCTATCATATTTAATGTTATTTCTGTCGGCAAGCTCATGTACAATTTCAAGATACAATTTCTTGTCGGGCTTAGAAAACAGAACAGTAAGACCGAAGCGTTCGGAAAGGGAGAGAGTCTCCTGTATAGTATCGTTTCTGTGTATATCGCTACCCTCTCTGTCCTGGAAGCTCTCCTTGATTATATGTCGCCTGTTGCTTGTGGCATAAATTACGGCATTATCTGCCTTGGCAGAAGCAGAGCCCTCTAAGGCTGCCTTAAGCATGCTGAAATTATCGTCGTTCTGATTAAATGACAAATCGTCAATAAATATTATGAACTTAAGGGGATTATCACTTATTTTGCCCATAACATAAGGCAAATATGAAAGCTGGTCCTTGCGAAGCTCTATAAGTCTTATTCCTCTTCCGAAAAATTCGTTTGCAATTGCCTTTACAGTTGAGGATTTACCTGTGCCGGCATCTCCACACAGAAGAGCATTGGCAGCGGGTCTACCCTGCAAAAACGCCTCTGTATTATCAATAATTCGCTGTCTTTCAGCCTTGTAGCCTATAAATTTATCAATAGAAATTCTGTCAGCACTGACAATAGGCTCTATTTCCTTATTATCATTAAGTCGGAACATAGGAGCAGATGAAAAAATACCGTATCCGTATTTATCAATATTCTCTATTCTGTTATTGTAAAGCTCCTTTAAGTTCACAGCCCTTGAATTAAATTCGGGAATGGGAAAATCAACACCCAAATCGCCTATAAAGTCATTGGGAGTAAGGGATGTAACTGCAGAGAGTGTATCAAGCTCGTTTGATACAGCCCTCTCCATCTTATCGTCCACTGCTATTCTTTTCGCACGGAGCCTTATATAAACATTTTCATCCTCTGAAACTGCCCGTCTTACATAGCTGTCAAGAGATAAGCCACTCTCATAAATCTCTGCCACCATATGAGAATATGCCTTTAATTTTCCCTCTGTACAATCAGCCTCTGCATACTTCTTAAGGTATGTAAAAAAGGGCTTTTTCAATACATTACGGAAAACGCTTACTGCCAAAAGACGCAAATATAATTTCTTAAGTCTGTTTTCTTCCATAATCTCAAATATTCTCTATAATCTTGTCTGTGATTTCAGTAGTTGAAAGATAGGGGGCACCGTGGGAAAGGTCTGCTGTACGGTAGCCTGCCTCCAGAACCTTATCAACTGCTGTTACTATATTGTTATACTCCTCGGAAAGACCGAAGGAATAAAGAAGCATCATACCTGCTGAAAGAATTGTAGCAATGGGGTTAGCCTTATTCTGTCCCGCAATATCGGGAGCAGAGCCGTGAATAGGCTCATAAAGACCCCTTGTGGTTTCGTTAAGAGATGCTGATGGGAGCATACCGATAGAGCCCGTAATCTGTGACGCCTCGTCGGAAAGAATATCGCCAAACATATTTGATGTTACAATAACATCAAACTGAGCAGGATTTCTTACAAGCTGCATAGCTGCATTGTCAACAAGCATATCCGTGCATTCAACATCGGGATACTCTGATGCCATCTCGTGCACAATCTTTCTCCAGAGTCTTGATGTATCAAGAACATTCGCCTTATCTATGCTGACAAGCCTTTTATTACGCTTTCTTGCTGTTTCAAAAGCCACTCTTGCTATTCTTTCTATTTCCATACGGCTGTAGCATTCTGTATCGTATGCCTCCTCGCCGTACTTACCCTGTCTCGTTCCTCTTTCGCCAAAGTAGATACCACCTGTGAGCTCTCTTACTATCATAATATCAAAGCCCTGAGCTACAATATCCTCTCTCAAGGGACATTCACCCTTAAGTGCGGGATAAAGCTTAGCAGGTCTTAAATTTGTAAAAAGATTCATGGCTGAACGAATGCCGAGAAGAGCCTTCTCCGGACGCATATTACCGGGGAGAGTGTCCCATTTCGGTCCACCGACAGCACCGAGAAGCACGCTGTCTGCCTTAAGACATCCGTCTATTGTTTCCTGTGTGAGGGGGACTCCGTTATTATCAATGGAGATGCCTCCGATATCATAGGGCGTGAAATTAAAGGTATGTCCGTACTTTTTGCCGACAACCTCCAGTACTCTTACAGCACTGTCGACTATTTCAGGACCGATACCGTCACCCTTAAGAAGTGCAATATTGTAATTCATATAAGCCTCTTATTTTATATCTCCACGGCGAATTGACTCCACCAGTCCACCGTTTGCGATGATTTTCTGTATAAACTCAGGGAAGGGCTTTGTCTCAAAGGACTTACCCGTTGTTCTGTTGTAAATAATACCGTTATCAAGGTCTGCCTCTACCTTATCTCCCTCGGAAATACCCTCTACTGCCTCGGGACATTCAAGAATTGCAAGACCTATATTTATGGAGTTACGGTAAAAAATTCTTGCAAAGCTCCTTGCAATTACTAAGGAAATTCCACTTTCCTTAATTGCAATGGGGGCGTGCTCTCTTGATGAGCCACAGCCAAAGTTGTTACCGGCTATCATAATATCGCCGTTTTCAACCTTGTTTACAAAATTCTTATCAATATCCTCCATACAGTGGGAGGCAAGCTCCTTTTTGTCGATGGTGTTGAGATATCTTGCGGGGATGATTACATCTGTATCCACATTATCTCCGTATTTAATAGCTTTTCCGTTAAATACCATTTTACTTGCCCTCCTTCATAATTTCCAAGGGGTCTGCTATCTTACCTGCTATGGCACTTGCCGCAGCAACTGCGGGGCTTGCAAGATATACCTCGGAGGTAACATCTCCCATTCTGCCGACGAAGTTTCTGTTGGTTGTAGCAACTGCCCTCTCTCCTGCTGCGAGGATACCCATATATCCACCGAGACAGGGACCGCAGGTAGGTGTGGAAACAACGCATCCTGCCTCCACAAAGGTCTTTAAGAGTCCGTTTTCCATAGCCTTGAGATAAATATCCTGTGTAGCCGGAATAATAATAGCTCTTACATTCTTCGCTACCTTCTTGCCCTTGATAATCTCAGCAGCCTCGTAAAGGTCCTTGTAATGACCGTTTGTACAGGAGCCGATAACCACCTGGTCGATTTTTATATCTCCGATTTCATCAAAGGTGCGTGTATTTTCGGGAAGGTGGGGGAAAGCAACTGTAGATTTAATTTCGGAAAGGTCTATTTCGTAAACCTCATCGTATTCAGCATCTGCATCGGCTGTATATACCTTATATTCTCTGTCGCTTCTCTCCTTGATATAAGCCTCTGTCTGCTCATCAACCTCAAAAATACCGTTCTTTGCTCCTGCCTCAATTGCCATATTGGAAATTGTGAGACGGTCAAATACTGTAAGCTCCTTAACGCCCTCTCCTGTAAATTCCATGGACTTATAAAGGGCACCGTCAACTCCTATCATACCTATGATATGGAGAATAACATCCTTACCGGATACATACTTATTAAGCTTACCCTTAAGCACGAATTTAATAGCTGAGGGAACCTTAAACCACGCCTTACCTGTCGCCATTCCACACGCCATGTCCGTTGAGCCCACACCTGTGGAAAAGGCACCGATAGCACCGTATGTACAAGTATGAGAGTCAGCACCGATTACCACATCTCCCGGAACAACAAGTCCCTTTTCGGGCAGGAGAGCATGCTCAATGCCCATTCTTCCCACATCGTAAAAATGTGTGATCTGCTCCTTATCACAGAAGTCACGGCACATCTTACACTGAACAGCTGCCTTGATATCCTTATTAGGTGCAAAATGGTCCATTACCATTGTCACCTTTTCACGGTCGTAAACTCCCTTAACTCCGATTTTTTCATATTCACGGATAGCTACGGGGGAGGTTATATCGTTACCGAGAACTCTGTCAACTGAGACAAGGATAAGCTGTCCTGCTTCTACCTTATCAAGTCCTGCATGTGCTGCAAGGATCTTCTGAGTCATTGTCATTGACATATTCTTCTTCCTTTCAATTCTATCTTATCTGTTTATAATTGCACCCTTATCAGCAGAGCTTACCATTTTTGCATAACGCTTCAGATAGCCTGTGATATTTTCTTTTTTCTTAATGGGCATTTCAGCCTTACGCTTTTCAATTTCCTCACAGGAAACCTTAAGCTCAATTTTATATTCGGGAATATTGATTGAGATTATATCTCCGTCCTTTACATAAGCAATCAAGCCGCCGCTTACAGCCTCGGGAGATACATGGCCGATTGAAGCACCTCTTGTAGCACCTGAGAATCGTCCGTCTGTAATAAGAGCAACATCCTTATCAAGTCCCATACCTGCAATTGCAGAGGTGGGGGAAAGCATTTCTCTCATACCGGGTCCTCCTGCAGGTCCCTCGTATCTGATAACAACAACATCACCATTAACTATCTTGCCTGCGTAGATTGCGGCAATTGCCTCCTCTTCACTCTCATAAACCTTTGCAGGTCCCTCGTGAACGAGCATTTCGGGAGCTACAGCACTTCTCTTAACCACACATCCGTCAGGAGCAAGGTTGCCCTTAAGCACAGCTATACCACCTGTTTTGCTGTAGGGATTATCTATTGTTCTTATGGTCTCTGTATCTCTGTTATAAGCGTCAGAGATATTTTCTGCCATGGTTTTACCTGTACAGGTCATAACGGAGGTATCAAGGAGTCCTATCTTATCAAGCTCCTTAAGCACGGCATATACGCCTCCTGCCTCGTTAAGGTCCTCCATATAGGTGGGGCCTGCCGGAGCAAGGTGGCAAAGATTGGGAGTAACCTCGCTTATTCTGTTTACATCGTCAAGGTCAAAATCTACTCCACACTCATTTGCAATTGCGGGAAGATGGAGCATACTGTTGGTGGAGCAGCCGAGAGCCATATCAGCTGTAATTGCGTTTCTGATAGCCTCCTTGGTCATAATGTCTCTTGGACGGATATTTTTTCTTACAAGGTCCATAACCTGCATTCCCGCATGCTTTGCAAGCTCTATTCTTGCAGAATATACAGCAGGAACAGTACCGTTACCACGGAGTCCCATACCGAGAACCTCTGTAAGACAGTTCATGGAATTGGCTGTATACATACCCGAGCATGAGCCACAGGTGGGACACGCCTTGTTTTCATATTCGCAGAGCTTACTTTCGTCAATCGTACCTGCCTTATAAGAGCCAACTGCCTCGAACATAGCAGAGAGGCTTCTCTTCTTGCCGTCAACTCTGCCGGCAAGCATCGGTCCACCACTTACGAATACTGTTGGAATGTTAAGTCTTGCAGCTGCCATCAGAAGACCGGGTACATTTTTATCACAGTTGGGGATCATTACAAGTCCGTCAAAGCCGTGTGCCATTACCATAGCCTCGGTAGAGTCTGCAATAAGATCTCTTGTTACAAGAGAATATTTCATGCCCACATGTCCCATAGCAATACCGTCACAAACTGCAATTGCAGGGAACATGATGGGAGTACCGCCTGCCATAGCTACGCCGAGTCTTACAGCCTCTGTAATCTTATCAAGATTCATATGACCGGGTACTATCTCATTATATGAGCTTACAATACCGATAAGAGGACGGTCAAGCTCCTCTTTTGTAAGACCGAGAGCCTTATACAAGGAACGGTGGGGGGCGTTATGTGCTCCGTCTACTATTTTTTCCTTAATCATAATCTTGCCTTCTTTTCGTTAAATTCTTGATTAAATGCTTTTTCCTCTGCCAATTTTTTCAGCAGAGGAAAATACTATAAATAATTTACAGATTAGTTGTTGATAAACTTCTCTTCGTCAGCCCAGCTGTAAAGCTCTCTGATTTCCTTACCTACAACCTCGGAGGGATGCTCGGAAGCAATCTTTCTCATAGCGTTGAAGTGTACCTGTGAGCCTGCATCGGACATATCAAGCAAGAAGTCCTTAGCAAATGTTCCGTCCTGAATATCGGAAAGAACCTTCTTCATAGCCTTCTTTGTGTCCTCTGTGATGATTTTGGGACCTGTGATATAGTCACCGTACTCAGCTGTGTTGGAAATAGAGTATCTCATACCCTCGAAGCCACTCTGGTAGATAAGGTCTACGATGAGCTTCATCTCATGGATACACTCAAAGTATGCGTTTCTGGGGTCGTAGCCTGCCTCAACAAGAGTTTCAAAGCCTGCCTGCATAAGTGCACAAACACCACCGCAAAGAACTGCCTGCTCACCGAAGAGGTCTGTTTCTGTCTCTGTTCTGAAGGTTGTCTCAAGAACACCTGCTCTTGCACCACCGATACCGAGAGCATATGCAAGTCCGAGCTCAAGAGCATCACCTGTTGCATCCTGGTGAACTGCGATAAGACAGGGAACACCCTTGCCTACCTGATACTCACTGCGTACTGTGTGTCCGGGGCCCTTGGGAGCTACCATGATTACATTTACATTCTTGGGAGGCTTAATGCATCCGAAGTGAATGTTGAAGCCATGTGCAAATGCAAGTGTCTTACCCTCTGTAAGGTTGGGCTCAATGCTCTCCTTGTAGAGCTTAGCCTGCTTCTCATCGTTGATAAGAATCATAATGATGTCTGCTGCCTTAGCTGCATCTGCGGCAGTCATAACCTTAAGACCTGCCTTCTCTGCCTTTGCCCAGCTCTTGCTTCCTGTGTAAAGACCTACGATTACATCAACGCCTGAATCCTTGAGGTTGAGGGCATGCGCGTGGCCCTGGGAGCCGTAACCGATTATTGCCACTGTTTTACCGTTAAGCTTGTTAAGATCGCAATCCTGCTGATAATAAATGTTTGCCATTGTTTTATTTCTCCTTAAAATTAAATTTCAAAATTTTTATTTACCTAAAAGGGTTGTGTCGCCTCTTTCAAGAGCTACAATACCCGTACGGCACATTTCAATAATGCCGAAGGGAATCATAAGTCTGATAAAAGCGTCTACCTTTGATGGGTCACCTGTAACCTCGATACACATCTCCTCAGGTGTGTAATCGATAACCTTTGCTCTGTATACATCTGCTGCTGTGATAATGTCGGCTCTTGTATCCTTTGTGTATCTTACCTTGATGAGCATAAGCTCTCTCTTGATACAGTCATCAACAAGCACATCAACCTTTTTAACATTGTGGAGCTTACGAAGCTGATTGATAAGCTGCTCTCTTGCGTAGCCGTCTCCACTCAAGCAAATTGTAATTCTTGAATATTCGGGGCATTCTGTTTCTCCAACCGTGAGGGCGTCAATATTGAAGCCACGACGGGTAAACATACTTGTTACTCTTGTAAGAACGCCGAATCTGTTATCTACATAAACTGCAATTACAAATTTATTCATATTAGCCTCCTTACTTTTCAACATTGGTAATGATATCGTCGATGGAGCCACCGGGAGGAAGCATGGGAAGAACCATCTCGTCCTTATCGATTATTGTATCGATAACTACAGGTCCACCGCACTTAATTGCCTTTTCGAATGCGGACTTAAATTCCTTTTGTGTTGTGGCACGGAAGGCTGTTGCACCGAATGCCTCAGCCAGCTTAACAAAATCTGTCTGCCTGTCAAGAACAGTATTGGAATATCTGCGTCCGAAGAAAAGGGACTGCCACTGACGAACCATACCGAGAACGCCGTTGTTAATAAGAACCACTACCACGGGAAGATTATATTTAACAGCAGTTGCAAGCTCGTTCAGATTCATACCGAAGGAGCCGTCTCCTGTAATAAGGACTGTGGGGTCCTTTGTAGCTACATAGGAGCCGATTGCCGCACCGAGACCGAAGCCCATTGTACCGAGACCACCACTGGAAACAAAGCGTCTGGGTCTGTCAAATGTGGAATACTGAGCAGCCCACATCTGGTGCTGACCGACATCCGTAACTGTAATAGTTGCGGGAAGCTTACATTCGTTTATTGTATCGAATATCTTTTTTGGAGTGAGAGCCTTTTTGTTTTTCTTTTCGATTTCTGCCTCAAAGCTCTTTTCCTGAGCCTTAAGCTCCTCTACTCTCGCAAGCCAATCGGGGCTGCTCTTCTCCTCGCATGCTGCTGCAATACGCTTAAATGAATCCTCAACATCTGCAACAATACCGCAATCAACCTTAACATTCTTGTTTATTTCAGCAAAGTCGGGGTCAAGCTGAATGATCTTGCTTCTTTTTGCAAATTTGGAAACATTACCTGTTGCTCTGTCGCTGAAGCGTACGCCGACGCCGATAATAAGGTCTGCCTCATTCTGAGCCATGGAGGAGGCATAATGTCCGTGCATACCCTGCATACCGAGGAAGCGTTCACATCCGTCGGGGATAGCGGAAAGTCCCATAAAGGAACAGCCTATACACGCATCTATCTTCTTTGCCAGCTCCACAACCTCATCGCCGAGTCCGAGACCTGCAGCACCTCCACCGATATAAATATATGGTCGTTTAGCCTCATTTACAAGCTTTACAGCCTCTGCGATCTGCTCATCCTTCGCTTTAGGCAAGGGAGATTTTTCCACAACCGGCTGTGGCTCGTATTCATATGTAGCAACCTGAACATCCTTGGGTACATCCACAAGGACAGGACCGGGACGACCTGATTTTGCAATCTGGAACGCCTCTCTTATAGAGTCTGCAAGATCCTCGATTCTGTTTACGAAATAGTTGTGCTTTGTAATAGGAAGGGTTACACCTGTAATATCAATCTCCTGGAAGGAGTCCTTACCGATAAGGCTGCAGGGAACATTTCCCGTAATAGCAACCATAGGGATGGAGTCAAGCATTGCTGTTGCAATACCTGTTACAAGATTGGTAGCACCGGGACCTGAGGTTGCGATACATACGCCAACCTTACCTGTAGCTCTTGAATAGCCGTCTGCAGCATGGGATGCACCCTGCTCATGAGCTGTGAGAACATGATTTATTTCGTCCTGGTACTTATAGAGGGCATCATAAATGTTTATTACCTGTCCGCCCGGATAACCGAAAACATCGGTAGTGCCCTGCTCTATAAGAGTTCTTATAATAATTTCTGCGCCTGTTAATTTCATATGGCTCTCCTTAATTCTGAGTGTCGTATAAAAGTCTGTTTACTGCACTTACAAGTGCCTTTACAGAGGATACAATAATATCACTGTCAATACCTGTACCCCAATAGGTTTTGTTGTTAAGCTTAATGCTTACATAGGATGCTGCCTTTGATGTGGTCTTTTCCTCAAGGGCGTGCTGTACATAGGTCTCAAGGCTGTAATCGATTCCTGTTATTTCCCTTATAGCCGAGCTTACACAGTCGAGTCGTCCGTTACCGAAGGAAACGGTATCACGGGTTTTGCCATCATACTTAACTGTAATATTTCCCTTGATGCCACCGTCGTTCAAGTCAGTATAGATTGCCTTGATAACATCAAGTCTGTCTGTGAGGTTAACAAAATCGTTAATAAAGATTTCATATACCTCCTTGGGGCTAAGCTCCTTATGAGCATGGTCGGATATGCTCTTTACATGGTAGCCAAAGGCCTCCCTCATCTTAGCGGGAAGATTAAGCTTGAACTGTGTTTCCATTATGTAACCGATGCCACCCTTACCTGACTGGGAGTTAATACGGATAACATCTGCCTCGTATACTCTGCCTACATCTCCCGGGTCAATGGGAAGATAGGGCACCGTCCATACGGAATCCTTACCCTCTCTGCACTTCATACCCTTGGCAATAGCGTCCTGATGGGAGCCGCTAAAGGCTGCAAATACAAGCTGACCGCTATATGGCTGTCTTTCGTAAACATGCATTCTCGTAACCTTCTCATAAACCTTTGTAATTTCAGGAAGATTAGTAAAATCAAGCTCCGGGTCTACACCCTGGGAGTACATATTGAGTGCAAGTGTAATAATATCCACATTACCTGTTCTTTCTCCGTTGCCGAAGAGAGTACCCTCTATTCTGTCGCCACCTGCCAAAAGACCCATTTCGCTGTCTGCAATCGCACAGCCTCTGTCGTTATGAGGATGAAGAGAGATAATAACATTTTCTCTGTCCATAAGGTTCTTATCCATGTACTCAACCTGGGATGCATAGACATGGGGCATTGAGTGAGAAACAGTAACGGGGAGATTTATAATTACCTTATCGTCCGGAGTAGGCTTCCAGATAGAGATAACCTCGTTGCAGATTTCCTTGGCAAACTCTGGCTCAGTTCCTGTAAAGCTCTCGGGAGAGTATTCAAAGGTAATCTTGCCCTTTGCCTTTTTCTTGTATTCGTTACAGAGCTTGGCACCGAATCTGGCAATCTCGATAATCTCCTCCTTGCTCTTTTTGAACACCTGCTCTCTCTGAGCTACCGATGTGGAATTGTAAAGATGAACAACTGCATGCTTTGCACCGTCAATTGCCTCAAAGGTCTTTGCAATGATATGCTCTCTTGACTGTGTAAGCACCTGAATAGTAACATCATCGGGAATAAGATTCTGCTCTATCAGTGTACGGCAAAATTCATATTCTGTCTCGGAGGCAGCAGGAAATCCCACCTCTATTTCCTTGAAGCCCACCTGACAAAGAAGCTTAAAAAATTCAAGCTTTTCCTCAAGGCTCATAGGAATGATAAGGGACTGATTGCCGTCTCTTAAATCGACGCTGCACCAGATGGGAGCCTTATCAATGCTATCCTTCTTCATCCAGTCCATTGTGACTCCTGTGGGAGTAAAGTATTGCTTAATATATTTTTTTGTACCCTTCATGATCTTTTCCTTTCGTTCTGTTATATGGCGATATCGGGAATTTCAAATAAAAAAAGCTCTTTTACGCAACTTCTCCATGCATAAAAGAGACGAAGTATTCTCCGCGGTACCACTCTATTTGACGCCTATGCGTCCTCTTAAGCCTCGCCATCCAGCGATGCTTCTCTATATCGGGAGAGCCCGTTCAAGCCTACTCTTTCTTCGGTTGAAAACTCAGGGAGGAGTTATGCTCGCTTATCGCACGGCTTACACCAACCGCCGCTTCTCTTTGCCGAATACACGAATTTTGTTCCCGTCATCGTTTATTATATATGTGTTATTTTATATCATTTTTGCCGCTTTGTCAACACAATTTTTTTGCAAGAATTATCTTTCGACTTTTTCCACAATAAAGTGTGTAAAAAATACGCCCACATTTGTGTATTATACACATACGCAGGCGTAAATCTTTTATTTAAAACACATTTTAATCAGTCAATTTTATAAATCCAGCCGAATTTATCCTCTTCGGTTCCCCACTGAATACCTGTCAAGATATCATAGAGCTTTTGAGTGGTCTTTCCGATTTTTTCTCCGTTTATAGAGTATTCAACATCCTCGTACATAAGGCGTCCGATAGGAGATACCACTGCTGCTGTGCCACAGCCCCAAGCCTCCTCAAGCTTACCGTTCCTTACAGCCTCCATAAGCTCGTCAACGGAAAGGAGTCTTTCACTTACCTTATAGCCGAGGCTCTTTAGTACCTCAATGCAGGATTTTCTTGTAATACCGGGAAGGATTGAGCCTGTAAGTGCGGGAGTTACTATCTCACCGTCTATCTTGAACATTACATTCATGGCTCCAACCTCTTCTATGTATTTTCTTTCAACACCGTCAAGCCACAAAACCTGAGAATAGCCCTTTTTGTTAGCTCTCTCACCTGCTCTTGTGGATGCGGCATAGTTACCACCACATTTTGCGTAGCCTGTACCGCCTCTTACTGTACGCACATCCTCGGACTCTATCATAATTTTAACAGGGTTAATACCCTCCTTATAGTAGCTTCCACTGGGGGAGCCGATAAGCATAAAGGTTGCACGGCTTACTGCATGTACGCCAAGATGCTCATCATTACCGAACATAAACGGACGAAGATAAAAGGATGTACCAACGGAGTGGGGTACCCAATCCTTTTCAAGCTCTACAAACCTTGTAAGAATTTCAAGGGCGTCGTTTTCATCAATGACAGGCAAACACATTCTTTCAGCAGAATTATTCATTCTTCTTATATTCTCCAAGGGTCTGAAAAGCTGAATGCCACCATCTGCTCTGCGATATGCCTTAAGTCCCTCAAAAATCTCTGCTCCGTAATGAAGAACCGTGGATGCGGGATGAAGTGAGATATTGCCGAAGGGAACTATTCTTGCATCGTGCCATCCCTTCTCTGTGTCATAATCCATAACGAACATATGGTCTGAAAAATATTTACCGAAGCCAAGCTCATTTTCGGGAAGCATTGTTTTCGGAGATGCTGTCTTTGTAATTTTAATTTCCATAACTCTATCTCCCTGTGCATAGCACACCTAAATAATTATACACAAATCATAGCACAACTGTTCCTTTAAGTCAAGTAGATATAATAAATTTTTGCTTTTTCTTTTTCGATAATTAAGCAATATCATATAGTGAATATTTTTTTGCGAATATTCATCATAAATGTATATTTTTTATTATCTATTTTATGCCTGAAAATTATTGACTAAAGCTCTTTGATATGGTAAAATTTATATATGTAAATTTTTTTTTGGAGGTATACAATGAAGCCTTTATCAGAATCCTTAAGAAAGATAAAAACCTTACTATCAGTCCTTGACCGTGAAAGATATACTCACATTTCTCCTGTGGAGAATATAAAATTCAAAAAATGTGAATACAAGGGTACAGCCCCTTTACCCGATTACTCTTCCTTTGATAATTATACACCCGGCACTGTATGGAGTGACAAGATGGACGAGCATGCGTGGTTCTGCTTTGATGTCAACGCACCCGAGACTGTTGGCGACGGAGAGTTTATCGTCAAAATAAGGACAGACGAAACAGACTGGGACGCTGTAAATCCCCAATTTATAGTTTATGTTGACGGTAAGATTACCCAGGGCCTTGATACCAACCATATGATGGTACGCCTGAGTGGTAAAAAATCCTACAAAATGCATATTTATGCGTACGCAGGTATGCACTATAAAATTAATGTAAGATTTTTCGCTGACATTATGATTGAGCATACTGATATTACAAAGCTCTATTATGACTTGCTTATCCCCTATCAGGTCCTCGACTACGCTGATGAAAACTCCAAGGAATATCACGAGATTGTCACAAGACTGAATTCTGCACTTACAAAAGTGAACTTCTTAAAGCCGGGCTCAAAGGAATTTTACGGCAGCATTAAGGATGCTCAAAAATATCTTGATACGGAATTTTACGGTGGATTATGCAAAGATAACGGAGTTACCACAATTTCAATAGGTCATACCCATATTGATGTGGCGTGGCTATGGACTCTGGAGCAGACCCGTGAAAAGGTACAGCGTTCCTTCTCTACCGTTGTAAATCTTATGAAACGCTATCCCGAATACAAATTTATGTCCTCCCAGGCTGTTCTTTATAATATGCTGAAGGAGGATTGCCCCGAGCTTTATGCCGAGATCAAGGAATTAGTCAAGGCAGGCAGATGGGAGGTTGAGGGTGCTATGTGGGTTGAGGCAGACTGCAACCTTTCCTCCGGTGAGAGCCTTGTCCGTCAGGTACAGTACGGCAAGGAATTTTTCAAAAAGGAATTTGATGTGGACAGCCACGTGCTATGGCTCCCCGATGTATTCGGCTACTCTGCTGCCCTTCCCCAAATTTTGAGAAAAAGCGGAGTTGACTGGTTTGTAACATCTAAAATAGGCTGGAACGATACAAACACTATGCCCTATGATACATTCATATGGCGTGGAATTGACGGCACGGAAATAAATTCCCACTTCCTAACTGCTCAGCCACAGAAAAAGGGTCTGGGCTTTGAAAGATATTCCTCCTACGGTCCTATGGCAACAGCACAGGAGACAAACGGTGCATGGAACAGATACCAGCAAAAGGAGCTTACAAATGAAGCTATAATGACCTTCGGCTACGGTGACGGAGGCGGAGGTCCAACCGAGGAAATGCTCGAATCCTTAAGGAGAACCAAAAGGGGTATCCCCGGCTGTGCAAAAACAGAAATTAAGTTCGCAGGACAGTTCCTCGACAAAATAGCAAAAAATATCAAAAAGCATCCCGAGATGGTTCCATACTGGCAGGGAGAGCTCTATCTTGAATTCCACAGAGGTACATATACATCCATTGCAAGAAACAAAAAGAACAACCGTATGTGTGAATTCCTTACCCTTGACGCAGAGGCTAACGGAGTTCTTATGAATAAGCTGGCAGGTATGCCCTTCCCGAAAAATGAGCTGCACGGCGTTTGGGAAACATTACTTACCAATCAGTTCCACGATATAATTCCCGGCTCCTCCATACCCGAGGTTTACGAAAGAAGCGATAAGGACTATGCAGAAATCCGTAATACAACCGAGGGAATTATAAATGGTGCCCACAGATATGTGGCAGCAAGGGTATCAGATGATGGATATGTGGTATTCAACCCCCACTCCTTCAAAAACTCCTCCACTGTAAAAATTGACGGAAGAAGTGTATATGTAAGGGATATTCCCTCAAAGGGATATAAGGTTATAAAGCCTGAATTTACCGACACAGGTGTCAAGATTTTCGGAAGAACGGTATCAACAAAATTCTTTACGGTAAGGCTTGATAAGGATTATAACATTACAAGCATTTACGACAAGAAAAACCACCGTGAGGTAATAAAGAACGGTAAAAAGGCTAATCAGCTTATTGTTCTTGAGGACTACAATGACTGCTATCCCACCTGGGAGCTCCAGCACTCATCCCGTGACAAGGTATATAATATCGACACTGTGTCCGATATTTATGAAATAAATGACGGTGCAAGACAGGGTATTCATATTACAAGACACCACCAGGAGAGCACAATTGATCAAATTATCTGGTTCTATGCCGATATGCCAAAAATAGACTTTGAGACCAAGGTTGATTGGCATCAGATAAAACAGCTTCTTAAGGTATCCTTCCCCGTCGACATAAACTCAGACAAGGCAAGCTACGAAATCCAGTTCGGTACTATTGAACGCCCCACTCACTTCAATACTACATGGGATCAAGCTAAGTTTGAGGTTTGCGGTCATAAATATGCCGACCTTTCCGAGGGTAACTACGGTGTCAGCCTTATAAACGACTGCAAGTACGGACACGATATCCACGAGGGAGATATGCGTCTTACCCTTATCAAATGCGATTGGAATCCCGGTAATACAGGCGTGTATAACGACCAGGGTGAGCATTCATTTACCTACTCTATTTATCCCCACGCAGGCAATCTTGCAAATTGCGATGTTGTTAAGTACGCCTACGACCTTAATATGCCTATGACAGCAGTCAAGGCACAGGGTGACGGAAGCCTTGCAGACGAATATTCACTTGTTTCGGTTGACAGAGAAAATGTAATAATCGAAACCGTTAAGGAAGCAGAAAATGACGAAAAAATCCTTATACGCATGTACGAAACAAAGAACACACGCACAAAGGCAACGGTTAAATTCGGATTTGATATAAGCGAGGCTTACCTCTGCGACCTTTCCGAAAATAAAACAAAGAAGCTTTCTGTAAGGAACAATTCCGTACTCCTTGATGTAAAGCCCTTTGAAATTGTAACATTAATTGTGGGATAAGAATTAAAAAGCATTTACTCATAAAAAGGACATAGGAGTCAATTCTATGTCCTTTTTCTGCCTATATATGACCATAAACGGTAAATTCCACATATATCTCCCCAAAAATTACAATTCATCCCTGTCATGTTACAGTTCGTCCCCAAATTGCCTCAAAGGAGAAAAAGCGTGATATAGTGGAATCAAGAAATAAATATGAAAGGTGTGACTTACTTGAAAACTAAAAATAAGGAAAAGGAGCCGAAGCAAAAGCCGAAATTCGGTACTCTGTCCTGCGTTCGGTTTATGTGGCGTTTGGCACTAAGGCACGAGCCGCTGATTATCTTCGTGGGGATGATTACAATTACCCTGCTCTTTGTTCTTAATAATCTTATAGGCTTGTTTTTGTCTCCTATGATAATTTCATCCATTGAGCAGGCGTTACCTGTTTATAAGGTTATTATCACTATTTTAATCTTTATCGGTGCAGGAATGCTTGTTGACGGCTTAAAGAACTATCTCGGAGGCTTTGAATGGTACTCCCGTATAACTCTGCGTTCTATTATAATAAGTATGATAGGTGATAAATGTGCCCGTGTTTCCTATTCCACATTTACTGACGATAAGAAATTTGGAGAAGCCTGTCGAAAATCCTCCAACGCAACAGGATCCAATTCAGGTGCGGCAGAAGCTGTATGGCAAACCATCCAATCGCTTATGGTCAATCTTATAAACTTTGCAATATACGTGGTAATGCTTACTGCCATTGAGCCGATTTTACTCATTATAATTCTTGCTACAACGGTACCCGGATATTTTTACAGTAAATACATTAACGCCTGGGGCTACAGACACAGGGCAGAAAGTGACGAGATCAACCGAGGTCTTTCCTGCGTTCTTCAGGAGTCTATGCATATTCAATCTGCTAAGGATATCCGTATGTTCGGTATCCGTCCCTGGTTTGACGATATGTACAAATCGGGTATCAGACTTTTGGACGCCTTCCACAACAGAGGTGCGAGGGTATATATCTGGAAAAATATACTTGATATTATTTTTACATTTCTACGCAACGGTGCAGCATACATATACCTTATAGCTATGGTTCTTGAAAACGGAATGTCAGCCTCGGAGTTCCTTCTCTACTTCTCTATGGTTGGGGGATTTTCGGGCTTTGTATCGGGAATACTCGGAGGTATGTCCGACCTCCGTAACAAATGTCTTGATATTTCTGCAATCCGTGAGGTGCTTACATATCCTGATGCATTCCCCATGGATGACGGTAAGGATGTACCCCACACAGGATGCCCGGGTGTAATACGCTTTGAAAATGTATCCTTCCGTTATCCCGGCAAGGAGGACAACCCCTATGTGCTTAAAAACATTAATTTTACATTATCCTCCGGAGAAAGATTGGCTATAGTAGGCGTAAACGGAGCAGGTAAAACTACTCTCATTAAGCTGCTTGTAGGCTTCTATGACCCGACTGAGGGAAGGATAACATATAACGGCGTGGACCTTAAGGACCTTAAAAGACGGGAATATTACAAGGAGTTTTCCGCTGTATTCCAGGATATCAACATTTTTGCGGGAACGGTAGCGGAAAATGTAGCCGCCTCTATGATAGATGTAGATAAAGAGAAGGTTAAAAAATGTATCGAATACGCAGATTTAACGAAAAAGATAGAATCTATGCCAAAGGGCTACGATACTCTGCTCAACCGTAATGTGTATGAGGATGCCCAGGACCTTTCGGGCGGAGAACGCCAACGCTTGGTTTTAGCCCGTGCTCTTTATAAAGAGGCTCCTATTCTGCTCCTTGACGAGCCAACAGCGGCACTTGACCCCATTGCGGAATCAGAAATTTACAATAAATACAACGATATGACAAACGGTAAGAGTGCGGTATACATATCCCATCGCTTAGCCTCTACCCGATTCTGTGATAAAATTCTTCTGCTTGATAACAATATTGTAGCTGAGGAAGGTAGCCACGAGGAGCTTATACGCCTTGGTGGTAAGTATGCAGAGCTGTACGAGGTGCAAAGCAGCTATTACCGTGATAATTGCGAAAATGTCGAGGGAGGTGACGGTAAATGAGTAAAAAACAAATCAAAAAAATGTCTAACCGAGAAATGCTGAAAATAACCGGAAGAGCCTTCCGTACTCTTTACCGTATGCATCCCCTTGTAATGGTATCGGGACTAATCCGAACACTTTGGGGTGCACTTACTCCTTACATAGGAATATACCTTTCTGCTCAGCTTATCGGAGAGCTGGCAGGGGGTAGAAATCCCGAAAGGCTGCGTATATTAGTATTATGGACCTTAATTTCCGCAGCATCAATAGGAATCGTCGGCTCTCTGCTTGGCAGATGGAACGATGCTCAAAGGCGAAAAACATGGTGGGCAAACGACCACTTGATTATTGATAAAGGCTTGTCTATGGATTTTGTCCGTGTGGATGACAGTGAGACACAAAAAATGCTCTCCACCATTAAGCAAAATCAGAATGGCGGCGGATGGGGACTGATGAAGGTAATAGACCAGATAAACGGTGTTATTCATAATATCTTCTCTATTGCCGGCGGTATTGCACTGTCCGTAACTCTGTTTACTACTCCCGTACCGGAGTCGGCAGGCAAATGGACCATACTTGACAGCCCTATGTTTCTGATTGCTATTATTGCCGCTATGTTTATAATCCCGGCTATATCGGCAATTATTTCCAATAAAGCGAATGCCGTATACGCCAGAGGCTCTACCGACCATAATCTTGCCAACCGTCTTTTCGGTTACTTCTGTTACATGGGTCTAAATTATCAGATGGCAACAGACCTTCGTATGTATGAGGGTTGGGCAAGCACCTCTATGGCACATACCTTGAAAAAAGATGGCTTGTTCTATTCAAAGGGAGAAAGAGCTAAGCAGGCCAAGGGCAAGGTAGGACTTCTTCACACCCTCTCCGGGGCAGTATCCAAGTTGTTTCAGCTTTTGGTTTATCTGTATGTTTGTCTCAAGGCGAGGGCAGGTGCCTTCGGAGTGGGTGGTATTTCCCAGTATGTTGCCGCCGTTACAGCTGTTGCAACGGGAGCATCGAGGTTTATTTCCATATGGGGAGACCTTAAAAACAACGCTATATTTGTTAAGCTGATATTTGAATATTTAGATATCCCCAACGAAATGTATCAGGGCAGTCTCTCAACGGAAAAACGCAGGGATGCAGACTACGAAATTGAGTTCCGTAATGTTTCCTTTAAGTATCCCGGATCCGATACATATGCTCTTAAGGATGTAAATATGTCCTTTCGTATAGGTGAAAAGCTTGCATTGGTGGGTAGAAACGGCTCAGGCAAAAGCACATTTATAAAGCTTCTCTGCCGACTGTATGACCCCACAGAGGGACAAATTCTTCTAAACGGAATTGATATCCGTAAATACGATTACGACGATTACCGTGGAATATTTGCCGTAGTATTCCAGGACTTTAAGCTCTTTGGCTACACCATAGGACAAAATGTAGCCGCAGCAGAAAAATACGATGCCGACAAAGCAAGAGATTGCCTTGTTAAAGCTGGATTTGAAGAAAGGCTTAATACCTTGCCCGACGGTTTGGAAAGCTACATCGGTAAGGCACGAAGTGACACGGGCTTTAACTGCTCGGGTGGAGAGGCTCAGAAAATAGCCTTGGCAAGAGCACTTTACAAGGAATCTCATTTTATCATTCTGGATGAGCCAACAGCAGCTCTTGACCCCATTGCGGAGGCAGAGGTATACTCCAACTTCAACGCCATTGTTGAGGACAGAACTGCTATATATATCAGCCACCGTCTTTCAAGCTGTCGCTTCTGCGACGAGATTGCCGTATTTGACGAGGGCACCGTGGTTCAAAAGGGAGCCCACGAGGAGCTTATTTCCGATGAGAACGGAATATATGCTTCTTTATGGAATGCACAGGCTCAATACTACGAATAGTTTTAGCTAAGAATTTCGCCAATACAAAAATACATCCCCAAATCGATTTTATCGACACGGGGATGTATTTTTTATTGTAACGGTAAAAGAATTTCGGTTGTAAAGGCTCCGTCCTCGCTATTCCTGTTGACATAGCCACCGTATTTTTTTACAATGCCGTCAATTCTGATAAGTCCGAAGCCGTGACCCTCTCCCCTATGAGATAGGAAGCGTCCGTTTACCTTAGTCATTTTTTTACCCATACATAGATTTGTAACAGAAATATATAAATGGGTCTCCTTAATATCCATATAGACACGCACCATTCTTTCACTCTCGGGCAGGGGTATGCTTGCCTCAATTGCGTTATCAAGAAGATTGCCAACTATTACGCACAAGTCCAGCTCTGGTATGCTTAACCGCATAGGAATATGTACCGATGCCTTTACGGGCACACCCTTACTCATAGCAAGGTTTATTTTACTGTTAAGAATAGCATCAGCCATCGGATTACCCGTTTTTATAACCGTATCCACCGTAGAAAGATCGGATTCCAGCATATCAAGATACTCACCAAGCTCATTAAGGCTGCCCTGCCTGTACAGATTTTTCATTACGCTTATGTGATTGCGATAATCGTGACGCCAACCACGCATCTTTTTGTACATTGTGTCTACCTCCCGGTAGTGTATGTCTATAAGCTCACGCTGATAGGCGGCAATTTTACGGTTAGCACGCTTAGATAACAGTCCCATAAATTCTCCTTAAAGCTTATTAATAATGGCTTGATTCAAGGGACCGTAATAGCCCCTCGGAACAGGTAGCACGGACCCATCTGGAAAGGTCATTTCATTTTTTGAAATCCTGCGAAGCTTAGTTAAATTAACAAGATAGGAACGACCTACTCTCATAAATCGGGAGTCCACCTCATTCTCAAAGGAGCTAAGCGTTCCTCTTACAGTATAGACCTTGCCATCCTCGGTAACTGCGTTTACATAGTTTCTGAAGGATTCAAAATAATACACATGGCTCAGAGGAATACACACCGTTTCGTTATTGGTTTTCAATATTACGGTTCTGTCCTCTCGCTGTCTGCGTGCCAACGCCCGTTCAAGCACCTTTTCAAACTTTTCTTCCAATACGGGCTTTACAAGATAATGGAGTGCAGATACATCGTAGCCCTCGGCAATATAATCCGTGTAGCCTGTAATAAACACTATGCTTATTCGTTCATCCTTCTCACGAATATGCTTTGCCAGCGTTACCCCGTCCATGCCGGGCATTTCAACATCCAGCAGCAAAAGTTCGCAGGTATTATCCTCCCTATAGCAGAACAGGAATGACTCTGCCGAGGAATGGGTTTTTACATAAAAGTCCACTCCGTGCTTTTTCGCAAAAGCTGCGGTAAGCTCTGAAAGATGCTTAATGTCAGCAGGGCTATCATCCACTATATGAATTCGGTATGCCATTTTGTCCTGTCCCTCCATTTCCGGTTTTAATCAGTTAAGCTTATTACAATTTGTTTCAATTGTCATTTTCACAGAGTATTAAATTTGCCACCTCCTCGGGTGAATTTACTATATACTCTGCTCCGTATTTCAAAAATTCCTCCTCTGAGCCGTAGCCGTAAAGCACTGCTACACACTCCATACCGAAATTCTTAGCTCCCTCTATATCAAAGCATCTATCCCCTACCATAATTACATCGGAGGGAGAAACCCCACAGGAGTCAAAGGCATACTGCATAATCTGTATTTTGTTGGCTCTGGTTTTTTCATCCATTGTAGCACCTGCAATAAAATCAAAATACTTGGCTATTCCGAATTTTTCAAGTACTCGTTTGGCGTATTCCTCGGGCTTGGAGGTGGCTACCATTACTCTCTTGCCTGCCTCCTTGAGTCTTTTAAGGCATTCCTCAATTCCCTCATATACATAGCCCTCGAAAATGCCCTTGTCCTTATAGTATTCTCTGTAATAAACGACACCCAAGTCGGCTTTTTCATCATCAAAGCCATAAAATGTCTTAAAGGAGACTGTAAGGGGAGGACCTATAAAACAGCTTAATTTATCCTTGTCAGTAACCTCTATATTAAACTTTTTCAATGCGTATTCAACAGAATTGCGAACACCCTCACCCGAGTCGACAAGAGTGCCGTCAAGGTCAAAAAATACAGTAGTATAGTTTTTCATTTTTCTGCTCCTTTACTGTTTTTCTATATTGTATCACACAGGAATAAAAAAATCCACAGCTAACTAAAAATTAACTGTGGATATTTTTATAATACTCAGAATTTACTCAGCCTTTTCCTCTGTGCTGACCTTACCCTCTACGCATATACCCTTTTTCTTCTGGAATCTACCGTAAACCATAGAACCGAGAACAAAGAGTGCCATTACGTTAGGGATAACCATAAGGTTATTGAACATATCGGAAAGACCCCATACAAGATCGTTTGAGCCGATAGAGCCGAGGAATACACAACCGATGGAAAGAACGGAGTAAACAACAAGTGCCTTCTTACCGAAAAGGTATTCAAAGTTTATCTTGCCAAAGAAATTCCAGCCTATTATTGTCGAGAATGCGAAGAAGAAGAGGCAAACTGCAACAAAAATACTACCGATAATATTACCTGCAGTAACACCAAAAAGCTTACCAAATGTCATCTGGAATGCTACCTGAACCATATTTCCGCTGTTGAGATTTTTATTGCCTGCCAATGCCTCAAAGGTTTCAGCACCACCTACAACACCGTGTAAGGGGCCGTCGCCTGTATAAAGAGTTACAAATACAATAAGAGCTGTCATTGTGAGAACTACAAATGTATCGATAAATACACCTACCATGGCTGCAACACCCTGGTCATGGGGATCCTTTACATCTGCCTGTGCATGAGCATGAGGTGTTGAACCCATACCTGCCTCGTTTGAGAAAAGACCTCTCTGTGCACCCTTTTGAATAGCCTTGACGATAG
>JAFTOG010000018.1 GCA_017451485.1 Clostridia bacterium | reverse complement strand
TTGACGATAGCAGAGCCAAAGCCACCACCGAGAATAGCCTGAGGAACGAATGCGTACTTAAAGATAATACCGAATGCTGCAGGGACATTCTTGATATTTACGCAAAGAACAAAGATACCACCTACAATATACAAAAGAGCCATAATAGGCACCATTTTTTCGGTGACGGATGCAATTCTCTTAACGCCACCAAGAACAATAGCAGCAGCAAGAATAGCAAGAATAATACCTATAATCCATGTAAACCTTGAAATATCAGCACCTAAGGAATCAAATACTCCCGCTACATTTGATGTAATGGAGTTAGACTGTACCATTGCACCGATAAAGCCGAGAGCAATTGTAATGGCTACTGCGAAGAATGTAGCCAAGAACTTACCGGCTTTTCCTGTAAATGCCTTTTTGATATAGTATACGGGGCCACCGTGTATCTCACCGTTTTCATCAATTACCTTTGTTTTCTGTGCCAATACTGCCTCAGCATAGTTTGTAGCCATACCAAGGAATGCGATAATCCACATCCAGAAAATAGCACCGGGACCACCAACAAGAATAGCACCGCAGGCACCAACGATATTACCTGTACCTACCTGTGCTGCAACTGCTGTTGCGAGAGCCTGGAAGGAGGATAGTCCCTTCTTTTCTCCCTTATCACCCTTTGAAAACACCTTTTTGAAGCCTTCTCCCAAGCAACGAACCTGTACAAATCTTGTTTTGATTGAGTAGAAAAGACCTACTGCAACAAGCAAGAATACAAGAATATAGCCTGAAAGATAGTCGTTAACAAAGCCGACTGCTTTTTCAATCCATTCTAACATTTCTTTCTCCCTTTTATATCAAATTATTTGTAGAAAAAAGCGGAGTGATACCATAAGATAACACTCCGCAAAGCTCAAATATCCAAATTATACAAGCATAACTTGCATTAAAGAAAATTATAAACTCTGTCCTTTTGCCTGAGAGATTGGCGGTTTCCCGCTTTGCCCCTTCGGCACCCACTCGAGGTGAGATTCTCCGGAGTGCTATCAAATTACAGTTCCCGATCACAAGATCACCTGAGAGTTTCGCTCCTTCGGTCGCATTAGCGTCTTCTGCAATTTTCACTTAGCTTTTTAATAACGCTAACAATTTTATCACATAATATTCCTTTTGTCAATAATATTTTTTATTTTTACGACTTTATTTTACTTTATTTCTTAAATTGTGGCATCTGCTTATTCTCCGTCATATTCTGTAATGAAGACATGTTAGTCTTCAAATATTATAAAGAAAGGAATAATCATGGCTCAATACACAAATCAAGCTCAGCTTTCATATAACGGAACAGTAGTTAATTCAAATATCGCCGTTGGTGAAATAGTCGGAACGCTCACAGCTGCTAAAACAGCCATAAGGGACACATATTCCCGGGGTGATAGTATAGCATATGTCGTAAGTATAGTTAACACGGGCTCAGCCGTAAGTGGTTTATCGTTAACAGATAATCTTGGTGAGTACACCTTTGACGAAAACACCTTGTTCCCACTCACCTATACCGAGGGCTCCACCGTTTATTTTGTTAACGGTGTATTACAGCCTACTCCCACCGTCACCTATGACGGTAATGAGCTGATTATAACAGGAATATCAATCCCTGCAAACGGTAATGCAATCATCGTATACGAGACAGTAGTAAACAGCTTTGCCCCCCTAAATGAAAATGGTGAAATAATCAACACAGTAACCGTTAGTGGTATGTCCATTTCCACCATTACTGCAGAGGAGACAATTACTGCTGTTGCCGGTCCTCTCCTCACTATTACAAAATCTATCTCTCCGGTTCCCGTAGAGGAAAATGGACGGGTAACCTATAATTTCCTCATCCAGAATCTTGGCAATGCCGATGCAGTTGCTACAGATAACATCGTTCTTACTGATGTATTTAATCCAATTCTTACCGATATAGCAGTAAGCTATAACGGTACTCCTTGGACAGAGGGCGTGGAATACACCTACAATGAAGCAACAGGTGTTTTCTCAACAACACAAAGTGCTATAACCGTTCCATCAGCAATTTTTACTCAGGATCCCACAACAGGTGAATGGCAGTCTACTCCCGGTGCTGTAAGCCTTACGGTCATCGGCACAATCATATCATAACTACTCTACAATCCTTTATAAGGCAAGCCCCCCGAGGTACCGAAGTACCCCGAGGGGCTTGCAAAATATGTTCTAAATCTGCACAAAAAACTCTTGCACAAAATTAAAAAGGAGAGCTTATTTAATGCTTTTCTACATATTATTTATTGTTCATATGTAGATATGTGACTATAAATGATATAATATGACCTTTCCGGACATTTTATGACTTTTTGAAGAACGCTACTGCAATTCCTCCCGGACCTATATGCGTTCCTATAACACTGCCTACCAGAACAGTGCGTAGCTCGTCCAAATGCTCATCCCATAAAAATGAGCTGTCCTTTATATATTTTTGAAGCAGAGCATCACTAAGTCCCGTATATCCCAGGAGCAAGGGCTTTGTAAAATCTACACCTCCTGCCGATTCAATTTCTTTAATCAGTAGGTTGTTTCCGTTTTTGGAGCCTCTTGCCTTTCCTAAAATTTCTATTTCCCCGTTTCTAATACAGATTACGGGCTTAATCGACAGGATTCCTCCGGCAAATGCGGACAGCCTCGATATTCTTCCACCTTTTTTAAGATACTCAAGAGTATCAAGCATTGCGACAACACAGATATTATCTCTTTCTGCTGTAATCATTTCCGCAATTCTCTCGGCACTTTCACCTTTCTCAGCCATTTTAACTGCCATTTCCACAAGAATTCCCGTTCCAATAGCGGCAGATCTGCTATCTATCAAGCTTACTGTGTCCTCGTACCCTTCCATTGCTATTTTTGCACTTTGATATGTTCCGGAAAGCTTGGATGACAAAGTAATGCAAACTACCTTATCCCCCTTCTTTTTAGCATCCTTGAAGACACCCTCGAAGGATAAGGGACTTGGCTGACTTGTTGTGGGAAGCTCTGTACATTCTACAAGTCTTTCATAAAACTCCTGCTTACTTATATCAAGTCCATCGACAAATTGCTCACCGGAAAAGCTTATTATCAGTGGTACAATCGTGACTCTTTTTCTTATATCCTTGGGTAAATCAGTAGTTGAATCAGTAACTATTTTTATCATTCTTCTTCTCCAAATATACATTTTCAATATTGTTGAGCTGTCAACATTTAGGATTATAACACACATTTGTTGAGCTGTCAACATTTTTTTGCAAATTTGTAAAAAATATTTCTTGGGAAATAGAAAAGGAGAGATTACTCTCTCCTTATTTTTAATATACATGTAAGGAAACTCCGATTGTAGTCTTTTCGGGTTTTTCAGGTATCGTTATCTCCTTCATTCTAATCAACTCATTCACAATCAATCCTCTTAATGAAAAGATTTCATTAGATGCATTATATTCAAGCTGATTATGAAGAATGGGATTGCTTTCCTTTCTCAATATATCAATTATTTCATTAAACACCCTTTGACAAAGCTCTGTAAGCTCATTGTAATCCTTATGCTCATGGAATATACTACGGATTTTGTTCTCATTTCCGTTAGCTATAACAACTATATCAGGAATAATATTTCCGTTTTCGTCAGCGTGAGCAAATCTGTTTTCAAGTCTTTTCCAAGTGTTCTTTTCGTCAGGGGAAAGGGTGCTTATCCTTTTGCCATCAATTGCCGCTTCCTTAAGAAAAATCGCATCTCTGTAATCGTATGACTCGGGTATTTTATTCCACATATCTCCCACAGACAGCTTAAAATGATACATGTTGATATTTTCAAAGGATACACCGTTCATTCCCACGCAGCATTCGGGGATTGTTGCTGATTCATATCCTGTAAAGCCCCATGTCTCCCTTGGATCCTCACGCTTGACAGGAAAATCAATATCTAATCCTCTCAAATTTAATACACAGTGATTTATGAGGAAAAGAACAATCCACCATTTAAGCTCATTACCGTTCATATTATTCTTAACAATACCAAGCCCATGTATTTTATCAAATGAGTCCGAGACTATATTATTTACATACCTTGCCAACGCCTCTACATACTTTTTCATTGCAAAATACATGTCCATCTGACATTCCTTGCTTTGGATAAAAAAGTTGGTAATATACTTATCTCCTTCTTTTTTAAGCAAGGTTGCTCTTTCAAGGATATCAGCCTCTTCCTCGATATAAGGAAGTGCAATTCCAAGCTCTACGGAAAGCTCCTCCAATGTTGAAGGGTTATTACTTGCTTCAAGTAAAATATTTTTGGGTATTTTTCTCTGTACAACCTTCCAGGGCAAGCCACTTGGCTGTGAGCCGTTTGCAGTAAAGCGCACATCCTCCGGCTTATAGCTTCTTTTACCGAATTCTCTTGCCATATTCATTCCTTCTTTCAGTTTTTTTCTTGCGTAGAACAGCTTTGATTTAACTGTTCCCTCAGGGAGATTTAAGGATGAAGCAATATCCTTGAGCTTTTTATCCTCAATATAGTAGGCTACCACAATATCTCTGTATTCCTTGGATATAAAGGCAAGCTCACGACGCAAAAAGGAAATGTCTTCATTTAATATATATCTTTCCTCAGCGTTCATTTCCCCGTCGTCAATATCCATATCTGTGGCGTTCTCATAATCTATACAGTCACGGCTGATATGCTTCTTTTTAGCCCAAAGATAATATCTGTTACGGGCAATTTTCCACACCCAAGCCGATAAACTCTCAGGGATATGTCCTTTTTTCAGGGAGTAAATAATATTCAGAGTTATATCCTGCGCAAGATCCTCTGCCTCATATGTACTGCCCGTCTTTCTTAAGCAGAAATAATACAGCTTTTCCATATAGTTACCGGTAAACTCTGAAATAAGCCTTTCTGTCATTAGCTGTTGTGGACTCATCATTCATCCCCCCTTCACACATATAGTGTACGAATAAAAAATTCGGTTGAAAGAAATTTGCAATTTTTTCTAAGCTTATTTTATCACATAAGATCGACAATGTAAACAAAAAATGCAAGAAGCGTTTTGCCTCCTGCATTTTTTCTATTAAACCGGCTGATTAACTACGCCTACAAACAGGGGAAGTCCGTCAGGGCTTGTAATTACAAATATAAAAGGTCTGTCAAGGGTAAAATCAACTACCTCTGGCGGTGGATATCCTCCCCACATATCAAGCCGAACATAAGCAGCTCCTGAGCAGCTCTTCTCGTCTACCGATACCCTTACACCGTGCTCCATTTTGGTCACATAAGGGCTGTTGTCGGGGAAAAACTCGGAAAAATTGGCATTTTTGTCGTCAAAGCATTCTGTTATTCCAAGAGCTTTAATATCAGATATAATATCCTTTTTCATTGAAATATCAAATTTTGGCAATGACAGATTCACCTGGCATGTTGCCACATTTACCCCTGTACCCGGATTATTTATAAAGGCTAACGCCTCATCATTTGATAAAAGCTCAGATATGCTTATGTTTTCGTCAGGGAGAATAAAATACATCATACCATCATTACCCAAATGCTTATAGGTAGCTGAAAACATTTCTCCGTAATAATATGTTCCCAAGCCGTTCTTTTCATTCATAAAATCACACTGAATATCGCCTGTAGGAGAGTGGAAAACACTCTTTTTCGTCAGCTCCTTGTTAAATTCAGTATTCCAGCTTGCCTGAAAATAAAGAGTCGAAACAAGCACCATAATGGTACTACTATCAAATTTTTCATCATCTATTACACCGTTAAGATAGCCACCGGTTTCCTTCTTCAACCATTCGGTATATGCCTTACTGTACTCATCGCTACCCATATCACCGTGAAAAACAGAAGCATAATAGTTTTGTGTAAGGGCGGTACAGTCGCCGTACCGTATATTTTCGTTGAGCCAGAGAGAGCTTGCCAATCGGCTTGTGGTTTGACCGTCGTCACGGTAGCAGGCATTCCATACCGAATTTGCCTGTATACGAAGCTCCTCTATGCTTTCGGCACCGAGGGTATCTAATATTTGCTGTCTCGTTTCACCTGAGCTGATTTCCGCAAGCATTGCAAGTGTCATATAAACATTTACGGGAGAATATACTGCATTTTCAGTTGTTGCATCACCTAAAATCGACTTTGTGCTACTATTAAAGAAGCCTGCAAGATTTCTACCTGCTCCATAATATTCCCTCTGCTTCCAAAGGGCTTTTCTCCATTCATCATACTCATCGCTGTTATAATCCGAGGTATATTTAGCCATTATGGGATACGAAGGAGATGCTACCGAATAAGTAAGCAGCAGATTATCGTTTGGAACATAAATATCATTACCGGGAGATGTGGTTGTATCTCCGTTGGGAACATGAATATCATTACCGGGAGATGTGGTGGTATCTCCGTTGGGAGCATGGATATCATTGCCGGGAGATGTGGTTGTATCTCCGTTGGGAGCATGGATACCGTTTCCGGAGGCTGTAGTCGTATCTCCAATCAGACTCGAGCCGGGACTTATAACATTATTAAGTAGTATAACACTGCAAAGTATTAAGGCTACCATTGCGGCGGCAACGGAGCTTATCCATGTGATTTTATGCCTTTTTTTAGGTATATGTGGTTTTTTCCCTGCCTTTTTGGGGGCTTTGTCTGCTTTTTCTATAAGCTCGACATCAATAAAGCTCATAGCTTCAAAAATATTTTCGCCCTTCATATTTCAACACCTTCCTTTTCCAAGAATTTTTTAAAAGAACGACGCAAGCGTAGTAGTATAGCCTTTACTGAATTCTCACTTATTGAAAGTCTTTTGGCTATTTCCGATAAGGAATCAACATACCAATACCTTCTTATAAAGATATTTCTGTTTCTTTCACTAATAGATTTAAGAAAATTATTAAGTGCCTTATTGAGTGACATCTTATCAACTATATCACCGGGATTGGCTTGTGGTATGCAGTCATATAATTCAACAATAGCTATATCGGTTCTTGAGCCTGTGCGTTTTAGCGATGTGTTGTATCTTAATCTGTCAATAGCCGTGCTTCTGGCAAGCATCCCAAAGTATCCACACAGCGAATGGGGATTTTCCGGTGGGATGGTATTCCAAGCCTTTAAGAATGTGTCGTTTACTATTTCCTTAGCATCGTCTTCGTTCTCGACAATTCTATAGGCTATAGAATAGCAATACTTACCGTACATTCTATCCGATTGAGAAATTGCCTGCTCGCTTCTTTCATTAAAAAGCCTTATTATTTCCTTATCATCCATTTTTCATTCTCCTTTCCTTTTGTTTATCTATTTATATAAACGAAAAAAATTATGAAGGGTTACAGTTAAAAATAAAAATTTCAAAAAAGAGGAGAATTGCTCTCCTCTTTTCCTTATACTAAATATAGCTTATCTCTGAACTCTGCCTGAGCCGTCGCCTCCTGCAAGCTTTTCAACCTCGGAAACGGAAACTCTGTTATAGTCACCCTCTACGCTGTGCTTAAGAGCTGATGCAGCAACTGCAAATTCAATAACCTCCTTAGAGGACTTACCTGACAATATAGCGTAGATAAGACCGCCACCGAAGGAGTCGCCACCGCCTACACGGTCAACAATATGTAAATGATAGCTCTTGGAGAAGTAATAATCCTCACCGTCATAGAGCATACCTGCCCAATCATTATCACTTGCTGAAATAGAGGAACGAAGTGTAATAGCAACCTTTTCAAAGCCAAACTTATCAGCAAGCTGCTTAGCAACGGACTTATAACCGTCGTGGTTAAGCTTACCGCCGTAAATATCTGTATTCTCAGCCTCTATGCCGAATACATCCTTTGCATCCTCCTCATTGGAGATACATACATCAACATACTGGCAAAGATCAGTCATTGCCTCTCTTGCCTCTGCTCTTGTCCAAAGCTTACCACGGTAGTTAAGGTCGCAGGAAATTTTCACTCCCTTAGCCTTAGCAGCCTTACAAGCCTCACGGCAGATTTCAACAACATTGGGACCGAGAGCAGGTGTAATTCCTGTAAAATGGAACCAATCAGCACCCTCAAATATACTGTCCCAATCGAAATCGGAAGCAGATGCCTCCTGGATAGCAGAGTGAGCTCTGTCATAAATACATACGGAGCCTCTCTGGGACGCACCCTTTTCAAGATAATAAATACCTACTCTATCTCCACCTCTTACGATTTTGGAGGTATCAACACCGAAGTAACGAAGTGAATTTACTGCTGCCTGACCGATTGCATGCTTAGGAAGCTTTGTAACATAAACGCTATCCATACCGTAATTAGCAAGAGATACTGCAACATTTGCCTCGCCACCACCGAAGGTAGCCTGCATCTGGTCATTCTGGAAGAATCTGTAATATCCATTAGGTGCGAGTCTTAACATAAGCTCGCCAAATGTAACTATTTTAGCCATTGTTTCTTGCCTCCTTAACAATTTCTACTGACTGGCGGCATAGATCTGTAATCTCATCCCATTTGCCGTTATCGATAAGGTCTGCTGTTACCATATAGGAGCCTCCACAAGCACAGATAACCGGGCACTTAATATAATCCTTAAGATTTTTAAGTGAAATTCCACCTGTGGGCATAACCTTGAACATAGGGAACGGAGCACTCATAGCTTTAATTTTAGCAAGTCCACCTGACTGCTCAGCAGGGAAGAACTTAAGAACCTTAAGACCGAATTTATATGCTGCATGATAATCTGTGGGGGTTGTACATCCGGGATAGATAGCAATACCCTTTTCCTGGCAGTATGCAACAAGCTCAGGGTCAAATCCCGGAGTTACAATGAATTCAGCTCCTGCGGCGATTGCCTTGTCAATATGCTCTGTGGTCATTACTGTACCTGCACCGCAAAGCATCTCGGGGCACGCCTCCTTCATAAGCTTGATAGCAGTATCTGCACCGGCAGCACGGAAGGTAACCTCTGCAATCGGCACACCACCTGCACAAAGAGCCTTAGCAAGGGGAGCTGCATCTCTTTCGGGATTGTTGAGCTTAATAACGGGCACTACGCCAATTTGTTCAACTCTTGTGTTAATATCCATAAACAAAATCTCCTTTGTATATTTATCAATTTTATTTTACCACTATTTTACCTTAATTTCAATACATTATCTTAATAAATTTGACCGTCTTTTCCTATAAACCTTGTACTGAATAAAATAATATGCTATACTTATACCATAAAGAATATTTGAGGAGACGGTATGGAACAGTATAAATATCAGATGCATTTACATACAACACCTTGCTCCCACTGTGGACTGATGACCCCATATGAGCTATGCAAGGGGCTATACGATACGGGCTACAAGGGTGCTGTTTTAACTAATCATTTTTTTCACGGAAATACAGGAATTGATAGGAGTCTGACCTGGAAAGAATTTGTAAATGCCTATGAAAAGGATTATAAGGACTGCCTTGAAGCATCAAAGGAATTTGACCTGGATATACTGTTCGGTATTGAGGAGGTTGTGGTACCCGGACTTGAGATACTTTGTTACGGCTTGACACCCAAAATCCTATATGACAATCCCCACCTCCGTGATTGCGATATCGAAAGTTGGGTAAAGACAATGAGAAAAAACGGAGTCGTATTAATACAGGCTCATCCCTTCAGAGAGGCATTTTACATACCGGAGCCGGGTCCTCTTCCTCTTTGTCTGATTGACGGGGTTGAAATATATAACCGTGGAAACGGTACTTCTGAAATGAATGAGGCAGCACAGCACCTTGCCGAAGTAAATCCACAGCTTATAAGACTTTCCGGTGCCGATGCACACTGTGTCGAGCATATACCATACGGTGGAATTGTAACAAAAAAACGCATACGCAACGAAAAAACTCTTGCAGAAACACTCAAAAATAAACAGTTTGAACCGATAATACCGTAATTAAAGGCTGACCCTATATGTAGGGTCAGCTCTTTTATATTGTTCCGGCTTAACCTATAAAAATTGTAAACACTAATAGCAGATTTAACAAAACTCTTACACTTTATAAATCTTTCAAAAACAAGGAGATGATAAAATACTGTGAAAATTGTGATAAATGGCAGAGGACGGGACAGCATGGACAAAGAATTTATATCTTATATACGGGAAATTACAAGCTCCAAGGAATTTCAAAGGATGAAGAAGCACAAGCACCATATCAACGGTACAGTATACGGTCATTCCGTAAAGGTTGCATACCTTTGCTACAGACACCACAAGAGATTTGGGCTTAAAATGGATATTAAGGAGCTGATAATTGGTGCTCTTCTTCACGACTATTATCTGTATAATCTACACGGGGTGGGGGAAAAACACAGATTTCACTGGTTCAGGCATCCAAAATGTGCCCTTAAAAATGCTCTGAAGAAATATCCCAACCTTACCGATATTCAAAAGGATATGATAAAGCATCATATGTTTCCATTAACACCTATTCCTCCAAAAACAAAAGCCGGCTGGTTAATTTGCTTCTATGACAAGGTGGCAGCAATCAGCGACAGATTTGAAAAAAAGAAATATTAAGAGCAGACACAGGTCTGCTCTTACTTTATTATATATCCTCTGCCAAAGCCTTTCTCGTTTGCCATTTGCCTGCGAGAAAATATATTATACTTGGAATTGCGTAGCCATAGGGAGCAAGTCCGTAGCCGAGGACAAAGCCGTAGAAGCCCCAACCAAGGAAAATGCCAAAGAGCCAGCTAAGACCAATACGAAGCACTACACCGTCAAGGATAGCCAATACCATACTTAACTTTGCATTGCCGATACCCTGTACAAAGGCTCCGCTTCCCCTCATTATTGTAAATGCCGGGAACATCCATAAAATCGCCTTTATAAACTCCGATGACATCTCGTGCACAAGGGGGTCATCCGAGAATATCATAAATAAATATTTACCAAGTGTAATATACAAAACCATAAAGAATACAGTTAAGGCTATGGAGTACATTATTGCATATCTTACTACCTTCTTTGCCCTTTCATTATTGCCGGAGCCTATGTTCTGACTTATCATAGGTACTGCGGCGTACTGTATTCCCTGCGATATTTTATTTACTATATCGTCAATACGAACGCCTACACCAAACGTAGCGGAGGCAACCACACCAACATTGTTTATGAGAGAATTTACCACGAGCATTGAAAGATTTATAAATCCGGACTGTATAGCCATTGGAGTGCCGAGATTTGCTATCATTCCAATATATTTTCCCTTTGGAATAAAGCTTTCTCCCTTGAAATTGAAGCCGAAATCGTGGCGTCTGCGATATAAATAATAAAGAGAAAAAACAAACGATACTGCCTGACCGATTATAGTAGCCCAAGCAGCACCCGCAACTCCCCAACCAAGTAAACCGGTAAATACTATGTCAAGAACCAGATTGACAATTGATGCTATACCGATAAACAAAAACGGTCTTTTAGCGTCACCCATTCCTCGAAGAACGGCAGATACCATATTGTATCCTGCTGTGAAGATAAGTCCTGCGGCACAAATTACCAGATATTCTCTCGCCATTTCATAGGATTCCTGCGGAATTTTCATAATTGTTAAAATCCAATTCTGCAAAGTGAGAATTACAACACTAAATACAATGGAAACAACTGATACAAATATAAAAAGCGTACCTATAATATCATTCATTTCCTTGCGTTTTCCTGCACCCATAGCCTGAGCTAAAAGAACCTGACCGGCATTTGAAAATCCGAGGCACACCATAGTGGCAAAGTTTACAATCTGGCTGCTTTGAGATACAGCAGAAAGTCCTGCTGTGCCCACAAACTTACCTACTATTATCATATCAATGGTGCTGTAAAAAACAAGAAGTGCGTTGGACGCCATAAAAGGCAACGCAAACAGGATAAGCTGTTTTACTATATTACCATTGGTAAAATCCTTTGAAATGCTCCTTGCCATACAATCACCTCCTATGACATTCTATTGAATATGATATCACAAGTTACAAAAAATGTCAATAATTCACATAATAGTCAATACTTGATTTTCGAAATTCAAATTTCAAAAATCAAGTATTGACAAAACAGCTTTTCTCTGTTATAATACATAGGCAAAGAACAGGAAACACAGCAAATACCTGTAATTTATAAAGAATTGAATATTTATCGAGATGTAGCGCAGGTGGGGACATTTTCGAGTGCTCCCTGTGGGTGATGAAGCGAGAAATAAGGAGTGGCAGTAACTTGGCGAGTGACTAGCAACATTAGTTGCGACGGCAGAGCCTTAGTTACAACAGGAAGCGCAGCGGACACCTGCTGTTTTACAGTTAAATATTTTACCGAGATGTAGCGCAGGTGGTAGCGCGCGTGCTTTGGGAGCACGATGCCGCAGGTTCGAGTCCTGTCATCTCGACCATAAAATCCTAAATTGAGCTTTTGTTCAGTTTAGGATTTTTTGTTTGCAGGGCTCGAAGAGGAAACGGTAGTGAATGACAGTCCGGAGGACTGTCAGAGCCGTGGAACGCCCTGTCATCTCTGTCACCTGTTTCTACTTCAAGCTTAAGAAATTATAATCCCAAATTAGAGATTGAAAAAAGACCACTCGTTCGAGTAGTCTTTTTCATTTTTAGGCTAAAATACAGCAAAAGGATAGGGCTTCTCTGCTCTATCCTTTTTTTGTTTTATGGTCTATATATTTTTGAAATGCATTTAAGTGTTAAACCTTATGTAGGTTCAAATTCTATATTAATCACCTTTAGGTCCAACAATAATTTCTGCCCGTTCAACATTTATGCTGTCCGAATCCAGAAAATAATTTATTCTGTCAATAACAGCTATTGAAATAGTATTTGTTCCATTCTTAAGAAGACTTCCGTCAACCTTTGCTTTAATTTCTAAAATGGGTGCAGGATTTAAATTTAAGCAGTTAGCAGTATATATTGCAGGTTGGGGATTGGGCCAAAAAATCTGCTCATCCTTATAGTTATAATCCTCTGAAAAGTCCTCTATCAGAGCCCCATTTAAGAATACCTTAAATTTATCACAGGAGGATTTTGCATTGGTTATGACAAATCTTACCTCTGCTTGTCTATCCCAAAAATCTCCACACACATCAATTTTTACATTCAACGGTGTTTCATCGTTTGGAATAGGTGCAGGAAGCGGTGCAAAAACATTATTTCCTCCACAGCCTGTTAAAAACGGATAACCACCTCTTCGTTCTGCAACATATTTTAAGGCTTTATCCTGTGAATTTTCGTCAGCTAAAATATTATAAAAATCAGCATAATCAGGTCCCAGACAATATATTATTTCCTCGGGAGGAAGCAATTTAGAAAGCTCTTCATAAGGTGCCGGTACAGGGTTAAATACAACGATTCCGTCAACCCCCTTGTAAGTCCAATTAGATAACATTCCACGATAGAAATCGCTTGTCTGATTATGGTGTCCTTCCGCTACATGTCCTACATCCCAGCAAGCATAGACTAAGGTATCTGTGCCTTCGGTAATGTTTTTATACCAATCAATATCAGGATTGACCGTTCTTGAACCTCCAACGACAAAGTCTACCAAGCTATTTTTAGCCCACTTTTCAACATCAAAGCCATCCACACGACAAGATTCTCCATTCTCGGGGAGCTTAGCCCCTACTACAACCTGACGCCCAAGCTCATTCATATTAGCCCTTAGCTTACTCATAAACTCTGTCGCACATTCTCTGTATTCCCATTGCTTGCCAACAGGAAGACAGGGAAGATGTCTTAAAAAGTCTATACAAATTCCGTCAAAGGAGTATTCGGTCATAATTTTTGTTATGTAATTAAGCTTAAATTCCTGAAGAGACGACGATGCTAAATTCCATAACCCTTCTTGCCACCAGGTTTTAATGACCCAGTCTTTGTGCATTTGCTTTATTTCGTTTCTACCAGACGCCAATTTCGTCTCCACCTCGGAAACACGATGAAGGCAATATGCTTTAATTCCACGCTTATGGCACTCATCTATAATGCGTCCCATAATATTTATTCCCTTATCTTGGAATTTTTTATATATTCGGGTATTGTTACATGGACTTTCCTGCTCTATAAAGCAATGTCCCTCCCAAAAAATCTCATCTACCTTTACGCCCTTCTTATCGACACAGTAAAAAAGCCACTCAATAAGCTTATCTTCCGGAATATTTGCAATCTCCCCCGTATAAGGATCCATTTGAATTATAAACTTTGTATGTTGTTTCATTCATTTTTGCTCCTTTTTAATTAATCTTGTTTGCCGATTGGCTGTTTTACACTTCTTGCAACAGCGTAATATGTTATGCCACAAATAAATAACATCACCGTTGCGAAAATCAATACACCCGTATAGCCGATTGCAGTTTCAAGCGGTGTTATAAGTAAGGTTGCAACTGCTTGTGCCCCCGTAAAAATGAGCATACGGATAGAAGTATACGGACCGATTTGTTCCTTTGGAATAATTTCCGTAATAATGACGGGAATCGCAGTATCGGTAACGAACCGGAAAAACGAAGCGATCGTAAAGCAACAGAAAAAGCCAATGACCCCAAGCTCAAGGGAAAACGGAAAGCTTACGCATACGCCCAGCGTAGCAAGTAAGAGTAAATTCTTCGTGGAAAGCTTTCTATATGCAAACGCAAAAAATACATTGCCTGCGAAGGTCGCTATTTGTAAAATTACATTCACATAGGAGGAGGTCGTTTCGTTCAGAATACTGGTAGAGATGGCGATTGTAGCGATTACATTAAATATACCTACTGATAATCCTCGCACAAAATTGGGGATCAATAATATGTATGTATTCTTATTCTTAAACACCGAGATAACATCGTTTCTTTCCCGGTCTTCTCTGTTCATTTCTACATTTTTCACTCGCATAGACCCACACACGATACTCGTCAGGATAAAGCATATTATTGCAATCACAAAGAAAGCCGCCGTTGTTTTCATATACGAGAATTTTGATAAAAGAATGGAATAGGCAAGCGACACCAAAAAGGATACTCCTCCCGCAATCGCTACACTGATGCCCGTCATTTTTCCATATTCATTCATATCAATGGTATAATATGGCAGGCAGTACGAAAGAATGGTATACAAGCCCACGCCTACATAGGATATGCCTGCCACGATAAATACGGCGATCACATAGCCGTGTTTTATCAATTCGGGATTTATTGCACCCATTAAAAACACACCCGTTAATACGCTTAACGATAAATAGGATATACTCGTAACCGTTTTTACACATTTTATTTTTCCAGATAAAAAGGTTAAAACGAGCATCATAGCTACTTGCATTATCTGCATTAACGAATTCAGAACATAAACCTGCCCAGCGGAGAATCCCACTTGAATCAAAAATGTTTGCATGATTGCTCCCGTGCAAAATGTGAATCCTACATTATAAATCGTCGTATAAATACAATATTTTTTTATGTTTGACATATCTTCCTCAATAATTTTGTTACAAGCTAATCGTAAAATACGCTGTGTAAATCAATTATATCATAATCAAAAAGCTTATACAATGAATTTTGTTCTTTTTATGATAGTTTGTTAAGAATGCTATCAGTACTCCATATTTTTGCATCCTTGACTCTCCACTTTTTGCACCCTTAAACATCAAAAAACAGGTATTTTTCACTCTCTGCAAGACATTGATTTTACATTTTCGCACAAATCGGATGTTTTTCAAAGTGCGATAAATCCTTATAGCAAAAGGATTCAAGTTGCTTTTCAAGAAGCAGTTCGAATAAGACGACCACACTTCGACCATAAAATCCTAAATTGAGCTTTTGTTCGGTTTAGGATTTTTTGTTTTCAGGACTCGAAGGGGAAACGGTAGTGAATGACAGTCCGGTGGACTGTCAGAGCCGTGGAATGCCCTGCTCGCAGACATGGAGAGTCCTGTCATCACGACCATATCGAGTGTTCATAACAGGTTTCAGTTATGGTCACTCGATATTTTTATGTCTGCATTTATATTTCGTTGTTTGGAGTAGCGTTTGGCTACTCTTTTTTGTTTTAAATTGCGTTGGTTAGGTATTCGATTGCCACGCCTTGACAGGAGTCGAGGATATAGTGCAATCGCTGAATAATGCCGGAGATGATAAGTCCTACATTGTTGTTTGCTATTTCAAGAAAAAGCTTTGCCCCCTCCTTGTCAAGGCCACAGCCCGTAAGCTCAAGCCATCCGCACAGCGAGGTCCTCCCTTACGATTCGGTTTTTAATCTCCACGTTACCGATTTTCCAAGGCGTAAATAACTATTTTCGTCCATCTTATTTATAGAGATTATTCCTCCAAAAGCTTATTTATTATCTATTATTTTAATTATTTTGATACACATTGAGAGTGCCAAGAAGCACAGAGCCGGATAGTAAGTCCCCATACAAGCGTGGTCTGTCCAATTCCAAAGTCCGATGAACCAGTCTAACACAAGCATCAAATCGGAGAAGAAAAAAAGAATACTTGCTGTTGCAATCGTTCCGTTTACGAGAGTTCTCTCTCTGACGAAGTTTCCAACCGCTTTACCGAGCATCGTTGAGATGATTAATGCGTATACAATGCAAACAATACGGAAGATTGCTACCTCAAAGGTGAGCAACGGGCAGAACAGAAGGAAGAGCAAGCAACCGAGAAACAGAGTTCCGGTAATGGCATAATCGAGCTTTTGCATCTTCTGTATAAAGCAATATGCCACCACAAAACAGATATGTCCAAGAGCAAAGGTCGCTGCTCCAACAATGAAATCTTTTCCGATTAGATAATCACCGAGAAAAGCAAGCACAAGACCTGCCGCCATACCGATATAAAATTTTGTATTCGGCTGTTTGGTTTTAAAGGTATAACCAAGATTGATAAGTCCAAGCAATGCAAACAAGCCACTACATACGCATTTGAGAGTGAAATCAAAGCCGTTGCTTTGGTAGAAAAAGTTTAACACGAAGATGGTAGCGATAACCGCAAGATTGACCGCCAGCATAAGTTTTTGCGATTTTTTCATAACTCACCTCAAGAAAATGTGCAAGAGCTTTTCATAAAGCTTACTTTTGAAGGGTTGATAGCGCATAGGTAGGTCAAGCCAAGTTTTTTTATCAACGATAGACTTATAGTGCGAAAAGGCATCAAATCCGTCCTTGCCGTGATAACCTCCCATACCGCTTTCGCCAACACCTCCAAAGCCCATCTCACTCGTGGCAAGGTGAATGACAACATCGTTGATGCAACCGCCTCCGTAGGAAAGCTCGGTCGTTACTCTCTTAATATGTTTTTTGTTGCTCGTGAAGAGATAAAATGCGAGAGGCTTATCCTTGGTCTTTAATTCCTCCACGACAGCATCAAAGTCATGAAAGGTAATGATGGGCATAATGGGTCCGAAAATTTCCTCTCCCATAACTGCGTCTTCATAGGTTACATTATCCATCACAGTAGGAGCAATTTGACAAGTGTCGGGGTTTGTGTTGCCGCCGATAACCACCTTGTTTTTATCAATCAATCCGCAAAGACGGGCAAAATGCTTTTCGTTGATGATCTTGCCCCAATCCTTGTTTTCAAGGGGGTTTTCGCCGTACTGCTTTCTGATCTCGGCAACGACAGCATTTATAAACTCGTCCTTTACAGACTTCTCACAGAGGATATAGTCGGGAGCTACACATGTCTGACCGCAATTAAGATACTTGCCCCAAACAATACGCTTTGCGGCAAGCTTAATATTCGCACTCGAATCTACGATACAAGGGCTTTTGCCGCCAAGCTCCAACACCGCAGGAGTTAGATGCTCTGCAGTATGACGAAGCACTTCTTTGCCAACAGCTTGGCTTCCCGTAAAAAACACGAGATCAAATTTTTGATCGAGAAGTGCTGTATTTTCAGCTCTGCCGCCTGTGACAACCGTCACGTATTCGGGAGAGAAGCATTCTCTTATGATTTTTTCCACAATCTTACTTGTTGCAGGAGAGTATGCACTCGGCTTAACGATTGCAGTATTACCTGCCGCTATCGCATCTGCAAGTGGATCAAGTGTCAGAAGGAAGGGATAGTTCCAAGGGCTCATAATAAGCGTGTTTCCATAAGGAACAGGTTGCTTGTAGCTATGTGAATGGAACTGTGCAAGAGGTGTTGCAACAGTCTTTCTTTTTGCAAACTTTTTCGTATGCTTGATCATATAGGAGATCTCGGTCAACACAAGTCCGCTTTCACACATAAAGCCCTCGTAGTGACTTTTACCGAGATCGCTCTTTAGTGCATCATTTATCTCGTCCTGATATTTTTTTACTGTGGTGTAAAGCTTTTTGAGCTGTTCAATACGAAACTTTACGGGGATGGTTGCTCCGCTTCTGTAATATGTCCGTTGTTTTTCAAGTAACATCTGTATTTCTTGATTTGTCATTTCATTTCACTCCAATCTGCGATTTGATAATAAAATCCTTCAAGCTCCTTTTTTGTCATCAGCTTGGGCACGGGATAGAGAGGATTCGCTTCTTTCTCGGCGTATCTTGCCATATCGGAAATATCTTTCTGTTTGATTCCCGTTATTTTGTTGGGAATATTCATTTTTTCATTTAATGCTTTAATTGCCTCAATAAATTTCTTTGCTCCGTCCTCGAAACTTTCGCTATCGGAGCATACACCTGCGGCAACACCGAGGCGGTGAAGTTTTTTATATACACACTTGCCGTAAGATTCCAAAACGTAAGGCATTATTACTGCATTGGCAAGACCGTGAGGTGTTCCGTATTTACCGCCGAGTGAATGTGCTACGGCGTGAATATAGCCAACATAGGATTTGGAGAATGCAACGCCTGCTTTATAGGCTGCGTGAAGCATATTTTCTCTTGCCTTGTGGTCATTACCATTTACATACGCCTTTTCAACATTTTCAAAGACAAGCTTTGTTGCTTCAAGAGCAAGCCTTCTTGTTTCTTTGGAAGTGGAACGACCTATATAGGCTTCCACGGCGTGAGTCAGAGCATCCATTCCCGTGGTTGAGGTCATATGTGGCGGAAGCGTATAGGTAAGCGTAGCATCAAGCACAGCATAATGGGGAATTAAAGGAAAACTCATCAAAGCATATTTGTGATGCAATTTATCATCCGTTATGACCGCAGCAAGTGTCGTTTCGCTTCCTGTTCCGGCGGTTGTTGGAATAGCAATCAGTGTAGGGAGCCTGCGAAGAACGTGCAGAACACCACCCATCTTACCAACTGTTTTTTTAGGATACGCTACACGTGCACCAACCGCCTTGGTGCAATCCATCGCAGAACCACCGCCTATGGCAATGAGCGTATCGCACTTATTTTTGTTGTAAAGTGTGAGTGCATCCTCCACATTATTCACAGTAGGATTAGGCTGTGTCTTATCGTAAACAATATATCTGATTTTGTTTTTCCTTAAGACGTTCTCAAGGGAATTTGTCAATCCGTTTTTTACAATCCCTGCATCCGTTACAATGAGAACAGACGTAGAGTTTTCTTTCTTGAATACATCACCAAGCTCTGAACAAGACGGTACGATTTTAGGTTCTCTATAAGGCAATATCGGTAATGCCGCACGGAAAGCTATTTGAAACGCACGGCAAAAAAGTTTTGATGCAATATTCATTATTCGGGTATTCCTTCCTTACTGAGTTTGGTTAAATTTGAAGTAATCGATTCGAGCACCTGATAGAAAATATCTCTTGTTTCATCGGTTAAATCCTTACCTGCCAATTCAACAGCTCTGCTTGCACGCAGACTAACCTCCTCTGCGGCTTTCTTTCCTTGGTCCGTAAGAACCCAAAGTCCACGATAGAGGCTTCCGTCAACACCCTTCTTTTGGGCAAGACCTTTTTCCTCAAGAATGGCAATCATACGTGATGCATCAGATTTATCCTTGCCGCTGACCTCACATAACTTCGGTACAGATATACCATAGGGATATTTGTTCATTGTAGTGAGATACGTGGCGTGAGGACTCTTTAATCCATATTTTGAAAGTTCTTCAGAGGCAAGCTTACGCCAGCAACGAGAAATCTCAGAAATTGCGAATGAAAATCTTTCAAACCTGTCTAACATTTGAATTATACTCCTTAATTGAAAAGTTGAAATTACAACTTCTATAGTATACCACAGAGAAGTTGAAATGTCAACAAGTTTCAGGATGTTGATACTCTATTATATTGTAAACTTTTTTTATAACATAATAGGATAGTGTTTTGCATCTATCCTCATTCAGTGTTATGTCTATGTACCTCCATCACCAAACATGCACCGAGGCGGAAGGCGTATTCGAAGTTGGCTGCTCCGGCAAGGCTAATGTACTCATCCGACAATAATGGAACTTTTCGGAAATCTCCTTCTGCCCGTTGGTGAAGATCTTTGCCAAGTCCTCATGATGCTTTGCCGTATAGCTTTTATTTCCTTTGAGTTATAAATCCGACTTTTTTTCGTCGGGCGTTTTCTTTTGATTTCTGCGACGCAAATTGTGAGGGCTGACGGATATTTTCCGTCAGCCCTTTAGCTAATGTTGCAATAACTATTTTTCGATTATTCGATTTCGTTTGTTTCTTTTTCTTGAATTTTTTCAAATCGCTCACTTGGCTCATACTTCTTTATACCAAAGATGAAATACAGAATGTGAAACAGCCACACACCGCCGAGGATGGTGCAAGGGATATACAAATCCTTACGGAACATCATAAAGAAGCCGAACGCCATTAGTAGCGTGACTGTGATCATAATCTTGATTTTCGTTTTCCATGTCATACCTTGACCTTTCACGAAGGATTCGAGGTTGTTCTTATAAAGATTTGTTCCGATAAACCACTTATGTAACTTTTCCGAGCTTTTTCCAAAGCTGAACAGTGCAAGCATAAGGAACGGAAACGCTGGGATCATGGGGATTACTGCACCGACAACTCCAAGTCCAAGACCGATAAAGCCGAGGGTGAGCCATATTATTCTTTTAATTTTCATTGTTTTCCTTCTCCAATCGTATCTTTTCTTTTTTGCTTTCTATCACATGCCTGATTGCCATGATTGGATGGCTGAATATCATCCGAGGTCCTGAAAAACGCATAACGGCTCGGATTTTTTCTCTCATTTCGGGCTTGTAGCAATGGACACGGCAGTTGGAGCAGAAGGTCTTGGTTTCCATAAAGGGACACTTATCACTCCGCATCATAGCGTATTCGGTCAACGCCTCACATTCGTGACAAAGTGTTTTCTTTGTTCCGTGCTTCTTTTTACAATAGAGACGGATCATCAAAGCAACGATGTGCTTTTCTCGCTCACGCTTAGATTCAACTTTCTGTTTGCTCATACATCTTTCCTCCCACCACACGATAGATACGATCTGCGATCGCCATCGTGGACTCACGGTGGGATACGAGAATGATACTCTTTTTATTCTTCTGCTCTTTAAGAGCTTTAAGGATAATTCCTTCATTAATGCTGTCCACGTTGCTTGTCGGCTCATCAAGCAGAATCAGCTCGCTGCCGCACAGGAAAGCTCTTGCAAGTCCGATACGCTGCTTTTCACCTGCAGAGAGATTATCTCCCAGTGCACCGACCTCTGTTTGATAACCTTCTGGCAAGGTGAGGATAAAATCGTGAATGGACGCAAGCTTACAAGCCGTTTCGATTTCCTCCTGTGTTGCATCTGGCTTTGCGATGCGGAGATTATCTTCTATGGTTTCGTCAAAGAGATAGGTCACTTGGCTGACCATCGTCACATTATCGAGCAGACTGTCGCCGTCGAGATTGTCAATGTCAACTCCGTTGTACTCAATTTTACCGTGACTCTTTTGCCAGAAACGGAGGAGCAATTTAAGAAAGGTAGATTTTCCGCATCCCGATTCTCCGACGATACCGATGATCTCACCCTTTTCGGCATGCATACAGATCTCGGTCAACACCTCGGTTTCTCTGTCATAAGAGAAGGAGAGTTCTGTTACTTTGAGATTGTTATATTCGATTCTTTCGCCGTTCTCTACGGGCTTTACTGCAGGTTCTTCCGAGAGAAGATTAAGCACTCTGTCGCCGCTTGCAAAGGTCTGCGTGAGATTTCCGGGCAGAGCCGAGATTGCAATTACGGGGCCAAAGGAAGAAAACACGGTAACAACGCCAACAATCATATAACCAACTGTCAATATTCCGTTAGCAACCAAAAGAATTCCGGCAACAAGAGTTGCTATGATAGATATTGACACGGCAAGCTCAGTGAACGCCAAGGCTTTCGTGGTGTCGTGCTTCATCTTCTTGGTCTCACAGAGCAGAATGTCAGAACGATAATTGACCTCCGCTTCTCTTTCCTTGTCTGCATTGTTCAAAACGATATCCTTGATTCCCTTGATACTGTCAAGGAAATATGCATTGAAGGAAGAAAATTCCGTACGGTAACGAACACCCGAAGCTTTGAGCCTTTTGGATGCAATCAGCGGAACAACAATACCAATCAAAACATAGGCAAGCAACGCCACGAGTGCGAGATACCAGCTTGATATTACTCCTACGAAAATGAGGACAGAAACAGAAACGATTACCGCAATGCAAATAGGTGAAATTGTGTGTGCGTAGAACACCTCCAGCGTTTCGATATCCGAGGTGATCATTGCAATGATACTTCCCTTTTGCTTGCTCTCCAGCTTTGCAGGGCAAAGGCGGCGAAGTGCACCGAAAATCTTGTCACGAAGAACCGCAAGCAGACGGAATGCGATATAGTGATTGGTATATTGCTCGAAATAACGGAGCAAGCCACGAAGCACACCGCAACCGATAGCGAGGCCGATGATAAGCCCGTAAGAAAGTGCCACGCTCTCTCCGAGTGCCTTTGCGACACCCAGTGCACCGAACACGGTAACGCCCATTGCCGATACAAATCCAAGCGAGCCGTTGATCACAGCAAGGATCATAATATAGGCAAGACTGCCGAGAAGAAGGATAAGGCTCGCCATAATACGAGCTCCGCTTCTGCGAAGTTTTTGCTTTTTCATTTTGTCACCTCCACATAGCCTTCTTCAAGATTTTTCTGTGTAGTATAAAGTTTAGCGTAACCGCCTCCCTTTGCCATCAGCACATCGTGCGTTCCACTTTCCTTCAGCTCGCCCGATTCCATATAGTAAATGAGGTCGGACGGAACTACATTGGCAAGGCGGTGTGAGATCACGATAACCGCCTTTGTTCTCGACAGGGCCTTGATATTTGCCATGATGATGGCTTCACTCTCAATATCAATATTGCTCGTGGCTTCATCGAACACATAAATGTCCTTGTTTGCCACGAGGTTAACCGCAAGAGCAAGTCTTTGCTTCTGACCGCCCGAAATGTTGGCGGCATCCTCGGTGATAACCTTGTCAAGACCGCCGTTTTCACGGATAAAGTCTGCAAGATTTACCTTTCCGAGTGCCGTATAGATTTCCTCGTCAGTCACGTTTTTATTGGCGAGTATAAAATTTGCTCGCACAGTATCATTGAAAATATATGTGTTATAGCTTACAACCGCAAGGTGTGCGTAGTAGGATTCACGTGAAAGGCTTTCAAGTGCTTTACCTCCAACCGTTACCAAACCTGATTTCGGTCTGAATGCACCGAACAGCATATTAACTATCGTGGATTTACCGCAACCCGATTCACCGACGATAGAGATCATTCCTGTTTTCCGGAAAGTCATTGTCACGTTCTTCAGCACGTCACGCTTGCCGTCGTAGGAGAATGTCACATTATCAACATTTATTTCGGTATCCTCGACCTCTTCTTCCCCCCAAACAGGATCAGGCATCTCGAGTAGCGAAAGAATCTTCTTTCCGGCAGATGCACCGTTCATAGCAATGTGGAACGCCGAGCCGAAGGCACGGAGAGGCAGAAAAAAATCTACAGCTACGAGGATGAGAAACAGAGCCGCCACGGGAGATAAGTCCCAATTCGTTACAGCAATGATGGACATAGCTATTCCAAGCCCTGCACCGCCATATGCCACCAAGTCCATAATGGTAGTGCTGGCGAGCTGCATAACGAGAACCTTCATTGTGATCTTGCGAAAATCCTCGCTGGTTTCGTTCATTTTACCGTGCTGTGCTTCGTCGGCTTTGAAAATTTTGAGCTCCTTCAAGCCCTGAACGCTGTCGAGGAAGGAGTCACCCATTGAGGTGTATTTGCCCCAATACTTTGCGAATATCCTCTTTGCCCATTTGGAAACGGCAACGATGGATACGGGAATCAGCGGTACACAGCAGAGGAGGACGAGAGCCACCTGCCACTGTATGCCGACGGTAATGCCGAACAGAACGAAGGGGGCGAGCATTGCATAGAAAAACTGTGGAATATATGAGGAATAATAGAGGTCAAGCTGCTCTACGCCCTCCATCGAAACCTGCGTAAGCCCCGCCATGCTCATGCCGTCTGTAGAGCGAACGCCAAGCTTTACGATTTTGTTATACACCCTCTGCCGAAGATCTTTCTTTGCCTTTCTGCCGAGAGTGTCCTTGAGCTCACCCACAAGGCGAGAGGTCGTGTATCTCACCGTAATTCCGACCGTCGCACAAACGGCAGGCCACAAGAAAATAATAGCCCCTCCGCTGTATTCGTCGTAATGAATGGCAAGGTTAATTGCCCAACAGATAGAGGCAGTAATGCCTACGTTTGCGAACAATCCAATCACCATCAAAGCAACGGTGTAAAATATGTATTTCTTGTTTCCTCCGAGAAGTCGGAGCAAATTTTTGTCTATCATTTTTACGTCCTCCACGTGGCACCTTTGTGTGCCTTTACGCAGAGCCATCCTTTCTCATTTTTATCAATTTGAATATCCGCAAAGCCTGCATTTGTAAGAAATGCACTAAGCTCTCGCTGTTGTAGATCGTCATACCGCCGATCTTTTCTACCCACTTATCGTCCTTGTTCGTTTCTCCGTTGGATTCGTTGCAGATCATAAAGCATCCGTTTGGTTTCAGGACTCGGTAAACCTCACCGAAGCACCCTTCAATCTCGTGTCCAAAGTAGACGGCTTCAAATGCGGAAACAATATCAAAGCTATCCTCGGGAAACGGCAGAGCAAGCACACCTCCATATGTAACATCGCATCTTCCGTTTGCGATTGCTTTTCGGTTCACCTTTCGTGATTTCTCAACACTTACGGACGAATAATTGATTCCGCTTACACGACCGTACGTACAAAGTGAAAGCATCTTTTTGATGTTTGCTCCGCCACCGCATCCAATATCGAGAACAGCGGAATTGTACGCCGGCTCTATATGCTTAAGCCCCCACTCTGCCATCACACTGTGACCGTTGCTCATCATAGAAACAATGATCTTGCCGCCAAGCTTGGGGGGTCTCGTGTTTTCAAAAAAGACATACAGGTCTCCAAAAGCCAGTTAGCAATGCCTAACTAATAATCCTTAAAAAAACAGATGCTACCAAGCGGTTAGCATCTGCTAACTAATGTATTATACCATAAAATCTCGTGCTTTTTCAATTGTTTTTCAAAATTTAGTTGTGAATTTTTTGCTTTTCTCTGCTTACAGCAATGCAAATTTTGAGGGCTGACGATTATTTTCGTCAGCCCTTTTTGTATGCGATTCTCATCAACAAATTGAAATTTAAGTCATTAAGATTTTAGATTTGCTATTAACAGTTCCGTATATTCAGCGATTATTTTCTTTGGTTCTTCTTCCGTCACAAAGTACGAATTTAGTATGACCTCACATTTCTTTCCGTTTACTGCTATCATATTAATAAGACAAGGTCGATTGGTATGATATGGGCATTTCTTGTGAGAATGTTGTAGTAGCAATCATCGCCTTTAATCGAATACAGTCTACGACATATTCCTCGCCATTATGTAATCCACAATAAGCGTAATCTTCCTCAAGCACACCGTAGCCAATAAAGAGCTTTCTAACAAAGTTCATTTGACAATAATATTTGTTTGACTGCTATGTTAAATTACACTACTCCCAAACAGCCACAAGTATCACATACGTATTTTGTTATTTTCATTTCCTTAATTGAAAATCAAAGTACCAAAGACGGTGCGCTGTAAACTCTTGCCGCAAGTTCCTGATTAAGCATATAGAGGCTCTTGGGATCGGAGCCAAACAACTCCATCTTGGTAATCATATCGTTGGCGTTTGTTTCCTCCTCACCCTGCTCCTTAACGAACCAGTCAAGGAACTGCATGGTACGGAAGTCCTTTACCTCGTATGCTGCCGCATAGATGTCGTTGATCAACGAGGTAACATATTTTTCGTGCTCAAGACCCGCCTTGAGAATATCCATATGACAGGTAAATACCTTGTCTGGCTTTGCGATTGCCTCAAGCGTTACCTTCTGATTTTCATTCTGGAGGTACTGATAGAACAGCATTGCGTGATCACGTTCCTCCTGTGCCTGAATCTTATACCAGTTTGCAAAACCGTCAAGTCCCGCATCCTCAAAGTAATTTGAGAAGTCAAGGTAAAGATATGCGGAATAGAACTCTTTGTTAATTTGGCTGTTTAACAGTTCATGTACTTTTTCGTTCATTATATTTTTCTCCTTTTCAAAATTCTGCTTTCCACAAGCCGTGGAGATTGCAGTATGCGTATGCTGCCACGGGCTTCTCATCGGTGAGAGCAAAGACCACAACGGGAGTCTTTCCAACCTCAAGGCACTTACGCTGTCCACCCTTGTCGGTCTGAAGATATACCCAAAGGATGCTGTGCTCCTCTACCATAGGATGCTCAACAGAACCAATCTTAACGGTTACAATGTTTCTTTCAATGGAAACAACGGGAATGTGTTTCTCGTGGCTTGCTTCAACAGTACCGGGCTCAATCTTGGTCATTTTCTGACCGCAGCACATCATAGGAACACCTGCATCGTGGATCATTCCGATCAGATTGCCACAGTGCTCACAAACATAAAACTTATTGTTATCACACATTATAGACTACCTCCAATTTTTTCTTTATTACATCATTATTTTGCCGTTTTTCAATAACTTTAGTAAAATCCACCATCGGTTTTATTTAAAAGTGCATTGATGTTGTTATCAATTCGACGGCTTGGAATTTTACTTATAGTTATAAATAACTTCGCCAGCTCTTTATATTCAAGTTCTTTTTATTAAAGCCGTTGTCTTTATTACTTTGATTTTAATCGAGCATTTTAACAGTATCTTTCTTCCACCACACTACCGTCTTTTTCATTAACCACTACTGTACCGTAAGTATTCATTGTGCATTTGAAGGCTTTACCATTGATGTTTATTTCATCAACTGTATCGGTAGAAAGATTTGCAATGAAATAATATCTGTCACCATTTTTTGCTCTTTTTACTACGGCAAGTGTATAACTGTGGCAATCAATTTGTGGCAAGGACGGAGATAGCGTTCTTAGCACCTCCTTAAAGGCTTTGACTCTGTGATGTGTAAAGAAGCCATCACCAAAATCATTTATCGCAGGATAGATAACAACCTTACCGCCCATATAGTTTTCAAAGCACACAAGTGCAGGGTGCTTTTTTCCGTTAGGGGTCAAGAACTCGGATAGCACTTGTGCCGTTGGCATTGGATTTATATCAAACCAACAACCAAATGGTATTCTTGACGGAACACGAATATATGTACCGTCCTCTCGTTTTTGAGATAGGAATGTTTCTACATTGACAAAGGTGTTTTGTATGCTTAATGTGCTTATGCCTATCTTATCGCCAAAGCCACGTTCAACAAGTGTCCTTGCTGCTCCACCATCAATAAGCACTGCTCCGGATAATATCTCGTTTAGCTTTTCGTTACTTAAAAAGCCTGCCGAATAGCTATCAAGTGCGACTATACCATTACATATTTTTTCCGGTGGAAGATAACAGCACGGAATACCCATACGCAATAAATATTTATCAATATATCTATCCTTACCGCCAAGCGTTTCATAGTTATCATCATTTCTCATATGATAATTTTTTGCACTACTTTGCGAAATGGGAATAATCACTCCCTCCTCGCTTGCATCACCAAGTCCAAGAGCTACAAGCTTATCAAGATATGGCTTTTCTGTGATAAGCATTTTTTCATAAGCAGGCTCATCACAAAAAGCTCCACCATCAAGGTCATAAAGCGACAGTGTGATATTTTTACAACCCATAAACGCCGAAAGGCGAAGCTGAAAAGCGGTTGCCGACATTGATTTCGACCATACTGTAAAGCGTGTATTTTCAACCTCGGGACAATATTCAACCTTACCCTGATAATTTGAATCTATCTGCACCATGGTCTGTGCTAAATTGCGATAACATTCTACAAAATCACATGGGTTACCCTCCTTATAGGGACCAAAATGTGCTCTTATAATAGGAGAATATCCCCCACAGAGTGAATAAAGAAAGCTGTTCCAATCTCGTCCCTCGGCAGAGTGAACATCAGGCACACTTGTCATTTGTGCCATACGTGTTTCGGGGCTTATGGTCTGTACTGTACGCCTTACCCAATCGGCAGTTTCAGCTATCGTTTCACCAAGAAAATCAAGATATTTTTTTCTTAAATCAAGTGGCTCTCCATATTTAGTCATATGGCAAATAAGCTCTTCTCGGTCGTATGATGCTTGGTATTTTTCATTAAACAAACGCAAATGCTCGTCGCAAAAGCAATAATAATCGTTATACCAGCTTTCACCGTCTATCCTTGCAAATATTGGAGTGCCGTGATTATGATATCGAAAATCATCGTCTATCCAGATAACATCAGGCTTTGTTTCTGCCCATATACGTAGACGCTCACCTGCTTGCTCTCTAAAGTCTTCTCCTATTGGGCATCCACAGCCAAGGTTCTTGCGTCCCTTTTGATCAACAAGCATTTCCCAATTAAATACCGATGTAAAATCAACGCCTCCAAGAGTTGAGCCGAGAAGATTTTGAAAATTGAGCTGATAGCTTATTCCTGCCTCACGCAAACGCTTGATATATGGAAGCATCTGTTCCTTGTTTTGCCTTGCATATTCAACAGTATCAGGCATATAATACCAATTTGGATCGAGCGCGACATAAAACATAACCGCACATACTGATGTTCGTTTGCAAAAATCTATCAATTGGGTAAATCTTTTTTCGGTATATTCCTCATCAAAATAAGGTTTTAGCGGTAAATAATATCTAAGAATATATCCCTGCTTTTCCATATTTGCCTCCTTTAGTTTAATCGCTTTTTGAATTATATCATAGTTTAAATTCATATACAACCAAATTTGAATAATTCACGCTACAATTTCACACTTCTTCTTGTTTTTGCGATTTCTCAAAGTAATATAAAACCGTATGACATAAGACTTTAAGGTGCTTTTTCAAATGAGGTTCTAATAAGGGACATCAACTCAACAAAAAAACCTTGAAAGCTTGACATTTCCAAGGTTTTTTCTTTGACTAATACACCGCATTTCTTGAAGGCTGACTGTTTGTTCGGTCGGCCTTTTCACTTTTATAGGGTTAGTATCTGTTCGTCAAAAAACAGCATATAATGTAATGGTGCTTCACCAAAATCTACAAAGGAGGTAATTTTATGAGCAGACAAAATCCATTTATGCGAAGTACCAACGATCGCTATTGCAATAACTGTCAAAACGACAGTCAATATAACTGTAACAATCAGCAGCATTGCTGCGATGAATGTGACGATTGTCACGATAAAAATCCGTGTGTAATCTGTCCCCCCGGTCCCGAGGGTCCACAAGGCCCCGCAGGTCCGAGAGGTCCTATTGGTCCACAAGGGCCGACTGGTCCGAGAGGTCCTATTGGTCCACAGGGTACCACAGGTGATACAGGAGCACAAGGTCCACAGGGACCTGCAGGTGCACAAGGCTCTCAAGGTCCCATAGGTCCGCAAGGTCCCGCAGGTGATACAGGAGCACAAGGTCCACAAGGGCCCCAGGGTCCGATAGGTCCTATTGGTTCACAAGGTCCTGTTGGTGCACAAGGTCCCGCAGGTGATGTAGGTCCCGCAGGTCCACAAGGTCCTGTTGGTGCACAAGGTCCCGCAGGTCCACAAGGTCCCGTTGGTCCGCAAGGACCTGTCGGTGAAACCGGAGCTATTGGTCCGCAGGGTCCTCAAGGACTTCCCGGTCCACAAGGTCCTGCAGGTGATATTGGTCCCACGGGTCCACAAGGTCCTGTTGGTGCACAAGGTCCCGCAGGTCCTCAGGGTCCACAAGGTGATATTGGTCCAACAGGTGCCACAGGTCCTCAAGGTGCTACCGGTCCCGTTGGTCCGCAAGGTCCAATCGGTCCTCAGGGGCCTGTAGGTGATGTAGGTCCCACCGGTCCCATAGGTCCCGCAGGTGCTGCCGGTCCTGTTGGTCCGCAAGGCCCCACAGGACCTCAAGGTCCTGCAGGTGATATTGGTCCCACTGGTCCTCAAGGTCCCGTAGGTGCTACGGGCCCCGCAGGTCCACAAGGTCCTGTAGGTCCTCAGGGGCCTGTAGGCGATACGGGTGCACAAGGACCACAGGGAGTCCCCGGAGGCGTATTGAGTTATGCCGATTTTTACGCCTTGATGCCACCCGATAACTCAGCAACAGTTGCTCCGGGCACTGATGTCAGCTTCCCACAGAATGGTCCGATTGCTAACACGAACATTGGACGGCTCGGTCCGTCCTCGTTCAATCTCGGACCGATCGGCACCTATCAGATATTGTTCCAAGTCGGCGTTACCGAGGCAGGACAGCTGATCCTGACTTTAAACGGTCAAGACTTAGCATATACTGTCGTAGGTCGTGCTACGGGAACATCTCAGATCGTGGGAATGGCTATCGTAACTACCACGGCAGTCAATTCAGTTCTGACGGTCCGTAATCCTGCAGGCAATGCCGCGGCACTTACCATCACCCCTCTTGCAGGCGGAACTCGCCCTGTATCCGCACATCTTGTGATCACGCAGATAGGATAGTAACCTTATAAGTAACACCTGATGCTTTTTGCCATTGAATGTTAAAAACACCTATAGCGTTCTGCTTTTACAGACGCTATAGGTGTACTTTTTCTTTAATTTCTCTACGTTTTCGCCTGACAACAGCCATATCAAAAAGAAAAACTGTAAATACCGCCTTATTTTTGCAATTCTGTGTAAGCTTTTCTCGCAAAAGAGGTTTGTCCTACTTTTTTGGACAGACCTCTTTCGAAAGTCGCTTTTCTCTCCGAACCTTTTCTTTGACTACAGCGATGCAAATACTGAAGTTTAAGAAAGCCATCGCTCCATTTGGGAACGAGGGCTTTTTATTTCTGATCTTTTTTATAAATAATTAATCCTTCATGCAGAGAAGATCGGCAAGCGTGACGCTGTCAAGATAATCTTCAATCATATCGTGGAGCTTTGTCCACATTGGCAATGTTTTGCATTTGTCCTTTTTTGGGCAAGGCTTTGCTCCGCATTCAAGGCAGGATACGGGTGCGAGGTCTCCCTCTGTAAAGCGTAGAATTTCACCCACCTTATACTCCTCAGGCTTTCTGACAAGGCGATATCCTCCCCCTTTTCCCTGAACGCCCTCTATGATTTGATTTTGGGTAAGCACAGGCAAAATTCTCTCTAAATATTTAAGCGAAATTTCTTGCCTTTCTGCTATCCTTTTCATAGCAATATAGTCGCCGTTTCCATTCTCGGCAAGATCAAGCATTACACGCAAGGCATATCTTCCTCTTGTTGATATAATCATAATATTCTCCTTTGAGCGTTATTGTTTTAATTATACCACAAGTCGGTAGGTAATTCAAGTGCTTTTGGAGCAACAATGACCGCAGCTCTCACAGTCGGGAAAAATTTTATGATCATATTCAATACCGTTCGTATCATAGTAATCCTTGAGTGCTTTTTTAATGGCTTCCTCTGCAAGCACCGAGCAATGGAGCTTGTGGGCAGGCAGACCGTCGAGTGCCTCGACGACAGCTTTGTTGGTAAGTGACAGTGCCTCGGACACAGGCTTGCCCTTGATCAACTCGGTCGCCATCGAGCTTGAAGCGATTGCCGAGCCGCAACCGAAGGTTTCGAATTTTACGTCAACGATAATATCATTCTCTATCTTCAAATAGATCTTCATAATATCTCCGCACTTGGCGTTGCCGACCTCACCTACACCGTCGGCGTTCTCAATCACACCCACGTTTCTCGGATTGCGGAAATGATCCATTACTTTTTCACTGTATAATGCCATTTTATATAACCTCATTTCAAAATAAATTCTTTCTTTCCTTCGCAGAGATCACGCCAGATTGGTGAAATGCTGCGAAGATATTCTACAACCTCTTTGACAGCCTGAATGGTATATTTGATCTCTTCTTCTGTGTTTTCCTCGGACAAAGAAAGACGCAACGAGCCGTGTGCGATATCGTGCACTCTGCC
>JAFTOG010000002.1 GCA_017451485.1 Clostridia bacterium | reverse complement strand
TTTGCACCCTTCTTAACAGAAAGTTTCAATTTTTATACACAAGCGGACAGATAACTGTTACGGAAATGAGTCGGGAGGCTATCGATTCGCTTTTTGCACAGGGAGGTGAAGCATGAATAACCCAATAGTAGTAACAGACAGAGCTCTATCCTATTACGATGAAAGGCTCAAGGAATATATATCCTCAACATACGGCTCCGATATGACGGTGGAATGGGAGCCTATGGAGGATGGTAAAAATCCATTCAAGCTGAAAATTTCATTAAAAAGCAGACAGGGTACGGAGCTTTTTTCCACAATAGTGGATTTTCCCCTGGAACAGACTGTCATAAGTGGCGAATATAAGGCTGATAATAAATCTCTTGTTTTGTACTTCCGTGACGGAACCTATACGGAGATTCCCGTAGATGAGCTTATTGAGGGACTTGCCACCTATGAGGACCTTTCCAAAAAGGCGGACAGAGGCACAAAGGAAACGGACAGCGTATCTGCCTGTGCAATTTCCGTACCTGATACAGCATCGCCCTATGCAGAGCTACAGAGACTTGGAGGCACATGCCAAAGGGTAGAGGATAAAATAAAGGTCGGCTCTGTAAGCAGGATTCTCTCAACGGGCAAAAACCTCATAGACCAGAGCACCTTTTTTACTAAGGCAGGGTGGGAGTACTCCGAGGGAGCCTACCACGGAGAGACACAGAGCCTGTACAGTACATATTCGGGCAGGCAAATTGCCACAATTCCCTTCAAGGAGAATACAAGGTACCGTATATCCTTTGAGGGCTATGCCGATTCCACGGATGACAAACGCACCGTATCTGTAATGTTCAGTATAAACTATACAGACGGTACCTACGATTTCCTTTCACTTTCCACACCCTACGGTGATACAAAATACAGTACCTTCTCCAAAATATCGGCAGAGGGCAAAACTGTAAACGGTATAACCGTTACCTATTCTTATGGCTTATACAGTCATATAAGGAATCTTATGGTTTGCGAGTATACGGGGGACACGGGATATATACCCTACGAGTGCAGAAGCCTTGATATTCCGGAGGGCATACAGCTCCTTGACGGATACGGTATGGGTATAAACGGTACGCTGTACAATTATATTGATTCCCCCGCCGGAGTGCTTGTAAAACGAGTGGCAAAATACACCGTAACGGGGGAGGAGCATTGGATAGAATACGGCTCAGACGACACAGTACGGGGCTTCTGGACCAATGTAATAGATAAGGGAGCTAAGGACTTGGGAGAGATTATCGCCAACAAGGGCTTTAATCATATATCGGAGTCAGGAGTGCCATACAGAATAGATGTGCTTACAGGAGGCACTAAGCTGATATTTACCCTGCCTATTGCAGATTACACTCTTGACACATGGAAAACACAGCTTAAAGAGTGGTATAACGCAGGGGAGCCCCTTGAGTTTGTATACGAGCTTAAAACAGAGGAGCAAATACCCATAGAGACTCCGAGAGGAGGAATTATCCCTGTTACAAGGCACGGTGCTATCATTTTTGAAGGCCATGATATGCTCCCCGTTCCCGTAAGCATGAACTTTTACCTTGATACAAACGGTGTTATCTCTGCTACAGAGCTTGTGGGAGAGCTTAAGGGCGTGGCGACAGCGTCCAGGTATTATGTTAAAAACGGGAATATATCCGATGAAAGTATAGATTCTGCCCTGAAGAGGCTGGCTACCGAGATTGAGTCTGCGTGTGCCAACTCCATAAAGGTAACGGTAGAACAGCTCTCGGTCCTTTCTACCCTTGATGCCACACTTACAGTAAGCACCGGAGTTGTATCAAATCCTCCCATATCGGTAAACGATGTGGTTCTTGATAAGTACAGCGAGGGAGATGCATCCTATCTTTCCTTCTGGCAGGTAACGGGAGTAAGCACCACGGATATAACCCTCAGAGGACTTGGCAATATGTATGTTGGAGGTGGCTCAGCCTCCATAGCCGACAAGGCTGTTTCCGATAGTGACGGTAACAAAATTACCGATACATATATGAAAAAAGCCGACGCAAGCACAAAATTCAGCGAGCTAAGTGAAAAAAAGGCAGACCTGAGCTATGTGCAGACCTTAGAGAGTGAACAGGGAGCACAGGCAGAAAGCATAAATGAGCTGAGAGAGAATGTGAATACCTGCGGTGTGGAAATTACCCACTCCTGGGAGCCTGTAGGCAGTGACGGAGTTAATCCCTTTAAGCTCAGGCTTAGTATGACAAGGGTAAACGGAGAGACAGCTGAGACTGTGGTGGATTTTCCTTTGGAGCAAATGGTAACGGGAGCAGAGTATGATAAGGATACGAGGAGCCTTATTCTCCACACTCCGGACGGATATGTAACCGTTCCCGTAGAGGATATTTTTCAGGGATTGATAACAGAATCCAATATAGGAGAGCAGAGAGTGGCGTATGCTACCGAATCCGGCTTTGCAAATAAGGCAGTCAGCTTCAAAAGAGTTGACGGCACCGACGGAATTATAGAGAATATAGAGAGCATAGCCTCGGCATCCACCGTCAGAGCCAACGAGGCATACACCCTTGCCGAGGAGGCAAAGAATGCAACTGACAGCTTTGACACATCCAAGGCGAGTCAGGCGGAGGTAGACGCTATCTCGAGGGACCAGTCGGAATTTCAGGAAAGGCTTATAAACGGAGGTACGGTAGTCCACACGGCAAAATATGCTGAGGGCAACACGGTAAATCCTTTAAGCCAGGCTATAAGGTCCTGCATAATGACACAGGGAAAGCTTATCTTCTATCACCTTAGTGGAGAGGATGACAGTGTAAATCTCTTGTCGGATAGCTATGTTTCCTCCTTGGCAACAGCCCTTTCCACCAATGATGAGTTTATAAATATCATAGTGGACGGAGTGCTTAAGGAGATGGGAAATTAATAAATGAAAGGAGAAAAAATGAATAGATTTTTAATTACTGTATTTGCAATTATGATAGCCTTTGCCCTTGTGCTTTCCGTGTCGGCAGAAAAGGACATTGTGACCTGCACAGATAATATGGTAACAGAGGCACCCGATACAGTGCACGATACATCGGCAGACAATACAGGAGACACAGACGGCGGTACAGCCTCCGAGGAGCCCGGAACGGATGAGGAAAAGGGAGCCACCGACCTCAAGGAATATCTTATGGAGAGGATAGCTCCTGTAGCTGTGGGAGTTCTTACATCCCTTGTAGCCCTTGCCTCAACTGTAAGCAGGATAAGAGCATCACTCAGCTCCCTTGACAAGTCGAAGGAAGGACTCCGTGAGATAAAGGAGACTGTGGATTCTACCATGACAGGTGTAAGGGCAGAAATGAAAAAGGGAATGACAAAAATCGAAGATACCCTTAGTACCGTTCCTCAGATAGCCGAGGATTACAGAGAGCTTAAGGAAAGCTATGCCACCCTTGAAAAGCAGAGCAGGGAGCTTATGGAGGCGGTAAAAACAGGTTTTTCCTCCATCCCGCCTGTTGTGGAGAACGGAACAGCGAGAAAAATTGCCATTATAGCCAATAGAAGCCGAGAGGAGAAGTAATAATGAAAAAAAGATTTTTGCTATTACTTATGTACATATGCTCATTTGTGTGTAATGCAGCACCTCTTGTAATATACTTCCTCGTAAATTGGGATAAATATATAAAAAGCTACGAGGACGGAGTAAAGCTCTCTCTCGGTGGCATTATATGTGTAGCTCTTGTGCTTCTTAAAATGTTGGGAAGGCTGCAAATGCCCTCATCTACCGTTACCTTGGGTATAATTCTTATACTTTCCTATCTTTTAAGGAGCATAACGGATGACCTTATTGTATTTTCCTTTATTGCCCTTATAAGCGATATTACGGATAAAATACTCTTTTCCATTCCTATTAAAAGAATAAAGGAAGGAATTATTATAGATAGGGGAGCTGATGCCACAGCCAGAAGAGTGGAGGAAATTGTAGCCAGATACTATAGAGGTGGGGTATGAAATACGATTTCAAAAGGTTTATGTTCAAAAATATTGGCTTTTTCCTTGTAGCCGTGGTGTCTGCTCTGTACATAGTGAGGGGACTGTATACATTAGGAGAAAGTGGAAAAACCGTAATGCAGATTATAGGTGACGGAGCTATTTCTGCCTCTGTAGGCTTTATAATCGGTCATCTTATGCGTCAGACGGGGATAGCCTACGGTAATGAGGACACGGAGGTTATAAAATCAAGGAGCTTTCATTCAAGGCTCCTTGATACGGTAGCCCCCTACATAAACGAGCTTGATGATTTCTGTGAGAAGGAAAACAGAGCCTCTTATGAGGCTATAAGAAAGAGGATTTTATCCCGGGCAGGGGTCAGCTACGATGAATGCTTTTATCCCGACGGCTCTGCCAAAATGACAGTGATAAAAATTCCTAAGGGCATAGATAAGGATGAAAAAAGAAGGCTTAAGCAAAAGAAAAGAGCCATAAAAAGGGCAGAGGGAGTAAAAATAACTCCCCTGACCCCCGAGGCTCTTTCGGTGGATGGCTCCAAATATAATGACCCCTATGATTTCGGCAGGACTCAGGGTCAGTACCTTCGCAGAAGGAGTGGTGCCGACATAATGAACAAGGTGCTGTTCGGTCTTCTTTTCGGCTATTACGCCATATATCTTACGGGAAACACGGGCAAGGAGGCAATAATCTGGGCATCACTCCAGATAGGAATATATCTTATTTTCGGAGCTACCCAGATGATGCAGGCATATATGTTTGTAAAAACAGAATGTAATGGACGAACATTGCGAAAAATAGATGAGCTACAAAGGTTTTTGAACACGGTCAGTAATAAAAAAACGACTGTAAAGCCCCAAAAAGAGGCGACACAGACCGCAGATAAAATAAATTAAGGAAAGGATAGTAAAAAATGTTTATAATAAATGAGTTATACGAAGGGGATGTAAATCCAAAGGACTCCGTTGAAAGGCTTAATGAGGAATATATAAAGAATGCTGTGCTTCTCGAAAGAAAGGCTTTGGAGTCCCTTGACGGAGAAGCGAGAAAAGCCTTTGAGAGCTATTCCAATGCTATGAAGCTGCTTACTCACAGTATGACAAGTGACAGCTTTGCAATAGGCTTTGAGACAGGACTTAAGCTTACGGCATACTCTTTCAGATTTGAGACATAAATAAGCACAAAATACAAAAAGGGGCTGTTGCTCTTAACTGATTTATTTCAATCAGCTATTTGCAACAGCCCCTTTATCAATTATAATTCAATATCAGCGAGTAAATATCAGTTGCCGAGGTCCTCTACAAAAAGCTCACGAACTGCGTTTTCGGGCTCTGCCGGCTTATCTCTTTCAGCAAGGAACTTAGGAGCAACCTGGGGGAAGAGTGCACAGGAGAGAACATCCTCGTCACTCTTTGTAATGTCGCCGTACTGCTCACGGTACTTGTCGAGCTCCGGCTCAAGGAGGTCTGCGGGACGGCAGGTAATAACTGTATCGTCGCCGATAGCCTTCTTTCTTACCTCTTCATTTACCTCACCGGGGAGCATACCGTACTCACCACGGAGGAGAGCCTTTGATTCCTTTGTTACCATCTTGTATCTCTCACCGAGGAGTACATTGTATACAGCCTGTGTACCAACGATCTGGGATGTGGGAGTTACAAGGGGAGGATAACCGAAGTCCTTACGCACTCTGGGAATCTCAGCAAGCACCTCGTAGTACTTGTCCTCTGCCTTAGCCTGCTTAAGCTGGGAGATAAGGTTTGAAAGCATACCACCGGGAACCTGATAGAGAAGAGTGTTGGGGTCAACATTGAGCACCTTGGGGTCAAGGGAGCCCTGTTCCTTAAGCTTAACTGCTACACTTCTGAAATGAGTAGCAATATCGCTTAAGTTGTTAAGGTCAATGCCTGTATCATATTCTGTACCTGCAAGGGTAGCAACCATAGCCTCTGTAGAGGGCTGGGATGTGCCGTTAGCAAGGGGAGAAAGTGCTGTGTCAATGATATCAACACCTGCCTGAATAGCCATAAGGTAGGTCATATCACCTGTACCTGTGGTGTTGTGAGTGTGGAGATGGATAGGAGCCTTAACCTTTTCCTTAAGAGCCTTTACAAGGGAGTAGGCATCATAGGGGAGAAGAAGGTTAGCCATATCCTTGATACAAATTGTATCAGCACCCATTTCCTCAAGCTTCATAGCGAGGTTTACAAAGTATTCCTCGTTATGAACAGGGCTTGTTGTATAGCTGATAGCAGCCTCAACATGTCCACCGTACTTCTTTGTAGCCTTGATAGCAGCCTCCATATTTCTGGGGTCGTTCAAAGCGTCGAATATACGGATAACATTGATACCGTTTTCAATAGATTTCTTTACAAATGCGTCAACCACATCGTCTGCATAATGCTTATAGCCAAGAAGGTTCTGACCACGGAGAAGCATCTGGAGCTTTGTGTTGGGCATAGCCTTACGAAGCTGACGGAGTCTTTCCCAAGGGTCCTCCTTAAGGAAACGCATACAGGAGTCGAATGTAGCTCCACCCCAGCATTCAAGGGACCAGTAGCCTGCCTTGTCAAGTCCCTCACAAGCAGGGAGCATATCCTCAAGACGCATTCTGGTAGCTGCCTGAGACTGATGGGCATCACGGAGAATTGTATCTGTTATAAGAACTTTTTTAGCCATTTTTAATTACCTCTCTTAACCAAAGAATGCGATAAGCACGCCTGCCGCAATAGCGGAGCCGATAACACCTGCAACATTGGGACCCATAGCGTGCATAAGGAGGAAGTTGCCGGGGTTCTCTTTCTGACCAACCTTCTGTGATACACGGGCAGCCATAGGAACGGCAGAAACGCCTGCAGAACCGATAAGGGGGTTGATCTTCTTTCCTTCGGGAAGAAATACATTCATAAGCTTAGCTATAAGTACACCGCCTGCAGTAGCAACGCCGAAGGCAACAACACCGAGAACGATAATCTTGATTGTGTTCAAGCTTAAGAATGTAGCTGCTGTAGCAGTAGCACCTACGGAGATACCGAGGAATACTGTTACAATATTCATAAGCTCATTCTGTACAGTCTTGGAAAGTCGTTCACAAACGCCACACTCACGGAGGAGGTTACCGAACATAAGACAGCCAACAAGAGGAGTAGCTGAGGGAACGATAAGGTGAACGAGTATAGTTACAACTATGGGGAAGAGAATCTTCTGCACCTTTGTTACCTGACGGAGGGGCTTCATAACTATAGATCTTTCTTCCTTTGTCGTAAGGAGCTTCATAATAGGAGGCTGAATTACAGGAACGAGAGCCATATAGGAGTAAGCCGCAACTGCGATAGGACCGAGAAGGTGAGGAGCAAGCTTTGTTGTTACAAAGATAGCTGTAGGACCGTCGGCACCGCCGATAATACCGATAGAGGCCGCTTCAGCACCTGTAAAGCCCAAAATACCTGTTGCCGCAGCGTAAGTTGCAAAGATACCAATCTGTGCAGCGGCACCGAGGATAAGGCTCTTGGGGTTGGCAATAAGGGGACCGAAGTCTGTCATTGCACCAACGCCAACGAAAATAAGACAGGGATAAATACCGAGCTTAACGCCAAGGTAGAGGACATCTATAAGACCGGGAGTGATGGAGGTTACACCGGAATCGTAGAGATTTATAATTGCCTCAGGATGGTTGGAAACCTCGGAGAGCTGGTCAAGAACAGCTCTTATTTCGGGAAGGGAGTTTGCAACAAATGTCTCTCCATTTAATTCGAGGTTAAGACCGTTTACAAATTCCACGATTAACTCCTCGGTGATTTCTGCTCCACCAAAGAGGTCCCAATGTATATGACCGCCGGCAAAGAAGAGCTCATTGTATACTCCGGAGCCGAGCAGGTTTGTAAGGAGCATACCGATTGCAATAGGGAGGAGGAGGAGGGGCTCAAATTGCTTTTTGATAGCAAGGTAACAAAGAACACAAGCTACCGCAATCATAACAAGACCCTTCCAACCGCCGCTTACAAAAAACTGTGCAACACCGGTATCTTCCAGGAAGGTTTTGATACTTTCTATTAACATTTTTGCCTCCTGTAATTATGCAAGAGTGCAAAGAACTGTACCTGCTTCAACAGTAGAACCTGCATTGATATTAACAGAAGCAACTGTGCCGTCGTTGGGAGCCATGATTTCATTTTCCATCTTCATAGCCTCGAGGACCATGAGAACATCGCCCTTCTTAACAGCCTGACCGTTAGCAACATTTACCTTAAGGATTGTGCCGGGCATAGGAGCTGAGATTGTTGTAGCACCTGCAGCTACGGGAGCAGCGGGTGCGGGAGCTGCAGCGGGTGCAGGAGCAGCGGGAGTCTTGATATCCGCCTTGTCAATTACCTCGAGAGTGATTTCATAAACATTTCCGTTTACTGTTACTTTGTATGCTTTCATTTTCTTTTTCCTTTCTCAAATCAGTAAAATTAAAGTTTTTTGAATGATACAACACGGATAGCCGAAATATCAGTGCCATTTTCCTCTGCAACAGCGGCACAAACAGCTGCTACAATTTCAGAACGGTTTTCAACAGCTGCGGGAGCTGTGGGAGCCACGGGAGCTGTGGGAGCAGCCTCAACGGTTGTAGCCTTTTTGCTTGCTATCTTGTCACAGATACGGTTCATTATCTCAATAACACCGATAAGGATAGCAAGTCCTGCAAATACTACTGCAACGCCGATAAGACAAACGATCCAGATTTGTGGATCCTTCTCAGCTGTGGCTGAAAAAAGCAAGAATTTTTCCATTTATTCCACTCCTTTTTTATAAAGGGCATCACCGGGGATTTCGACCCTCCCTGATTAACCCCAAATTTTTTTACATTTTACCATACTTTTCTAATAAAGTAAATAGATAAACTAAATAATTTAATAAAATTTTACATTATAGGAAATGGGAAGAGAGAAATTCTGATTGAATGTGATTTTTTTGTGAAACATATTGACAGACAGTACTCTAATATGTTAGAGTATAGATGAACTCTACTGCATTAGAGGAAGGGGAATATATGATGGAAACACCAAAGGTATTTGAGAGTGAGTATCGCTTTTGCCTCATTTTATGGGAGCATGAGCCAATAAAGAGCAGCGAGCTTGTGGCACTGTGCAAGGAGCAGCTGGGCTGGAAGCCTACAACAACATATACAGTAATCAAGCGTCTTTCCGACAGGGGGGTGCTTGTAAATGACAATACAATGGTCAGGGCACTTGTCACCAAGGAGGAGATACAGGCATCGGAAATTGACGAGATGATGGAAAAGACCTTCGATGGCTCCCTGCCTGCCTTTATCGCAGCATTTACAAAACACCGTAAAATGTCCGATAGGGAAATTGACGCAATTCAGCATATGATTGACGCATACCGTAAGGAGAGCTCCGGAAAGGAGGGTAAATAATGTCCGAGATATTTTTGAAAATAGTTAATATGAGCATATCGGCAAGCTATCTTATACTTGCAGTGGTGCTTTTAAGACTCGCACTGAAAAAGGCACCTAAGTGGATAAGCGTGGCTCTTTTCGCAGTGGTGGCAATAAGGCTTATTTGTCCCTTTACCGTAGAAAGCGTGCTTAGTCTTATCCCCAGTGGAGAAACAGTGAGCCCCGATATTTTAACAAACACATCCCCGGGGATATCCTCGGGAATACCGGCGATAGACAACAGTCTTAACCCCGTTATAAACGATACATTCAAGCCCGAGGTGGGGGCAAGTGTAAATCCTATGCAGGTGTTAGTGCTTGTGGCTTCTGTTATCTGGCTTGTGGGTGCTGTGTCACTTATCGTTTATGCCCTTATAAGCTATCTCAGAATAAAGCACAGGATAGCTACAGCAGTTCTTGTAAGAAGAAATATCTACAAGAGTGAAAATGTGGCATCCCCTTTTGTGCTCGGTCTTATTAAGCCACGGATATACCTTCCGTTTAATACCGACCCCCGTGATGAGGCATATATCATAGCCCACGAGGAGGCACATATCCGACGCAGGGACTATGTATGGAAGCCCCTCGGATATCTTTTGCTCACACTCCATTGGTTCAATCCCTTTGTATGGCTGGGATATATTCTTCTTTGCAGAGATATTGAGAGTGCCTGTGACGAAAAGGTAATAAAGGAGCTCGGAGCAAATGAAAGGGCAGATTATTCCGAGGCTCTGCTTACCTGCAGCGTAAAGAAAAGACTTATATCCGTTTGCCCCCTTGCCTTCGGAGAAACGGGAGTAAAGGGGCGTATAAAATCCGTGCTTAACTATAAAAAGCCGGCATTTTGGATAATTGTAATAGCTATAATTGCAGGCGTTGCCCTTGCAGCTTGCTTCCTTACCAATCCTCTGAGCTCCGAGGAGCCCACTCCACCGGAGAATGTGGCAGATGAGAGCATCGTTTACTACGCATGGAAGGGAAATTACACCTCCACAAAGCACAAGGAGGCTGTAATGGAATATATTTCATCCAGACAGCCCACAGTACACAACAGTGAAAACGGAATCTATATCAAGGCAAATGCAAGGATAAAGGCTGTAACGGTCCGTGTTTTTTCTGCCAAGGGTATGTCGGATGAGGAAATTGATATGACTGCTAACAGTATGATTGCCCCAATGGTGGAGGGAGATTATTATGCCTTTGTTGACATTGGCTGGCTCAACCGTATAGAGGAGTCGGAGAGGGAGTATACAATTCTTTCATACCTTGTTACCGTAAGAGATGAAAATAACGAAAAGCACCACTATTATTTCAGAGTAGACTACCGTAAGACCGTTGCCCGGGACCCCTCTGTAATTTCCTCTTTAATGTTTGATATAGACGGCGACGGAAAAGAGGATATGTGCCAGATAGTAACAGAGGCAGAGGGACTTAAATCTTATATCTACTATGCTATAAGGGATGCGGAAACAGGTGAGGTTAAATATCGCACCGAGAGATTTATCGGAGGCACAGGCACAAATTATATTAGTTACCTTCAGGTGTATGGCGATAAATTGCTTGTTGTCAGAACTCACCAGACAAGTGTGGCAGTAGGCTCAACTCCGGATTATTATAAGCTGAGCATAGATAACGGGGAGCTCAGGATTACATATGTAAATGAAAATGATTTGTGGAAATAATACGGAGCACTTAGCTTAAAGCAACAATAAATATCCGAAAAGGAGGATAGATATGAAGAAGCTGTTATACATAATATGTGTATTGATGTTGATAACGCTTACAGTAGCCATCTCGGGCTGCGATGACGGCATACCGACAGAGGTAACTGTAGTATTCGACTATAATGACGGAATCAATAAGGAAACACAGATAATCGACGCAGGTACAAGGCTTGAGCCGATTGAAGACCCCGTGAGGTCGAATTACACCTTTGCAGGCTGGTATCTGGGGGAAGAAAAGATATCCCTTGACACCTTTATGCCCACGGAAAGCGTTACCCTTGTTGCTAAATGGATACCGGGGCAGTATAAAATCAACTATGTGTTGGATGAGGGAACAAACAACCCCGACAATCCCACCGGGTATATTGCAGATGAGGTGGTGGAGCTTAAATCCCCGACCCGTAGCGGATATATGTTTGTAGGCTGGTACACAGAAGTCACCTTTGGAACATATGTATCAAGCACTCAGGGGTACGCAGAGGACCTTACTCTTTATGCAAGATTTATGCCCTATGAAGATGTGTTGGAATTTGAGAAAAACGAAGACACCTATATTGTAAAATCCTGCTATGATAAGTCAGCAAGGGTAGAAATTCCGTCAACCTATAAGGGGCTTCCTGTAACATCAATAAAGGAAGAAGCGTTCAGTAATTGCATAAAGCTTGTTACTGTAGTGATTCCCAAGGAGGTAACTAACATAGGGTTGAAATCCTTTGAAAAATGTAGTTATCTTAAAGAGGTAATTATCACCGGTGACGGAAAGACAGTGATAGATAGATACGCATTTTCAAATTGCCGTTCTCTTAAAAAGGTTAAATTTGAGGGTGGAATCGCTTCCATCAGAAGCAATGCATTTGCTAACTGCGAGGCTCTTTCGGAGATAAGCATTCCGAAGGGAGTTAAAAGTGTAGAATCATTAGTATTTGGCAAATGCTATTTCCTTGAGAATGTATATATTTCCTCCGATGTCGAGAGCATCAACCCCTATGCCTTCAGCGATTGTGTACGCTTGAAGAATGTGCAGGTGGATGAGGGCAATCAGACATTTAAGAGTATAGACGGTATCGTTTTCAGTAAGGACGGAACCGTATTGGAGCTTTATCCTATGGCAAGGCAGGAGGAGAGCTATACCGTTCCTGAGGGAGTAACGACCGTAGGCTCGAGTGCATTCTACAGATGCACGCATTTGAAGAGTATAACCCTTCCGGAGAGCTTGACAAAAATAGAGAGCAGTGCCTTCACATATTGTGAAAATCTTGGAGAAATTGTTATACCCAACAGTGTAAAGGAAATAGGCAGCTCTGCTTTTTCAGGCTGCTACTCCCTTAAGAGGGTAAATATTCCTACGGGTATAGAGAAAATAAACCCTTACACATTTAAGACATGTGGAATGCAGGAAATAGTGATCCCCGAGAGTGTGAAGGAAATAGGGAACAACGCCTTTCAGAACTGTACGATGCTCAAAAGTATTGTTATACCCGGCAGTGTGACTAAAATAGGAGGCCATGCATTCAATTGCTGTCTTAACATTAAAGAGATAGTAATTCCCGATAGCGTAACCGAAATAGGAGGGTATGCATTCTCAGAATGTACTTCTCTTAAAAAGGCAGTATTTCCCAACAACACAGCCGTAATAGGAAACGGAGTGTTCCACGAGTGTGAAAGCCTGGAGGAAATAGTGTTCGGCTCGGAAATGACAAGCCTGAATATGAACATTATTAATCAATGTCCTTACCTTCAGAAAATAACCGTAGATGAAAACAACCCGAATTACAGATCCGTAGACGGTGTACTGTACAGTAAGGACAGTACGGTGCTTATAAGATATCCGTCAGGAAAAAAGACCGACTCCTTTATTATTCCCGAGGGAGTAACGAAGATTGAGACGGGTGCATTCAATCAGTGCACAGGAATAAAGAGTATAAGCATTCCTGCCACTCTTACAGCAATTGACCCTTACGCCTTTGAAACCTTTACATCTCTTACGGAAATAAATGTGGCTCAGAGCAACTCTGTCTATATGTCTGCAAACGGTGTTCTTTACAGCAAGGATGGAAAAACTCTTGTGCGATATCCTACAGGAAAGAAGGATGCATCCTTTGAAATACCCTCAGGAGTGGTTAAATTGGGTGATTACTCCTTTAGTGGATGCACGAAGCTTAAAGCTATTGTAATTCCCGATAATGTAACGGCAATAGGAATTAATGCTTTCAAAGACTGCGAAGGACTTGAAAGCGTAACACTCTCAAGCAAAATAGAGGAAATGGGATATCAAGCATTCAGAAGCTGCGACGCACTAAGGACCGTGGTTATACCGGAGGGCATGCAGTTTATAGGAGAGGGTGCTTTTACTCAGTGTAAAAATTTGAGAAGCATTACTATTCCGGGTAGCGTAAAAACAATAGGAGCCGGTGCATTTTCGTATTGCAATACCTTGGAAAGCGTTGTGATTTCCGAGGGCGTGGAGACAATTGGGAATTCTGCATTCGGATATTGTGAAAGACTAAAGACAATAGCTATCCCTAAAAGTGTAACAACAATAGAAGAGTATGTATTCAGTGGATGTGTGTCCCTTACAAGCGTGGAAATTTCAAGTGGTGTAACAACAATAGGGGAGGGAGCATTTTTCAAATGCAATGCTCTTCAAAGTGTGATAGTTCCCATAACCGTCACATCAGTTGGAGAAAGAGGCTTTGGATTCTGCAGCAAGCTTACCGTTTACTGCGAGGCAGAGGCTAAGCCCGAGGGCTGGCACGAAAACTGGGCTATAAGCTCAAAGGCCGTTGTCTGGGGATATAAGCCAAGCGAGGAATAGAGAGCTTTTAATTGACCCTAAGACATACAACAATTAAAATATAAACAAAAAGCCCGACGGAGTGTTGATAATTCCGTCGGGCTATTTTGATTTTTATGTTTGTAATGCCTTTTCTACAGTTATAGGTTATGTTAAATCAGCGAGGTAGACTCTGCATGTATCTGTGCATGGATTCTGCCACTGTTTTACTGTGGGCAACAGCCTCCACAACGCTTCTTGCACCGCTAACCACATCTCCCGATGCAAAAATACCCTCACGGCTTGTATTTCCGTGCTCGTCAGCCCGTAATAGGCCACGGTTGTTTACATCAAGACCTGTAGTTGAGGAAACAATAACATTTCTCGGTCCTTGACTGATTGCTATTATAACAGATGTGGACGGCCGGAAAATATCGCTGCCGTCAATTTCCGTATAGCTGCCGTTTTCATCCTCTGCAACCTTACGGAAAATAACACCGTTTTCAAGGATTTCCACAGGCTTAAGATTATATTCAAATTTCACGCCCTCAAGCTTTGCATACTTGTATTCGTATTCACTTGCCGCTACCTTTGGCGTGATAGAAAAGCAGGTAACCTCGGCACTGCCCTTACGGATAGCCGTTCTCGCTACATCCATAGCTGCATTTCCCGCACCTATTATAGTCACCTTATCTCCCAGCTTATACACATCGGGATTGGTAAGGTAATTTATCGCAAAGTGAACATTACCAAGGGTTTCTCCCCTTATATGTAATGCATTGGCACGCCAAACGCCCGTTCCTATAAATATCGCCTTGTATCCGTCACGGAACAGATCCTCAATGCCGATAGCATCACCGATACGGATGTTGGGACGGATTTTTATACCCTTGAGCTCAATGTGTCTGTACTGCAGATCCTCAAGGACTCTTTTAGGCAGACGGAATTCCGGTATACCGTACCGTAAAATACCACCGATTTTATCCTTACTCTCGAAGATAGTAACCTGATAGCCGTATCTTGCAAGTATAATGGATATTGTAAGACCTGCCGGCCCGGAGCCCACAATAGCCACCTTCATACCGTTTGATACTGCAGGACCGTTTACCATTTTAGGAGCATAGGCATTTGAAATATAGCTTTCAATAGCAGAAAAATGCACAGGGTTGCCCTTTTTTGCAAGGACACAGTGTCCCTCACACTGCTTTTCGTGGTTGCAGATAAGACTGCAGATAGTTGTTAAAGGATTGTTGTAAAAGAGCAGCTTACCTGCCTCGTCCAGATTATTGCTTTTTAACAGCTTTATAACCTGTGGGATGGGGGTGTTGATTGGGCATCCCTTCACACATGAGGGGTTTTTGCATTCAAGACAACGGTTAGCCTCATCTAAAATGTGTAGTGCCATTTTCTCTTCCTATCCTTTCTTGCATTTACAGTAAGGCTCCACGGGAGATCTCCCGCTGAGTGGTTGAGGGAGTTATTTAACTCGTTTTTTCTTAAAAAATTCGGTTAGCATGGATGCACACTCATCCCTCAGAACTCCACCCTCCACCGTAGGCTTGAAGAGTGGGTATTCCGTAAGATTAAGCATGGTACCAAAGGCTCCTGCCTTTTCATCATAAGCACCGAAAACAACTCTTTCAATACGGGAATTTACAATTGCTCCCGCACACATAGGGCAGGGCTCAAGAGTTACATAAAGGGTACAACGGGTAAGCCTCCAGCCACCTAAAGCCCGACAAGTGTCGTTAATTACCTTGATTTCAGCGTGGGAAAGGGGATTTTTATCCTTTTCTCTTCTGTTTCTTGCCCTGGCTATTATCTCCCCGTCACGAACTATTACAGCTCCAACGGGCACCTCGTCGTCAAGGGAAGCAAGGTGGGCCTCTTCCATTGCCTCACGCATAAATAAAATATCCTGCTCGCTTATCATATATCTGCCTTGTCCATATATTTTGCACTGTTAAGGGCAATAAATTCCTTTCTTGCCACTATATCGTCACCGAGCAGAGTCTCAAACATTACTCTTGTCGCATTTTCATCATCGGGGGTGATCTGTACAAGACGGCGAGTCTCGGGATTCATGGTGGTTTCCCACATCATTTCCTTAGTGTTCTCACCAAGACCCTTAGAACGCTGGATGCTGTATTTCTGTCCCTTCAGCTTTTCAAGGAGCTGTGTTTTTTCTGCCTCATTGTAGGCAAAGTATGATTTTTCCTTTACCGTAATCTCATAAAGAGGTGATTCTGCAATGAAGATCTTGCCCTCCTTGATAAGGGTGGGAAGCAAACGGAAAAACAGAGTAAGGAGAAGAGTCCTTATCTGGAAGCCGTCCTCATCGGCATCGGTACAGATAATGATTTTATGCCACTTAAGGTCGCTTAAACGGAAGGTTGCCTTATCTCCCTTCGGCGTCTTTACCTCGACGCCACATCCGATAACCTTAAGCAAGTCAACTATAATATCATTCTTAAAAATCTTTTCATAGGAGCTCTTAAGACAGTTGAGAGTTTTGCCTCGAACGGGAATAACAGCCTGGAACTCTGCATCTCTGCCAAGTCGACAGGAGGTAAGTGCAGAGTCACCCTCAACTATATATATTTCACGCTTGTTGGGATCATTACTCTTGCATGAAACAAATTTTTCAACCTGGTTGGCAAGGTCGGAGGAGGGTGCAATCTTTTTATTAATGATCTCGACTCTTATGGATTCTGCCTTTTCCCTTGAACGCATATTGAGAAGAACTCTGTCGGCAAATTTGTCGGCAATGGCAGTATTTTCCGTAAAGTAAATAGACAGCTTATTGCGTAAAAACTCGCAGAGAGCCTCTTCGATAAATTTGTTGTTTATAGCCTTTTTTGTCTGGTTCTCGTAGGAAGTCTGTGTGGAAACGGAGTTTATAACAAGTACAAGACAGTCCTGGATATCAACAAAGCTGATTTTTTCATTTCTTCCGTATTTGCCCCTGTCCTTGATGTACTTATCCATCTCGGCAAGGAAAGCTCTCTTTACGGCCTTATCCGGGGCACCTCCGTGCTCCAGAAAGCTGGAGTTATGATAATATTCAAGTCTGTTAACCTGTGTGGAGGCACAGAAGGAAACCTCTGCCTTTAGATTGTATTCCTCCCTATCCTCTCTGTCCCTACCCTTTGTTTCAAGATTCCAGAGCACAGGGGGAGTAAGGGATTGCTTTGAGGTTATCTCGCCGATATAGTCGGAGATACCGTTTTCGTACAGATATTCGGAGGTAGAGAAGGTCTTTGCATCAAGCTGGTATTTAAGCACAAGCTTGATTCCTCTGTTGACAACAGCCTGCTTACGGAGTACCTCCTTGTAATGCTCTTCGCTGATTTTGATATCGGTAAATACCTCTAAGTCGGGACGCCATCTCGTAAGGGTACCTGTACGCTGGAGCTTGCGGTCCTCAATGGGAGTAACCTTAAGCTGTCCTACAGCCTTACCCTTTTTGAAGTGCATTTCAGACACCGTGTCCTTCCTGTATGAATAAACATCCATAAATTCGGAGGAGTACTGGGTAGCACAGGCACCGAGTCCGTTTAAGCCGAGGGAGTAGGTATAGGCACCCTTGTCGCTGTTGTTATTGTACTTACCTCCTGCATAAAGCTCACAGTAGATAAGCTCCCAGTTATATCTTTTTTCTCTTTCGTTGTATCCCAAGGGAACACCTCTACCGTGGTCGTCAACCTCTATAGTGTTGTCCTTATAAACGGTAACGGTAATCACCTTACCGTAGCCCTCACGGGCCTCGTCCATGGAGTTTGATAATATTTCAAAGAAGGAATGCTGACATCCCTCAAGTCCGTCTGAGCCGAATATAACCGCAGGGCGTTTACGCACACGGTCGGCACCCTTAAGTGATGTAATGGTCTGGTCATTATACTGTTTAGTCGCCATATTTTCCTCCCCTTTCGCTATTTTATAATTTACTCAACATACCTATTTTATCACACGCTATGCTTTTTTTCAAGTATAAAATTTCATTATAAGGGGCATAGAAAACATCAAATGGGGTAAAAACAGGACATTATCCCAAATTGAATTTTATTTTTCTTGACAAAAAACACACCTTATAGTATTATATAATAAAGCTTTGTGCAATTTTGCACAGGACAGTCAACAGAAAAGAAGGATAGAAATGAAAAAAATATATAACAAAGCCATGGAGCTTTACAGAAAATACAAGGAAATATTCTGGTACCTGGTGGTAGGAGGACTTACTACCGTTGTTTCCTACGGTACATACGCACTGTTTTTCAGCCTTTGCAATTTCAACGCCACATTATCGGAGACTCTCTCGTGGGTATGTGCCGTGCTTTTTGCTTATCCCACAAATAAGTTTCTGGTATTTGAGAACCACTCAAAAAATATACTTTTAGAGTTTTCCTCCTTTGTTGCATCAAGAGTGGCTACAGGAGCATTCGGTGTGGCATTTATGTGGCTCTTTGTGGATGTGCTCCTTTGTAACGGATATCTTATGAAGGCTGTATCAAGTATAGTAATACTTGTGCTGAACTATGTTTTCTCCAAGCTTATCACCTTCAGAAAGAAAAGGGAGAAAACCCCCGACCCCGTGGCAGAAAATACAGAAATATGTGACGGAGATAAGAAAGAGGATGCATAATGAAGGGATTTTTTGAAAAGGAAAATATAGAGCTTTATGCCTATGTGCCTCTTAAGAATTGTAAGATAATCAAAAAATATCTCCTTGACAAAAACGGACTTGACGAGGGGTGCGGAGCTGTAATGATGCTCCTCCCGTACAGAAGCGATGCAGCTCCCGTAAATCTGTCTGTATATGCCTCAGTCAGGGATTATCATAAGTATGTAGATGGCCTTTCCGAAAGGATAGGCGACTATATAAGCAACCGATATCCCGGTGCAAGATACAAGCTCTTTGCCGACCATTCTCCCATTGATGAGGTACACGCCGCCTGTATCAGCGGACTTGGATTTATAGGCAGAAACGGGCTTTTGATAAACGAAAAATATTCATCCTTTGTGTTCCTCTGCGAGCTTATTACGGATTTGACCGAAAAGGAGCTGGGTATTCCACAGTATGTGGAAAAAGAGCCGAGGATGTGTATGAATTGTGGGGAATGTGCAAGGAAATGCCCATCCAACTGTATGGATGAAAACGATCCCCGTCCAAAGACGGAATGTCTTTCTGCCATCACGCAGAAAAAGGGTCAGCTAAGGGACACCGAGATAAAAATGATACTGGACAATGGATGCATTTGGGGGTGCGATGTGTGTCAAAATGTGTGTCCGTATACAAAAAATGCTGACAAAACCCCTATTTCCTACTTCGGGGAGGGGACAATTACGGAGCTTACTACAGCTATTCTTGACTCAATGTCCGAGGAAGAATTTTTATCCCGTCCGTTTTCCTGGAGGGGGAGAGATGTGATCCGTCGGAATACGGAGATATACGGGAATAGAAAAGCAGAGAAAAAAGGTTAATTTGTCCCTGTGAGGGGAACAGCTTATGAAAGGAGAAAGGATATTTTATGATAACAGTCCTATACGGTAAAATGGGTACGGGAAAAAGCACCCATATTATGGAACAAATAAAAAATGACTGTAAGAATAAAAAGCAGTCCTTTCTTATAGTTCCGGAGCAGAAGGCTATTATTGCCGAGAGAGAAATAGCCGAGACCATGCCCCCCTCTGCTCAGCTGTATACAGAGGCAACTAATTTTTCAAGACTTGCCAACAGCGTGTTCCGTAAGCACGGAGGACTTGCCTATAACTATATTACAAGAAGTGGAAAAAGGCTTATTATGTACCGTACTCTTTGTGAGCTGCGTGATAGCCTTACCTCCTACAAAATTCCCAAGGGCAGAGAGAGAGGAGCAGTGGAAATGTTCCTTGATGCAGTGGGAGAGCTTAAGACCTACGGCATATCCACGGATAAGCTGGAGGCGATTTCGGAGTCTACGGTCAGCTCAAAGCTATATGCAAGGGTCAAGGACCTTAGCCTTGTGCGTAGCGTGTACGAAAAAATATTGTCAGAAAAGTTTAACGACCCCTATGACGATATTCTTCTCCTTGCCGAGAAATTAAAAAGCTATGAGTTCTTTAAGGGTGCAAATGTATATGTAGACTCCTTCTACGGATTTACGGGAGCCCAATGGAATGTCCTTTATGAAATAGCTAAGCAGTGTGACAATCTTGTTATAGCTCTCGATATGCCCAAGGACGGCAAGGACTCTGACTATGCTAAAATAGTACAGACCTCAAGGTCTCTTGAAAAAATGTGCCGTAATACAGGCACGCACTTAGAGAGGATTTCCTTTGATACAGACTATCTGCACAAGAATCCCACAATTAAATATCTTTACGATAATTTATGGGACTTCGGTGCATCTCCCATAGAGGAGCATACCGGAGTTACCTTAGTCACTCCGGAGGACGAGTTTGATGAGTGTGAATATGTAGCCTCCGAGATAAAAAGACTTGTAATGCAGGGGGCAAGATATTCCGATATTGCCGTAATTATGGGTAAGGCAGATACATATAACGGCATTATAGATATGACCTTTGATAAATACGAAATACCCTCATTTTTCGCAAAGCAGACGGACATCAGTGCAAAGCCCCTTGTAAAAATGATATTCTCGGCAATAAATACAGTGGACTCCTACAGACTGCAGGATATTTCCGACTATCTTAAGTGTGGCTACTCCGATATAGATGTGGAGCACGCCTCCGAGCTTGAGGGATATATGTATCGCTGGAAGCTCCAGGGAAGAAAGAAATTCGATAATGATGAGTACTGGAATGCCAATCCGGACGGATATGTTGTGGAGACTACCGAGTCACAGCTTGAAGAGCTTGCAAGGATAAATGAAACCAGGGGCAGGCTTGCAGAGGCACTTTTACCCCTCAGGGATGCATTTGATAAAAAGCTCACCTGTCGGGATACTCTTATTGCACTTTACAGATTCCTTGAGAATCATAAAATCAGAGAAAAGCTTGATAAGGAAATAAAGGAATCGAGCAAGGAGGAGGCTATTGAGCTTTCCCAGCTTTACAGTGGGCTGATTAGTGCCTTTGACACCGTAAATGAAATAATGGGTGGGGAGATTCTGGATGCAGAATCCTTTGCAGGAGCTCTTCGCTATGCTCTCGACGGAGTAAAGGTGGGTGTGATTCCCACAGGCGAGGATAAGGTCACCGTTGGTGAGGCATACGGCATAAGAACAAAAAACATCGCCCATGTGTTTATTTTAGGTGCAATATCGGGTAAATTTCCCGGCACTGTGGTTGATGACGGATATTTTACGGACAGGGATAAAATCGAGCTTGAGGGAGTCGATATAGTTTTGTCCTCTAAATCCGATATAAAATCTGCAGATGAGCTTCTTAATTTCAGAAATGCCATAGCCGTAGCCTCGGAGAGTGTATGTATTTCTGCTCCGAGAGGCTCTATAGGAAGCAGCACACCGTCGGAGCCATCCATAGGCTATGAAAGAGTTAAAAAGCTGCTTTATAATGCTACAGAGAAAAATACCTCTGCCATCCCTCTGTACGAAAGAATCTTTACCGAGAGAGTGGCAAAAGAATATGCCTCCTTTGGAAGGAATGTGGGGGCAGAGGCAATACGGAGCCTCTTGAATATTGAAAGGAGCAATGTCGACTTCGCAAATGAAAGCATCTGCGTCGGCGAAAAAGAGGCAAGGGAAATATTCACCACAGCTATGAATATGTCGTACTCCAGAATAGAGACCTTTGTCCTTTGCCATTTCAAGTATTATTGCAACTATCTGCTCAAGCTCCGTGAAAATACAAGAATATCCTTTTCCTCAAGGGATGTGGGAGACCTTACTCATAAGGTATTTGAGCTCTTCTTCCTTAAGGTAAAGGAGGATAAGATTGATTTATCAGCCCTTGAAAGGGAAGATATTATTAAGCTTGTTGACGAAATAATTGACGAGTATATTAAGGCGATTTGTCGTGGCAGCCACGCTTCATCAAGAATGGAGAGACTCTTTGACAGATTGAGGAAGCATATTTACATATTTATTGAGAGTATGGTAAAGGAATTTTCAGAAAGCAAATTCCTTCCGGAATATTTTGAGCTTTCTATGGGCAACGGGGAAAACGATGTGCCCTCCAATATATTTAAGGTTGGAGAGAATGCAACCCTTGCAATGCGTGGCTCCTGTGACAGAGTGGATGTATATAGAAAGGATAAGGATACCTTTATCCGTGTAATAGACTATAAGACAGGCTCCAAGGAATATAACAGGGCAGATGCAGAAAAGGGACTTAATCTCCAGCTCCTCATATATCTTTACTCCCTTTGTAAAATGGGTGATTGCAAAATCAAACAGGAGCTGGGAGGAGAAATTACCCCTGCCGGAATGATGTATATTCCTCTTGAAATAGGCAAGGCGAGAAACGAAACGGAAAAGGGCATTGCCACAGCCGAGGGAGAAAAAAATGAGGTGGATGCCATTGTGGGCAAAATGAAACGCAGTGGATTACTGCTTGAGGATAAGGAGCTCCTTTCGGCTCAGGATCCATCATTAGAGGGTAAGTATATACCCACCTATCCGCCGAGAGCTAACAGCAAGGAGGAGACCTTCGTATCAAGAGAACGCTTTGAGGAGATATTCGGGGAGCTTGCCGATACAATAGAGGAAATAGGTCTTCAAATGCTTTCCGGCGATGCAAGAGCAGAGCATCTTGAAAGAAAGGATAATACCTCACCCTGTAAATACTGTGCAAACCGTGCCGTTTGCAGAAGGAGGAAATAATGGAGCTTACAATACCTCAGAAGCAAGCGATAGAATTCAGGGACGGAAATCTTCTTGTTTCCGCCGCAGCGGGAAGCGGAAAGACCTCCACGCTTATAAAGAGAATAGTTGAAAGGCTTAAAAACGGAGAGCAAATCACCGATAAGCTTATTGTAACCTTTACCATTTCCGCCGCCTCGAAGCTCCGTGCCGATCTTATTAAGGGAATAGGAGAGGAGATTGCCAACGGACAGGGAGGAAAGCACCTCGGGGAACAGCTGATAAAGGCAGGTAATGCCGATATCTGTACCATAGACGCCTTTTGTATGAAGCTTGTTCGTGCCAATTTTGATAAGGTTGGCATAGATGCTGACTTTCGCATAGGGGAGCAGAGTGAAATAGATATCCTCAGTAAGGAGGCAATGGAGGAGACTCTTGACACCTTTTTTGAGGCTGAGGAGAAGGATGCGGATTTTCTTACGGTATGCGACTGCTTCGGCGATATAAGAAACGAGGATAAGCTGGCAGAAAGTCTTTTGAGTCTTTATTCCAAGCTTATTTCCACTAAGGAGGGGGCAGAGCTTCTCCTTAAGAATAACACCTGTGAGGGGGATTTTATGGACACCCCCCACGGAAAAATCCTTTGTGAACGCATTGTAAGACTGATTAATTACTATAAAAAGTATTACGAGCTTCTTATAGATGAGTGTATGAAGGATGAAAAAACAGCAAAGAATTACGCCCCCGCATTGGTATCGGATATCGGTATTATGGACAGTATATTGGGTCTTTGCAGGGGATGTAAATACGATGAGCTCAAATCCGGTCTTGCTTCTGTAAAATACGCAAGATTCGGCAGTGTAAAGGGAGAATGCTCCGTTGATACAGGAGCCATAAAGGATAAGAGAGACACCTTCAAAAATAAGATAAAGGATATTGAAAAACGGTATTTTTCCACAGACCACAAGGACGCCTGCGAGGCATATAATCAGAACGGAAAAATGTGCCGTGCCATCTACAAAATAATTAAAGCATTTGAAAATGAGCTTTTCCTTAAGAAAAAGGCACACTCTATATACAGCTTTAACGATGTGGAACGCTTTGCTCTCTGTCTTCTTTGCGACGGGGACGGAAATCCAACGGATACAGCTCTTGAATACAGAAAAAGATACAACGAGGTTTACATCGACGAGTATCAGGATACAAACTCCATCCAGGATGAAATATTTAAGGCAATAAGCAACGGTAACAGATTTATGGTAGGCGACATAAAGCAGAGCATCTATAAATTCCGTGCTGCCGAGCCTGAGATTTTTGCCGCATACAGAGATTCCTACACCCCCGTGGATGAATTTCAAAGGGGAGATATGGGTGCCGGTATCTTTATGTCAAATAATTTCCGTTCCGATAAGGGAGTTATACGCTTTGCCAACCTTGTATCGGATTATATGTTCAAGGGCTCACAGGAGATTCCCTACGGACCAAAGGACCGTCTGATATTCTCCAAGGCAAGGCTGCCGGAGGGCTATCCACATGAAAAGGCAGAGGTATATCTTATCAAAGGAAAAAGAAACGACGAAACAGAAGAAAATCCTGAGGCTGATTTTGTTGCAAGAAAGATAAAATCCTTGATAGACTACGGATACCTGCCCTCGGGTGACAAAATTCAGGCAAAGGACATTACCATTCTTTTAAGGACAAGAACAGGTCTTAACGACTATATCAATGCCCTTAAAAGACACGGGGTCAATTATCAGTACGAAAACGAAGAGATGCTTTACGAGAGAAGCGAGATTCTTCTTGTGATGTGTCTTCTTAATGTAATCGACAATCCTATGCGTGATGTATATCTGGCAGGGGCTATGCGTTCTCCCGTGTTCGATTTTACCCTTTCCGAGCTTGTGGCTATAAGACAATCGGGAAGGAGCCTGCCGTCACTCTATGCATCCTGCAAATCCTATCCCAAGGAGGATGAAACAAGGAAAAAGCTGGATGATTTCTTTGAGAAAATAGAAAAATACCGTAAGGAGTGTCGTAAATTACCCTCCCACGAGGTAATTTCTATGCTTTATACGGACTTTGGCATTCTCGGTAGCTGTACCAAGGAGGAGAGGAAAAGCCTGCTCACCCTTTACGATATAGCAAGAAAATATGAGTCGGGCTCATATAAGGGAGTCAGCTCATTCCTTCGCTATACTGACAGAGTGGTGAATGATAAAATAAAGGAGCATATTTCGGATAATAACGGCCAGAGTGTGGAGATTATGACCGTACACGGCTCCAAGGGGCTGCAAAGACATATATGCTTCCTCTGTGATACTGCAAGAGGCTTTAATACAGAGGACATCAAAAGCCCCATATATTTTGACAGATTCCTCGGGGTGTCCGGCTATATTTTCAAAAATGACGGCCTTACAAAATATAACACCTTAATGAGAAAATGCACCTCCATGGCTATGGTTAACGGAATTGTAGAGGAGGAAATGCGAAAGCTCTATGTAGCCTTAACCAGAGCAGAGAATAAAATGATAGTTACGGGAATGGACGCTGACCCTGTAGAATACATTTGCGAAATGAAGGAAAGGGCAAGGTGTCAATCCCCCTACTCAATACTCAATACAACCTCCTGCCTTGACTGGATCGTCGGTGCATGCAGCGACACCTCCTCGGACTTTTTTGAAATGTCTGTAATAGACGGAGAGGAGGATATTGTGGAGGCGACGGACGGTGTATATGAGGAAGAGGCACCCTATTCCCAAAGTGAGCTTGAAGAAATAAAGAGAGAGCTTAAAAAACGCCTTGAATTTAAGTACACAAATGAGCATATAAATAAGGTACCCTCCAAGCTCTCAGCATCAAAGCTGTCCAAAACAGTTCTTGACAGCACGGAAAATGAGGAGGTAGACCAGAATATATCCCTTGATATTATGCCCACATTCCTGACAGGAGGAGAAAAGCAGGTAACAGGCTCGGATATAGGTACGGCAACCCACCTGTTTTTGCAATTCTGTGATTTCGGTGAGCTTGAAAAAAACGGAGTCGACAAGGAGCTGGAAAGACTGCGGGGAGAATACCTGTCAGAGTCCGTATGCAAGCTTGTCAACAAGAGCTATATTGAAAAATTTATGGGCTCACGGCTGTTTACGGAGCTGAGGGAGGCAAAAAGCATCTTAAAGGAATTCAGGTATAATATTCTGCTCCCTGCCAATGATTTCTCCGAGAAAACCGATTTCCACGGAGAGAAGGTGCTGGTGCAGGGCGTGGTGGACTGTATCTATGAAAGGGATAACGGAGACCTTGTTCTGGTGGACTATAAAACGGACAGCGTAAATATGTCAAATTACCGTCAGGTATTGGTCAGCCGTCACAAAAATCAGCTATCGTACTATAAAAAAGCTTGCGAAATGATGATGGAAAGACCCATTTCGCAGGTGTTGATTTACAGCGTTCCCTTAGGCAGGAGTGTTTTCCTGCCCGACGGAGGCGACGATGATTTTTCAAAGGAGGAATAAATGAGAATTATAGTTTGTCTTGACGAAAGACGGGGTATGATGTTCAATAAACGCAGACAGAGCAGAGACAGTATAGTAACAGCTGATATCGTCTCCTCTCTCAATGGGGAGAAACTGTTTATATCCCCCTATTCCGAAAAGCTGTTTGAGGGTCTTGACCTTAAGCTTAAGGTTAAGGACAACCCGATAAAATCGGCAAAGAGGGATAGCGTATGCTTTATAGAGGATGTGTCCCCCAATGAATATGCCGAGGAGATAGACTCCGTTGTCATATATCACTGGAACAGACACTACCCCTGCGATTTCTATTTTGATTTTAATATGGAGGGCTTTAAGCTTGTGTCAAGCACGGAATTTGCAGGCTCCTCCCACGAAAAAATAACCAAGGAGATATGGATTAAATGAAAAAGAAAATTTTATCACTCTTAGCCCTTTTGCTTATTGTGGCTATGTCATTTACCTCCTGTAGCCTGTTCTCCGATGAGACAGACGCAACAGGTGGACCCAGTACAATAGTAATAAACGGAGAGACCGTTCCGTCATATACAAATAAAGCGTATGTGTATCTGAATAACGGTGAGCCGACCTTTACAGATAAGGAAATCACCACAAAATCCTATGAGTTTTACAGTGAGCTTGATTCCCTCGGCAGATGTGGTGTTACCCACGCTTGTATCGGTGTTGACTTAATGCCCACAGACGACAGAGGAGAGATCGGCTCCGTAACTCCATCGGGCTGGAAATATAACGGCAAGAGCAATAACAATAAGTACGATACCACTCTTGTAGAGGGTGGCTACATATACAACAGATGCCACCTGATTGGCTTCCAGCTGGCAGGCGAAAACGCCAATGAAAAGAATCTTGTAACAGGTACCCGTTACCTTAATATTGAGGGTATGCTCCCCTTTGAAAATATGATTGCCGACTATGTAAAGGAAACAAAGAACCATGTAATGTTCCGTGTTACTCCCATTTATGACGGCAATAATCTCGTTCCCAGTGGCATACATATGGAGGGCTACTCCGTAGAGGATGAGGGTGAGGGTATATCCTTCAATGTATACGCATACAATGTTCAGCCCGGTATTGAAATCAACTACGCCACAGGAGAAAACTGGCTCTCAGGTGAAGCACCGGATGTTGAACAGACCACAACCCAGGACCCCAATAACATAACATATATTCTTAATAAAAACAGCATGAAATTCCATAAGGACGGTAGCTCCTGTGGTAATAGCGTAAAGGAAGAGAACAAGGATACCTATACAGGCAATAGACAAGACCTGATAGATATGGGGTATAGTCCCTGTGGTACCTGCAAACCCTAATTTTAGGCTTACTAACGCTTCGACATACTGCGTTGTTCCTCATTCACAACCTTGCCGTACCCAAGTACGGCTACGCCTGTGAATTTGCGGTACGCCTTGCCTGTCTCGGTTATTAAACCTAAAATTCAAATGGCTTACTGATACATCGGATTTCTGTGTTGTGTCCTCGATGGTGACCTCGACTATCGAAAGATAGCCATCGTCCACCCTCTGTGGTACGCCTTGAAATCCTTGGTCATTAAACTTCAAATATTCAGAGGCTTACTAACGCTTCGACATACTGCGTTGTTCCTCATCTAAGACCTCGACTATCCGAAAGATAGCCTTTGTGGTACGACTTGCTTGTATTGTTAATCAGCTTTGCTTAGAAAATATAATTAAAAAGAAGATGCAGTTCGCATCTTCTTTTTGCTTTACCTTTCCTGTATTAAAACATCGCAGACATTATCAAAAAAAGAGTAAAACAAATCTTTGGACTGTAAACAGAATTTTTTGTTGTCCTTAATATAGTTAAATCCCCAAAGGAGTGTTTAGCTTCTTGGGGATTTGCGTTTATAAGCACCAGAGAGAATACGGTGCGTGCTTCGTGTTGCTTTGGTATGGATGGCTGGTCAGTCCATTGGAGGAAAGAGCACTCCTTATTAAAATTTTTGTAAGCTCGGGAACATCGTCTCGTGTCAACGCCTCATCGGTGTTCATCCATACTACCTCGCTGTTTTCGTCATTATCGGATTTTTCCTTGCCGGAAATATAGCTTGCACGAAAAACTATATACCAATCGTGCATATTAAATCTTATTCCGATTATTCCGTCCGGCTCTACTTGGATGCCGGTCTCCTCCATAAATTCACGCTTTAAGGCATCCTCCGGTGTTTCGCCTATATTGACATAACCTCCCGGAATTATAAGAAGTCCTTTGCCGTTTCCGTATGTGTGTCTTGCAAGCAATACCTTTCCGTCTCTTATAACAACTCCTGCCACACTTTGTCCCCAATTTGTATTATTTGTTTCCATACTTTCTCCTGTGTTAATTAAAATTCAATCGCTGCATTTGATATTAAAATAATTCAGCAGAGCCTTGCTTGATTTAGTATATAAAGCTTAGATTTGTTTTAAAGCAATTTATCCGATTTTCTCCATAGCCTCGAAAAGGTCGGGGAGGTGTTCGATTTTTTTTACGCTGGTTATGGGAATTATGGGATAGGGGGAGCTTGCCAGATGGAGAATGGACGCCGTCTGAACGGAGCAGGATTCTCTTTCTGCTAAGGCAAGGACCTCCTTATATGCTTTCCTTGTGGCTTCGTTATCGTACGCACGGATAAGAGAGTCGGGTATGGACACTCCCCCGTGTATTTTTGCAAAATACCCACGGGCTGTGGACTGATAGGGTACTAAAAGCTTACCCGTATATTTGTGGAATTTTTCTTCGTTTGCACCGTGGATTACAAGGGTCGGGTCGGGATTTGTGTTATATCCCCTGTTTACCGTGGCAGAGCTATGCTGATTAGACACAGCACTAAAGCCTCTGATATTGTGCTCACGGGCATATTTTTCTGCCTCATATAATCTTTCTGCTGTAAAATTGGATGCACCGTAGAGAAAGATTTTGCCCTCACCCCGTAGCTTCTCCATTGTTTCCAGTATTTCACCAATATGCTTTGATGTATCATCCCTATGTAGCCAGTAAAAATCGATACAGTCCCTTTTAAGAGCAGTAAGGCTCTCCTCAAGATCGGCGCGGATCTCATTTTCATTTAGTCGCATAACAGTCGGAGAATCAAAATTATAGTGGGCACCCTTTGTTGCGATAACCACCTGCTTTTTTGTACTTTTGAGCCACTCTCCGAGGAATTTTTCACTGGCGTTGCCGGCACCCTGTACCCATTTGCCGTACACATTGGCAGTATCTATAAAGCTGCCGCCCCTGTCCACATACTCATCAAGTATCCGGGAGGCAATCCTATTATCGACAGCAGTGCCAAAATGGTCGGCACCTATACAGATTTTTGATACTGTAAGTATATTATCTATCTTAAATGTAGTCATTTTTCCACTCCGTTACTGTTTTTTTGCGACAAAACATAACTAAATTATGCTTTTGCAGAAGCACACCTGCTAATTTATCCTGAATTGGCACATTACTGCCTTGCCCAGGATACGAACGCTTCCACTATCCAGCTGGGCACCGTCTACAACAATAGGTGCATAGGACGGATTTGCGGGATTTAATATCATTCGCCTGTTACCCTTATCAAAATACACACGCTTAAGTGTAGCATCGTCATCTATAAGGACAACGGCTATCTGCCCGTTTTCAACTGTTGGTTGCTTTTTTACAAACACTATGCTACCGTCACGGATTCCTGCCTCTATCATACTGTCTCCCTTGGCATAAAGACAGAAGTCTGCATTTATATCTCCCTCAACGGAGGCATAGCCCTCTAACTGCTCATCGGCAAAAATCGGCTCGCCACAGGCTATCCTGCCGAGGATGGGAATAGAACGCCTTTTAACAGGCTTGATTCCACTTATCTCGAGGACATCACGGATATAGCTCCCTCTTTTATCGCTTTCTCCCATAAGGTACTCACGGGATACATTGAAGTACATAGACAGCATTGTTATCTTCCCGAGAGTGGGGTTTGCTGTTTTCAGATTGCTCTTGAAATTCTTGCCTACGCCACTTTCCATAAATGCAGTATGCATATTGATTCCCCGTTCACGGCACAGCTTTTCTATTCTTTCTATAAGAACTGTCTTATTCATAGGACACCTGCTTTCAAAATGAAATTTATGTTAAAAAAGACTATTGACAAATTACTAAAATAGGAATATAATGTACTCATAGCCCTGTTTACAACAATTGTATCACTTAATTTAGGAAATGTCAAGAAAAATTGGGAAAGGAGTAATTACGGAATACAAGTGTCTTAGCTGTAAAACGGAAATATCCGAGGAGGATATCATTGAGAGACGCTACACACAGTCCCATCCCTACGGTGAGGGATATGCTTGCGAGGATGTGTGTGAGCTATACTGTCCTGTCTGCGGCAGTGGAAGAATACAGATAATATTTTAATAAAATCTTTTTGCTTGCGGTGTGGCAAAAAGCTTTGGCAAGGAGGTTTTATGACAGTAGAGGATGTAAAAAAGGAGCTCAGGGAGCTCAAGCATATAGAACGGTGTATAAAGGTAAGAGAAACCATAAGAGATATCAGAACAAAAAGACTTGTAAAGCTTATGAAAATGCCAAAATCTCCCGAGACGGAAAAGGAGATTTCGGAAATTAAGGAAATAATAAAGTCCCTGAACATTCAGGATTACATAAGGAAAGCCACAGCTCTTGAGAAAAAATACTTTGGGATAATTTCCACTCTCGGTCCCAAGGAGCAGATAATAGTCTTCGAGTGCTTTGTAAACGGTGATAAAACCTATTGGCAGGTAGGACAGCAGCTGGGCTACTCCGACGAATGGGTACGGGCAAAGGTCAGAGAAATAGCATCCGAGCTTGCGAGACGAATGACGATGGCATAATATCAGCCGAGCAATACAAAAATGCATAAAACAACGCCTGTTCAAATGAACAGGCGTTAATATGTATATTGAGGTGATTATTCTGCAAAGGTGTCGATTGCAGATTTCTCAACGGGGAGACAAGCCTTGAAATTGGAAAGATAAGCATTAAATCCATCGATATCAGCCTGGTCAGCCATTGTTTCAACTGTCTTACAGGATGCGAATATCTTGTTGTCAAGATAATCGGGGAGGCTCTCACCCTCCTTTTTATCCAGCATATATGCAGCAAGAAGAGCCATACCGTAGGGTCCTCCCTCACCTGAGGATTCCATTGTGATAACGGGTGCACCCACAGCGGCAGAGAGGAATTTTGGTCCTGTTACAGGAGCCTTGAAGTATCCACCGTGACCGCAGATACGGTCAATTTTGATATTTTCCTCCTTGATAAGAATATCAAGCCCCATTTTAAGGGTGGAAAGACAGGTATATAGATGAGTTCTTGCAAGGTTAGCGAAGGAGAAGTCGGCACCGGGCTTACGCATAAGCACGGGCACACCCTTAGTAAGACCTACATTTGCCTCACCGGAGTAGTAGTTATATGCAACGATACCGTCGCAGTCGGTCTTGCCCTCGAGAGCCTTTTCAAATACGAGGTCCATTATTTTACCCATAGAAATGTCAACGCCAAGTGCATCGGCAAAGTCCTTAAGCATTCCTGCCCAGGCATTGAAGTCGGAGGTACAGTTGGAGCAATGAACCATAGCAACGGGGGCACCGTCGGGAGTTGTAACAACATTAATTTCCTTATGTAGCTTAGGAGTTTTTTCTGTAACGACCATAGCAAATACTGATGTTCCTGCTGATACATTACCTGTTCCTACTCTTACGGAGTTGGTAGCAGTCATACCGGTGCCGGCATCACCCTCGGGAGGAGCAAATTTAACTCCGGGCTTAAGTGTGCCTGTGGGGTCAAGGAGCATAGCACCCTCTTCGGTAAGGCAGCCTGCACACTCACCTGCATTGAGAACACCGGGGAGGAGCTCTTTAAGTGTCCAGGGGTAGCCCTTATCCTTAATAAGATCGGCAAAAATTCCGAGGCAATCGTCTCTGTAATCGCATTTTGCACTGTCAATGGGGAACATACCGGACGCCTCACCTATACCGAGGACCTTGTTGCCGGTGAGCTTCCAATGGATAAATCCTGCAAGGGTGGTAAAGTGAGTGATATCCTTAACATAGGGAACATCCTCTAAAATATCCTTGTAAAGGTGGGCAATGCTCCATCTTTGGGGGATAGCAGAGTTAAACGCCTTGGTAAGAGTCTCAGAGGACACCTGTGTAATAGTGTTTCTCCAGGTTCTGAAGGGTGCGAGGAGATTGTTATCCTTATCAAATGCAAGGTAACCGTGCATCATACCGGAAATACCGATAGCACCGATTGTAGAAAGCTTTGTGTCATATTTACCCTCAAAATCCTCACGCATTTTAGCGTAGCAGTCCTGAAGACCACCGATAATATCTTCCATTGTGTAGGTCCAGATACCGTCAACATAACGGTTTTCCCATGTGTGACCTCCGGAGGCTATAACATTACGCTTTTCATCAAGCAAAATAGCTTTTATTCTTGTAGAGCCGAATTCAAGGCCCATAGCAAAGCTCTGTAAATTCATAAAGCACCTCATATAAATTAATTTCTGCATTTAGTATAACACAAACAGCTCCCTATTGCAAGAGAAAAGTAAAGCAATGGGATAGAATAAAAGCCAAATAAACGCCACAAATAAGTCAACAAAATAAGAAAACAATATTGATATTGTAAAAATCTTATGTTATAATATAAATGTATGTACTTAATTCATCGAATTATGAGGAAGGATGGTGATATAATGGACAATGAAGTCAAGGAAGGCACAGAAGCAACAACTGAGCAGACCGATAACTGTGGTAAGGCTAAAAAGCAAAGCAGCCTTAAGACAAAAATGCTTTGGTCTTTGGTTTTTGTTGCTATAGCCGTCCTTACCGTATGGGCAATAACCTCTCAAGAGGGCTTTACTCTGGCAAGCTTTATTGGGTTCCTCCGTGCACAGAATCCTATGTGGATCACATTTGCTATTGCAGCGATGCTTGCGTATGTGCTGTTTGAGGCTCTGGCACTTATGACCATTATAAAATCCTTCGGATATAAGGCTCCTATACACAGGGGACTTATATACTCTTCAAGTGATATATACTTTTCGGCAATCACTCCATCAGCCACAGGCGGACAGCCTGCCAGTGCTTATTTTATGATGAAGGACGGCATTCCCGGTGCTGTAACCACGGTTGCCCTTATTCTAAATCTGGTTATGTACACCTTTGCCATACTGATAATAGGTACTGTCAGCTTTATAGTACGCCCCGGCATATTTCTCGGCTTTCCCGTGGTTGGCAAGGTGCTTATTATAGTAGGCAGTATATGTCTTGTAAGCCTTGCTATATTCTTTATAATGATTCTTTTCAAGAGTCATATACTGTCAAAGATCGGTAATGCATGCCTGACCCTTTTATCAAAGCTACATATAATCAGAAATGTGGACAGAAAAAGAGAAAAGCTGGCATGCTCCATAAAGTCCTATAACGGATATGTAGAACAGCTTAAGGGTAAGCAGAAGAGCATAGTTTTATCCCTGCTGTTTAACATACTGCAAAGAGTATCGGTAATTCTGGTTACGGTATGTGTGTTTATGGCATCCGGTGGAGATTTCAAGATGTGCTGGGATATAGCAGTATGTCAATGTATGGTTATACTTGGCACCAATGTGCTTCCCATACCCGGAGCTATGGGCATTTCGGACTATATGCTTATATGTGCCTTCAGTGCAATAGGCTTTAGCGAGACGGTAGCTCTCAATCTTAATCTGGTCAGCCGTGGAATATCCTTCTACAGCTGTGTAATAATATGTGGCATTTCACTTATTGTCAGATTGATATCCTATAAGGTTATAGCATTAAGAAAACAAAAAAAGATAAAAAATACAGATCAGGAGAATCAAAAATGATAGGTTATTATAACTACACCGTTTTACTCACATATCTTTCCCTCGCATCTGCAACTACAGGTATTGTTATTTCCCTTACGGGAACAGGTCATCCCTTTATCGGTATGTTCTTTATGCTTTTCTGTGCTCTTTGCGACGCCTTTGACGGCAGAGTAGCAAGAACAAAGAAGAACAGGACCACAGAGGAATGTAAATACGGTATTCAAATAGACTCTCTTTCCGATATAGTTGCCTTTGGCGTATTGCCTGCTTGTATCGGTGCAGCCCTTGTATTCCGTTCTGAAATATATCAGTTCGGTACAAACGGTATAGACCTTGTATATTCGATTATATGCTTTGCAATAATGGCATTCTTTGTACTTGCCGGACTTATCCGTCTTGCATACTTTAATGTAACCGAGGAGGAAAGACAGGCAAACGGAGAGGGTGCGAGAAAATATTATCTCGGCTTGCCCATTACATTAGGCTCAATGATCCTTCCCGCAGCACTTGCAATAGTTCTTATTGTGGAAAAGCTTGCTAAGATAGACTTTACACTTTTCTATTTCGGTGCGTTGCTCGGAGTTGGAATCGCATTTATATCAAAGTTCCGTTTGAGAAAGCCCGGTATAAAGATCCTTTTGGGAATGATAGGCTTTGGAGCTCTCGAGGCAGGTCTTATGATATACGCACTTCTTATCTGATATGAAGAAAAAGCAGAAGAAGGAAAGCCTTGGCTTAAGATTTCTGTATAACACTCTTGTCGGTAGAGCCTGCTTGAAGGTTGCAGCGTCAAGAACATTATCAAAAATTGTCGGTAGCTTTATGGATTCCCGTCTTTCAAAGCCTCTTATAAAGAGCTTTGTCAAAAAGAACGGTATAAATCTTGATGATTTCTACTCCGATAATTTCAAATGCTTTAATGATTGCTTTACAAGAAAAATAAAGGAGGACAGGCGTCCTATTGAAATGGACGGAGATGTATTTATCTCCCCCTGCGACGCACTTTTGTCCGCTTACAGAATCGACAAGGACACAAGGCTTAATATAAAGGATAGCATCTATTCCGTAAAGGATCTTTTTGAAAACGGGGAGATAGCTAAGAAATACGAGGACGGCATATGCTTAGTGTTCCGTCTGTGTGTAACTCATTATCATAGATACATATACCTTGATAATTGCGAAAAAGGGGATAATGTGTTTATAAAGGGTAAGCTTCATACAGTACGCCCCATAGCACTGGAGGCACTTCCCGTGTTTAAGCGTAACTGCCGTGAGTATACCGTTATGAGCACAGAAAACTTTGGAGATGTAACCCAGATGGAGGTTGGAGCTATGCTGGTGGGCAAGATAAAAAACCACCACAGAGATGGCGTCCACACCCGTGGAGAGGAAAAAGGAATGTTCCTTTACGGTGGCTCCACAATAGTAGTCTTCCTTGAAAAGGACAAGGCTCAGATTGATGAAAAGTACTTTATCGCCACAGAAAAGGGTGAGGAAGTGGATGTCTTGATGGGACAGGCACTGGGAGTTAAGCTTAAATAAAAACATAAAAGTCGCTTGGGCGTGCCAAGCGACTTTATTTTTTGGGGGAATAAAAACCACAGATAGCCCTGAATACGAAGAGAGCTGTACACCACTCTGCCTTCACATTAAGGTGAAGGGAAAATAAAAATTAAATATATTGTTAATATTGGATTTACTTTTTACACAAAAAGGACACCAAAGGGACACCTTCCATAAAGCAGGTTCTACCTGCCGAAAAATCAAAAGGAGTACGAACAATCGTCCGTACACCTTTTGACACTCCTTGCACTGCAAGGTATAGTGTGTTTTACACTTTATAAGTGTACTGTCGGGCGGAAATGAGCCTTCTCCTGTGGGAGAAGGGGGACCGCAATAGCGGTGGATGAGGAGTTGCTTTGAGCTTATAACACCTCATCTGTCAGCCTTCGACTGCCACCTTTCCCCGCTGGGGAAGGCTTGTTTTGTGCGTCCCGAAAGTCCGTCTACTTTTCCTGACAAGCACTGCTTTTGAGGTCACAAAAGCGAAGCCCCGCACGAGGCGGGGCGGGGAATTATTTAAGAAATTCTTTGATACTTTCCAAACTCTTTGTTGCTCTCTGTGTAGAATACGGAAACTTTTCAGCTTCTGTCAAAATTTTTTCATTGGCAAAATATTCAAGACACTCTTGAATGGCTGTTGCATACAGCCGAATATTTTTTTGAAGAGCATCAGCCAAATCTTTGTCACTTAAAACATTGCTTCTGCCAAGATTGTATTCACGGCACACTTCAAAGGAAGGGAGCATATCAATATAAGCTTTTGCAGTCTGCACATCTCCGAGAGTATAATAGCAGTATGCCAAATCTCGTGTTACCTTACATATAAGTTCGGAATTTTTGGAAATATTCAAAATACGTCGGTAAATATTGATTGCTTCCTGTTCGTGCTCGGGATGCTCTTTAATTGTACCCCTCAAACTCCAAGCCAGCCAATACATAATATCGCAGCTTGAGGGATACTGAATTAAAGCATTGCGAAGCATGGTAACAGCGTCAGTATATTTGTTATTATCACATAACGCTTTGGCTTTTTCGATAGTTTCAAGAATATCCTTTTCTTGTTTGGTTATATCCACCCCCAAAAGATAATCGGTAGATACCTTGAAAATATTAGCTATAATGGGGAGCATTTCAATGTCGGGATACGAAGTTCCGCACTCCCATTTGCTGATTGCTTGAGATGTAACACCAAGCATTTCTGCGACCTGCTCTTGAGTTAATTCTTGCAATTTGCGAAGTTCCTTAAAATTGTTAGAAAAACGATTGTCCATAAAAGACCTCCAGTAATTATTGTCTGAACCGGTTCTGCTTATATTATAGCATAATTTCTTTCAAAGTCCAGATACAATTATTTGGATTTATTTCAACTGTTAGTTGTGTTACAAAGAAAGAATGGAGCATTATTTTGCATTTTTAACAAAATAATGCTTTATGGTAGGTAGCCCAATGGTGTCCTTTTTGTGTTGTGAATGGAGATAAAAAATATTTCTATGAGTTTTCATATAGACTTGAACCCACGCATCCTAATCACGCCAAAGGCGTGTATACCATCAAGGCGTAAGCCTTGTATATCATCAACATAAAGTGTTGTATATCATCAAGCCGTAGGTAAGATGCACGCCGGTGCGTGATGAGATACAAGGGCGGTACACAGCCCTTGATGATATACACCACACTTCGTGCGGCGATGATATGCCAAGCCTGCGGCTTGAATAAAAAAATTCGGCAAGTCGAAACTTGCCGAATTTTTTGGTGGGGGAAGCATATGGATTCTCACTGCGTGAGGCTTTTTCTCGAGCCTTATCCTTGCAAGCAGAGAACGGCTATCTCGAAAAAGAACGAACCAGCTCCTTGCCGTGAGCAAGGAGGCATGTCGAAAGTGCTTCCTTATCAACACAAAAAGGACACCGTACGGTGTCCTTTTTGTGTTGATAAGGAAGCACTTTCGACATGCCTCCTTGCTCACGGCAAGGAGCTGGTTC
>JAFTOG010000017.1 GCA_017451485.1 Clostridia bacterium | reverse complement strand
CTGTTAAGAAGGGTGCAAAGAATCCTTACAGGCTCGGATAGTGCCCTTTTTATCTGGGCTGGGCGTATTCCCCTTTCACTCGGTGAGTCCGGCAGGCTTCTTGCTGAGGATAGCATTATCCTCTCAAGCTCCCCGTCTGTTATAAGCTTTCTTTCTTCCATTATCTCACTCCTTGTATGTTATTGTTCAGTGTATATACGCCATAAAGCTGTCTTATGGCACAGTCCTCATTTCCCGAGGATGATACCCTCAGGATAATGTAGTTGAAATTTCTTTCATAAACTCTTTTTTCCAGAGTTTTGGCAAAGGGAATGTCGAAGGACAGGCTATCGAAGTCGAAGAGATGAAAATCAAAGCCCTCTGTACCTCCTATATTATCCATAGCTCTCTTTCTTGTCTCATATCCAAAGCGAATATGACGGGAGCTTACAGTCTCGTTGGATATGCCCAGCCTGTACAGTGTCTTTGTCCTGTCGCTGTGATCAAGATCCAGCATGGGAGATATATATTCTGCCTCCACAGGAGTCCATTTTATAATTGAAATGTCCCGGGGTGTGTATGTATTTTTCCAATATATCCTGTCATTATCAAGATATGTGGCATATCCACCCTCCACCTGCCTGAGCTCAAATTCCGTCTCCTTGCTTTCATAAATATAGATATTTCCTATATTTCCAAGCTCCGATTTGGGTATCGGCTCTCCTGTCCCGTCCACTACGGTGAATCTACCGTATTCCCCATCATCATAAAGGATCCCTATATAACAGTCAAAATCCCCTTTAACCTCTGTTTCTGCAAGGATTTTTGCTCCGTTTTTTACACGCCTGTTGCCAACAGTCGGGGCAATACATACTCTATCCCCCTCGTGCTCTGTTATTTCATACTCTGCCGTTGACATAAGAGTGCATACTCCGTACAGGGTCATATGGGCATCCTCGGGAATATCAATATCTCTGCTGATAACAAATACACCGTCCTCGGGTAAATAAATAATATCCCCGTCCCTCGGGTTTTTTATTATGCTTATATCCCTGTAATCCTTGCCAAGAGTATAAACACCTCCCCTATCATCCCCTATAAGCAGTCTTCCGTTATGGGATATGACACAGGTGGCATCCGGTCCTGTCCACAGCCACCATTCATACTGATGGGACCCACCCTCCGAGAAGGTATACCTTGTATCGGCGATATATATTTTGCCACCTATAAACAGCATATATCTGCCATCGTGCATACAGGCACGGGCACGACGCTTTTCCTCCACGCTGTGGCTCCTTATCCCCTTTTCCACATTGAGACTTCTTAAGGAAAGAAAGGTCTTATCCGTCTCGGCACTGATTTCCTCTATTCCGTATACTCCCTCACCGTCAAAAACAAGAATATCTCCTCCCTGTCTGCCCTGTGAGAAATTATTTATACAGCCGTGCCTGTCTCTGCCCTCATAACCGTTAATATAGTACCTTTCTGTGGGCTCCTTTGCTCCCGGATAGTGATAAATGGCGTAGCGATAAAATCTATCCCTCTTAAAAACTCCCAGGTATGTGTCGCTTAATTTGACAATTGAGGTTATTTTGTCACTCTCTCCGACCCTTACCGAGCAGACTGACGGGAAATAGGATGCTCCCATAAGCTCAAAGCTGTCAGAATAATATAAGGCATCAGGATGCTCCCCGCTGCCGGCAAGAGCAATACGGGTGCCCCCTCTGTTATCCTGCACAACCTCTCCCATAGTACAGCTGTTTATTTTCTTTTCTGTGCTGTCCTCACCTCCACAGTATTCAACAATAATGTTAAATTCTCCGTCTATGGCGGGGGAGGTGTCGAAATTAAAGGTAAAGGCTCTTCCCTCCCACATTATACTGACGGTGGGAAATCTGCCTGTGGGTATCTCGTTTTCATCGAAGATATACAGCTGCTCTCCATTCCATTCAAAGGATGGACACTCTATTACCGTTTCTCCCTTTTCTCCTATTTCAACCGGGAATACGGCAGTAATAGGGAAGGAGATTTGGGGGTCGGCGTCATTATCAAAGTCATCACCCTTCATAATCTGCATCTTATTATGTCCGGGAGATATCTGCACCGACACAGTAACCTCCTTATTCCAATTTATCTCCTTGGGGAATGTAAATACGGCTCGCTTATTTCCCTCATACGGCTTTCCCGAATATACTGCCCGTCTTTTATCCGTCAGAAGATTAGGGGGCTCATTATCCTCATCAAGCTTCATTATACTGTCGTATCCCCGATACACGGTAGGTACATAACAGGAGGGTACGGTAATTTTCTCTCCGTTATAAACACAGAGTGCAGAGCATCCTATGATATATCCGTTTCCGTTTACATTCAAGAAGGACGAAGGAGCATCTGATATCCCCACCTCCGAGGGAATAGGCTCTCCGTTTTCCCGATAAAAGCCACTCCCTGCGTGAATAAGGAGCTCCTCCTCTCCGTTTTTGTTATAATAGATATGTATTCCGTTTATTGTCTGTGGCTTATCCTCCCCGTCAAGAAATCGGTAAAGCTGGTAAAAGCCCTGTCTTTTTCTGTTAATTCCGTCCTTAATGATAAAATTTTTCATATACGATGCCCTGTTTTTCGGTACACAGGCAGGATGGGAGGTAAGGTCAACTCCTCTTATATCATCAATAATAAATCTGTTCCTTGCTCCCATATCCTACACCATACCGTAAAGGGTCCTTACCTGAAATATTTTATCCTCTCCGTTAATCGGCATTTCCCTGCAAAGGGAATAAAACTCCTCCCTCGCCCTCTCTGCCTCCTCAGGGTTATCCACACGCATAATATCACTTTTTACAAAATAAGGTATTGCCTCGCACAGGTATCTTGGCAGAGGAATATCATATTCTTCACTTGTGGTGTGGGTAATTCTTTCAAGGGTGGGGATATACTGTATTGTGTATCCGTTCCCTACCGTTGGGGGAAAAACCTTTATCAAGGCTCCGTCCTGTGCATACTCCACATAGGATACAATATCCGAGTCACCTTCCGAAACGGATACAAGATAGCAGAAGTCGGGGATAATATGTGATAGCTCCATAGTAAAGCATCCGTTTACTACCTCACTGCCGTTAAAGGGGACCTCTACCCTTTTCTTAGGCACGAGTCCCTTTAGTTCAAAATAGGATAATGCCCTGTTTATAGCACCCACCGACGCATTAAGATAATCGGAATAATTCGAATCACTCTTCAATGCATTAAGAGTATCCGAAAAAACAGTTGCATCCTCCGTATCTATACTAAGCTCCGGAGTAGCAAAGCACAGATACAGGGTCTCTAATTTTATTTCTCCTAATTTCATTTTTCTCCTTTCTTAATAGGGCACTTGTTATCAAGTGCCCTATTAGCCTTTGTGTCAGCCTTGCCCTTAGTAAGGCTGATTTAATTGATTATGCAATACTAAGTGTTCCCTCGTGGGACTCCTTTCACCGTTCTTATTAAGCGTACTTAACATTGATGCTGATAATCTCAGTAGGACGAACGATCTTACCGTCGAAGAGGACGAAGCCCTTTACAGCATCGGCAAAGGAGTTCTCGGGACGGTACGCCTCTGTGTGTGTGAGAGGATTTACAAAGGCGATAGCACGCTTTGTTCTTATCATAATGTGCTCTGTATCATCACTCCTTGCCACATTGTTGGACATACGGATAAGCACGGAGCCGTATCTTGCCACAATACCGTTTTTAAGGAACTCGCTGTTGTCTGTGTCGGCACCGATATACGCCTTCTTAAAGAGCTTATAGAACTTGGGAGAGATGGTAATTGACACGCCTGATGCAATGTTTACATCGTTCTCCTGGAGCTTTTCGATAGCGTCATCGAGGATGTCAAGCACATTATCCTTTGTAACAACCACAGCGTTCTCGTAAAGGGGTGTTGCCTGTGTAGCAAGACCTGCCACATATGTATCCATAGCGTTGGCAATGCCCTCGCTTGTTTCCTCGGAGAGAGCATCCATAAGGCCACCAACTGCCTGAGCCTTGTCAATATCGCCGACCTTGTAGTTGAAGTAGCGAATCTGGTTGATGTTAAGAATAACGGAGCTGTCCGCTACCTCCTCTGCACCGTCAATAACGCCGTTTGCGTTTTCTCTTGAAAGAGTCTTGATAGAGGGTCTGCCCACACCGAGGATGTGTACGGAGTCGCCCATTTCGGAAACATCGCCCTCATACTGTCTGTTACAGTCCTGAACGAAAACGCAAGCTCTTTCAAGACCTCTGTTAATAGCCTCCGACCACACGGAGGGAATAAAATTCTCATATGCCATAATAAATTTCTCCTTTTCTTATTAAATATTTTTGTTTTTATTTTTGTTTTTGTATTTAATTATCGCCACTTCTCCTGGCTTTTTCTGATTTTTTCGTAGTTGACGCTTATCTCCTTCTTGCTCATAGCCATTACCTGCTCCTTGGTGAAGAAAAGCTCCTCGGAGGGGTTGGAGTTGGAAAGTGAGCCAACGGAGGAGAGCTTATTTGCAAGGGCTCCTGTCAGCTTTTCTCTTTCTCTTACGGCAAGCTTTTTTGTAAGCGTCTCATATTTTTTATAAACCGTGGAAATGGGAGTGCTCTCCAATCTTCCCTCGGCATAATCGGAAAAGCTCTCATCATTCAGAAGCTCCTCCACATTTACATCGGGATACTCGGAGGCAAATTCCTCCAGCCCAAGTATATTATTTTCCATCTGCATACTCCTTTGAAATAAATTGCTTCAGCGTTTTGTTTTCGTTTATGATAGAAACAACCTGGGATACTGTTGCCTCCTGCTCCTTAATTGTTTCCGTTGCTTTTTTAAGCTGCATACTTAGGCTGTCTACCTGAGCCTGAAGAGAGGAATCCTCTCTCACCCTTTCTGCCCTTACAAGCTCCAGTATTTTCTGCTTGTTTGTAAGGGCATCGTCGGGATAGGCACTGATATAGGATTCCAAGGATATGCTACCGTGCTTAAGAACTGTGTCAAGCATACTGATATCTCCTGCAACAGATGCATTGACACCCGATACAGTTTCCACAAGGACCTCAAAATCAGCATTTTCATAATCACGGGAGCAAAAGGACCTTATTGCATCATCGCCGTCCTTATTTTCTGTTATGAAATCCATATTTCGGTAAAACAGCTTGTAAAACTGGGCAAGTACCCTACCCTGCTTACGCTTTACACTCATAAACAAAGCCCGTAGATCCTCAATAGGAAGCTGTGCCTGGGATTGGAGCCTTGCAATTGCTGTACCGGACATTCCGGAGCCTACCACCTCACCGGTCATAAACTCCGAGGTGCCCGTTACACTTCTTGTAAGGTCGGTAATGGTCTTTACAAGCTCCACGGGGAAGGACTGCATATAGTTCTCCTGCATTTTCTTGATTCCGTTTCCTGTGCCGGAATAATCTATAAGCACCTGTCCCGGGGCGTTGTTGATGGTCTGACCCTTAAGAGCACCGGGTAACGCTATATACTTACCCCACGCTACCTCCTGGGCATTGAGCAGGGACATTGCAATATTGAAGTTAATAGCCTTTTGATTAGGGATAAGCCCCTCTACCTCGCTAAGTCCGTATATGCTCCTGTCCTTTTTCTCGTAATACCCACATACAATGGGATAAAGCGTTGCCACAGGTCTCCGTTTTCCGTTTCCGACTTCTGCCTCACCTGTGCTGAGGGCAAGGGCTGTACCCGGAGTTATGGGAAAGCTGCCTCGTATAACCGTGCCCTTTACACTTCTTGTACAAAAGACCTCTCCCCTCACCCTATGATACATCGTAAGCACGGTACAAAGTCCGTTCTTTTCCTCACCGTCCTGATATGCAGTAGGTGAATCATCGGGCATAATGTCGGAAATATTTACACCCGTTTCTGCAATTTTGCGTACATCCTCCACTCTTTCCCTTGTAGCAATGATTATCCACTTCTGCTTCTGCTCATCAAGCTCACAGGGGTTTTCAAAGAAAATATTAAGTGGGTCAATAAGCTCACAGCGTAGGTGTCCTCCGTTTACATCGTCCTCATATACATTCTCCGTATCCCAGTAATAATGGTAGAAATAAGAGCCCTTCTTTGTAGCGTCATCTATGGCGATCTTATCAAGGGCATCCTGGTCGATTTCCTTGAGAATAAATGACGAAAACTCATTGAAGGTGTCGATATCTATCCTTTTATCCCTGCATTTATAAATAATCCTAACAGGGGATGAAAGAATGGCACTCTTTTTCAGTCTGCATATCATTTTCACGATATTTATTACCGGGCGTGGGAGATTTTTGGTGTTTCTTGTGGGAGCAGGCCACTGTCTTCCCTCGAAAAAGTCCACATATTCGGGAATGCTTTTTCTTAGTCCCATAGAGGTCTGGAGTGACAGGGCATCCTCATATTTACGCCATATCTCCTTAGCCATTTCCTCTCTTGTCACTTGCCCTCACCTCCGTTTACCCACTCGTCAATAAGCTCGGCACAGCTTATTTCCCTGCCCTGTGTGTCTGTTTTTTTATTTCCGAGGAGTACAAGCTCTCTCACTTCCTCCTCCAGACGGTCAATTCTGCTCTCTAAGGAGCCTATTTGTTTCTTTAATTTTGAAAATAACATTTTTACCACTCCATATAAGTATTTTTGTTCTCCTCCCCCTCTATATTGAACATACGGGAAAGGGGATTTACTCTCTCCTGTCTGCAAATAACCGTATTGTCATAGCCAAGTGCAACATATCTGGCAATGGCAGATGCCATTACGAGGTCATCGTGCTTTCCCTGAGATGCCTGTGGCTTTCCACTCGGATGTCTTACAAAATCCACCATTTCAAGAAGGGTATCCCTATCTGTTTCAAGCTCTATGTTATCTCGCATTACCGACACAAGGTTGGCAATTATTAACGGTCTTGTAACAGATGTAGTAAGAAAGCCTGTGTATTCATCCGTATTTGCAGAGTAGATATTAGGATATCCAAGACCCTTAAGGACACGGACAGGATGGCGTGAATAATTGGTTTCTATGGCAAGGAGTGCCTCGTTGTAGAAGATACCGAGGCAGTATAGCTGTTCAGAAAACAAATCCTCATCCATCCTTTGTCTGCGAAGGGTTGCCACACAGCGTCCGTTTGTATTGTCTATTACCTTTGCTGTAAAATAGTCATCTCCCGTTCCCGCTGTATCGGCACCTATTACATAGGGCTTGTACTCCGTATAGCCCTTTTCTCTTTTGAAATAGGGCTCCTCCACTATCCTTATGTAGCCCTCATCACTCCTTACAAAGCGTATATTCTTAAGAGCAACCCTGTGATACAGTATTCTTCCGTAGGGGTCAGTAACAGGGAGGCTTTCCCTTTCGTAGGAAAAATACCCGAGGGTGTGTGGGATTTCCTGCCTTAACTGCTCCGATATATCATCTACATTGAATATGCTGTCGCCACAGGATATAAACGCCTCCTCGGGGGAGCAGGGGTACTCCTGCCTTATGGCTAAGGGGTCGATATATCCGTGATACTTCCGTTCGTACCAGTTGATGCTCTCCTGAGGTATACCCATTTTATGAAGGCTGTTAAGTCTTTCCCGTAGCCGGGAATCCGGGAGCTTTTCCGAGGGGGAGGAGCATTTATACTCGTCGGACAGCCACCACCCGTAAAACAGATTTTCGCAAATGCCCGAGTCCCACAGCTCCTTGGCGTCGCCATAGCCGTTGGCTGTAGTCTCATAGATGCATATAGCATCGGGCACTAAGGTCTCCTGTACGGATTTTTGCAGGGAGGACAGGGAGCATTTGAAAAAGGACGCCTCAGAATAGTGTACGAAGGACAGGGTTCTGCTCCTTCCTATATTTTCAGAGGCACAGGCAACACGCCAGGAGGAATTGAGCTTATCAAAATAAAGCTCGTTTGAGGAATTGAATTTTTCTGTGGGCTTCAATCTCTTGGGCAAACGGGAATACATCACCTTAGCCTTGTCAAGAAAAATGGTTTTTACATTATCGTCCCTGTCAGCAACGGTAAAGCCACTAAAATTCCTTTTTACAATAGAATAGGAAAGCTGTATGGCAGTTATCAGCGTAGTAAATCCCTGCTGTCTGCCCTTTAATATGAAAAACGGGCGTCCCTTCTCTCTTTTTTCAAGCCTTGATATAAAATCTGCCTGTACCCTGTTAAATAGGAAGGGGCAATCCCTTTTTTGCTTATCCACAAGAGAAAAGCAACATTCTATAAGGAGATAGGGCTTTTTTATCACCGTCTCCCGAAGGGTCGGTGTGTCAAGGATAATGTCTGCGTTATCCTTGCATATCCTTCGGTCAAGGTGCAGGTCCCTTTTCTTCTCCCACGCTGTTTTTCTTTTACGGACAAGCTCCCGTATCATTCTTTCACCCTCTCCGATTGCAAAACTCCTGTCTGCGGTTTTGCAGTCTTCGATAGTAGAAGCCTCTTTCCTATTCATCGTATAAATCCTCAAATTTAAGCTGAACTATTTTTTCGTCCTCGGTTTTATCCTCCTGTGAGCTAAGTATATCCTTATCGTTCATAGCCTTCATAACGGAGGACAGCTTTGTAAGGTCCTCTATTTTAAGGGCTTCAAATTTAGATATTATAGCCCTGCTTTTAGCCTTATCTCCCGACACCTCGGCGTGGCGTAAAAGCTCCTCCATAAATCTATCAAGCTCCTCCTCGCACAAAATTGCTCTTTCAATTCTTCGCTTTATAAGCGTCTGAGCCAAGCCTGCTATTTCCATAGCCTCAAGGCTGTATTGCTCCTTATATTTTTCGATTCGCTTTTTTGTCAGTCTCTTGCCTGATTTTCTCTCAGCCATATTGTCTCCTTTCTTTCCGATTTTTGCCTTTGCGACACTCAGATACTCTCCTTTGATCGCCTTTCGTTTTGTGTTCTCTTGCCTCCCTGCAACTCTATTATTGCACAAACAAACCGTTAGTGACCGTTAGACTTTTTGCAAATTTAAAAATTTTTTTGCAGGCTGAAATTTACGAGTTTTTTGATATAATTGTACTCCCTCAGTCACCATAGGTGCCAGCTCCCTCGGGGATGGAGCCAAGGATAGACTTTTTGCAAATTTGAATTTTTTTTGCAGAGTAAAATTTACGAGTTTTTTGATATAATTGTACTCCCTCAGTCACCATAGTACCGGCTCCATCGGGGATGGAGCCAAGGATAGACTTTTTGCAAATTTGAAATTTTTTTGCAGGCGAAAAAATAAAAAACAATAGCTTAAAAGCTATTGCAACAGGACTTATAAAGTGATATCATATATTTGAGGTATGTAAATTACATTTACAAAAGGAGAAAAATTATGCTTTTTGATAAAATCACTCCCGAGGCAGCAGGAGTAAAAAGCTCCTCGGTTAAAAGATATCTTGAATTGCTTGACCGTAGGGGAATCCCTATGCACAGCGTTCTTATGATGAAGGGAGACAGCCTCTTTTGTGAGTGCTACTATGCTCCCTTTGACAGGGACACAACTCACAGAATGTACTCACAGACAAAAAGCTTTGTTTCCGTTGCCATAGGACTTCTTATAGAAGAAGGAAAGCTGACGCTTAACGATAAAATTGCAGATCATTTTCCCGAGAAGATAGACAAGGAGCTGCCCGACACTATGAAGTGCCAGACGATCCGTGATATGCTGACTATGAGTACAGTTGGCTACGGTGAGGGCTGGTTTGGTAATGCCGATATGGACAGAGTGCACCTGTATTTTAACGGATACAGAGATATGGACCGATATCCTGCAACCCTTTGGGAATACGACAGCCAGGGCTCACAGATACTCAGCTCCCTGGTTGAAAAGCTTTCGGGTACTACTCTTTTTGATTATCTTAATAGGAAGATTTTTTCACACCTCGGTACATTCAAGGATGCAACTGTGCTTAAGGTACCCACAGGAGAAAGCTGGGGAGACTCGGCTATGATATGCACTCCCAGGGATATTATGTCCTTTGCCCGTTTTGTTATGAATTACGGAGTATGGAACGGCAAACGCCTGATGAACGAGGCTTATCTTAGGGAAGCTACCTCAAAGGTGGTTGACAACCGTGAGGGTCCCAGAACTATGGCGTTCCACCACGGATACGGATACCAGATATGGAGAAGTGAAAGAAACGGCTTTGCCTTTGTGGGCATGGGTAATGAGCTTACCGTATGTCTGCCCGATGATGATGTGATTTTTGTCTGCACTGCCGACTGCCAGGGTGATGACGGTACTGCAAGAGAGTACATCATAAATCACTTCTTTGAGCTTATTATGGATGATATGAGCCCTGTACCGATACCCGAGGATAAGGGAGCATATGCGTGTCTTGAGGGGCTTACCTCCACAAGAGCTCTCTTTGCCTTAACGGGAAACAGCGACTCCCCTACAAGAAATAAAATTAACGGTGCTACCTACATTCTGGAAAGCAATAAAATGGGTATCTCGGAAATAAGATTTGAGTTTTCCACTCCCGAGTGTGGAAAGCTCTGCTACATAAACGCCCAGGGATACAAGGAGCTCCCCTTCTGTATAAACAAAAACCGTTTTGGAAAATTCCCTCAGCTGGGATATTCAAACGAGGTGGGAGGAATCCGTACAAGGGACGGCTTTATGTACGACAGTGCCGTATCTGCCACATGGCTTGACGACCAAAAGATAATGATATATGTACAGATAATAGACAGATATCTTGGAACCTGCAATATGACCTTTGCCTTCCGTGACGATAAAATATCCGTAGTAATGCGTAAATGTGCCGAGGACTTCCTCGACGAGTACTGTGGATATGCCGTAGGACAGAGAATGAAATAAGCTATAAATCAAAAGACTGCTACCCTTTAGTGTAGCAGTCTTATTTTTTATTGTTAAGTAATTTCATCATTTTATAAACTGTTCTTTTTTCTTCAACGGACAGCCTGTTCCATTCCTCAATAAAATCACTTTCATTGATAGCTTCCTCATCCGTCTTAAAAAAATCACAGACGGTTATATCAAGGGCATTACATATTTTTTCCAGAGTTGGTAAGGTTGGTGCATTATTTCTCAAAAAAAGATTAGAAAGTGTGGACTGTGGAATACCTGCCCTTTGCGAAAGCTGGTACATAGTCATTTTTCTTTCATCCAATAACTCCCTTATTCGTTTCAGACTATCCATTATTATCACCGCCTTTATTATATTATACTACACTTTTGAAAAGCATTATAGTTTTAATAAGGGTTGACAACAGTTCACAAATGTGATATAATTTAGCATATATGAGTCATAGGAGAATTATATGAAAATAATGAGAAAAATTTTAGCAGTATTCAAGCAAATATTAGTATTACCACTTAAAGCACTCATTACTGCAACCGGTGGATTTTGGATGTTTTGGATTATATATACTGTTATAGCAGGAATTTATGGCGAAAACGGAGAATGGGTTCTTCTTGCGTTTGTAGGAATAATATACTCTATTTTGGCATTTTCAGTATCCATAGTACCATTTATGATTTTAGAATCGTTCAAAAAGACAGGTATTGACCCCATACCATGTGGAGATGGAACATCTTATCTATATGAAGAGAAAGTAAAGCACGATATATTTTGGGAAGACGGCACAGTTATAGGTCATTACGAAACTAAAGAAAGCAAAGAGGGATATGATATGTCATTCAGAGAATTTGTCGGAATACTTAAATATCTTTTATTTTCCGCTACCTGTTTTTTCTGTGGAATTATCAGCCTTATTTTTTCAATCATAGGTTGCTTTACTGATAAATACTTTATGAAAATAAGAACGCCTATTTTACACGGAAAAAGATTTTCTAAATTTCTGCATAAATACTTTGACATAGTCTATATTAAATAAATATGATATGAGATAGTTTTGTTTTCGTTTCTTATATAAAGCAATGACCATTAGCACCTTTTAGCCTGCTATTTATTATATTTGTTACATAAAAACCACCCTGTGAAATTAAACACAGGGTGGTATTTTTTGTGAAGATTTTTAATATAAGGGCTTTGCACCGATTTCCTTAAGGATTTTACGGGCGATTATCATAGCTCCTACCCAGCCCGGATGTACACGGTCCCAGGAGATATATGCAGGATAGCGATGCTCAAGATGTGCGTTGAACTCTGACTGAAGGTCTATGTACTTAGCACCGTATTTTTCAGCCACTTCCTTGGAGATATTTGCGTATTCCACCATTCTCTTCTTCATAGGGTCATTATCGTTTGCTTCCATATAGAAGGGAGAAAGGAGGAACATACCCTTAACTGTGGGCATTGTCTGTGATACCATTTTTTCAAGATTTGCCCTGTATTCCTCAGGCATATATCTGTCATTATCAAGATTGGGCTCATCGAACTGACGCCAAACATCATTTGCTCCTATCATAAGGAAAACCCAGTCGGGCTTAAGTGCCATAACATCGGTATCCCATCTTGCAAGCATATCACAGCTCGCAGCACCACTTGTACCTGTATTTGCAATGTGGAGCATTATTTCGGGATAAATAACTGCAAGCATAGAATCCACAGCACGAACATATCCTGTGCCAAGACCCTCCCATAGTCCCTCACCCACAGGACGCTTTCTTCCTGCGTCGGTTACTGAGTCACCTGTAAATACAATTTTGTCCTTGTTTTCAAAAATCATAGCTTTTCTCCTTATTTACACTTGTTTTAACATTGCTTAAGCAATCTGATATAGAACTCAACAGCCCTTGTAATTGCATCGAGAGTGATTCTCTCGTTGTTGCCGTGGATAGTCCGTCTTTCCTCACCTGTAAGAGCCATGGCACTAAAGCGATATACCCTATCACTTATTCTGCCGTAGTGACGGGAGTCGGAGCACTGTACCATAAGATACGGAGATACAAGAGCTCCCCTCCAAGTGGAGGCTACCGCCCTTTCTACCTTTCTGTACTCGTCGCATTTTGTTTCTGAAATACGGCTGGGATCAATGCCGTAAAGGACATCTATTTCCACATCCTTGTTGTTAACTGTTTTCTCAATATATTTTTTTGCACTCTCCATAGTATCCATGGGATTAAGACGGATATTTGAAACCATTGTAGCATCTGTAGGTACTACATTTGATGCATTGCTTCCCTGCATTTGTGTAAAGGCTACGGTAGTACGCATAAGTGCGTTTACCTCTCCTCCACTCTTCTTGCAAATTCTGTCAAGAAGCCAGCCAAAGCACCAGAGATTGGAGAATATCATCCTATATACAAAGGTGGAGTGTCTGCCCAAGGTATCAAACATTTCAGCCACGGGGGCAGTCAAATGGGACTTAAAGGGCTTCTTTTCCATATTACAGCACGCCTGAGAGAGCAATCCCACAGGGGTGTGAGGAGCAGGAGCTGAGGCATGTCCACCGTTAGTGGTGACACGGTATCTTACATCCATAAGTCCCTTTTCTGCAATACCTATTACACCACAGGGAGCCTTAACTCCGGGGAATACATTTTCCACAACGGCACCGCCCTCATCAAGGACAAGACCTATTTTTATATTGTTTTCCACAAAATAGTCAACTATATTTACAGCACCCTTACCGTTTACCTCCTCACCGCCGGAGAAGGCAAAATAAATGTCCCTCTCAGGGATGAAGCCCTGCTCAATAAGAGCATCTGCACCCGATAACGCACCGTTAAAGGTTGCCTTTGTATCAAGAGTTCCACGACCCCATAAAACACCGTTTTCTATTATTCCGTCAAAGGGGGGCTTTTCCCATTTTTCCTCATCCACTGGGACAACATCATAGTGTGCCATCATAACCGATGCCTCGCTATGGTCCTTGCCCTCCCACTTGAATAGGAGTGCCCTGTCCGGGAGTCTTGTAAACTGACATTTTGCAAACACATTGGGGTAAAGCTCGGGGAGCTTGGCTATGAGCCCCTCAAATTCATTATCGTCCTCAAGCTGGGGATTATGAGAGGATACGGTCCTGAATTTTACAAGGGTCTGCAATCTTTCTATTGATTTCTGCTTATCAAATATTACCTCCTCCGTGTCTATGGAGCAAGGTTTTTTAGGCTTAAAGGTTAAAGTTCGGATAATTATAATCGCAAGAAGCAATGCTATAATTCCCAGGGCTATGTATAACGCTATCATTTTATTCTCCTTTTACTTTATTTGATAGTATTTTTTGGAAAAGCACTTGAAATTGACGCTATTTTATTCTATTATATTATTATAGAGAAAAAAATTCAAGTCATAAACTGTATTTTGGAGGCAAAATTATGGATATAAGCAAAAGACATCTGACACTGCTCTGCGATTTTTATGAGCTTACTATGGCAAACGGATATCTCAACTCCGGTCTTAAGGACCAGATAGCATACTTCGATGTTTTCTTCCGTAAGGTTCCCGACGGTGGTGGATATGCTATTGCCGCAGGTCTTGAGCAGATTATAGAATATGTAAAATCCGTCCACTTCTCCGAGGAGGATATCGAATGCCTCCGTAGGAAGAATATATTTGACGAGGAATTTCTCTCTTATCTTAAGGACTTCCGTTTTACGGGAGATATTTGGGCTGTGCCCGAGGGAACTGTTGTATTCCCCCACGAGCCAATTATGACTGTCCGTGCACCTGCACCCGAGGCACAGTTTATTGAAACCTTTGTGCTCCTTATATTCAACCATCAGTGCCTGATGGCAACTAAGGCATCAAGAATAGTCCGTGCAGCTAACGGCAGGGCTGTGTCTGAGTTTGGCTCCCGTCGTGCCCACGGTCCCGATGCTGCTATTTACGGTGCAAGAGCTGCATATATCGGTGGATGTAATTCCACAGCCTGTACAATTGCAGAGCAGATGTTCGGTATTCCCGCAGGTGGAACCATGGCACACGCCTGGGTACAGATGTTTGACTCCGAGTACGAGGCATTTAAGACCTACTGCGAGCTTTATCCCAACAATGCTACTCTTCTTATAGATACCTACAGCGTTCTTGAAAGCGGTCTTCCCAACGCTATTAAGGTATTTAAGGAAGTGCTGACCCCCGAGCAGATAAAGCGTGCTGCCATCCGTCTTGACTCGGGAGATATTACCTACCTCTCCAAGAAATGCCGTAAGCGTCTTGACGAGGCAGGGCTTACAGATGTTAAAATTCTTGTTTCCAACTCTCTTGACGAGTATATTATCCGAGATATTATTATGCAGGGTGCACAGGTTGATGCCTTTGGCGTTGGTGAGAGACTAATCACCTCTAAGAGTGAGCCTGTTTTCGGCTGTGTATATAAGCTTTGTGCCGTTGAGGACAAGGACGGCAATATCACTCCTAAAATTAAAATCAGCGAGAACGCTGTAAAGATTACCAACCCCGACTTTAAGGATCTGTACCGATTCTACTCCAAGGATACAGGCAAGGTAGAGGCAGACCTGCTTACCATACACGGTGAGGTAATTGATGAAAATGAGGACTATGAGCTTTTCGATCCCAACCATATCTGGAAGAGGAAGACAATGTCCAATTACACCTTGAAAAAGCTCCTTGTTCCTATCTTTATAAACGGCGAATGCGTGTACGAGTGCCCAAGCGTGTCCGAAATCCGTGACTACTGCAAGCATGAGATTGAGTCCATGTGGGATGAAGTGCTCCGTTTTGAGAATCCCCATAACTACTATGTAGACCTTTCTCAGGATCTTTGGGATGAGAAAACAATGCTCCTCAGAGGCAGAGGAAGAATTGTTAAGAAATAAACTTAGCCTCCCTCCAAGAGGGAGGCTTGACCGTGTACAACCATTTTATATTTTTATTTAAGCTACAGCCTTATAAACAGCCACAGGGCGAGGAAAATTCCTCGCCCTGTGCGTTTTATTCGTTTCAAATAGAATTAAATAATTCCCTTCTTATACATAATTCTTGCAACAATAAGAGTGAATACAACTCCAACAGGAACCATAATTCCAACAGTGCCTGAGTTGAGTGCGGGAATTGTAATAAAGAGTGCCAGCATAAGAATTATAGGAGCTATTGACAGCTTTACATTCTTTGATATAAATACCACTCCAAGACCGCCAAAAAGTGCCGGGAGCATCTGTGCAAAGGCAGGCTTGAGCACCGGAGATTCCAACACGGGGGTCAATGGAATAATAAGAATTACACCGAGAATTACAATTACAGTTGTTACAATGCTGGAAACAGCAATTGAAATAGTTGATATAATCTCGCCCTCCTCGGAGTTGGGCTTTACATCAGCCTTTTCCATAGCGTCAAGGGCACAGGGGAGCTTAAGATTTGAAATATTACCTGTTACAAAGGAAAGGTATGCACCACCGGCACCAAGCATAGGAACATATGTAATAACCTCAATAATTCCAACAGCCCAGTACATAGGAGCAACTGCAAGAGCACCCTTAGCCAAAGCAGCCCAGTCGGGAACTACACTGAATACAAGGGAAACCACCACAGGAAACAGGAATAAAATTGCAAGTAAGGAAAATCCCCAGATTCTACCGTCACGGTGAACGGAGTCAAGATATGATACATTCTTTTTGTTATCCATCTTCTTATCTCCTTTCTTAACCCAACCACGCAGTTACGGGTATTGCTATTGCCATACCTGCAATAAGGCTGATTGGTAGTGCATAATCGTTCATCCATCTCTGCTTCAGCTTAATTGCGAGAATACCGCAAAGAGCCATTATAATAGCCGATGCGAAAAATACCACCACGGGAATAAGTCCTGTTGTGTCACCCTTAAACACATTTGCCACATCACAGAATACAAAGCCGAGGAATGCCGATATCATACCGAGGAACATAGCGTTAGTAAATATTTCTCGCCATTTTTTGTCGGACTGCTCGATTTTTTTCATACCGTTCTGTATTTTCTTTGCAAAAATGGGAGTAAGAATCAAGCCTGCTGCAATACCGAAGGTCATTACCCATACTACTGTGACATATATCTGAGGATCTGTTATTACCTCGGACAAATCCAGACCAAAAGCAGCAAGAGCTCTTTCGGCAGCTATGGTCTCATAGGAGAGAGAGCCGATAACAGAGAGCCTTAGCCATGGCAACGGAATACCGAGACTCAAGGAAAGGGCAATAACGCCGGCAACTATGGAAATAGCGGGAGCTATTGTAAATATGGCTGAGGAAAGCATTGTCTTTTTAAGAACGGTCTTATCAATGCCTATTGCATTAGCCCGTTTCAAGGCTCTTATAAGGAAATACACAGACTGTGCAATTACCACAGCTATAACAATTCCAACCATTACAAAAATTATAGGGTGATTTACACTGAATTCCATAATCTGTCTTATTCCTCCTCTTCTACCATTCTTTCATATTCTTCAAAAACGGGGACAGCCTCGTTTTCATCGGTTACCAATATAAGTGTTCCCGATTCCTCATCCAGACGGAACACAATTACCTCATCCTCCATAACACCCTCTATTTTGCTTACGGGGTGAAGGATAGCGTAGCAATAATTTTCCATAGGGATAATCGCCACCTGCTCAAATTCTGTTTTGTTTCCACTTTTATCAAGGAGGATTATATTGTCATTATTCTCATCATCTGTGAGAATGTCAAATAAGCTCTTTTCTTCCATATTTTCTACCTGTCTTTATTTTTTGCGGGGGAGTGTCTGTTATCTTTCGGAAATATCGCTTTCAAGAGTGGAGAACTTTGTATACTGACCGAGCCAGCTCATATGTACTGTGCCCGTCTCACCATGACGGTTCTTTGCCACTATAACATCTACAAGATTTGCCTTTTCGGGGTCGTCGCCGTAATAGTCACGGGACAGGAACATAACAACATCGGCATCCTGCTCTATGGAGCCTGACTCACGAAGGTCGGAAAGCATAGGCTTTTTATGCTCCTTCTCTGTAGTTCTGGAAAGCTGTGCACAAACAATGACAGGAACATTAAGCTCCTTTGCCATAATCTTAAGTCCACGGGATATTTCACCAACCTCCTGGGCACGGTTTCCGTCCTTTCTCTTCTCTCCCTGCATAAGCTGGAGATAGTCGATTACCACGAGGCCGAGGTTTTTAACACGGCGAAGCTTTGCCTTCATGGCCGTTACGGAGATATTGGGGTTTGCATCTATGAGTATATCCGTCTCTGCAAGCTCCGAGGTTGCCATAGCTATCTTATCCCAATCGTCATTTTCTATATTACCCTGCTTTATCCTCTTGGAGTCCACAAGAGCCTCGGAGGAGACGATTCTCTGTACTAATTGCTCAGCACCCATTTCAAGCTGGAATATAGCTACTGCCTTTTTTGTTCTTTTTGCTATATTGGTAGCAATGTTGAGAACAAAGGCTGTTTTACCGATACCGGGTCGTGCTCCGACAATAATTAAGTCACTTTTTCCAAAGCCCACAACATACTGGTCCAGGTCGGAAAATCCACTCTTAAGACCGAGGACATCCTCGCCTGCACCCTCCTTAAGGGTCTTTAGCCTATCGTAAAAATCAAATATTACATCCCTTATGTGGATAAAGTCGGTTTTTTCGTTATTGCCCGCAATCTCGTATATCTTCTGCTCGGCGTAGTCGACTATTCTTGATACATTCTCTCCCTCTGTGTACACCTTGTCCTGAATATCGTCAGTAGCTGTAATAAGCTTTCTTAATATACTCTTGTCGTGTACTATCCTGGCGTAGTCCTTGGCATTTGCACTGCCGGGAACTATATCACCGATAATTCGTAAATAGGACATTGCCGCTGCCTCATCGGCGTAAACGCCCTTTACCACAAGCTGATTTATAAGGGTAATCAGGTCAAGAGGTCTGTTGCTCAGATTAAACTCATGCATTATAAGGAAAATATCCTTATGCTCCTCAATATAGAAGTCCTCTGCAGAAATAATCTGTGCCACCTCGTCAAATTTGTTGGGGTCTATGATAATAGAGCCTAATACCGACTGCTCTGCCTCCACAGAAAAGGGAACCTTTTTCTGAAAAGCGTCCATTTATTTCTTCTCCGTTACCTTTACATTGAATTTTCCGCTGATATCTGCATAGAGCTTGATTTCAATTTTATATGTGCCGTATGCCTTAATGGGGGCATCAAGAAGGATCTTACGCTTATCTGCCTCTATTCCCGTCTGCACCTTCAACGCCTCTGCAATATCCTTGGATGTAATAGCACCGTAGAATCTGCCGTCAGCACCTGCATCGGCTGTGAGCACTACTGTTGTCTCGCTGAGCTTCTTTGCCAATGCTCTTGCATTTTCCTTTTCTACCTCTTCTCTGTGCTTGGCAGAGGACTGCTTGCTCTTTATATCGTTTATAACCTTTGAATCTGCAGGAACTGCCAGCTTCTTCGGGAAGAGGAAATTTCTTGCGTATCCGTCGGATACCTCAATTATCTGGTCCTTCTTTCCCTGTGCCTTTACATCCTGTAATAATACAACCTTCATCTTATCTTTCCTCCGGATCTAAGTAATTATCAATTGCCTCCTTGAGCTGGAGCAGTACCTGGTGCATAGCACTCCTTACAACGGCACCTGCCGCATCGTATCTGCCTCCACCCTGGAGAGCCTCGAGAATCAGCTGTACATTTACCGTTCCGTTTGAACGGGCAGAAATATGCACGCTGTCTCCTATCTGTACAAGAGCAAAGGATGCCATAACCTCATCTACCATTAAGAGGTTGTCCGCTACTCTTGATGCAAGTATTTTATCTGTTGCGTCCACGCCGCTTTCGTTAACGGCAATAGCCATACAGTGACGGTATATCTCTATCTTCTGACCGAAGAGAGCCTCCTGCTTATATTCCGATATATTCGACTTGAAGAGGTCCTGTATAGCATCATATGAGGCTCCGTTATCACGAAGGTACATAGCTGCCGCAAAGGTCTTTGTTCCCGCACCCTTGGTAAAGTTTCTTGTATCAAGGGTGATTCCCGCAAGGAGCATATTTGCCTCAACGGGAGCAAGCAGGGATTCCTGTAATGTAAAGTCCAGCATCTCCGACACAAGCTCACTGGCACTGGATGCTGAGGGCTCTACAAGCTCAAATATAGGCTCTCTCGGATATTCCGAGGTCTTTCTGTGGTGGTCAATGATAGCCACATTGTATACATTATCGTAAATATCTCTTGATTCAAACATCAAGGGGTTATTTACATCCACAAGTACAAGGAGTGTATCCGAGGATACAAGGTCAAGCCCGGACGCAGAGTCTACAAAAAGACCCTTATAGAGCTTACTGTCACCAATTATCTTGAGACATTTTTTGATATTGATGTTCTTAAAGTCCGTAACAATATTAACCTTCACCCCACAGTACATAGCAAGTCTTGCCATACCGACAGAGGCACCGAAGGCGTCGTAGTCGGGATACTTATGTGCCATAATAATGACATTAGAAGCAGAGGCAATATGTGCAAGAATCTCTGTAGAGGCAACACGGGTAAACACCTTTGTACGCTTCTGGAGAGAGTTTGTAAGTCCACCGTAATACTCTATCTTGTTTTCGTACTTGACAACAGCCTGGTCACCACCACGCTGGAGTGCAAGATCAAGGGCAGAGTGGGCAGCTCTTTCCCTATCGGAGAGTGAGCCCTTTACCTTACCGACACCGATGGACAGTGTGATAGGAATATTACCCATACCTACTCTTATTTCTCTTACTCTGTCAAGTATCTCAAATTTTTCAGATACAAATTTCTGCAGGTCCTTGTTTTTGAAGAAGAACAGATACTTGTCTCTCTCGTATTCCTTGAGAATACCGTTGACACTCTGTGCCCATTCTCTCAGAATTTCCTCAACTCTGGAGGCACTCTCACGGTAGCTCTCCTGCTCAAACTGCATAAGCTCCTCAAGGTTGTCAATGATGATATATGCCACAGCATTATCCTCATCGGTGATAAACTGCTTAAGGTCAACTATCTCTGTCACATCCCTGAACTTAAGGAAGTAATAGATGTTTCCGTTGCTTCTTATCTTAGTTGACTCAATGAGGTAATTTTTACCGTCAAGGACAGCCTCTGTGGGGAATTTCTTATCCTCGCTGTCTCCTGTATCCTCCAGCTCTATAACGCTACTGAGCTTAGCTCCGAGAAGAGATGAAACGCCCACAGCCTCAAGAGAAAAACGGTTATACCATATTATTTTGTTTTTGCAGTCGCAAATTAAAGCAGGCTCCCTTGCATTATTCACCGAATCGTACATAATTGTACCAAGCATGGGACCCGAAATTTTCCCTGCCTCATCCTTTCTTCTCCTCTTTTCAAAAAGGGTAAGGACAAGAGCACAGGCACACATTGTCATCAAGGCGATAGCAATGGACAGGACTATAAAGCTGTCGGGGTACTGCTTTACCAAAAATGTCAGAAGTGCAAAGCCTCCTCCACCGATAAGAGCACAGGAGCCGTACCTGAGAAAAGCGAGGCGTAGCTTTTTAACTTTTTGCTGTTTATTATACATAAGGATCTTCTCCCCTCATAATGTGATAATATTTATATAATTATAACAGATATTTAATAAAAAAGCAACACAAAGTTACAAAAACCCATGGTCCGTCTGTATGTAAATTGTCCTTTTCGAGAAAAAGTCAGGGGGAGTGTCTTTATTTACGGTGTATACAGCATTTTTTGCGTTTCCTTGGCTGAAGTTTTCAAATTTTTATATTGAAAAGCCTGCTTGATGTATGGTATACTATACATAGTGTTTATCCGTTTGTAATATTACTCTATGCAGATTACGCACACAGGGAGGTATATATGTATAAAGTTCATGTGGTGGTTTGCCACGGCGAGGAGGTTTCCTATCTCGACCTTAACAAGGAGCTTTTATTCTTTTCAAATTTATATGAGCACACCTTCAGAAAATTCGAGGATGCTGCATTTAATCTCAAGCTGGATTGCCAGGTTATCCACGGCTCAGCCTTTAAACTGGAGGGGGCATCTCAGGATATTGATGCCGATGTGGACGATATTATAATTTTCGCCACTCCATTTGCCTTTTTAGCTCCGACAGCAGAAATTGAAAGGGCATTGTCCTTTGTCGTAAACTCTGAGCTCGGTTATGCTACTGTGGGCTCTATGCGTAGCCTGTACGCTACCGTCGGAACAGGAAAAATGCTTACCGATAACCTCACCCTTAACTCGCCCTATGATTTTATACAGAGCATTGGCACCTGTGGTGCAAAATGCGAGCACAAGAGCTTTTGCGAGGGTGAAAGAGCCACCTGCGACAGCTATGATATGTACCTTGACCGTGTGGAGAGATACAGATGTGAGTTTTTCGTGAATCTGCGTAAAAGGGGCGTAAGGATAGAAAATCCCGGCTCTGTGGTTGTTTCCCCCAACACCGTAATCGGTAAGGACACTGTTTTGCTCCCCAATACACAGGTTTGTGCAGGGGCAAAAATAGGTGCTCACTGCATTCTCGGGCCTTCAACCGTTGTATCAGCATCCTCCTTAGGCTCCGGCTGTGTTGTAAATGCTTCCCAGATATATACCTCCTCCATAGAAAGCGAGGCTAATATAGGACCCTTCTCCTATGTGGAGGCGTCCACTGCTCTTCACGGAGTTGAAATAGGGGCATACACAGAGCTTCGCCGTTCTGAAATAGGTGCATTTTCCAAAATAAATGCCCATTGCTTGATTGCTCACTGCAAGACAGGACCCAGAGTAATGATAGGCAGCCATGTCTCCTGTGCCAATTTTGACGGACGCAAGGACAGTGCTGTAAAGATCTCCGACGATGCCTTTATCGGTGCAGGTACAATTCTTGTTGCTCCCGTCAGCATAGGTCAGGGTGCCTTTACTGCGGCAGGCTCCACAATTACCGACAATATCCCTGCAGGTGCCCTTGGTATCGCAAGAGAATATCAGTCCAACCACGACGGCTGGGCAAGGAGAAAAACAAAAAGCTGAGCCAAATTGCAGCCCCATTCTGCGGAGCAAATATGGTATATCCTTATTTTGACATTCCGACTCTCTGTCGGCTCACAGCTAAAAATTATCTTATTTTCAGCTAAAAATCATCTTTTTTAACTACCGTATTGGAATTTTTACGACATTTTTCTTTTGAAAGGTTTTTTATGGCAAATATTTTCGACTTATTTAAGAAGATAGAAAGGAAGGAGGAGCCCTCCTCTCCAATTACTCATATTATCTGCGGTCTTGGTAACCCGGGAGATAAATATGTATGCACAAGGCATAACGCCGGATTTGTTGCAATGGATTATCTCACAAGAGAGATGGGCGTTTCCTGTAACAGAATAAGATTCAAGGCTCTGTGTGGGGAGGGTACCATAAACGGTGTCCGTGTCCTTTTGATGAAGCCACAGACCTATATGAACACATCGGGAGAGGCAGTTGCCGAGGCATCTGCCTTCTATAAGATCCCCCCCGAAAACATAATAGTTATCTCCGACGATGTTGCCCAGAACATAGGCAGAGTCCGTATCCGTAAGTCGGGTAGTGCGGGAGGTCAAAAGGGACTCAAATCCATTATAGAGCACTTAAAAACAGACACATTCCCCCGTGTTCGCATAGGAGTGGGACAGAAGCCCACCCCCGAATACGATCTGGCAGACTGGGTGCTTGGTAAGATACCCAAGGAGGATGAGCCTGCCTACTTCTCTGTTTGTCAGCAGATTTACGGCATTGCCTCCCTGCTTGTAAAGGGCGAAATCGACGAGGCTATGTGTAAGTACAACGGCTTTAACGGAAAGCAATAGCATGGGAATTTTTGAAATATTTATACAGAATAAGAAACCATCATTCTACGAATATAATTTAAGGAGAAAACGAAAATGAAAAACTGTATCTGGATTTCCCCTAAGGGCTCCGGCGTATCTCACAATCGCCTTTATCACTTTAAAAAGACCTTTACTCTCGACAAAATTGCCGAGGGAGTGGTGGAAATTTCTGCTCAATCCCGTTATAGGCTTTACATAAACGGAGAATTTTGTGCCTTTGGTCCCTGCAAGGGAACAAGAGAGCAGGTATTCTTTGATACTGTTGATGTAACAAAGCACTTAAGAGTCGGCGAAAACGAAATTCTTGTTGATGTTATTCAGCTCTATGGCAGAGACTCCGACGGTGGTATAATTCCTGCTGACGGTGTTCTCCGTACAGGTATCTGTGCCCTCTGCTTTGAGCTTGTCTGCGGTGATACAGTAATCAAGGCTGATGAAAGCTGGCTCTGTGGCGAGCAAAAGGGCCTTACAATGAAATCAGGTATTCACGCAGGGTCTGCCTCCTTCCTTGAGGAATATAAGGAGTGCCCCGTAGTCTACGAAAACGCTGTAAAACGCTGTGATGTACATAATAACGAAAATGACCACTTCTGGTGGGGTGGCACATCAAATCTCTTCCTTTCAAAGCGTCCTATTCCCATGCTTGATATGAAGGAGATTCCAATTTCCTATGACGGAGAGTTTTTCGATGCCTCCTATCTCACCTTCGGCTTCCCCTTCTTCACCCTGAGGGGCAAGGGTAAAATCAGAATAGAATACTTTGAGTGCTTCGGTAAGCTCTATCCCAAAAATACAAAGGCAGACAGATGTGACCGTTCCCTTGGCTACGAGGATTTCTTTGCCGATGAAATCACCGTTGACGGTGAGCTGAAATACTCCCCCTTCTGGTTCCGTTGCTTCCGTTTTATGGCCGTTAAGGTGCTTGAGGGCGATGTATCCCTTACCCTTGACAGATTCCTCGAGGTAAATTATCCTATGCCCGTCCGTAAGGATTATGATTTTGGCAGGGATGACGATAACAAGCTTTGGGAAATAAGCGTACGCACACTCCAAAGATGTATGCACGAGACCTATGAGGACTGCCCCTATTACGAGCAGCTCCAATACTGTATGGATACCTCAACTCAGATGGTATTTAACTATCAGCTCTGCCACGACGACGCATTGGCAAGAAAGGCGATGGACGATTTTGCCTCTGCCCAGCTGGCAAACGGACTTATGCCCTCACGCTATCCCTGTGTTTACGATCAGCATATTCCCTCCTTCCAATTCTACTTTATTTTTATGGTATACCAGCACTACATTCGCTTTGGTGACCTTTCCCTTGTAAGAAAGCATCTCCGTGCTATTGACGGTGTGGTAGAATGGTTTACTGCCCTTATCGACGAGGACGGCATGGTGGGTCAGAGCAAATATTGGAACTTTGTTGACTGGGCTAAGCCCTGGGTATATGACCAGACACGTGGCTGTGAGGGCGGTGTTCCCCTTGGAGTATATGAGGGCAATATCGGTCTTTACAATCCTATGATGGCTTACTTCCTCCAGGTAGGTGCCAAGCTTAATGAGCTCTGCGGTCGCCGTGATGTGGCAAGAGAATATACAAAAACAGCCAACCTTCTTATAAAGAGCACCAAAAAGTATTTCTACGATAAGAAAACAAAGCTCTTTGCCGATGATGTAAACCACATTTACTACTCACAGCATATGCAGACCTGGTGTGTTCTTGCCGGCGTTGTCCGTGGAGATCAGGCTAAGGAAATTATGACCCTTTCCCAATCTCTTGAGGCAAAGAGCACTTATGCCTTTGCATTCTTCTACTTCCGTGCCCTTGAATCCTGCGGTCTTTATGAGTATACAGAGGAAATGATGAACTCCTACAGAAATCTTCTTAAGCTCAACTGCACCACCGTCCCCGAGACTCCCGAGGAGACAAGAAGCGAGTGCCATGCATGGGGCTCCATTGCAATCTATGAATTCAGTGCAACGGTCCTCGGTGTCCGTACGGAAAATGTAGCAGAAAAATCTATTTCTGTAAAGCCATACATCAAGGGAAGAGATTATGCTAAGGGTACTGTTTCCACCATTGCGGGAGATGTATATGTAAGCTGGAGAAAGCAGGACGGAGAGTTTACAATTGAGATAAGCTCCGAAAACGACTGTGACAAGGTGGTTTATCTCCCCGACGGATCCGTAACATTAATTACAAAAAAGAACGCAACATTAAAATGTACTATATAAGCTATAAAGGAGACAAAAATGAAAATAGCACTTATTGCCCACGATAAGAAAAAGGATACAATGATAAAGCTGGCTATAAAGTATCAGGATGTTTTGGCAAATCACGAGCTTTACGCCACCGGTACAACGGGCACCCTTGTAATGGGAGAAACAGGACTAAAGATAACAAGAATGAAAAGCGGTCCTCTCGGTGGAGACCAGCAGATAGGCTCCATGGTTGCAGAGGGTAAGCTGGACCTTATTATCTTCCTCCGTGATCCCCTTACCTCACAGCCCCACGAGCCCGATGTTTCTGCCCTTCTTCGCCTTTGCGATGTTCAGTCAATTCCCTTGGCTACCAACTATAAGAGTGCAGAAATTATGCTTGACGCATTGAAGAACGGAATTGCATTCTGAGAATACATAATTCAAGCTTTTCTTCTCCCTCACAAGGATAATTAATCTGTGCAAATCCCCCCATAATTTGCGTACTGTCGAGTAAAAAACCGCCGAAATTCTCCGAAAATCGGCGGTTTTTATTATAAAATATGAGTATGTATGTTTACAGACGTACTCATTTATGCATGTATTAAATTATTTGACCTGCATATTTTCTATCCGTTATTCCGGCAATATCCATTGTTAATAGCACCTCTTTCTAAGGCTTTTTTGCCGTTTTCTCTTGACATTGGACTTCTAATAATATAAAATAATAATGTGTACATATGCGCTTTTTTGAGAAAACACATCTTATATAGCGTTTATACATAATATCGGATCGGGGTATCCCCTATCCACAGACTATTGCATTTGATACGAAAATCAAAAAGAAGGAGGTTGAAATGGAAGTATTATGTGCGGTACTTGGTGCAGTCGGTGGTATCATTGTTGGTATCATTGTCGGAATTATCATTCGTAAAAAGATTGCCGAGAAGCAGATAGGCTCCGCTGAGGAGCAGGCAAAACGCTTGCTTGAGGATGCTATTAAGGCTGCTGAGACAAAGCGTAAGGAATCCATACTTGAAGCTAAGGAAGAAATACTTGCAGCCCGTAACGAGCACGAGGCTGAGGTAAAGGAACGCAGAGCCGAGCTTAGCAGACAGGAAATGCGTTTGAACACAAGAGAAGAAAATCTCGACAAAAAGATTGACGCCATTGAAAAGAAAGACGAAGCTCTTTCTAAAAAAATTAAAGAGACCGAAGAATTAAATCTTAAGATCTCACAGGCCCGTGACGAGCAGCTCAGATTGCTTGAAAAGATTTCGGGCTACAGTATAGAAGAAGCAAGAGCACTTCTTATTAAAAACTTAGAGGATGAAGTAAAGTACGAGCAGGCACAAAAGCTCCTTGAGCTTGAGGCTGAGTTTAAGGAGGAGGCAGATAAAAAGGCTAAAAATATTATCTCCCTCGCTATTGCCCGTTGTGCATCCGATCACGTATCGGAGGCTACTATATCCGTTGTTGCATTGCCCAGCGATGAAATGAAGGGTAGAATTATCGGCCGTGAGGGTCGAAATGTAAGAGCTATTGAAAATCTTACAGGCGTTGAGCTTATTATCGACGACACACCCGAGGCAATTACAATATCCGGCTTTGACCCTGTACGCAGAGAGGTGGCAAGGCTTGCCCTTGAAAAGCTTATCTCCGACGGTCGTATCCATCCCACAAGGATTGAGGACTGTGTGGAAAAGGCTAAACGAGAGGTTGAGGCTTCTATTAAGCAGGCAGGCGAAAAGGCTACATTTGAAATTGGAATCCACAGTCTTAACTTTGAGCTTGTTAAGCTCCTTGGCAGACTTAAATACAGAACCAGCTACGGTCAGAATGTTCTTACACACTCCCTCGAGGTTGCAGAGCTTGCCGGAGTTATGGCAGCAGAGCTTGGTGCCGATGTTACATTGGCTAAGCGTGCAGGTCTTCTCCACGATATCGGTAAGGCACTCACAGCAGAGGTTGAGGGCTCCCATGTGCAAATCGGCGTAGATGTGGCTAAGAAGTATAAGGAGAGCAAGGAAATTCTCCACGCTATCGAGGCTCACCACGGTGATGTAGAGGCACATTCTATTATCGCAGTTATCGTTCAGGCGGCAGATGCAATATCTGCGGCACGCCCCGGTGCAAGACGGGAAAACATTGAAAACTATATCAAGCGTCTTGAAAAGCTTGAGGAGATTGCAGGCAGCTTTGACGGGGTTGAAAAGACCTTCGCTATCCAGGCAGGCCGTGAGATCAGAATTATGGTTAAGCCCGAGCTTATCAATGATGAAAGAATGGCTCTTGTTGCAAGGGACATTGTAAAGAAGATTGAATCCGAGCTTGAATATCCCGGTCAGATTAAGGTAAATCTTATCAGGGAAAGCCGTGTGGTTGACTACGCTAAATAAGCTGACGGCTCATAAAAATACCTGAAATGTATCTTTTGTATTATTTTAATATACACGGATATGTTCACCTTGAAAACGGAAATGGGCTGTCTACAATGTCAGCCCTTTTTCATAAAACAGTCGGGACACCCCGAATAGAAAGAAAATAAAATGAAGCCATTTAACATTCTTGCACTCGGTGACATATGCGGTCCCGAGGCAACAAAATTCCTTTGTAAAAGGCTATGGTCTATTCGCCGTCAGTATGGCGTAAGCATGGTAGTAGCGAACGCAGAAAACTGTGCCGAGCCTAACGGAATAGATAAGGACAGTGCCATCTCTCTTTTTGAGAGTGGTGTTGATGTTATAACAACAGGAAACCATGTGTACAGAAAATCATCGGTGTTTTCCTACCTTGATGACGAAAAAAACCTGCTCCGTCCCTTAAATTTTCCGTCATCCAACCCGGGTCACGGCTCTGTAATCACTAAAATTGACGGCGTGCGTGTGCTTTGTATGAATGTCCTCGGTGACGCATATATGGACCCGTCGGGCTGTCCCTTTGAGGCAGTGGAAAAAGAGCTTGACCGTCAGGAGGGAAATTACGATTTTGCCCTTTTGGATATCCACGCAGAGGCAACGGGAGAAAAAAAGGCTATTGCCTACAATTTCTCTGACAGAATTTCCGTCTGCTTTGGTACTCACACCCATGTACAGACCTCCGATGCACAGGTCCTTGACGGAAAATGTGCCTACATTACCGACCTTGGTATGTGTGGGGCTGTAGATTCCATCTTAGGAGTTAAGAAGGAGGCAGTAATACACAAAATGAAAACAAAAATGCTCTCCCGATTTGATTTTGCCTCGGGAGAAATGTGCATTGAGGGTGCGATTTTCAGCGTAAATACAGACACTTGGCACGGTATTTCGTGCAAAAATATAAGAATTACAGGAGAGTAAAATGAAAACTAAAGAGCTCTTAAAATTTATTAAGGATGGTAAGCTTGATACAAGGCTTGCCGATATCTATGGCGAGGAGAACCTTGCTGAGCAGAGAAAAAGATATATAGATGCTGTTTCTGAGTTTGCATCCATTTACGGTGAGTGTGAGGTGTCCCTCTTCTCCGTTCCCGGCAGAAGTGAGATTTCCGGTAACCACACCGACCATAACCACGGAGAGGTCCTTGCAGGCTCCATAAACCTGGATATTATCGCTGTGTCCTCTATGACCGACGACGGAGTTATAAAAATAAAATCAGCCGGCTTTCCCGAGGACTGTGTGGATATAAATTCCTACACCTCCCCCGTTGAATCAGACTTTTTCAAGTCCAATGCCCTTATTGCAGGTATGGCAAAGGCATTTACCGATAACGGCTATAAGGCAGGAGGCTATGTTGCTTATACCACATCAAATGTATTCAAGGGCTCCGGTCTTTCCTCCTCTGCCGCATTTGAGGTTATGGTAGGTAATATTCTTAACCACTTCTACAACGACGGTAAGGTTGACAATGTGGAAATTGCAAAGATGGCACAGTTCTCCGAAAATGTTTTCTTCGGTAAGCCCTGCGGTCTTATGGATCAGATGGCATGTGCTGTCGGTGGATTTGTACATATAGATTTCTTTAACCCCAAATCCCCCTTGATAAACAAGATTGATTTTGACCTGAGTGGTGCAGGCTACTCCCTCTGTATTATCAATACAGGTGGAAACCACGCTGACCTTAACGACGACTATGCCTCTGTTCCCGCAGAGATGAAGTCCGTTGCCAAATACTACGGCAAGACCGTTCTTGCAGAGATGGACAGAGATATCCTTATGTCCGATATTGAAAAGCTACGCCTTGCAGTAGGTGACAGAGCTATTCTTCGTGCTGCTCACTTCTTTAACGAGAATGACAGAGTTGAGGTGCAGGCAAAGGCACTTTTGGAAAATGACCTTGAAAAATTCCTCCAGTATGTGCTTAAATCCGGTCAATCCTCCTATATGTACCTACAGAATGTATTTACAACAAAGAATGTTTCCGAGCAGGGACTTTCCTTGGCTCTTTGCATTACCGATATGACCCTTTCCGGCTCGGGTGCGGCTTGGCGTGTTCACGGTGGAGGCTTTGCAGGTACTATCCAGGCATTTGTTCCCCATAGATATGTTGAGCTTTATAAGAAAAATATTGAAAAGGCATTTGGCGAGGGTGCTTGCCATGTGCTTCGTATCCGTCCCTACGGTGCTATAAGGGTATAAGGCTTGATATTTCCTATATAAATAGAAAGCCTTGAGGTTTATCCAATGCAAATATACACATTGTTTTCCGGCTCAAGTGGGAATTGCGTGTATATAAAGGACAGAGATACAGAAATACTTATAGATGCAGGAAAAAGTGCGGGGGCGATTGAAAAGTCACTTACCGCACTTAACTCTTCCCTTTCCAATATAGACGCTATATTTCTTACCCACGAGCATACAGACCACACTGTTGGCCTTGAAATTATATCGAAAAAGCACCACATACCCGTACACATTACTGCTCCATCCTATGACAGGATGGTTTCTCCTACATCATCCCTCTTTGCCTGTGCGTGGAAGCATGAGGTACATTACAGTATAAAGATATGCTCTCTTACCGTTACCTCCTTTGAAATACCACACGACAGTATGCAGAATGTGGGTTATATCATAGAAAATGAGGACGGAGAGAAATTCGGTATTGCCACGGATATGGGTCACATTACAGAGGAGATACTCTCCTATCTTTCCGGTTGCCATTATGCAATTATAGAGTCAAACCACGACACAGGGATGGTAAAATCGGGTCCCTACCCCTATTTTCTGAAGCAAAGGATACTCTCCGACAGAGGACACCTATGTAACGAGGAATGCTCCCGTCTTGCCATATTCTTAGCAGAAAGAGGCACAAGGGCACTTGCCCTTGCCCATCTCAGCCGAGAAAACAACACCCCCGATAAGGCTCTTTCCGTCACCAGACGGGCACTTGATAATGCCGGCTTCTTCTCCGTGGAGCTAAAGGTTGCCTCCCCCATAATAGCCACCTGCCTCTGCAAGTAGCTCTTATAGTATTCTTTAAGTAATATATCATATCGACGGAAATATACATATCATTTATCATTAAAAAACAGCCACAGAGTGGCTGTTTTTATGTTTTCTTTTCAAGCTCATCTATTAACCAAGGAACATCATCAACAAGAGTTGAATATACAACAGACAAATCCACATGACCATAATCGTGTACTATTCTGTTTCTCAATCCTGATATATCCGTCCAAGGAATATTTCTATGCCGGTTTTTGTACTCTTCAGTCAGCTTTCTTGAATTTTCCTGTACTTGTATTAATCTGAAAAGCATAGAGTCAAAAAGTATTTCGTTCCCTTCAAGCTCTCCCTTCGAAATACCTTTTGTATGAAGAACAATGAATTTAAGATCTGTAAGCATCTTATCTATGTAGTATTGATCGTTTTTAATCTTATCCATATATCCTTATACCGTCCTTTAATATTTCTTCAATAAGCTCCTCGTTGCCCGGTAACTGATTAAAGTCAAGAAGGTCCACTTTTTTATGAAGCTCCTGTCTTAATCTTTCCGCCATTCCAAAAAATTTAAGCCCCTTTGCGTCCGTTGATATAAGAAGATCAACATCACTTGTTTCCTTTGCCTTACCCTTCGCATAGGAGCCAAAAAGAATACAGTATTTTACATTATACTCCTGAAAAACCGTACCACAAGCTTTTTTTATTTCCTCTAAGGACAATATGCCGTGTTCCTCGTCCAGCTCGATATACTTTTCAAGCTGCTCTATCATATATTTGTATTTTATTACATTCTTTTTTTCTTCTTCGTTTTCATACATTTTATAGGAACGAAGGGAAACGCCGAGATATTCGCTTGCTTCCTTTTGAGTAAGCTTTTTTTCTACTCTTATTTCTCTTAATGTTGCCATATTGTCGCCTCCTTCTGTTTATATATTATCATTTTTGCACTTTTTTGTCAATAATAAAAGTGCAAATTTTGCACTTTTTGAAAATTTACAGAGTGCAAATTATCGGAGCAGACTGTAATAAAATCTGCGTCTTGACAGGGCAAGGTAGGTATAATAGGTGATGATATTTATAATGAAGGATATAAAATATCCAAGGACAAGGTTATTTAATAATCCTGTCAGTATAAATGCACCCTCCCAAACGAGAGAAACAATATAGCTGCGTGTGGCTAAATGCAGGGTGACGACAGTAAAAAGTGCCAAAATAACGGTGTATTCTCCCTTTTTAATGCAGGATACAAGGTCACGCCATATTCCATTATAGCCCTCTGCCTCAAGCTGACATATTAAGCTCTCTCTTTTTTTCCTGCTTGAAAAATGTTTTATATAAACTGACAGTATGGGGATAAGCACAGATACAAAAACAGCCACGGACATGGATATTTTATCAAAAATTTCATTTTTAAGTATTATATTACATAAAGCTCCTATAATGTAATAAATAAAATACCCCATCACAGATGATACGGTTATAATTATTATATCGAATACGGTTCTTTCTGATTTATTCATTTTCTCTCCTTCAACACTAAAACAGCCACTCCCGTGGCTGTTTTTTAGTTTTCGTTTAGTATGTAGTAAATCTTCTCTGCGTTTCTTTTTCGGCTGAGGCGATAGGAGAAGAAAATATCCTCTATCCACCATACATAGGAAAGGAGCTGTATTGCAAAGCCGACCGTCCCGAAGCCTCCGAGCAGATAGCCTATAATTCCCAGAGCAAGCTTACCTATACCGAGCCTTATATCCCCTGCATAAAATCTATCTGCACCAAAAATCCCCAAAAAAAGTGACAAAATTACGGTTGCGTATATGTTTTTTAGCTTCAGCTCCTTTATTTTATTACATTTTTTCTCGCTTACGGCATCAAGCTTTATACACAGCTCTCTGTACGCTTCCTTTGGGATGTGCTTTCTTATTTTAGCTATATAGTCAGAGTTATTGCTCATCGTTGCCACCGTTAAGCTCACGGAGTCTTTTATTTATTACTTCAATATGCTTCCTTTGTATTATTTCTATAGCTATTAAAAGTCCAAACCAGATCAAAGCATATAAAACAAACATTATTCCTGTCCTTAAATAATTTATTTTATTATTATAAATTACAAGTGCAATAAATGCAATAAGCATTCCTCCAAAAGCCCTTAATAAATTTTTAACTGTTTTTTGTAAGGAGGTACCACACACAAATATATCGTAGCAGGTTATCGCAACAGAAAGAATAGCTAATAACCGTGCAAATCCTATGCCATAGATTTCAGAGTCTATTAAATTTACTATTAAAAATAAAACAAGCATAATACCAAGGTTCCGAAAAATTGCGTTCAAATAATTATTCAACCTCATATCTACACCCCCAGCTTCTTTCTGATATCATTCACATACCCACGGGAAATTATAATTTTCTCTCCGTTTGCAAGAGTTCCCAAAAGACGGGCATTCTTTTCTCTTTTTATGCTTTTCAGCTTTTTCAAATTTACAATAGAGCTTTTGGAGACACGGACAAAATATGTGTCTCTCAGTCCTTCCTCTAAATTATAAAGGCGAGCCTGACATTTATACACTGTTTTATCGGTGTAAAAGAAAACACTGCCGTCCACACTCTCAAAATAGTATATCTCTCCTAAGGGAATAAAAAAGATTTCTCCGTCTATTTCTCCCGCAAGGTTTTTTCCTATTACGCTGACGCAGGATATAATTTCCTGTATTTCACCGTTTACCTCAGCACATTTTATAAGAACCTCGGGCTCTCTGTACGCTTCATTTTTGTCAATCGTTATCTTCATTTCGCCCTCCCTGTTTACTTTGTACCTTTAGTTTACTGCAATACAAAACCAAAATCAAGGGAATTTTGGTAAGTTGCATTTTTAAGACGGTAGGATGCAAAAATAACATATAATTTCCATAAAATAATTGTTGACAAATCTATAACTTTGTGCTAATATATACGCATAAAAAATTGAACGAAGATAAGGAGGCACTAAGAAATGGTTAAGATTATCTGCAAGAAGGAATACAATACAGAAGCAGCAGAGCTTGTAAAGAAGGTAACAGTTGGTGAATTCGGTGATCCTACAGGATACGAGGAGACACTCTATGTAACTGCTGACGGCTTCTTCTTCCTTTACACAAACGGTGGTGAGGATTCCATTTACCCTGTTGAGAACATCAAGAGAATGTCCAAGAAGACAGCAGACGAATGGCTCGCAAAATAAGTACATAATAAATATCCACCCGCCTAGCGGGTGGTATTTCATTTTCGGGCATAGCCCTAGACATTACTGGCTACGCACAAGTGCGTTAAGAATTGGCCTGCCAGCCACGCAATTGCTACTTGCTACCCGTAAACGGGTTTTTAACT
>JAFTOG010000016.1 GCA_017451485.1 Clostridia bacterium | reverse complement strand
CCCGGGCGGTAACAATGCAAAAAAGGATGTATAAACCGTAATTAGCAAAATATTTCTAAAAACAGGAGGAAAAAATATGAAGAAAATCACAGCAATCATAATAGCTATACTGATTTTAATATCTGCGTTTGTATCCTGCACGGGTGATGATATTACTACGACCGCAGATTTTGATAACACCACAACTACAACAGAGCAAGACATAAGTAACAACGCAAACGGAAATACAAACAGCGGAAAAGTTGATTATTTAGATTTGATTTATGAGACTGATAGTAGTGGGAGCTATTTTACTCATAAAAATATTATTCCGGAAGGTTCAGCTATCGTAATTGATGAGAACGCCAAACCAAGGGTCAAGGTTAAGATAAACGGTGTAGAGGAAGAATTACACTATGTAAAATCGTTTTATAGTCCCATAGGAGAACATACGATCCATCGCTATTTTGTAAATGGGGAAGAAGATAAAATTGTAGATCTTGGTAATAACGGTAGGATTATTGCAATTTCATATCAATTTGCTACTTTGAATGTGCGTAAATATTCTACTCCCGAGAAGATAATGGAAGCTCTTAAGAAGGTGATGGAGGACTATGTAGATTTTTCCGAATACGAGTATACTATCATGCCTGAGCAAATTACATGGGAGAACACTTATGAGTTCTACAATATGATAGACGGATGCATTACCGAAAGTCTTGTAGTAGAGGTGGATATTAACGGAAATGTAAAGCGATTCCGAAAGTATTATAATCATGAATATGATATACCGGACTTTGATATAGATGAGGAATTGTTAGATGAATTGTTAGAGCTGAAATTCCGAGATACATACACAACATTTAATGTGGAATACAAATCGTATGAAAAGAAATTTACACCTTCCGTGCGTATGTTTAATGGGGAGCTGTGTGTTAAATATACGACCTCTGTAACATACTGTTTTAGGAGTACAGGGGAGGAATTTGGAACTTATGTACTGGATATTCTTATACCCTTGGAGCTGATTACGGTTAAGTAAGATCAATAGCAAAAAAGGACAGGTGTATGCTGCTGTTATATGCTTTACATAGAGTATAACACATATTACTCCGGCAGGCACACCGAAAATATATAATCAAAATCTGAAAGGAGAAAACATGAAGAAGCTGATATTCCCTATTTTAATAATATTTCTGTGCATTTTTTCCTTTATGCTGATTTCCTGTGACGGACAGGATGATACAACATCATTTAATTCTTTCGAGTATAGTATTACATATGAGCTGAACGGTGGAACAAACAGTGCGGAAAATCCGAGTGGATATAACAAGGGAGATAAAATTATATTGGATGCCCCCCAAAAGGAAGGATATATGTTCACAGGGTGGTATACGGAGGAGGATATCCTGATAGAAATAAATGAAGATACAGCGGGAGACTTAACTCTTTATGCGACGTGGCGAGATATTGAATCATCCCTTTTATTTAAACTTAATTATTTAGGTGACTCATACATAGTAATTGGATGTGCTAAATCCTTGGAGTATATGTATATCCCTTCAACCTACAAGGGGTTGCCTGTGACTGTTATTGGATCGTTTGCGTTTATGTATCATAAAAATCTGAAATATGTATATATCCCCGACGGCGTTACAAGTATATGGAGCAGTGCATTTTTCTCCTGCGAATCCCTTGAAGGTGTAAGAATACCAAACAGTGTAACCGAAATAGATACAAGGGCTTTTTCCAAGTGTAAGAAATTAAAATCTATAGATCTCCCTGATAATCTCACGGTGATAGGAAGCTACTTATTCTATTACAGTGGAATTACAAGCATAGATATTCCGGATGGAGTAACGGAAATTAGAAAAAATGCGTTTTCGGATTGTAAATCTCTTACAAATATAAAGCTTCCCGAGAGCCTTATCACGTTAGGATATGATGTGTTCTTAAATTGTACAGCTCTTGAAGAAATTGTTATTCCAAGTAGTGTGACTAATATAGATAAAAGCATTTTCAGAGGCTGCACAAGCCTGAAAAATATAACTGTGGAAGATGGAAATACAGTATATAAATCTGTAGACGGAGTTTTATACACTAAGGACGGGAAAACCTTAGTTGCATACCCCGGTGGAAACGGTGAAGAGACATTTACCGTTCCAAACGGCACGGAAAACATTGAGGTGGGTGCCTTTGCATATAATCCATCTCTTAAAAGCGTTGTGATTCCTGGTAGTGTAAAAAATTTCGGGTGGAGGATGTTTAACGATTGTACATCTCTTGAAAGCGTAATTATAGAGGACGGAGTGACCGCTATTGAAACAACACCGTTTTATAATTGCGATTCTCTTAAAAGTGTAGTAGTTCCCGACAGCGTAACCACCATAACTGAGGAAATGCTTGAAGGCTGTCCCCTTCTTACCGTGCACTGCAAATCAGAACAAAAGCCTGAGGGATGGGACGAAAATTGGAGCAGTGGTACAAAGAAAGTAGTCTGGGGCTACAAGGAAGATAATAGATAAGAGTGAAAATTATAAAAGCATATATTACATATTAATGTGTATAAAAAACGACGGTGGATTTACTCCACCGTCGTTTTAACTTATAAAGCCTGTTATTAGGTTAGGTACTAATCGTTTTCGGTATGGATTTCTTCCATTTTCATAAGCCTTGTGGCAAGGTCAATGGCATCGTCAATATTGGCAGAGAAACGGTCTGCACCGATTTCCTCAATAAGATCGTATTTACGGAAAATTTCCATAGGCTGGGGATTTACATGGGAGAATATAAGCTCCACTCCGTGATGCTGACAGAAGGAGCAGAGATTCTCAATATTGCTCACAGCCGAGGAATCAATAGAGGGAACCCCGGACATACGGACGATCATTATTTTTGTATCCTTATATATCGGGAAGTTCATATACTTGTCCGATGTGGCGAAGAACATAGGTCCGTTAATCTCATAAACAACCACTCCATAGGGGATTTCCTTACCTCTGCCATTTGGTACGCTGCTGTCCCACTGACGCACCTCCGACATATCTGCACTCTTTTTAAGGAAGATAAAGGCAGTAAGAATAAGTCCAACTGCAATAGCCACCACAAGGTCAAATATCACGGTAAGCACAAAGGTGGTAACAAGAATTATAACATCGGATATGGGGGCAGTCTTGCATATTCTTATGAACTTACGCCATTCGGACATATTGTATGCAACCATTAAGAGTATGGCTGCAATAACAGGCATGGGAATAAATGACGCATAGGGCATAAGCACAAGCAATACAAGGAGCAATGTTACAGCGTGCACCATTCCGGATACGGGGGTGCGTCCACCGTTTTTAACATTTGCCGCAGTTCTTGCAATGGCACCCGTTGCCGGAATCCCTCCGAAAATGCCCGAGCATATATTTCCGGCACCCTGGGCAATCAGCTCTGTGTTGGAATTGTGTCTGTCATTTATCATTCCGTCGGATACTACACAGGAGAGCAGGGATTCAATAGCCGCAAGCAACGCAATGGTAAAAGCGTTTGGCAAAAGGTGAATAATTCTCTCAAGGGAAAGCTTTGGCAGAGAGGGCGAGGGGAGAGATGATGAAATGGAATACAAATCTCCGATAGTATTTACATTTAATGAGAGCAATCCGACAGCAAGGGAGCCAAGCAGCACCACAATAAGGGAGCCGGGTATCTTCTTACTCACCTTAGGCCAGAGTATTAGGATGGCAAGGGCAACAGCTCCTACTAAAAAGCTCCGGTAATTAAATGTGGAAATGTTTTCAAAAAGTGCAAGTATTTTTTCGGGTGCCTCTATGGCATTTGTGCCGGCAGGATAGCTAATACCAAAAAGGTCCTTTAGCTGACCGATAACAATAGTAACTGCTATGCCCGAGGTAAAGCCCACAGTAATGGTATGGGGGATGTATTTAATTAAGGAGCCGAGGCGTAAAACACCGAAAAGTATAAGAAAAATTCCGGCCATTACGGTTGCAATAGCAAGACCGTCAATGCCCTCCGTAGCAACTATACCTGCTACAAGTGTGGCAAAGGCAGCAGTTGGACCGGATATATTTACATTGCTTCCTCCCATAAAGGAGATAACAAAGCCTGCGATAATTGCAGTATACAGACCCTTTTCGGGACCTACTCCTGATGCTATGGCAAGTGCAATTGAAAGAGGCAGGGCAATAATAGCCACAATAATGCCTGCCACAATATCATTTATAAGCTTCTTCTTGCCGTAGCCCTTAAATATTGAAAAGAATTTGGGTTGAAAAGTCTTCATAAGTATTCCTCGTATTGTGTGTTCTCAATTAAAATTATATATTCAAAAGCATCTTTTGTCAATATACAAGTGGCTTTCCGTTGACACAGAAAGTGAAATATGGTATTATAAAGATATAAATAAAAGGGGGATTTCCTATATGAAAATAAAGAATGTCGTATTTGATTTCGGACAGGTAATGGTTAGATTTGAGCCTGCATATATGGTTGGCAGATATGTAACAGACAGAGAGGACGCCGAGCTTCTTGAAAGGGTGGTTTTTGACCGCCTTTACTGGGACAGGCTCGATGCAGGTACTATAACAAATGAAGAAACCCTTATGGAGTGTCGCAAAAGACTACCCGAGAGGCTTTGGGAGGTGGCAGACACTATCTTCTACAACTGGATATATAACATTCCCGAGATTGAGGGTATGGCAGAGCTTGTTTCGTACATAAAAAAGCAGTACGGTGTTAAAATTTTACTTCTTTCCAACATTTCTCACTATTTTGCAGACCATTCGGGGGAGATAAATGCCTTAAAGGATTTTGACGGATGCATCTTTTCTGCAAGAATCGGTATTGTAAAGCCAAATGCCGAGATTTTTGACTATATGTGCAACACCTACGGTATAAAGCCCGAGGAGACTGTATTTGTCGACGATAATAAAAACAATATAGAGGGTGCCCGTGCATTCGGCATAAACGGTTATCTTTTTGACGGCGACGCTGCAAGGCTGAAGGAATATTTGGATAAGCTTCTTACCTTATAAATATAGCCTTTGTATGGTACAATAAGGATAAAAAGCAAAAAGTGGAGGCTGTATGAAAAAGGCATTAAAATTTTATGTGGACTCACCGTTAATATTAAGAATAGGAATTGGCTTGGTTATCGGTATTGTATTAGGACTCCTTTTACCTAAGGCTACCTTTATAACGGTTTTTGGTGATATATTTACAGGTGCACTCAAGGGAATTGCTCCCGTGCTTGTGTTTTTCCTCGTTATTGCATCCCTCGCAAAGGCAGGAGATGGAATAGGCTCCAGATTCAGAGCAGTAATTTTCTTCTATATGATAAGCACGTTTTTAGCAGCAGTGGTTGCTGTTATTGCAAGCTATATTTTTAAGGTAACCGTGCCCCTTACCATTCCACCCGAGTCGGGAAATCCTCCCGAGGAGCTGGGTGAGGTATTCAGAGCTCTGCTTGGCAATATGGTGACAAATCCCGTATCTGCTATAACAGACGGCAACTATGTGGGTATACTCACCTGGTCGGTAATTATAGGTCTTGCGATCCGTCATGTGGCAAACGATAATACAAAGAGCTTCTTAACCGATATTTCCAATGCAATCTCCAAGGTTGTAGGCTGGGTAATCCAGATAGCACCGTTCGGTATTATGGGTCTTGTGTTCGGCTCTGTAAGTGAATACGGCATTGAAATTTTTGCCGATTACGGTAAGCTCCTTCTTGTTCTTGTCGGATGTATGCTTCTTGTGGCTCTTGTTGTGGATCCCCTTATTGTTGCTATAGCTCTTAAGAGAAATCCCTATCCCTTTGTATTCCGTTGCTTCAGAGAATCCGGAATTACTGCATTCTTTACAAGGAGCTCTGCTGCTAATATTCCTGTTAATATGGCACTATGTGACAAGCTTGGACTTGATAAGGAATATTATTCGGTAGCGATTCCTCTGGGTGCTACCATTAATATGGATGGGGCTGCAATAACCATAACTGTAATGTCCCTTACTGCTGCCTTCTCCCAGGGAATAAGTGTAAATATTTTGCTGGCCATTCTTTTAAGCTTTCTTGCAACCCTCGGTGCATGCGGTGCATCAGGAGTTGCAGGTGGTTCACTCCTTCTTATTCCCATGGCTTGCTCCCTCCTCGGCGTTGGAGGTGAGGTAGCTATGCAGATGATAGGTGTCGGCTTTATTATCAGCGTGGTACAGGACTCACTTGAAACCGCAATCAATTCCTCCGGTGATGTTATCTTCTGTGCGACAGCAGAATACAGAGAAAGAATGAAGCGTGGAGAGGAAATAAGGCTGTAATAAATTTTTGTAAACAATAAATTAATCACACCCTATCCAAAGCCTGGACAGGGTGTGATTTTGTGTCTATTTTATAAAGTTAGCCTTTTTCATAAATGAAATAAGATTAGTTGCCAGCAATCTGCTTCCGAAGGCGTTGGGGTGTACCCTGTCGCTAAAGCACTGGTCAACATTCGGCACAAGGGTAAAGCCGTCTACCACCGTTATCTGATCGTAAGGGTCGCAGGCATCCTTGATTGTATCAATACACCAATGCAGCCTGTCAAAGTCCACATTGTTGTTTCTCCATAAAGGAGTAACGGATAGGATGGGAATATCGGGATACATTTCTGTAATCACCCTGTAATATTCGTTTACTGCACCCTTGTAGTCATACTGCTCAAATGGAGTGTCATAGTAGTTAGTGCCGAGAAAAACAATTATTTTATCAGGCTCAAAGCCATCTACCTTCATAAGGTCGCAGGGCTCATATCTGTATCCGCCCACACCCTGACCGAGGAATGTAGCGTTCAGCTCTCTTGAAAGAGTGTTCAGGTATGAGGCACTTGCTATTTGCGGTCCCGCCCCCTGGGTAATGGAGTCACCCAGAACAAGAATTTTAGGTCCCTTGCTCTTTACGGATTTGTAGCCTCCGTTTATCTCGAAATTCTTGATTCCGAAAATACTCTCGCATGGCAAATATACAGTAACTCTTTTTTCTCCCTTAGGCATAATAAAGGTTATTTTGCCCTTCAGCTTTTCACCGATTTCATACACGGAGCAGAGGATATTGTCAATGTAGAGGTCAACGGTATTTGCCGTTTCGTGGGTGTGACTTGCCGTATAGTCAAAGGAGAGCTCAGTGGCATCGGTAATAAGCTCCAGCCGTATACCCCCGGATATTTTTGCTCTCCATCTCCAGCCCGGGTCATAGGATGGATTTGCCATATAGTCAAGCTGTGCTTTGGAATATTTGTATGCTATAAGGTAGCCTCTGTCCCTTTCAAAGTGAACAGCACCCTTATAAAATTTCTTTACAGTAGTGTCAGAAAGCTTCATTTTTATTCTCCTATCAGTAAATCAGTAGCCAAAGGCTGTAAAATTCATAACACCAGGTTCAATGCTTTTCGGTTTTTTTGTAATTACAAGTCTGATATCCGTGGCAAGAACGGGCTCAAAGGTGATATAGTCTATGAGCATATCCTCCTCGTTTTCACCCTTGTCAACAACGGTAAACCATTCGCCGTCTCCGTTTTTGGCATCAACCCTATATCCAAAGGGTCCGGGCAGATATCCCTTTTTAATGTTAAGTCCGACATCACGCCACATAATCCTTATTGCTGACACAGTAAGTGGCTCGCCTGCCATTCTGATGGTGAGGCAGGGCATAGGGTCATCCTTACGGGGCTGCCACCATGTAAGAAGGCTGTCATCAACGGCGTATATTTCATCCCTTCCCTCAGCACAGGAGGATGCTGTTCCTCTTTTCATCTGCGTAAGGGGGATTAAGGGAGTTGAGTTATCTGCATGTGGGTTATCCTTAATGCCGGGTGCATAGCAGGGATTTTCAGATGCCGACATAGGAATTATATCTCCGTTTTCATCAAATCCGATGGGGTCGTATCCTATTCTTCTTTCAAATGCTCCCCCGTAGCATACGCAACAGGTATAGAATGCCCAGACTGTATTATTGGGTCCGTCAACTATGGAGCCGTGTCCCGTACCCCTTATAATTCCCGATTTGGTAAGAAGGAAGGGGCTTGTCTTCATATACTCCCACGGGCCAAGGGGAGATTTGCTTTTATATGCACCCATTCCATATGTTTTCCATTCTGTTCCCGGTGCGGAATATGTAAGGTAATATGTGTCTCCACGCTTGTACATCCAGGAGCCCTCTATCCAGCTATATGAGGGGTCCTCGTTCCAATCTCCCATTCTTTCCCATTTATGGTCAGCTGTGTTCATTCCGAACATAAGCATATTTTCCGTAATAAGCCTTGTTGGGTCATCGGAGTCAAGCTCACAGCCCCGTATTTCTCCTCCACAGCCTGAGTACAGATACAGTCTGCCGTCACCGTCGGAAAAAAGCATAGGGTCACCGAGTCGGTACACACGCCCTGAATCATCATGCAGAGCACCAAGGGATGTAAAGGGACCGATCGGGGAGTCTGATGCGTATATCTCCGAGTCACATGCTATAAGTAAAAATCTACCCTTATGCTTTACCACGGTAGGGGCATAGCCTATATCATAGGGATCCATTTTCTTATGCTCCCAATGTATAAAATCCTCGGAGATATATACCATTCCACAGGAGGGGTACAGATACCATTTGCCATCCTCGTAAATTACGGAAGGGTCTGCTGTCTCTCTGTAATCATATTTATATCTGTGGACTTCTCCCGTTATACAGAGCCTGCCTATGGGATAGTCGGGCAGGGGTGTAGGATTACAATATGTGTTTTCAAAAGAATTTGCTTTCATTATTTATCTCCTTTGATCAAATAATAGATTTAATAAAGGCATAGGAATCCGTAAGATATTTGTTTTTTCCGTTGTCCCAGTGACCAAAGCGTTCAAAGGTATCAGGACCTACAAAGCCCGGCTCCTCCCAAACGGTGTGGAAGGGTCCGAAAAGGTTACGGTTGCTTACGGTTAAGGTAAGCTCTATTTCGTTTTCACCGACCTTAAGCCCACGGGAAATATCAAGCTTGCTGTCAAACATCATTCTGCCCATATATTTTCCGTTTACCGAGGCATCTATTAACTGGAAGCGTTTGTCAATAACAAGCTCCTTGGCAGTGTCTGTTACAGTAAGCATCTGCTTAAGGGTAATATCTCCCGAAAAGAAGGGAAAGCCATCCTCAATAAGAGAGGAAATAACTTTTTTTTGCTCTCCCATAATGAAATTGCTGCCGAGCAAAATATCATCTCGTTTACCCTTTGTAAATTCACCGTAAATACCGAAATCTCCCATTAAGTAAACAGGCTCAATATTAGTATCGTATACAAGACAGTTTTTAAGACTCTCGGTTACATTTTCTCCAAAGAGGGCATAGTATACATTCTCATCTTGATAGTAGTCAAGGGATATTACTATTTCATTTTTGCCACGGCGGAGCTCTCCTGCAATATCGTATTTATAAAAATTGCTTTCATACTCCCAGGTGCCGATTTTTATCGCTTCTGCGTCGTTTATTTTAACGCTTTTGCGTTCTTCCTCTGCTAAGAGAATACATTTCTTTGGTAGCTTATCCACCGTAAATTCATATTTAAGCAGCAGCTTGCCCTCGTACCTTTCCTTTAAGAGAATATCAAATATTCCCATATGGTGTATAGGCTCAGAGTAGGTTGTACCTCCGTCCTTGGAGTAGCGTATCATATCAAGGGTAAAATAGTTATCCACCTTATGGCAAAGTGTAAACTCATTTCCGAGATGCAGAGGAGAAAGAAGGGGGGGAGTGTCGCATTTTTTGTCGGAAACATATAGGATATAGGATTGTCCGGACTCGAACGGAACAGTCAACGGTATGGTCTTGTACTCGTCCTTTAGTATATCGTAGGAATCAAAGGAGGTTCCACCCTTTACTGTAAAGGTGACCTCTGTTTTTTCTCCAAGGTTTACAGCGTAAATAAACGATTTGCCCTCCTTATCTGTTCTGTACACGGTGCGTACAGAGCTGTTTTCACTTACTGTATAGGGCTGGTCGGCTATTATTTCATCAAGAGTGATGTTGGATACAAGATAATCATAGCTGTAGGGTGTGCCCTCCAGATATTCGGGCTTGTTACCGTACAGAAGCACCCTGCCCCCGTCGGAAACAAACCTTTTAAGTATAGCCTCTGTGGATCTGTCCATTGTAAAAATTTCAGGCAGGATAAGATACTTATAGGCACATTTCCCAAGAAAAATCACACCGTTATCTGTTTTTCCGTACTTTTCAAGCAGAGCTTCGTCAATATAATGGTGTGGGATTCCCTTGTAGCACAGCTCATTTGTCAGCTTCCTAAAGGGCTTTTCCAAAATATCGCCAAGACCGTGCCAATTCTCCGAGGGGGAGAATTTATAATCGAAGTAAGCCGATCTTATGGGATGTAAAACACCCACGGACACAGGCTCGCTGCTCTGTGACAGGAGCTTGCCGAGATAGGAAAAATATCCGTTAAATTCCTTAAATGCCTTGCGTACCCATGGATTAATTTCGGAGTAGTGTGCAGGATAATCCCTTTTTCTCTGTCCGTATTCGGAATAGGGGAGCAGGTGCTGACACATAAGGTTTACACCCGATACATATTGGCACTCTGCCACCTTTTTAAGCTCTAAGGGGTTGATATCCCATCCACAGCATCCGTAGGTCTCGGTTATTACCTGCTCCTTGCCAAGCTGAGAGGCTACGCTGGATACCTGCTTAGGGGCAATTTCCCCATCTATCGATCCTCCCAGATAGTCAATACCCGGGATGTGCTCATATTCGTAAAAGGGCATAATACCTCCACAGCATTCCATCTGTCCGCAAAGGCAGTTTTCCTCTATGTAATGTCCCGTAAGCTTATATCCGTTTTTATCGCACCACTCATAGGTCATTTTGCCAAAGGCATTTAGCATAAGGGTCTGCATTGACTTCCAGTATTTGTATCGGAAATCACGGTAGCCCTCCTTTTCAACGAACATAAGTCCCAGTCGGTCAAGAATATCCTCTCCGTAGGTGTTACGGAAATACTCGGGCAGAACTTTTGTGTATGGGTGCCCCCAGCGTTGATACTGTGGCTCGTCGGTAAAAAAGCCCTTTATTCCGTGGGTATCCATTTTTTTGTATTCCTCGTGGGTAAGGTCAAGGAACTTCTGTACCACCTCGGGATTCAATATATCTGCTGTGGAGGTGGAATGGTGGCTGTAAACATTAAGACATTTTTCACAGGGGGAAAATACCCTTATCAGCCTGTCTCCGCTTATATCATAGGAGACAAGGGCATCCTTATCATACTCGCCACAGGTGTAGGTAAGATACATATCCCGATTTTCTACATCCTCAAGAAGCCGTCCTCCCACAAATCCACTGGGCCAGCCGTTCTCGTCGTAGGCATATGCCTCCATACCAAGCTCTTTAGCCTTTTTTGCACAGGCATCAACACAGTCGAACCATTCTTCACTTAGATATTCGGTCTTAAGCCCACCACGGGCATGCATAAAGAAACCGCCTATGCCGTTTTCGTCCATCCATTCTATCTGTTTAATAAGCTTTTCCTTATCCAATTTATCATTCCAGGACCAAAAGGGAAGGGACCTGTATTTTTTCTCTGTTTCCTTCATTTTGCACACCTCCGACATTTATGCTTTTATTTTATCACACTGCTTTGCTAAAAGCAATAAATCAGTTGCTTTTAATACACTTTTATGATAAAATAATTTCAATAAAGCAAAGGAAACAGCTGTGGCAATCGTTTTATTTTGTTTTAAGACTTATCCCCGGTATACGAAGATGACCTACAGACTTAAAGTTATAGAGAAGGAGAAATAAAATGAGCCTTGTAATTGCAAAAAACGGTGAAATAAGGGACGAAAGAAACGGGCAGAGCATTTTTAACGGTGGAGAAATCAGTGTATGCTACACTCTTGACACCGACGATATTAAAACAATGCCTAAAAAATCCGGCACACCGTATAATGACAGAACTGATGATTTGGTTATAAAAGATGCTGTACGGTACGGAAAAAATACGCAATCTACCGTAAAAATCGAGAAATATCATGACGGAATATTGATTGATGCTACGGCACAGGCAACAAATCTTTCTCTGTACGGCGTAAATTTGCCCTTTAATTTTATGGGCAAGAAAAACGGAGGAGGCTGGAGACGGCAGTATCTTTTCAACTCCCCCTATATGTCACCGGATAAGAGGATTATATACGCTTATCTTACTAACCCCGAGGGACATAATCTTGTGGTGAGTGTTCTCAGCAGTGCAGACGGCTGGAAAATGGATTACTCTCACTTTGGTTGGGCACATTACTTTATAAATTTGAAGCTTCTTGCCAATTATGACAGAGCATACGGAGTAAAGGACAGAGAAAAGCATATAAGGGCAATAATTCTGCCTGTAGATAGCTTTTCCCATGCTCTCGGACGCTTGAGTGAGGTGTACGGTGTACCCTTCCTTGAATATGATTTATCCGGTGGAGCCGTAGGAGATGCTGTTGAGCTTATACCCTACGGAGAGCCGGATGCACTTATAGAACGGATAAACGGTGTTGAGAGTGTCGTTGATTTTACGAGGGAGTATATAATTAAGGAAGAGGGAGAGGCAGAGCTGATTCCTGTTAAGGACGGAAAAAGAGGAGCATCTGTCACCGTGTACGGCTACTCCTCCTTAGTGGAGCTTTATAAAAAATCCATGGATACGGTGAACACCGATATAATAATGCGTAACACCAACGGAAATTTGTGTGAGCATCAGTGCTGGGCACCTGCGACTATGCGATATATGATGAAATACGGTGATACACTAACAGATAACGATAGGGCAGTATATGAAAAAAGGCTCAAGTGGCTTTTTGATATAATGACCGAGCAGGACCCCGAAAGGGCAATAAAGGAAATTACGATTTTAGACACTCCCCACGGAGTTTTTCCTCCGTACAATGTATATAAGTCCCCGAGAGTACAGGAGCTTTTCTTCGGTATAACCATTCTGACAGACGCATATCTGTGCTTTAAGGATGAAAAATTCCTTCGCTACGCAAAGGGAGCTACAGAATGTCTTTTCTCCCATTATCTTAAGGATGACGGACATTTGGAGGTGTATTGGGGAAGCGGAGAGCCCGAGGACTATACCACCGTGTGCTGTCCTATGATACCCATTATAAATATGGCAGAGCTTTTATCCACACGGGATAAGGCATTTTCCAACCGATGCTATGAAGTAGCCGATAAAATGGCTGAGTATCTTTGCGAAAGAGGAGTTTCCTTCCCCACAGAGGGTGGAAAATCATCGGAGGCAGAGGATGAGATGGAGGACGGCTCCATATCCTGTACAGCTCTTGCTCTTTTGTACTACTGTGCGAGAGTTAAGCGTAATGATAAATATCTGAGACGGGCGAAAGAAATATTAGACCTGCACGAGAGCTGGGTAATAAATACACCCATATGCCAGATGCGAGGCTCATCTCTCCGTTGGTGGGAAACTCAATGGGAGGGAGATGCCGACGGTCCTGCACTTTGTTGCGGTCACAGCTGGACAATATGGCGTGCCGAGGCAGATTATCACTATTATACCCTGACAGGGGACAAAAGCTATCTTATAAAGGCAAAAAACGGCTTTATGACAAATCTTTCAAAGATAGATAAGGATGGAAGAAGCTACGCAAACTACAACCCCGACGAAATAAACGGAGGAGGCTTTAACGGTGTTGATGAGGCAATAAGATTCCGTATTGCACCGAGATTTCCTAACAGGGAGGACTGTGGGCTGTCCCGATATGTGTGGCTCAGAATAAACGACACAGGGCTCCTTGAATAACTGTAGCCTTGACTAAACCGACGGACTGTGATATACTTAAATCAAATATATAAGCTTGTGAGGTATTATGAAAAAGATTATTGCTATTTCACTTATCCTTGTTATTTCCCTTTCCCTTATTGCCTGTAAAAGCACATACAGTGATGTTATAGAACAGCTTGAGGATATGGATATGGGAGGATATTTCTACACGGATGCACAGATCATATCCATGAAGGAGGAGTATGCCATAAAGCAAAATATAGACTCCTTTGCCAATTTTTCCTCGATTATGGAAAACGGAGAAGAGCTTAATCTCTATGTGGCAGAGCTGGAAACAAAGGAACAGGCAGAGGCATTTTGTCTGGATTTTGCATCACAGTGGAGGTATTCGGTTGTGACAGAAAATGTGGTTGTGTACGGTAATAACAGCGTAATTAACGATTTGGAGCTGTAAGCCTTGACACCGTAATTGAAATTATGATATACTGAAAATTGATAAAAAGATAATATTTAAGGAGAATAAAACTATGAACAATATTCCGAAAATTAAGCTTGGTATTGTGGCTGTTTCCCGTGACTGCTTCCCCGAGAGTCTTTCTGTAAACAGAAGAAAGGCACTTGTAAAGGCATATGAGGATAAGTACGGCAAGGGGGATGTTTACGAGTGTCCTGTTTGCATTGTTGAAAGCGAAATACATATGATGCAGGCACTTGAGGATGTCAGGAATGCAGGCTGTAACGCCCTTTGTGTATATCTTGGCAACTTCGGTCCCGAAATTTCCGAAACTATGCTTGCTCAGAATTTTGACGGACCCGTTATGTTCTGTGCAGCAGCAGAGGAGACAGGTGATAAGCTTGTAGGTGACAGAGGAGATGCATACTGTGGTATGCTTAATGCGAGCTATAACCTTAAGCTCCGTAATGTAAAGGCATATATCCCCGAGTATCCCGTTGGCGACGCTGAGGACTGTGCCGATATGATCAAGGAGTTCTTGCCTATTGCAAGAGCAATCTACGGTCTTAAGAACCTTAAGATAATTTCCTTCGGTCCCCGTCCCTTTAACTTTATGGCTTGTAATGCTCCTATCAAGCAGCTTTACAATATGGGCGTAGAGATAGAAGAAAACTCCGAGCTTGACCTTTTTGAATCCTTCCATAAGCACGCCGACGACCCCAGAATCGCAGAGGTTGCGGCAGATATGGCATCAGAGCTCGGTGCAGGTAATAAGAAGCCCGAGATTTTGAATAAGCTTGCTCAGTATGAGCTTACTCTTCTTGACTGGGTAGAGGCTCACCGTGGCTCGAAGAAATTTGTTGCATTGGCAGGCAAGTGCTGGCCCGCATTCCAGACACAGTTCGGATTTGTTCCCTGTTATGTAAACAGCCGTCTTACAGGAAAGGGTATTCCCGTATCCTGTGAGGTTGATATATACGGTACACTCTCCGAGTTTATCGGCACCTGTGTAAGCGAGGATGTTGTAACACTTCTTGATATCAACAATACAGTTCCCAAGGATATGTATAATGAGAGCATCAAGGGTAAGTTTGATTACTCCCTTACAGATACATTTATGGGCTTCCACTGCGGTAATACATGTAGCGTTAAGCTTAAGAAGCCCGAGATGAAGAATCAGATGATTATGGCCCGTTCTCTTCCCGAGGAGGTTACAAACGGAACCCTCGAGGGTGATATCATCCCCGGAGAGATTACATTCTTCCGTCTTCAGTCCACAGCTGATAATCACCTCTATGCATATGTGGCAGAGGGAGAGGTTCTTCCCGTGGCTACCAAGTCATTTGGAGGCATCGGTATTTTCGCAATTAAGGAAATGGGCAGATTCTATCGTCATGTTCTTATCGAAAACGGCTTCCCCCACCACGGAGCAGTAGCCTTCGGTCACTATGGCAAGTCCATCTATGAGGTATTCAAGTATTTTAATGCTGAAAACATTGGATACAATCAGCCTAAATCCCAGCCCTACAAGACAGAGAACCCCTTTTAATTAAACAGTAAAAGGAATTAAATAGTAAAAACAGCCTTCTACCCTGAGCCCTTTGACTTTGGATAGAAGGCTTTTGATTTTTCATGTTGTTTTTTGATAATGGGCATAAAGCTTAACTTTGATATACGGACTCCCATAAAAAAGGATGAGCAATATCAGTCGAAAACATCTTGTTGACAAAGTGACCGTTATATGGTAAAATATTCTAAAAGAACTAAATATTATGAATAATGCAAAAAACCAAGACGATAACAATGCAAAAAGAATGTATAAACCGAAATTAGCAAAATATTTCTAAAAGTAGGAGGAAAAAATATGAAGAAAAGATTAATAGGAATTTTGTCATTGGTAATGGCAGTGATACTGTTTACCTTTTCAATGCCTGTCGTTGCCTTAGAGGATACCT
>JAFTOG010000015.1 GCA_017451485.1 Clostridia bacterium | reverse complement strand
TGGAACAAACAGCGTGGATAATCCCCTTACATACAAAAAAGGGGATGTAGTAACACTAAATAATCCTACAAAAGACAATTACTATTTTAAGGGCTGGTATACAGATGCATCCTTTACAAATAAGATAACCGAGATTAAGGATAAGTCAGAGAATATAACTCTGTACGCAAAGTGGGTTCCCGTTGTAACATATAACATTAGTTATGAGCTGAACGGAGGAACAAACAACACAGAAAATCCGAAAACATACAAAACAGGCGACACAGTAAGCTTAGCCTTTCCCGAAAAGGCAGACTATATGTTTGCAGGTTGGTATACGGACTCAGCCCTTACAAATGAGATTAAGGAAATAAAGGACAAGGAAGAAAGCTTAACCTTGTATGCTAAGTGGATACCTTACGGTGATATTTTTGAATTTGAAAAGGAATCAGACGGATACTGCGTGGTAATCTCTTACAAGCAAAGTGCAGATACGGTTATTATTCCGTCAACATATAACGGTTTACCCGTTACCGGAATGAGAACAAAGGTTGGAGGTGTTTATAAGACTGTTAAGGCTGTATATATTCCGAAAACCGTAACTACTATTAAGTCATCATGGATTTTTAATGCGGATTATGTTAATGATGTGAAATTATCCCTTGAATATATCAGCGTTCATCCGGATAATCCAAGCTATAAATCCGTAGACGGTGTACTGTACAGTAAGGACGGAAAGACCTTGATTCAATATCCCGCATGCAAAAGCGGAGTCACCTTTACTGTACCCGAGGATGTAACATCCATAGGAAAGCTTGCTTTTGGGCGTTGCAAAAATCTTAAGAGTATTATCCTACCCGACAGCCTTATCAATATCGGTCCGATAGCATTCTTAAGATGTACATCTCTTGAAAGCATAGTAGTACCTGATAGTGTAACGGATATTGGCTACGGTGCATTTACCTATTGTACCTCTCTTAAAAGCGTAACTCTATCAAGCAATATAGAAGCTGTAAAATTCAGCACCTTCTCTAACTGTGCAGCATTGGAAAAAATAGTTATTCCCGACGGGGTAAAGAGCATTGAGTATTCTGCGTTTTATTATTGCACAGCACTTAAAAGCGTTCATATTCCCGATAGTGTAACGACCTTAGGTATTCAAGTATTTAATAATTGTCGGTCTCTTGAGAATATAGTCATTCCCGACAGCGTAATAAATATGGGGAAATGCGTGTTTGCCGATGCTACATCAGTTACTGTAAATTGCGAAGCCAAGGAAAAGCCCGAGGGATGGGACAAAGATTGGAGCAACGACGCAAAAGAAGTAGTCTGGGGCTACAAGGAAAGTGATAAGTAAGAGCGAAAAGTAAAAAGGAGTACCATATGAAAAACAATATAACCGTTAGACTACTTGCATTAGCCTTACTTTGCTGTATTTGTATTTGTTCCTTTGGCTGTGCAAATGCAGAAGAAAAAACGGAGTATATCTGGGAGGATAAATGGAACAGCATGGTTGTGGAGGGAACAGAAGATGTCAAGCTGGTTATGCTTCATTATAACACCCTTGTGTCCGGCTTCTTAATAGATTATGCTCCGGCGTTTTACACCGAACAGACTGACATTGATAATATTATTGGCGTTTTGAAGGAGCTTCAATTTAAGGAAGTGCAGTTAGAGGAGCAGGGCAGACCCTTTTTTAATGACGGAAGTATTAGCATTACAATAATAAGCGATACAAGAGAAGCTGTCAATGAAACCGGAGATTCGTGTACCGATGAAACAGGAACTGCTTATACAATGGCAGTACGCTGTCATGTGAGAAAAGACGGTTATGTGTATATAGAATGCAATCCTAATGCTCCCAACAGCCTTGATGACAGTGCTATATATTTCAAATCCACTACTAAGATAAGCTATGATGAAATGTATAATCTGAGAAAAGATGATGCAAGGATTATAACTTTAGAGGAATACGAAGAGATTTTCGGATATTATCCAAAATACCATGAATAAGATAAACAAGATAGATAATAAATTAACCGTCCCACCGTAAAACGATGGGACGGTTATTTATTATCAGATTAATGTCTATAATTAAGCTTCGCTATGGAATTACCTCTTTATCCGAGGCTTTATTTTTTAATCTTGTAATCAGCTTTTCCATAAGCACAGCCACTCCGTAGGGCAAAAATACATACAGAGCCACAGCACCGGCAGTATAGAGTGCAGGGATGCTTTCTGCCACGGTGTTGATTATTCCGATTGGAATATTAACTGGGAAGGTTAAAAGCATAAGATTTGAGCCTGTAAGAATATTTAGCATTATTGCAATAATGGAGGCGAGTAATACAAATGAGCAATATGTGTAAAATACATTTTTATTAAAAATCGGTAATACAGCCTTTATTATGTACACAATGCTGAGATATACCATAGCAGAATGGAAAAGCATGGAATGGATGCTGAGATAATGATACACAGGGTGCATCATAAGGGATGTAGCCGGAACAAAAAGGAAAGCAAGGCCACCTGTAAAGCAACCACATACTATAAAAGCAGAGCCTATTCGGTAGGCTATTCCCTTGCCGAATCCACATAGCCACAGGCAGTAGATAAACAGAGAGCAGAAGGATATAGGCAGAAAATAATCAAGCTTATCCGTATAGCCGTGAGCAATCTTGTATATTATTTTTATAATTTCCATAGCCGTAAATACATAGGCTAAAATTCTTGTGATTTTCTTAAGTGCAGTATCACTTAAATTTCTTGAAAAATAAACTGCAATTCCTATAAAAATCAAACACAGGATAAGACTTATTATGTGTGGCAGCGTAAACATTCCACAGGCTGTCTCTGCACTTTCGGGTGAGAAAAATAAAGTTACCATTTATACTCCTATCAACGATTTACTATAATAAGTGCACTAAGAAATACACCGAGTGCGAATACAATTACGAGGGACAGGTATGTAAGTATCCCAAGAAGATAGGATTTATCCTTAGTCTCAATAAGCTTTGCAATCCTTTCACTCATGGACCGTATATTACCCGTACACATAGTGGTGGCAAGGTCCACTCCGTTTACTCTTCTTACTAACTGGAGCTGTATACCAACACCGAAGGCAAGAACAGTAATGGCGAGAAAATCAAGTGATCCAAAGGGGATAAGCACACCCGTAATGTAGCATACGGGGATAATAAGTGAGCAGATTAGGGTGCCGTGCTTTGTCCTTCTTATAAAATGGTGGGAGATAATACCGAGGATAAATGCAGCTATGGGAATAAAATATCTGTATAGGGTAGCATATTTTCCGTTTGCTATATCAAAGCAAGCTTTTATAATGTTACCTGTATGCATAGATGCAAAAACCTCTCCACGCAGAAAGTATGTATAGGAATTCATCGCACCTATTACAAAAATCATAAAAAGGGACAGGGCGAATTTCTTGCCCTCCATTTTATTTTCCATAATCATACCTCCCCAAAATTTATATCATTCTCTAAAATAATATTTTATCATATATAAAACAACAAAGCAATATAAATTTATGCGTTAAAATGTAGAATTTTAGGGTTTTTGAAGGCAGTATATATGTCTTTTTGACTAAATTTATAAAAAAATAAAAAAGCTATTTACAAAAAAATAAAAATAGAGTATAATTTTTTTATTGTGAGCAATATTATTAGATTGCATATTTTATTTGTTTTTAAGGAGAGGTACAATGGGTACAATTTCTGAGCTTTTTGGCACTATGGTCTTTAATGACGATGTTATGAAGGAGCGTTTGCCGGAGAATGTATATAATTCTATTCAGAACACTATAAAAAACGGTAAGCATCTCGACCTTACATCTGCTAATATAGTTGCAGAGGCTATGATGAAGTGGGCTATAGAAAAGGGAGCTACACATTTTACACATTGGTTCCAGCCCATGACAGGCATCACAGCAGAGAAGCATGATAGCTTTATTTCCTTCAAAAACAACCGTGCTATTATGGAATTCAAGGGCAAGGAGCTGGTACAGGGTGAAAGCGATGCATCCTCATTCCCCTCAGGCGGTATCAGAGCTACCTTTGAGGCAAGAGGATATACAGCCTGGGACCCCTCATCCTACGCATTTATCAAGGACGGAACTCTCTGTATTCCAACAGCCTTCTGCTCATATGGTGGAGAGGCTCTTGATAAAAAGACTCCCCTTCTTCGTTCTATGGAGGTGCTGGGAAAGGCTGCCCTTAAAATACTTAAGCTCTTCGGTAATGAGGATGTTACCTCTGTTAAGACAACCGTAGGAGCAGAGCAGGAATATTTCCTTGTTGATAAGGATGTTTTCTATAAGCGTCCCGACCTCGTATATACAGGCAGAACTCTTTTTGGTGCTAAGCCTCCTAAGGGACAGGAGCTTGACGACCACTATTTTGGCTCTATCAAGCCCAGAGTACAGGCGTTTATGAAGGAGCTTGACGAGGAGCTTTGGAAGGTTGGCGTTCTCGCTAAAACAGAGCATAACGAGGCTGCTCCGGCTCAGCATGAGTTAGCCCCCATATTTACAACCACAAACTTAGCTACCGACCATAACCAGATTATGATGGAGTATATGCAGAAGATTGCTAAAAAGCTTGACCTTGTGTGTCTCCTTCATGAAAAGCCCTTTAAGGGAGTAAACGGTAGTGGTAAGCATAATAACTGGTCCATGTCTACTAATACAGGAGTAAATCTCTTTGAGCCCGGTGAGACCCCACATGAAAATGCACAGTTTTTACTTTTCCTCTGTGCAGTTATCAAGGCGGTTGATGAGTATCAGGACCTCCTCCGTATATCCGTAGCCAGTGCAAGCAATGATCACCGTCTCGGTGCTCACGAGGCTCCTCCCGCTGTTGTTTCAATATTCTTGGGTGATGAGCTTAACGGCGTCCTTGAGGCTATTGAGAATGATGCTAAGTATGACCCTAAGGAAAAGGAAACAATGCGTATCGGCGTTCATATTCTTCCTAAGTTCCCTAAGGATACAACGGACAGAAACAGAACATCTCCCTTTGCCTTTACAGGTAATAAATTTGAGTTCCGTATGCTTGGCTCATCGGCTTCCATTGCTGATACAAATACTTTCCTCAACACTGCTGTTACACAGGTGCTCAATGAATTTTATGATGTATTAAGCGTAGCAGATGACTTTATGCCTGCTCTTCACAATCTTGTAAGAGATACTATTAAAAAGCATAAAAGAATCCTCTTTAACGGTAACGGCTATGACGATGCGTGGATAAAGGAAGCAGAGGCAAGGGGGCTATCCAATTATAAGTCCACTCCCGATGCACTCCCCCACCTTTTAGACGAAAAGAATATTAAGCTTTTCAGAGATAATAAGGTATTTAACGAGGTGGAGCTTAAGGCAAGATGTGAAATCCTGCTTGAGAGCTACTCAAAGCTCGTCAATATTGAAGCACTTACAGCTATTGATATGGCAAATCAGCTTATTATGCCTGCTGTATCCAAGTACACAAAGGAGCTTCTTAAGACCATCAAGCTCAAAAAGGAGCTGTACATTGACGGAGGCTATGAGGAGCAGGTTGCCACAAGGCTTACAGCCCTCAATGCACAGGCATACCAGCTTACCAAGGAGCTGGAGCTTAACCTCTCCCTTGTAAAGCGTCTTGAGGGAGCAGAAAAGATTGCTAAATCCTATGAGCATACTGTTTTGGGAGTTATGAATAAGCTCCGTGAGGTGGTTGACGAAATGGAGTCTATGACCTCCATCGAATACTGGCCCATACCTACATACGGAGAGCTCCTTTTCTCTGTAAAATAAAGCGGCACCGTTGCAATAACATATACGAAAAAAGACACAAAATTAATAAGTGCAAAATATAAAACAAAAGAGGATTCCCACGGGAAATCCTCTTTCTGTTTTGTTATTCTTTGCGTTCCAAAGCATAATTGCTACCACGCAAAAATGTGGCATTTGTGTTGGGGCTTGTAACATCAATGCTTTTGCCTCTGTGGAACCAACCCTCAGTATTTTCGAATGTCACGCTTGTAAGACCTGAGCAACCACGGAATGCACCATAACCAATAAAAGTAACGCCACTCGGAATAGTAATACTCTCAAGACTCGAACAACCTTCGAATGCACCATAACCGATAGAAGTAACGCTATTTGGAATGGTTACGCTTGTAAGACCTGTACAGCCTTGGAATGCACCATTACCAATAGAAGTAATGCTACTCGGAATAGTAATGCTTGTAAGACCTGAGCAACCATGGAATGCATTCACACCAATAGAAGTAACGCTATTTGGAATGGTTACGCTTGTGAGCCCTGTACAGCCTTGGAATGTACCATTACCAATAGAAGTAACGCTATCGCCTATAGTAACGCTTGTAAGTCTGACGCAATTGTAAAATGCACCACCACCAATAAAAGTAACGCTATTTGGAATGGTAATGCTTGTAAGAGCTGAGCAACCGGAGAATGCAGACCTACCAATAGAAGTAACGCTATTTGGAATAGTAATGCTTGAAAGACCTGTGCAATCACGGAATGCATCGTTACTAATAGAAGTAACGTTATTTGGAATAGTAATGCTTCTAAGTCCTGTGCAATTGTAGAATGCCCAATTACTAATAGAAGTAACGCTATTGGGAATAGTGATGTTTATAAGACTGTCGTATTTGTAGAATGCATAATCCTTAATTACGGTTACGGTATTAGGGATAACCAGCTCTGTTATTAAGGTATCATTTAAGTAGAGATTTTCAGCATAATACAAGGGGTTAGACGATGAACTTTCAAAATCAATATTACACCAAGCTTCAATAGAAGTAGTATTTACTCTTGTAAGACCTGAGCATCCGTAGAATGCAGAACTACCAATAGAAGTAACCCTATTTGGAATGGTTACGCTTGTAAGGCTGTCGCAACCGTAGAATGCATAAGACTTAATTTCGGTTACGGTATTTGGGATAACCAGCTCTGTTATTAAGGTATCATTTAAGTATAGATTCTTAGCATATTTCAAGGGGTTAGATTCGTAATTTCCAAAATCAATATTACACCAAGCTTCAATAGAAGTAATGTTTACTCTTGTAAGACCTGAGCAACCGGAGAATGCTTGATTAGCTATACCAACTGTATTATTGCGAAGAGTAACAGAAGTAACGCTTGTATCACAATCTATTATCCATTTATCAACATAAGAAACACCGTTTTCTGTTTCTATAAGACCAGTACAATTAAAGAATGCAGAACTACCAATGGAAGTAACGCTATCGGGAATAGTAATGCTTGTAAGATTTGAGCAACCTTCGAATGCGTTATCATCAATAGAGGTAACCGGAAGATTATTATACTTTGCAGGAATAATAATTTTAGTATCGGTACAGGTTCCGATTCCTGTCACGGTGTATGAGGATTCATCACTGCTTAATTTGTAATCTAATCCCTTGCTTTCCTTGATGATGATAGAATTATTGCCGTTGTCACCGTCACCGTCGTTATTGTCGCTATCTCCACGGCAGGATGTGAAGCACATTACTGCCGTCAGGCTAAAAAGCACTGCCAGAACTGCAATTAATAATCTTTTCATTTCCAACTTCCTTTCTCGAATAAATGTGTTTTGGGTTTGCATGAAAAGTGTTATATCGTTATTATAGCATTTTTTAGCAGTAAAGTCAATAAAAATACATCTGAATCTATAATGAATCTATAATGTATGATTGTTACAATCTCCCCGTATTACATGCTGTTATTTTTACTGCATTAAAAAATCCGACACCCTGTGTCGGATTTTTATGTTTATTTGTCGGATGCTGTTATTTGGCAATCAGAGAATTGCCGTCATAATCAACGGTTATTGTAGTCTCGGGGGCAATATCCTCGCCGATTATTTTCCTTGCTATCAGCGTTTCTATATTGGATTGCAGGAATTTTTTAAGTGGTCTTGCACCGTACATCGGGTCGTAGGCTGTATCTATTACATAATCCTTAGCCGATGGGGTAATTTCAAGGAACAGACGCTTCTTTATAAGTCTTTCTGAAAGGTCACTTATAAGAATATCAATAATAGAACGGATATTATCCTTTGTTAAGGGCTTGTAGAATACTATTTCATCGAGCCTGTTCAAAAACTCGGGACGGAAGGACATCTTAAGGAGCTTTGTTACCTTTTCCCGTGCCTCGGGGCTGATATCCCCATTTTCGGTAATACCGTCAAGGATAATATCGGAGCCTAAATTTGAGGTCATGATAATGATTGTGTTCTTAAAATCTATATACCGTCCCTGAGAATCTGTGACACGGCCGTCGTCGAGAACCTGCAAAAGAAGATTAAAAACATCGGGATGTGCCTTTTCAATTTCATCGAAAAGAACAACGGAATAGGGCCTTTGTCTTACAGCCTCGGTAAGCTGTCCTCCCTCCTCGTAGCCCACATATCCGGGAGGAGCTCCTATAAGTCGGGAAACAGAGAATTTTTCCATATATTCACTCATATCGATTCTTACCATATTGCGTTCATCATCAAAGAGAGCCTCGGCAATGGATTTGGCAAGCTCTGTTTTTCCCACACCTGTGGGACCGAGGAACATAAAGGAGCCTATGGGTCTGTCGGGGTCCTGAATACCTGCCCTGGAACGAAGAATAGCGTCACACACCTTAGATACTGCCTCATCCTGACCTACCACACGGCGATGGAGAATTTTATCCAGTCCAAGCAGCTTTTCCCTTTCGCCCTCCACAAGCTTGTAAACGGGAATGCCCGTCCAACGGGAAATAATCCTTGCTATTTCCTCATCTGTTACCTGATCACGAAGAAGAGTCGCTTCAACCTTTATATCCTCACTCTCAGCCTCAGACAATTCCTTTTGCAGCTGGGGGAGTGTTCCGTATTTCAGCTCTGCCGCACGGTTCAGGTCATATTCATTCTGAGCCTTTTCTATCATAGCATTTGTTTGCTCGATTTGTTCTCTGAGCCTTTGGACCCTTCCGATGGAGTCCTTTTCGTTTTCCCACCTTGCCTTCATCTCGTTAAACCTGTCACGAAGGTCGGCAAGCTCCTTCTGTATCTCGGAAAGATGCTCTAAGGACAGCTTATCCGTCTCCTTTTTCAGTGCAGCCTCTTCAATTTCCAGCTGCATTATCTTGTGGGATGCTTCATCCATTTCCGTCGGCATGGAGTTCATTTCCGTTTTGATTAGTGAACACGCCTCATCGATTAAATCTATAGCTTTATCGGGGAGAAAACGGTCTGAGATGTATCTGTCGGACAGGGTGGAGGCTGCAATTATGGCTCCGTCCTGAATCTTTACTCCGTGGTATACCTCGTATCTTTCCTTAAGACCACGGAGGATGGATATAGTATCCTCCACAGTCGGCTCGGCTACCAAAACAGGCTGATATCTTCTTTCAAGGGCAGGGTCCTTTTCGATATATTTCTTATATTCGTTAAGCGTTGTTGCTCCGATGCAGTGTAGCTCGCCACGGGCAAGCATAGGCTTTAAGATATTACCGGCATCCATTGCCCCGTCGGTTTTACCTGCACCGACTATCAGATGGAGCTCATCAATAAAGAGTATTATTTTACCCTCGCTTGATTTTACCTCATTAAGAACAGCCTTAAGTCTT
>JAFTOG010000014.1 GCA_017451485.1 Clostridia bacterium | reverse complement strand
GTAGCGAGAGCATTGGGGTTGGACTTATCGTTAGTACCGGGAGCAACACCGAAGAAGCCGTTTTCAGGGTTGATAGCCCAGAGTCTGCCGTCCTTACCAACACGGAGCCAAGCGATATCGTCGCCTACGCACCATACCTTATAGCCCTTTTCCTTATATACTGTGGGAGGAATAAGCATAGCAAGGTTAGTCTTACCGCAAGCAGAGGGGAATGCAGCAGAGATATACTTTGTTTCGCCGTTGGGATATTCAACACCGAGGATAAGCATATGCTCAGCCATCCAGCCTTCCTTCTTACCGAGGTAGGAAGCAATACGGAGCGCGAAGCACTTCTTACCGAGAAGAACGTTTCCGCCGTAACCGGAGTTAACGCTCCAGATAGTGTTGTCTTCGGGGAAGTGACAGATATAACGGTTGTCCTCGTCAATATCCTTTCTTGCGTGGAGACCCTTGATAAAGCCTTCGCCGTCGCCCATAGCCTCAGCAACCTTAGCGCCTGCTCTTGTCATAATGAGCATATTGAGAACTACGTAAATGGAATCTGTAAGCTCGATACCGTACTTAGCAAAGTCGGAGCCAACCTGACCCATTGCGTAGGGGATGATGTACATTGTGCGACCCTTGTAGGAGTTCTTATAGAGCTTACCGAGCTTGTCGTAGCACTCTACGGGGTCCATCCAGTTATTGATGTTACCTGCATCCTCTTTCTTTCTTGTGCAGATAAATGTTCTGCCCTCTACACGAGCAACATCGTTGATAGCTGTTCTGTGGAGATAGCAGTTAGGGAGAAGCTCATCGTTAAGCTTTTCAAGCTCACCTGTGGAGCATGCCTCAGCACGGAGAGCCTCTGTCTGTTCCTCAGAGCCGTCGATCCAAACGATCTTATCGGGGTTTACCAACTCAACCATTTCTTCAATCCAGTCAAGTATGTACTTGCTGTTTGTGAGAGCTTTGTTTTCAAACTTCATAAAATACCTCTTTCTCTTAAAGCATTATTTTTTATTGTAAATAGTATATCATATTATTTAAGTTCTTTGCAATAGTTTTATATTACATTTTCTTAAAATTCATTAAATTTTCATAATAATATAAATTGATTACTGCACAGAATTATGGTAAAATTAAACAGAGGTGATAATATTGGAAATAGAAAGAAAGTTTTTGATAGAGATAAAGATTGATATTGCCGATCTTGAATATGACGATATTATACAGGGTTATGTATGCTTAGAGCCGGAAATCAGAGTCAGAAAAAAGGGAGGCAGGTATTATCGCACGGACAAATCAGATGGGGAAATGGTGAGAGAGGAAGCAGAGACAGAAATCCCATTGTCTGTGTACAGCACCCTTATGGAAAACAGAGAGGGAGGCATCCTTGCCAAGAGAAGATACTATATGCCCTACGGTAAATACATTATAGAGATAGACGAGTACAAGGATGGTCTTACAGGGCTTGTTACAGCGGAGGTGGAGTTTCCCACAGTGGAGGAGGCAAATGCCTTTATTCCTCCGGACTTTTTAGGTACAGAGGTGACCTTTGATAAAAGGTACAAAAATAAAAATCTTGCCTCTACAGGTAAAATTCCCGACTTGCAGGATTAATAATTACTAAACACTTGACATTTTATGTTCGATTTGGTAAAATGACTGTATTATTTAATATTTCTATATAAAGAGGACGAAAATGAAGATTTATGACGAGCTCGTTGCCCGTGGTCTTATTGCCCAGGTTACAAACGAGGAAGAAATTAAAAATATGATTAACGAGGGTAAGGCTACCTTCTATATCGGCTTTGACTGTACTGCAGATTCTCTTACAGCAGGTCACTTTATGGCTCTTACGCTTATGAAAAGACTCCAGATGGCAGGTAATAAGCCAATTGCCCTTATCGGTGGCGGTACCACTATGATCGGTGACCCCTCCGGCAGAACCGATATGAGAAAGATGCTTACCATCGAGGACATTCAGCATAATGCAGACTGCTTCAAGCGTCAGATGGAAAAGTTCATCGAGTTCGGAGAGGACAAGGCAATGATGATAAACAACGCAGATTGGCTCCTTAAGCTTAACTATGTGGAGCTCCTTCGTGAGGTTGGTGCCTGCTTTTCTGTAAACAATATGCTAAGAGCCGATTGTTATAAGCAGAGAATGGAAAAGGGTCTTTCATTCCTTGAGTTCAACTATATGATTATGCAGTCCTATGACTTCTATCACCTTTTCAAAAACTTTGGCTGTAATATGCAGTTCGGTGGTGATGACCAGTGGAGCAATATGCTCGGAGGTACTGAGCTTATCAGAAAGAAGCTCGGTAAGGACGCACACTGTATGACAATTACTCTTCTTACAGACTCCCAGGGTAAGAAGATGGGTAAAACAGCAGGTAATGCTGTATGGCTTGACCCCAATAAGACATCTCCCTTTGACTTCTATCAGTATTGGAGAAATGTAAACGATGCCGATGTTATGAAGTGTATAAGAATGCTTACCTTCCTTCCTCTTGAGCAGATTGACGAGATGGCAAAGTGGGAGGGAAGCCAGCTTAACAGAGCTAAGGAAATTCTTGCTTACGAGCTTACTAAGCTTGTTCACGGTGAGGAGGAGGCTCTTAAGGCAGAGGTAGCAGCTAAGGCTATATTTACAGCAGGCTCCGATGAAAATATGCCCGCTGTTGAAATCACAGAGGCAGACCTATTTAACGGCTCTCTTGATATTATGGGCGTTCTTGTTAAGGCAGGATTAGTTCCTTCAAGAAGTGAGGCTCGCCGTGCAGTTGAGCAGGGTGGTGTCAGCGTAGACGGAGAAAAGGTAACTGATATAAAGACAGTATACACTCCTGACCGGCTCAAGACAGGTCTTGCAGTACGCAGAGGTAAGAAGTCCTACAAGAAGCTTATTCTTAAGTAAAATTAAAGCCACTCAAATGAGTGGCTTTTCATAAACAAAAGAGCTATGCAGTCGCATAGCTCTTTAATATTTTTGTTAAGCAATTAAGCTTTATTAACAGAACCGAAAAGCTCCATCTTTTCCTTAACTGTTGCCTTGATAGCCTCAAAGCCGGGAGCAAGAAGCTTTCTGGGGTCGAAGCCTTTACCCTGGAGGTCCTTACCTGCCTCAACATATGCTCTTGTAGCAGCTGCGAAGGAGAGCTGGCACTCTGTGTTTACATTGATCTTGGAAACGCCAAGGGAGATAGCACGCTTAATCATATCCTCGGGGATACCTGTACCACCGTGGAGAACAAGGGGCATATCGCCTGTCTTCTCAGAGATAGCACCGAGAACATCAAAGTTAAGACCTGCCCAGTTAGCGGGATACTTACCGTGGATGTTACCGATACCAGCAGCGAGCATTGTAACACCGAGGTCTGCAATCATCTTGCACTCGTTGGGGTCTGCACACTCACCGGCACCTACAACACCGTCCTCTTCACCACCGATGGAGCCAACCTCAGCCTCAAGGGAGATGCCAAGAACATTACAAGCGTTTACAAGCTCTGTTGTCTTTGCAATATTTTCTTCAATTGGATAGTGTGAGCCGTCGAACATGACGGAGGAGAAGCCTGCGTTGATACAAGCCTTTGCACCCTCGTAGGAACCATGGTCGAGGTGGAGAGCAACGGGAACAGTAATCTTAAGGCACTTAATCATACCCTTAACCATACCAACGATTGTCTCATAGCCACACATATACTTTCCTGCACCCTCGGAAACACCGAGAATAACGGGGGAGTTAAGCTCCTGAGCTGTAAGAAGGATAGCCTTTGTCCACTCAAGGTTGTTGATGTTGAACTGACCTACGGCATATTTGCCTGCTTTTGCTTTTTCAAGCATTTCTTTTGCTGAAACTAACATTTTTCGTACTCCTTATTTATATCAAAAATTTTTAACTTTTTTCAGGCTGAATTTTAATCGCATATATTATACATCATTGAAAATATAAAATCAATAGATTTTCAAATTTTGTTTACAGCAACGCTTAAAATATATTCTCCCTCTACATAGGTTTCTATATCCAACGTGGTTGTATCAATTTTGAGATTTTTGGACAGAGCAGAGCCAAGCATTTTTGAATATGCCTCCTTGCTTGTCCATATCTTATAGAAGGACAGCATCGAATATCCGTCTCTTTCAAGCTGAGCAATCTCGTTTTCGACAAAGTATCTTTTTGCAAAATTTTTGATATCGGTATCGTTTTTTTCTGTCAATTTTTCGATATCAATGCCGACAGGAGAGTCGGAAACGGCACAAACAACTCGACCCTTGGAGTGAGAAATGTTGAAATATATTCCCTCCACATCTACGTAGGGCTTACCGTAATCGTTGAGCATAAACTCAGGATTGTCTGCTCCGAAATACTTGCTTATCATCTCCTTGCATAGATTGAGCCCTGCTATATGCTCTCTCTCTTTTTTGTCTCTTGGTGTGTCACTTTGTAAAAAAAGTACATCCCTGTGTTCGATTTTTAACATTATTGCCCTCCTTATAAAATATCTTATATGAATATTTTACCATATTTTTATCATAAAATCAATTTTTTCTTGCAAAAGCGTAAAAAAAATGATAAAATAATAACAGAGCCACCCTGTGGCATGTAAAAATACCTATAAGGAGGATTTACTATGTCCAAGAATGTAATTGTAACTATTGCACGTCAGTTTGGTAGCGGAGGCAGAGAAATCGGAGAGATTGTAGCACGGGATCTCGGTTTTGAATATCATGATAAGAGCCTTATAAGTATGGCGGCGGAAAAGTCGGGAATCAGCCCCGAGATTTTGAAAAACACAGATGAAAAGGCGACCCCCAGCTTTCTTTACTCCATAGCGATGGGTGGAATGGGTATGGTGCCCTTTTCTCACGGAATGCCTTATGATACACCTATAAACGACAGACTGTTTGTGCTTCAATCAAGTATTATAGAGGAGCTTGCAAAGAGCAACTCCTGTGTATTTATCGGTAGATGTGCTGACTATGTTTTAAGAGACTTTGAAAATGTAGTGCGTGTATTTATATATGCTGATATTGAAAAGAGAGCAGATGAGATTGCATTCCGTAATAACATATCTTATAACGAGGCAAAAAGCCTTGCCGTTAAGCTTGATAAAAAGCGTTCAAATTATTATGGCTATTACACCTCCAAAAAGTGGGGCAGGAGTGAAAACTACGACCTTATGATCGACACAACAAGAATCGGTAAAGAAGGTGCTGCCAAAATAATTGAGGAATTTGTTAAGCTTATTCAGAACAGAATAGAATACTGATAAAGAAGAGGAAAATAATATGGAAGACCGTAAGATAAGCTTCATCGACGATGAGGGCAAGGAAACAGTATGCGAGATTCTTTTTACCTATCATTCCGATGAGTTTAATAAGAACTACGTCGTATTTATGGACACGGGTACCGAGGAGGTAAGTGCGGGAATATACAATTCCAAAGGAGATCTTTTCCCTGTTGAGACCGAAGAGGAGTGGGATATGCTTGAGGAAGTGCTTGATGAGTATGCCGAATCTCTTGAGGACGAGAAATAAAAAAACAGCACCCGATTGAAGTGAACCCAAAAGTTTAGACAAAAATAAATATTAAATTGATTGCGAATGAGTTCGGTATTGTACTGGACTCATTCCTTTTAATTTCATTGAAATTCTTTCATTGTTGTAGTAATGTATGTATTCTTCTAACTTTTC
>JAFTOG010000013.1 GCA_017451485.1 Clostridia bacterium | reverse complement strand
CATCTGTTATTGATTCTTATGAAATGTGTGTTTGGGTAGAGTACGATAACGATAATCCCATTGTGTATGATAATGAAACTACATTTTATTTGACTGGTAAAAATACAGAGGTTGGTAAAATAATATCGTATATGCCCGATAACGATGTACAAAGTGGTGGATATTATCTTGTAATGGAGGTAAGAGGATCATATTCGGAGCACGATGGATTCAAGCTTAACGGTTTACAACCTTTATCTGCCGGAGAACTGATAGGTATTCACAGTGATTACAGATATCCGTTCATAGCAGAAATAAGCTATATAGAAAAATTGTAAAAAATCAGGGTAAATGACCCTGATTTTTTAATATATTTAGTTATTAATATTAACAATAAAAAGCAATATTAGACTATTATATTACATAAAAGAAAGCGACAACTTGTCGCTTTCTTTTTATTTAGATCACTTCAACGCCAAGTACTACCTTTTCACCATTGATATCCCATTCCTTGCTATGCTTTGCATCTGTATTATATACGAATTCATTGCAAAGAACTATTTTGGCAATCTTATCTTCATTGGCTTTAATATGAGAAATGATAACATCATTGTCACGCACACTAACCTTGATATGGTCAGTTACATTGAAGCCGGAGTCCTTTCTCATTGTCTGGAGCTTACTGATAATTTCATTTACATATCCTTCTTCGATAAGCTCAACAGTGAGATTTGTATCCAGTGCAACAGTTGTGTTTCTGTCGGAAATAGAGCAGTAATTTTCCTTTTGCTTAATTTCAATAAGCAGGTCATTCTCCGTGAGGACTATTTCATTTCCATCAATATCAAATCTTAATGCACCGTTTGTATCAAGCTCTTTCTTTGCCTTGTTTCCGTCAAGTTCAGTGAGCAATGTCCTAATTTTACCAAGGAATTTACCATACTTAGGGCCTACAGTCTTAAGCTGTGGCTTAAAGGAATAAGATGAGAAAGCAGACATATCTGAAACAAACTCCACATTTTTGATATTGAGCTCGTCTCTGATAATTTCAAGATATGTTTCATCAAGCTCGGATACTGCTTTAACATACATTGTAGCAAGAGGCTGACGGTTCTTAAGAGAGGCGTTATTACGAGCCGCACGACCCATAACTACAATATCAAGAACCTCCTTCATATCATTTTCGAGCTTCACATCTATTACATTTTCATCGCAAACAGGGAAGTTGCAGAGGTGTATGCTTTCGGGAGCAGATTTATCAATGTTGCAAACAAGGTTTCTGTAAATATCCTCGGCCATAAAAGGAATCATAGGAGCACTCGCCTTAGCGGTTGTAACAAGAGCTGTGTAGAGAGTAAGATATGCACTAATTTTATCATCTGTCATATCTTGAGTCCAATATCTTTCACGGCCACGGCGAACATACCAGTTAGACATATCATCCACAAAGGATTCAAGAGCCTTGCATGCCTCAGGAATTTTGTAATTTTCAAGACAGTTATCAACAGCTTTTACAGTGGAGTTCATTCTTGAAAGAAGCCATTTATCCATTATTGTAAGCTTAGCATCCTCAAGCTTGTAATCCATAGGATTAAATTTATCTATATTAGCATATAGAACATAGAACGCATAGGTGTTCCAAAGTGTACCCATAAATTTACGCTGTCCCTCTATAACAGCCTTACCATGGAATCTGTTGGGAAGCCAAGGTGCGGAATTTGTGTAGAAGTACCAACGAATAGCGTCTGCACCGTATGTCTCAAGTGCATCAAACGGGTCTACTGCGTTACCCTTTGATTTGGACATCTTCTGTCCGTTTTCGTCTTGTACATGACCAAGCACTATTACATTTTTATATGGAGCTTTGTCAAAGATAAGAGTTGAAATTGCGAGAAGGGAATAGAACCATCCTCTTGTTTGGTCAACAGCCTCTGAGATGAAATCAGCAGGGAACTGTGCATCGAAAAGATCCTTATTTTCAAAAGGATAATGATGCTGTGCAAAGGGCATAGCTCCGGAATCAAACCAGCAGTCTATAACCTCAGGAACTCTATGCATTTGACCGCCACACTTTTCACACTTAATTGTAACTGCATCAACATATGGACGGTGCAACTCAATGTTATCCGGACAGTTATCAGACATGGATTTAAGCTCTTCGATTGAACCGATGGAATGCTTATGTCCACATTCACATTCCCAAATATTTAATGGAGTGCCCCAGTATCTGTTACGGCTGATACCCCAGTCCTGAACATTCTCAATCCAAGCACCGAATCTGCCCTTTCCTATGGATTCGGGAATCCAGTTGATTGTATTGTTATTCTTAATAAGATTGTCTCTCACGGCACTCATCTTTATAAACCATGACTCACGGGCATAGTAAATAAGGGGAGTATCACATCTCCAGCAGAAGGGGTAATCATGCTCGAATTTAGGTGCATCAAAAAGCTTACCCTCTGTTTCGAGATCCTTTAGAATGAAAGGATCGGCTTTCTTTACAAACATTCCTCCGTAGGGAGTTGCATCTGTCATTTCGCCCTTACCGTTTACAAACTGAACAAAGGGAAGATCATATATTCTGCCCACCTTGGAGTCGTCTTCACCAAATGCAGGAGCAATATGAACTATACCTGTACCGTCTGCCATTGTTACATATGTGTCACATGTAATGAAATGAGCTTTTTTACCCTGTTTTTTAGCAGCCTCGCCTGCACAAGCAAAGAGAGGCTCGTATTCAGCATATTCAAGCTGCTTGCCAGTGTATTTATCGGTAATTTTATATGCTTTTTCCCCATCCTGTGCAAGGGGGGAGAGGACCTTGTCAAGAAGAGCCTCTGCCATATAGTAAACCTTACCGTCGGCAGCCTGGACTCTACAATATGTTTCATTGGGGTTTACGCAAAGAGCAACATTGGAAGGAAGTGTCCAAGGGGTTGTTGTCCATGCGAGAAAATATGCATCCTCATCAGCCTTTTTGAATCTTACAACAGCAGATCTTTCTTTAACTGTCTTGTATCCCTGTGCAACCTCATGAGATGAAAGAGGAGTACCACAACGGGGGCAGTAGGGAACAATCTTAAAGCCTTTGTAAAGAAGACCCTTATCCCAAATCTGCTTAAGTGCCCACCATTCGGATTCTATAAAATCATTATGATATGTTACATAAGGGTTATCCATATCGGCCCAAAAGCCAACTGTAGAGGAAAAGTCCTCCCACATTCCCTTATATTTCCATACGCTTTCCTTACACTTGCCGATAAAAGGGTCAAGACCGTACTGCTCGATCTGTTCCTTTCCATCGAGGCCAAGGAGCTTTTCAACCTCCAATTCTACGGGAAGACCATGTGTGTCCCATCCTGCTTTACGGGGAACCATATAGCCCTTCATTGTTCTGTAACGGGGAATCATATCCTTAATTACACGGGTAAGTACATGACCTATATGAGGCTTTCCGTTAGCAGTTGGAGGACCGTCATAGAATGTATATGAAGGAGCATTTTCACGCATTTTTATGCTTTTTTCAAAGATTGCATTATCCTTCCAGAACTTTTCGGTAGCTTTTTCTCTTTCAACAAAATTCAGATTAGTAGAAACCTTATCGTACATTTTCATTTTCCTTTCTTATAAGTAAAAAATCTCGTCCTGTAAAGAACAGGACGAGATGTAAGTTCGTAACCACCTATTCAACATACATAGCAATATGTGTCTCGTGTAACGGGGAGAAACCGACTACGGCTACTATTATTTCACCGTGTGACTCTGGAGTGATATTCATTTGATCTTAGTAATATTGGGCTCTCACCATCCCCAATTCGCTGAAAAATTGGGATCAAATTACTGTCTCCGTCATAGTCTTTATTTATACTAAAAATATATTATATTTTAACATTAATTCCGTGATTTGTCAACTTAAAATTCCAATTTAGCTTCAATATAGGATTTAAGCTCGGAAATAGGAAGTCTAACCTGTTCCATAGAATCTCTGTCACGAACTGTTACGCAACCGTCATTTTCGGAATCAAAGTCATAAGTAATGCAGAAGGGAGTACCAATTTCATCCTGACGGCGGTATCTCTTACCAATAGATCCTGTTTCATCAAAATCAACATTGAAATATTTAGCAAGCTCATCGTGGATCTCTATAGCCTTACCGGAAAGCTTCTTTGAAAGAGGAAGAATAGCAGCCTTAACAGGTGCAAGAGCAGGGTGGAAGCGAAGAACTGTACGAACATCATTTTCACCAACTGACTCCTCATCATATGCCTCTACAAGGAATGCAAGTGTTACACGGTCAGCACCGAGTGAGGGCTCGATAACATAAGGAACAAATTTTTCGTTTGTTTCAGGATCAAAATACTCAAGATTTTCACCGGAGAGGTTAGCGTGCTGACTAAGGTCATAGTCAGTACGGTCTGCGATACCCCAGAGCTCACCCCAACCAAAGGGGAAGAGGTATTCAAAGTCTGTTGTAGCCTTAGAGTAGAAGCAGAGCTCCTCGGGACTGTGGTCTCTCAAACGGAGGTTTTCTTTCTTCATACCAAGATTGTAGAGGAAGTTTGCACAGTAATCCTTCCAGAAAGCAAACCATTCAAGGTCAGTACCGGGCTTACAGAAGAATTCAAGCTCCATCTGTTCAAATTCGCGGATACGGAAAATAAAGTTACCGGGGGTAATTTCATTTCTAAAGGATTTACCAATCTGACCTACACCGAAGGGAAGCTTTTTTCTTGTTGTTCTTGCAATATTCTTAAAGTTTACAAAAATACCTTGTGCTGTTTCAGGACGGAGATAAAGCTCTGATGCAGAATCCTCTGTAACACCCTGGAATGTCTTAAACATAAGGTTGAACTTACGGATGTCTGTGAAATCGCCACTGCCACATGAGGGACAAACTATCTTTTTCTCCTTGATGAAGCTAAACATTTCTTCATTGGACATACCTGCAGGATTGAAGGAGGGGGCGTTTGCCGCTGCCCAATCCTCAATAAGCTTATCAGCACGGTGTCTTGTTTTACACTGCTTGCAATCCATAAGAGGATCAGAGAAGCCACCAACATGACCGGAAGCAACCCAAACCTGAGGATTCATAATAATAGCACTGTCAAGACCAACATTATATTTGCATTCTCTTACAAATTTTTTCCACCAAGCATTTTTAACATTGTTTTTGAATTCAACTCCAAGAGGGCCGAAATCCCAGGAGTTAGCAAGTCCACCGTATATCTCGGAGCCGGGATATACAAAGCCTCTGTTTTTGCATAACGCAACAACTTTTTCCATTGTTTTTTCTGTGTTTTTCATATATAGACCACCTTCATAGTATATTTGCACGAATATAATCCTTTATATTATAAGATAAAAATGGAATAATTGCAAGTATAAAAAGAAATTTTATAATAAATTGTACATCTTATCCAATAATTGATATGTAGTTTATATTTTTTTTATATAAAAGAGAAAAAATAATGAAAACTATTGATTTTTGAAAATAATTTTGTTATAATACAAAATAGGTATTTAGGAAAGCCAATCATTAGAGGAGATTTATATGTTATCAAGAGATGTTACAATAGTTAATGATGTTGGATTGCATGCAAGACCTGCAACATTTTTTATTCAAAAGGCAAATTCATACAAGGCTACAATCTGGCTTGAAGAGGGTGGACGCAGAATTAATGCTAAGAGCTTACTTGGCGTGCTTTCGATGGGTATTGTTAAAGGTACTAATATCACACTTATTTCCGATGGAGTTGATGAAGAAGAGGCTATTGAGGGTCTTACAGAGTTCATTACAACAGGTCTTAATGACTAACTGAATACATATTGGCGATGGTTTTTGACTATCGCCTATTTATTTACAGCATGCTTGAAATGGGGGGAATATTTTGGAATCAAGAATTGAATATCTTAGAAACAAGTCGAATAATTTACCCCGTACTCCGGGAATTTACATTATGAAGGACAGGAAGGGAACTGTTATTTATGTTGGAAAATCCCGATCTCTAAAGGATAGAGTATCACAGTATTTTCACTTATCATCAGATGCTAATCTTAAAACTGTAAGGATGGTGTCTAATGTATACGATTTTGAGATAGTGCTATGCGATACGGAAATAGAAGCTCTTGCACTTGAAAATGTAAAAATAAAGCAGTATTCACCCAAGTATAACATACTGCTCAAGGACTCTAAATCATATCCCTATATCAAAGTAACTATGAACGAGGATTATCCGAGGCTTCACGTGACAAGAAAAAGACTTGCTGATGGGGCAAGATATTATGGACCGTATTCAGGTATGTCTGTTGTATATAACATCATAGAGTCTATTGAAAAATCCCTTATGCTACCTGTATGTAAGAGAAGCTTTCCAAAGGATATAGGAAAAGAAAGACCGTGTATATACAAGCAGCTTGGTAGGTGTGTTGCTCCGTGCGATAACAGTATATCTCAGAGGGACTATTATGGTATCATGCAATGTGCTGCAAAAATTTTGAGGGGCAACACTAAAGATGCAATAGCTTCATTAACCGAGCAAATGTATTCTCATGCAGAGAATGAGAGATTTGAGGATGCTGCAAGATGCAGGGATACTATAGAGGCTATGAAGCATCTTGGAGAAGGACAAAAGGTAGTTGGCTCTCCTGATGATGAATATGACATAATTGCAACATTTTCAAATGAACTCAGTACATGTATATCAATTTTTTATATAAGATCCGGAATCATAGCCGATAGCGAAACATTTATATTTGGTGCATCTGAGCTTACAGTTGGGGATGATTATGAGTATATGTCATCGTTTATTTGTGAGCTTTATGAAAGGCGGGAATATATACCTACTGAGATCTTTCTATCCTTCCAACTCGCAGAAGACGAGAGAGTATTGATTGAGGAATATCTGAGATTAGTAGCTAAAAGAGCAATAAATGTTAAGATACCTCAAAAGGGAGAGCATAAAAGATTATGCGAAATGGTAACTCTTAATGCTGAGGAGCAGTCAAGGCAGTATAAAATAAAATCAGAACACGATATCGGTGTACTAACAAAGCTTGCTGAAATGCTTTGCTTGGAAGAATTACCCGAGAGAATAGAGGCATATGATATTTCTAATCTTGGCAAGGAACATATAACAGCCGGAATGATAGTATGGGACGACGGTAAGCTACAAAAGAAGGATTATCGTGTTTTCAAAATAAAAAATCAAGATGGCATAGATGATTATTCGGCAATGCGTGAGGTAATAGAAAGACGGTTATCTCATCTTGACGACGAGAGTGGAAGCTACTCGAAACGCCCTGATTTGATTCTTCTGGACGGCGGCATGACTCATGTGGGTGCAGTTAAAGAAGTCCTTGATAAAATGAGTATTATTATTCCAGTGTTTGGAATGGTAAAGGATGAGCACCATAAAACAAGAACAATCGTGACTGATACAGAGGAAATAAGTATAGCAAAGGAGCAGTCTGTATTTGTTTTTGTGTACAAGCTACAGGAGGAGGTACATAGATTTACCGTTTCAAAAATGGATAGTGCCAAGCGTAAAACTATGAAGCATTCTGCCTTTGAAAGTATAAAGGGGATCGGCCCAGCTAAGGCTAAAGCCTTACTTGCTCATTTCAAAACTGTATCAGCCATCAGAAATGCAACAGAGGAAGAACTTGCATCAGTACGGTCAATCAGTCAAACTGATGCCAAAAATATAGTAGATTTTTTCAAAAAATAATAGAGGTGCAATATGAAAATAATTACAGGAACAGCAAGAGGAATGAATCTTGAAACACTTGAAGGAGAGGCTACAAGACCTACTACTCAAAGAGTTAAAGAGGCTGTTTTTTCCATGATACAGTTTGAGGTAGATAACACTTGTGTGCTCGACCTTTTTGCGGGAAGCGGACAAATGGGACTGGAGGCTCTCAGCAGGGGAGCAAAGAAGGCTACATTTTGCGATGTATCAAGAGATGCCATAGACATCGTAATAAGAAATGCAAAGAAAACCAAGTTGTTTGATAGATGCAGAATTTCTGCCTGTGATTATAATCAGATGATTAGGGGCTTGGCAGGAAAGGAAAAGTATGATATAATATTCATTGACCCTCCCTATAAGGAAAAAATTATCTGTGGTATTTTGCGTAAGCTTATTAATGCCGATGTAATGTCAGACGGCTGTATCATTGTTTGTGAAAGTGGATATGAGGATATATTTGACGGTGAGGAGGATTTAGTCTACAGATTTGAGATTCAAAAAAAATCTAAGTATTCTGTAAGCTATATAACTTTACTAAGATATAAGGCGGAAAATAATTATGAAGGCTATAATGACAGGGAGCTTTGACCCAATTACCGTAGGTCATATGGAAATAATTAAAAAGGCATGTCAGTTTTTTGATGAGTTTTATGTTGTAGCACTGATTAACAGCGAAAAGGAATACACCTTTACTCTTGAAGAGAAAAAGGAAATTATGAAGCTGGCACTTTCTGATATTCCAAATGTTAAGGTGGACGCCTATGACGGTCTTACCGTAAATTATATGCATGAGCACGGTATAGATAAGATTATAAGAGGTATACGCTCAACAAGTGATGAAGAATACGAAAAAAAGCTGGCAAATATAATGAAATCTTATGATTCGAGCTTTGAAACTATTTTTATAAGAAGTCACGGAGAAATGAAGAGTGTTAGCTCCAGCCTTGTTAAAGATAAGCTTTTAAGAGGAGACGACATCAGTGCTTTAATTCCTCCGAAAGCATATGATAAAATTATGGAATATTATGAGGCAAAGAAAACAAATAAAGAATTATAACCATTCTAATACATAAATTAGGTATCTATCGCAAGGTAGATACCTTTTTTGTTGAAATAGAAACTGACTTGAAAAATTAAAGTAATTAAAGAATACGGTGGTGGATGATGCCAATCGGCTTATTTGTTTATTGTTTCAACATATACTGTCCTTTTAACTATACCTGCATATATTTTTATTTTATGATCAAAATTTATGAAAAATTTACAATTTGTTGAAAAAATGCGAAAAAAATTTGAAAAAACTCTTGCATTTTATTTATCAATAGTATATAATAATGACAGTAAAGTGGTTAAAAGTGGAGCAAAAACGGAGAAAAGTGGAGTGAAAGGAGGAAAACCGAATGCTTTACGGCAGATATGAACATACAGTTGATTCAAAAAACAGAATGTTTGTTCCGGCAAAGTTCAAGGACGAGCTGGGCGGTTCCTTCAAACTTACTTACAATGATTTTAACAAATGTATTCTTGTTTATTCGGATGTGGAATGGGCAAAATATGAAGAAAAGATTTCTCAGCTCCCAAGCTTAAAGTTCGACGATTTTATAAGAGCAATTTATTCCAATACAGTTGATGTACAGCCCGATGTACAGGGAAGAATAGTAATACCTTCATTCCTTAAGGATAAGGTTGGTATTGAAAAAAATGTTCTTGTTATGGGTGTTGGTACTCATATTGAAATATGGGCACAGGAGGTCTTTGAGGAGAAGAGCAAGAGTGTCGATATGAATAAGATTAAAGAACTTATGATGGAGCTTGGCTTCTAAAGGAAGGACAAATGGATTTTTTACACTTTTCGGTTATGCTTAGTGAATGTATTGATTCGCTTAATATAAAACCTTACGGTATCTATGTGGACTGCACAGCCGGTGGTGGCGGTCACTCTGAGGAAATTCTTAAAAGACTTGACTCAGGTAAATTGATTTCAATAGACCAGGACGATGACGCCCTTGCAGCCTGTAAAGAAAAATTTGAAAAGTATGGATGTCGTTCTATACTTATAAAAAGTAATTTCTGTGAGCTTGGAAGAATACTAAATGATTTAGGTATTGATTCTGTTGACGGTGTCATTATGGATCTAGGTGTCTCATCCTTTCAGCTTGATACTCCCGAGAGAGGCTTTTCCTATAATACCGAGGCAGAGCTTGATATGAGAATGAATGTGCAAAATCCATTTTCAGCCTATGATGTTATCAATACATACAGCGAATCAGAGCTAAAAAGAGTCATTTACGACTACGGCGAAGAGAGATTTGCTCCTCAAATAGCAAGAAAGATAGTTTCTACAAGGGAACAAGCACCTATCAAGACCACAACTGAGTTGGCGAACATCATAAAAAGTGCCATTCCTGTGGGAGCAGCAAAAAAAGAAGCTCAGCATCCTGCAAAAAGAACATTTCAGGCAATAAGGATTGAAGTAAATCATGAGCTTGATGTAATAAATCCAGCAATTGAAGCAGCAGTTCCTAAATTAAACAATGGTGGAAGAATCGTTATTATGACATTTCACTCTCTTGAAGACAGAATAGTTAAAAATAAATTTAACGATTATGCCCGAGGATGTACATGTCCTGCAGATTTTCCAGTATGTGTCTGTGGAAATAAGCCGAAGCTTAAGATAATAACCAAGAAGCCTATAACAGCAACAGCTGAAGAACTAAAATTAAATTTAAGATCTAAGAGTGCTAAACTCAGAGTAGCAGAGAAAATTTAACAACTACGGAGGAACTTACAATGTACGGAACAATAAGAAAAAATTATGGCGCAAAAAGATCATCCGATGTTTCGGAAAATGTTGTGGAGCGCTCTTATAAAGAAAAGGAAAAGAAAAGCAAAAAGAAATACAGGGAGATTGACGACCTTCAGCAGACCCGTTATATGAAGATTGATAATAATGAAAGTGGAAAGAAAGTGCAAGACACTTCTTATCAGGCACCTATAACAAAAAGAATATTCAAAAATGAGTTTCCTGTTGCATCTGTTATTTTAACCATTGTATTTACAATGATGGCTATGGTATTTGCATTTGGATTCGGTGGATTCTAATTCAAAAAAATAATAAAAAAAGACCTTGTTCAACAAGGTCTTTTTTTATTACTTATTGCGTATATATTTCATGAGAATGGGTGATTATGGAGTATATTATGGTTAATTATTTGCCTGAAAAAGCCTCTAAAAGGGGCGTGTTTTTACTTTTGTTATATCTTTTGATTGCTTTAGTTATTTGTTTTACATTATTTAAATTACAAATAATGAATTATAATCAATATCAGCAATCAGTTATAGACCAGATGACAGTGGAAACCAATGTAAATCCTTTAAGAGGTACAATATATGATTCTAACGGTAGAGTACTTGCAACAAACAAAACGGTTTGGGTTCTTTATATTTGCCCTAAAAATATTAGTAACCCCGAATTTATAGCTAAGAATTTATCCGAAATCACAGGTGCAGATTATAACACTATATTGGAAAAAGCTAATAAAAAGGGATACAAATATCAAATAATATCTAACAGCCTTGATAAAGAGTCTTCGGACAAAGTAAGAGAATATATAGATAAAAACTCATTAGAGGAGCAAATTAAGCTTAATGCAAGTGCAAAAAGATATTATCCGTATTCGGATTTGGCATCCCATACTTTGGGTTTTGTAAATGCAGACGGAGTGGGAATATACGGACTTGAAAAGGTGTATAACAACATTCTGGAGGGTACAGGTGGCAAATATATAACAGCACAGGACGCTAAAAGCAACGATATGCCATTTCAATATGAGGAATATATAGAAAGTGAAAACGGATATAATATTTGCACAACTATAGACTTTTATATACAAAAGCAATTAGAGGTGCAATTAAAAGATGCAGCTACAGAATCCGGTGCGTGCAATAGAGCAACAGGAATAGTTATGGACCCTAAAACCGGTGCTGTATTAGCTATGGCTACTTATCCTTCGTTTGACTTAAATGATCCATATACACTTGATAGTTTATCTCAAAATAAGCTTAATTCCTTTGAAAAAAATTCAAAGGAATACAGACAAGAATACCTGGACCTTCTTTTTAGAATGTGGAGCAATAAAGCAGTGTCAGAATTATATGAGCCGGGCTCAACATTTAAGCTTGTTACTACATCTGTGGCATTGCAGGAAGGAGTAGCGACTGTGGAGTCAGGCTTTAATTGTACCGGCTCACTCAAGATAGACGGATATTACAGAGCAATCAGCTGTCATAAGCGTAAGGGTCACGGAAGCATAAATTTTGCACAAGCATTACAGCAATCATGTAACCCTGCAATGATGACCTTATCTATGAGAATAGGCAGAGGAACCTTTTACAGCTATTTTCAAAGATTTGGATATATGGGTAAAACAGGAATAGATCTACCGTCTGAGGCTACGGGTTATTATCATTCATATGATAATTTTTCAAATGTATCCTTAGCTGTATATTCTTTTGGACAGACATTCAAAACAACTCCGATACAGCAATTAAGAGCTATTAGTACAGTTGCAAACGGAGGTTATTGTGTAACGCCTCATCTTTTGGATAGTATTGTGGATAATGACGGTAATATTATATATGAATATGAAGTAAATAAAAGTGAAAATATACTTGATTCTAAAGTTTGTGCTACTATTTCACAAATATTAAAGGAGGGTGTTGACGGTGAAGGAGGTGCCAAAAATGCATATGTTCCAGGATATAGCATAGCAGCAAAAACAGGTACATCTGAAAAAAAAGACAAATATGATTCTTCAGGTAATACCTCCTATAGAGTATCTTCCTGCATAGCCTATGCACCAAGTGAGGATGCACAGGTGGCTGTAATAATAATTGTTGATGAGCCAAGTATCGGTAGTGCGTACGGTAGTGTCGTGGCTGCTCCTTATGTATCAAGGTTAATGGAGCTGATTTTACCATATATGGGTGTCGAAGCACAATACAATGAACGGGATGAAGAGCATAGACAAATTAAAGTGGAAAAATATACTGATCTATCGGTAGATGACGCTGTATCACAAATAGAGAAAAGTGGTATAGCTTATGAAATAATCGGTGATGGAGATACTGTAATATCGCAAATTCCGTATGCTGATAGTATAATTTATGAAAAGACAGGTAAAATACTTCTTTATACAACTAATAATGAAGAGAATACGAAGGTTACGGTTGTTCCTAATCTTATTGGGAAATCGCCTCAGGAGGCTAATATTCTTTTATCATATAACAACCTCAATATAAAAATAATAGGAAGTAAAAATTTCAAAGCAGGAGATAGCGTAAGAGTGATATCTCAATATCCCACCTCAGGAGAACAGCTGAAGGAGGGAGATATAGTAACAATATACTTAATGCACACAGATGAAAAGGAGTAGTATGAGACTTTTTAGATTAATGGAGGGGACGGAGATAATAAGATCTAAGGTTTGTCTTGATTTAGAGATAAATAACATTTGCTCCGATTCACGAAAAGCAGGAGAAGATACTGTTTTTATAGCAATAAAGGGTATCAACAGAAATGGTAATAATTATATATCAGATGCATTGAATGCGGGCTGTAGTTGTATAATAACAGATGATGAAAATATATATTATGAGCATGAAAAAACTATTCTTACATATAATTCACGCAGGACTTTGGCTGTAATGTGGGATAATTTTTATAATAATCCTACAAAAAATATTAAAATAATAGGTATAACAGGCACAAACGGAAAAACCTCAACCTCATATTTTTTATATGAAATATTGAAATCGGCAGGAAAAAGTGTTGGTCTTATATCTTCAATTAAATGCATTATCAATGGAGAAAAAGTTGATTATGGTGGAGGAGGGGAGACTGTTGATATTACATCAGCAATGACTACCCCGGACCCTGAGGTATTGTATAAAGTATTTGACATTATGAGAAATGCTGGTGTTGAGTATATAGTGATGGAGGCTTCATCCCATGCGTTGGAGCTATCCAAGTTATATCCCATAGAATTTGAGCTTGGAATATTTACAAATCTATCAAGGGAACATCTGGATTTCCATAAGAGCATGGATAATTATTTCTTTTCAAAAATCAAATTATTCTGTAAATGCAGACTTGCATTAATAAACGGAGATGATAAATATGGAGAAAAAATCCCGAAATTTATTAATAGAGAATTTGTTACATATGGCACAAGCAGAAGATGTGATTTTAGAGCTGAAAATATTAATATAGACACTGCTGGTACATCTTACACTTTAATATGTGAAAATAAAAATACTTCACTTAATATAAAAACCATAATGTGTGGTGAGTATTCATTGTATAATTCTATGGCAGCCTCAAGTGGTGCATATCTATTGGGTGTAGATGGTGAAAGTATACAAAAAGGATGTGACGGCTTATTGAAAATTGAAGGAAGAATGGAATGTGTGGCAGAAGGAATATTTATTGATTATGCACACTCCCCCATGGCTTTTGAGAAAATAATTGCTTCAGTAAGACGATTATTCAGTGATAAAAAAATAATTGTGATTTTTGGTTGTGGAGGAAACAGAGATAAAAGCAAGAGAGCTCTTATGGGTAAAATAGCAACTAAAATGGCAGATGTAACAATTATAACATCCGACAATCCAAGAAACGAGGATAAGCTTGATATAATAATGGATATAGAAAAAGGAATAGACAGAAACAGTATGTTTTATATAGTTCCCGACAGAAAAGATGCCATAGAGTTTGGAATCAGGATGAGTAAAGATAATATTTTGCTCATTCTTGGCAAAGGACATGAAAACTACGAAATAGACCAAAATGGTAAGCACTTTTTCAGCGAGAAAGAAATAATTAAGGAAACGCTGTTAAAATATGAAACCCAAAAATAAATTTACAATACAGCAGATAGCACATATAATTGAAGGTACTTATATTGGCGAGAATAAGGAAATCAGTAAAATAGTATGGAACTCTAAGGAATGCTGTCCTGGATGCTGTTATATTGCTATAAGAGGAGAGAAGTATGACGGTAATGCTTTTATTGATGAGGCAAGATCAAAGGGTGCAGAGCTTATAATAACAGATGCAGTGACGACTATTCCAAATGGCGTATATCTGAGAGTGGAAGATTCTAAAAAGGCACTTGGTCTTATAGCTAAGAATTATGCTAAAAGCATTAAAATAATAGGTATTACAGGTAGTGTCGGTAAAACAACCGTAAAAGAAATGATTAAAACTGTTATGTCTGAAAAATACAGTGTTACAGCTACTCTTGAAAATGAAAATAATGAAATAGGAGTGGCTAAAACTCTGTTGTCATGCTCTGACGAAGAATTTTGTATAGTGGAAATGGGGATGAGAGCAAGAGGGGAGATTGCATATCTTGCTGAATTATGTAGACCTGAAACAAGCATAATTACAAATTCAGGCAGTGCACATATAGGCTTACTTGGCTCAGTTAACGAAATATTCGATGCAAAGACAGAAATATTGGAGTATACAAAAAAATATTGTATATTACCATATGAAAAAAGATTCATAAAGATACCCAAAAATAATCTTTCTTCCATATATATCGGTGCCAGAGGAGATTTTTCAGCGGAAAATATTGTATACCAAAAATGTGGTGTTGAATATTCTGTTTACAATAAATGTTTTGATTTGGGACGAATATTTTTACCTACTTTTTCAAAACATAATATAACTAATTCACTTTTTGCTTATTCAGTTGGGAATATATATGGCATAGAGCATAAAAGAATTTCAAATGCATTAAAGCATTTTACCAATACAAAAATGCGTGAGGAAATATTATGCATAAATAACATATGCCTGATCGTTGATTGTTATAACGCATCCTATGAGGGTATGAAAAGTGCGATAGAAAGCTTCAATAATTACTGTAAATTAAAAAAATTTTCCCCAAATCTTGTGCTTGGTTTAATGAAGGAAATGGGAGATTATAGTGATGAATATCATTATAGAATAGGTGAATATGCTAAAGATATAGGTATACACTCCTTGATTGTTTACGGAGAAAGTGGAGAAAAATATACGGATGGCTACTGTGGTGGAGAAGTGATTAATGATAAAAATACATTAGCACAATATATACTATCGAATTATGGAAATGGAGACGCCATATTATTTAAGGGAAGTCGCAGTATAAGGATGGAAGAAATTATTAATGAAATGAAAGAGCTGGTGAAATGAATTATACTATTGTTTTTGTTGTATTTACATTACTTACTTTTATATTAACTGTGTATTTTCTTAAGCGATTAATACCGGTCCTTGCGTCTAAGCATATAGGTCAAAAAATCCTTGATATAGGTCCAAGATGGCACAAAAATAAAGAGGGAACACCTACAATGGGTGGTATATCCTTTATCATATCCGGACTTTTATGTTTTTTGGTATATGCCATTGTGTTTTTTCCAAGGATGGATAGACAGAATTTTTTGATATCCATTAATATAATGGTATACGGTCTTCTGAATGGTATGATTGGTATGATAGATGATGTAGCAAAAATGAGAAAGAACCGTAATGAGGGTTTAACGCCGTTTATGAAATTTCTTCTCCAATCGGTGTTTTGCTTTGTTTTTTTGATTACAATGAGTATGACCGTTGGAATTAATACAGTTTTGACAATACCATTTTTTAATTTTTCTCTCGATTTAGGATTTGCATACTATGGACTGCTTTATGTTTTTCTCATAGGTATCGTAAATAGCGTAAATTTAACGGATGGTATAGACGGACTTGCTTCCATAATAACATTTACAATAGGGCTTTTTCTTGTGTGTTGTTCCGTGTTTATATCAGGTAATTATCCATTATCCTTTATAAGTGCACTGTTAATTGGTTCATCCTTGGGTTTTTTAACTTATAATTTCTACCCTGCTAAGGTATTTATGGGGGATACCGGCTCTCTTTATTTTGGTGGAATTATCGCATCCACTGTTTTTCTTACGGGAAATATTATTATTGCCTTAATATATAACACGGTATTTGTTATAGAAGCATTTTCTGACATATTACAGGTTGCTTATTTCAAAATAAGCAAAGGAAAAAGATTATTCAAAATAGCTCCACTGCATCATCATTTTGAAAAGTGTGGCTGGAGTGAAGTAAAAATTGTATCAGTATTTGCTGTGGTGAACAGTATTTTTTGTATTATTGCATTTTTGGGATTACTTGTATGAGCAAAATTAGTATATCTTATGGAAAAGATCTAAAACCCGAGATACCTACAAATGAGAATATACCTTCGAGTGTAAAAAATAAAGTGGACTACATTTTGCTGTCGGTTATAGTGATTTTACTTATTCTCGGGGCAATGATGGTATATAGTGCAGGGTATCCATATGCTTTATCTCATTATGATGATGGAGCATATTACATAAAAAGACAGGGAATATATATAGGTATAGGAAGCTTAGCTATGTATGGAATTAGCTTTATTCCCGTTAGCACATATAAAAAAGCGTCGCCTTATTTTTACGGAATATGTATTTTATTACTTGTAATAGTTCTTTTCGGTGGATTTTCCGAGGGAGTTGCAAAACGGTGGTTGGGAATACCCGGAACACCCTTATCATTTCAACCATCGGAGCTTATGAAACTGGGAATAATTATAATGCTGGCATGGTATCTGGAACGGCAAAATGATAAAAAGGGTGTTGTAAAAGAAATTATAATCCCGGGCCTTTTTTTATTCGGTGCCTGTGGACTTGTTTTGTTAGAAAAACATTTATCGGGAACTTTTATTATTGCCTTAATAGGACTTTTTGTTCTTTTTGTATACGGAACAAATTTGAAAAAAATGTCTGTAATATACGGTATAACAGCTATAGCAGGAGCAACTGTATTTTTGCTAACCAACAGCTATGCTATGAAAAGAATTCAATCGTTTCTTGATCCTAATGCAGATGTACTTAGTGATAAGTGGCAAACAACACAGGGGCTTTATGCAATTGGGTCAGGTGGTTTTTTTGGATTGGGCTATATGAATAGTATACAAAAATACAGTTATGTTTCCGAGCCTCAGAACGACTTTATATTTACTATATGGTGCGAGGAAATGGGATTTATAGGAGCCATCATACTTGTAGGATTGTTTATTGTTCTGATATGGCGGGGCTATGCTGTAGCTTTTCATTGTACTGATATCTATTCGTCACTTGTAGCGTTTGGTATTACAAGCCAAGTTGGAATACAGGCATTTTTGAATATGGCAGTGGTAACAGACCTTATACCTAATACCGGCATATCCTTGCCATTTTTCTCCTATGGTGGTAGCTCACTCGTTATACTTCTTGTGGAAATGGGTATACTACTTTCAATTTCAAGAAGCTCAAGACAGGTAAATAGGAGGCTACTATGAGGGTTTTACTGTGTGGTGGTGGAACGGCAGGTCATGTAAATCCTGCACTCGCAATTGCAGAGACAATTAAGAGAAATTGCCAAAATGCCATATTTGCGTATATTGCTACAGAGAAGGGAATAGAAAATAAGCTTGTCCCATATCCTAAATATATAATCAGTGCCAGGGGACTGAAAAAATCATTATTATCGAATATTAAAACGGTATATTATACTGTAAAATCTATTAGTCAATGTAAAAAAATCATAAAAGATTTTTCTCCTGACTTAGTTATTGGAACAGGAGGATATTCATGTTATCCGGTAATCAGGACAGCAAGTAAAATGGGAATAAAAACAGCAATACATGAGTCAAATGCCTATCCCGGTAAGTCGACAAGAATGATGTCAAAATATGCTGATGTGATATTTATTAATTATGCAGAAAGCAAAAAATATTTTGAGGGAAAAAATGTAGTAGTATGTGGTATACCTTTTTTACAAAGCTTTTTGAACAGTGCATATTGTAGTACATCAAGAAGGAAGGTAAGGACGGTTTTGTGTTTTGGAGGCTCTTTAGGTGCCGAAAAAATGAATGAATGTGCTCTATTGATAGCTAAGAGTATTGAAAACCGAAATATTAAATTGATTTGGGGATGCGGTGTCAGAGAATATAGTAAGTGTAAGCAAGAGCTAAAAAATGCCGGACTGCATAGGAATGATAATATAGAACTAAGAGATTATATTGATAATATGGCCGAGGTTCTTGATATGGTTGATATAGTAATATGTAGGGCAGGAGCTATCAGCATAGCTGAAATGGCGTATAACAGAAAATGTACTGTTTTTATACCGTCACCCAATGTTACGGATAATCATCAATATAAAAACGCAAAGATATTAGCAGATAAGGGAGCTTCCTATCTTGTAGAAGAAGAGAACATATCTGAGGTTCCGGATATTGTTAATATGTTACTTAACGACGATAAAAAGAGAAATGAGCTATCCAATAAAATAGCTGAATTTTGTATTAGAGATTCAAATAAAATAATTTATAGAGAAATAAAAAAACTAATGGATATATAATTATTCAACTATTGTTAATAACAAAAAAGCAGTTGCTCCTTGTGAACTAAATGGGGTTCACTTCACTTGTGGCATCTGCTTTTTTTGCTAAGTATTTAAGTTGTTTTCATAAAAGAGGAAATGCTGTCTGTCGTTGTGTTTATTATTTGTTTAGCCTTTTTAGTTACTTCCTTTTTGTTTGTTATAGCCATTGTAACTGCAGTTGCAACAACAGCTCCTAATGCCATTCCCTTGAAAATACCACTTATAGATGTTTTTTTATTCATATCTTATCTCCTTTACTTAATTTATATAGCTATTATTTACATCTAAAAGATAAATAATGCAATTAATACATATTTTTTTAAGATTATTATCTGACATAGTGCAAATAATATAATTGCAAAAGCGAGGTGATAATTTGCGATCAGTAGTGAAAATTCTTTCTATATTAATATTAATTTCAATATTGACACTTTCGGTGAATGCAAATAGCACAATAGGATGGTACTGTAAGAGAACAAACGACCATACACAGCCCGTATTGGATAGTTATTTATCTGAAATAGGGGAGAACCAAAATCTAATATGGATAGATAAAAAGCATTCCTCATTTTCAAATGATGAAAAGGTATTGTATTTAACCTTCGACGCAGGATATGAGAATGGAAATATTGAAAAAATATTAGATATTCTGAAGGAAGAAGATGTTAAGGCAACATTTTTTATACTTGATAATCTAATCTATTCAAACAAGAATCTTGTTGAAAGAATGATTAATGAGGGACATCTTATCGGTAATCACACTTGTAAGCATAGAGATATGAGTAGGGTAGCAGATATAGAAATTTTCAGACGGGAGCTTGCTTCTTTGGAGGAGCTGTTCAAGGAGAATTTCGGAGTCGAGATGTCAAAATTTTATAGACCTCCCGAGGGAAAGCTAAGTATTGAAAATTTAGAGTGGGCTGAGAAGCTTGGATACAAAACAGTAATGTGGTCCTTTGCGTATGCAGACTGGGATAATAGAAATCAAATGGCTCCTGATAAGGCAATGGATAAAGTGATGTCTCACCTTCATAATGGAGAAATTTTATTACTTCATCCAACATCTTCTACAAATGCAGAAATTATGAAATGTCTTATACAAGAGTTAAAAAAAGAAGGATATAGATTCGGAACAGTAGATGAAATTGAAATTTCATAAAATTGTAAAAAGTCTTGTATTTATGGCACTTATTGGATGTTTAATAGTGTTTTTAGGATGTTATGCAAATGCAGAAAATAAAGTTGTGTTTAAGTCAAATACAAATAATCAAATGAAAATTGCAATTACATTTGATGATGGTCCACATCCAAAGAATACTAAGAGAATATTGGAAGTTTTAGAAAAATATAATGTAAAATCTACCTTCTTTGTTGTTGGTATAAATGTAAAAAATTACCCTGATGCTTTTTGTAAAATAGTTAACCAAGGGCATGAAATAGGTAACCATACCTACTCTCATTCTATATTAAAATCTATGTCGTTAAGTGACATTAAAAAAGAAATAGAAGATACTGAAGATGCACTGGACGATTTTTATGAAACTGATTCGAAGCTGTTAAGACCTCCTTGTGGTTTGTATGATAATAAATTGTTGAAAATAGCGAAGGATAAGAATTATAAAATTGTTTTGTGGACAATCGACACAAAAGATTGGGCGCATAGTTCGGCAGATGATATGGTTAATGCTGTAATAAAAAATATTAAAAGTGGTGATATAATTTTATTCCATGATTATATTTCCGGGGAGAATAATACCCCTGAGGCGTTGAATATCATTATACCGAAATTGCAGGAAATGGGCTTTAACCTTGTAACGGTCAGTGAGCTTTTGCAAAATTAAAAACCGACAGTAGTATTTCTATTAATCGGTATAAAGAAAAAATCATAACTGCCAATGCAGTTATGATTTTTTTATTAGTTTTCTTCGGTTATCTCTTCACTATATTCAGCGTTTTCCTCGTCTAAATCCTCATTTTCTCCGGATTTCTTTGTTATTTGAGGATCTATCATATATTTTTTTATTATAGGATATGATGCATATACTCCTACAAGATCCACTATCGCTATTGTAAGTATAAATGGAAGTATGATTCCGATAGGCATAAACACTTTGAATATAAGTAGATTAAGAAGTACAAATGCAATTGTTCCGAACAAAGCCATAAAGTTTCTCTTTATACCTAAGATGATAAAGTAGAATGCATTTTTTATTATTTTTCCCATTGAAAGCTTGAATGTGAAAATCATTGTATAAATATACGGACGCATAAAGAAATACAATACACACATTACCAGAGTGAAGAAGAACATAAATGAATTCATGGCTGAAATTGTATAATTCGCCAAGAGAAAGCTGATATTGTATATAAACATTGCAATAAATATGAAGTCTATTATACCGAAAATCAAGGATTGTTTAATATTTCTTTTTATTACATACATTGCATCGGAGAAGGGAAATACCGCCTCGCCCTTCATAAGATTTCTATATATATATGTTGTGCCAACCTTTGAAAATCCCCAAGTGAAAATAGTTAAAAATCCTAAACAGAAGAAAATAATAGTTGGGGTATTAATTGCTGTTATATTAATTTGTGTTCCATACAGAGAATTAAATGTCATAATTGCTCCGTCACTCTCATAAAGAGACAATCCGTTCAGTGTTAATGCTGATTGGTGATATGGATGGATTGATTGTGTTGTAAGGAGACCTGCCATTGATATTATTAAAAATGCTAAAGGAAAGTTTGAAAAAACAAAGAAAAGATTACAGCTCATAAGCTTACCAAGCTTTCTCCATAAAAGCTTGAAAAAGTTTTTTAGAGTAGGCTTGTCTAATGCAATAAATCCATCTTCATCAACGCCCTTTCCCTCTCGGGCATAATACCAATCAAAGACATTAAATCTTTTTTTCTTCTTCGGGGAGGATTCATTTTCTTCTGCTTCCTCTATGTAATTATCATCGTACTTTTTCATAAAAACTCCATTAATTTGATTTTGTAAGCTCATCAGCCCTATCGGCACAGGATTTCATCGCTTTACATATTATTTCAAGTATTTCGTTCTCCTCAAAAACATTAAGGGCTTTTTCTGTTGTTCCATTAGGTGATTTTACCATTCTAATTAGTTCATCAACACTTCTATTATCCTTCATAACCATTGTTGCTGAGCCTATAAATGTTTTACAAATCATTTCAAGGAGATTATCATCCTCTAATCCAAGTCTGATTGCACCCTCGAGCATTGATTTTATAAAATAATAAACATATGCCGGTGAGCTGGATGTTACAGCAGTTATTGCATTTATTTTGTCCTCATTTAACTCAGTTGTAAATCCGGAGGAAGCGAAAAGAGAAGTGACAAATGAAAATTCATTATCGGTAACTTCATTATTTCTGCATAGTGCAGTAACCCCATGTCCAATCAGCAAAGGAGTATTAGGCATAGTTCTTACGATTTTTACACGACCGAGTGTATTTTCGATAGAATTGATTGTAATACCGGCACATATTGAAATAAAGACTTTATTGTTGGAACAAATTTCCTTAATTTCTGCAAGAACCTCTTTAATATTCTGTGGCTTAACAGATAAAAAAATATAATCAGCATTTTCACATGCTTTTGTTATATTATCAACAGATTTGCATCCATCAGGAAATTTAGTATATTGAGTAGGATTTTTATCGTATAAATAAATGTTATCAGAAATTATAATTTTTGATTTTACTATACCATTTACAATGGCAGAAGCCATATTTCCGGCTCCTATAAATGCTATTTTAACCATTTTAATACCTTTTTTCATTAATTATGCAATTATTGTATCATAAAAAATCTCTAATATCAATAAAACTGTAAAAATATTTACAATTTTCTGTTGACTAATTTTATATTTTAATATATAATATCGTATATATTCCGATTTATTCTCCATGTGAGTGTCGGATTTTTTTATATTTAATTGGAGATCTATATGAAATTCAACTTTCTTTCAAGACTTTTTGCTAAGATACCTGCTCTTGAAACGGACAGGCTGCTTTTAAGAGAGCTTAAACGTTCAGACGCTAAGGATGTATACGAATATTCTGCTAATCCAAAAACATCTGAATTTTTGTTATGGGAAACTCATAAGAGTCAGGAGTATACAAAGGAATTTATTGATTATGTTATATCAAAGTATAAGTCTGGAGAATATAACGATTGGGCATTGGTATATAAGTTTAATAATAAAATGATAGGTACATGTGGCTTTACCAAAATAGATCAGGAAAATAATGTAGCTGAAATAGGTTATGTTATTAATCCAGAATATTGGAACATGGGACTTGCAACCGAGGCGGCAGAGGCTGTAATTGATTTTGCTTTCAATACTATGAAAATAAATAGAGTTGAAGCTAAATTTATGTATGGCAATGATGCAAGCTTGTCGGTAATGCGTAAGCTTGGAATGAAATTTGAGGGATATCATCGAGATATGCTTTTTGTAAAAGGCAAATATAGAACAGTAGGTTACGCATCTATACTTCGGTCTGAATATAAAAGATAATATTAGGGTCCATTAAAGTTGTTTTTTGTTGAAAATACATTGTAAATGGCGTTTTTTGGTATAAAAATTTGAACAATATGAATAAAAGCCCTTGAAAAAAACTAATTATTATTATATAATTATATATGTAGAAATACCATCGTACAACTGGTTGACGGTGAATATAAATAACTCTTTTTGCACTATTAATTGTATAAGAGTAAGAAAGGATAGAGGATAGCTATGTACAAGAAAAAAGAATGTGTTGCAATGCTTTTGGCAGGTGGACAGGGTAGCCGTTTGTATACGCTTACTGAAAAAACCGCAAAACCCGCAGTACCGTTTGGAGGAAAATATAGGATAATCGACTTTCCTATGTCTAACTGTATTAATTCGGGAATTGATACCGTCGGTGTTCTTACACAGTATCAGCCTCTTGTATTAAATGAATACATAGGTAACGGACAGCCATGGGATCTTGATAGACTTAACGGAGGAGTAATGGTTCTCCCCCCATATCAGGGAAAAAAAGGTGCTGATTGGTATAAGGGTACTGCAAATGCTATATATCAGAACCTTGGTTTTATTAATAGATATGATCCGGATTATGTAATTATTTTGTCCGGTGACCATATATATAAAATGGACTATAATGCTATGCTTCAGTCTCACAAGGCTACAGGAGCGGATTGTACTATTGCGGTTTTGGAGGTTCCTCTTTCTGAGGCCAGCCGTTTTGGTATTATGGTTACTGATGAAACAGGTAAAATTACAGAGTTTCAGGAGAAACCTAAGCATCCTACAAGCACAAAGGCATCTATGGGTATTTATATATTCAATCGCAAGGTGCTTGAAGAATATCTTATAGCAGATGAAAATACTCCCGGCTCCGCAAATGACTTTGGTAAGAATATTATTCCCAATATGCTTAACGACGGAAAGATGATGTATGCATATCCCTTTGTTGGATATTGGAAGGATGTTGGTACAATCGACAGTCTTTGGGAAGCAAATATGGATCTTCTTGGTGAGAATCCTAATTTCAACATTCACGATAAAAATTGGAGAATATTCTCAAGAAACTATGCTGAGCCCCCACATTTTGTTGGTGACGACGCAGTTGTAGTTAATTCTATGATTACTGAGGGTTGCGAAATTGACGGTGTAGTAGAAAACTCTGTTCTCGCTAACGGTGTTAAGGTTGAAAAGGGTGCAATTGTCAAAGATGCCGTTATAATGAGTGGTGCTGTTATTAAGTCAGGTGCCAAGGTAATATATTCAATTATAGACAGCAATACTGTAATTTCATCCGGTGCAGTTGTCGGAGAAGATAAGGCTACTGCAAAGGGTATTGCAATAGTCGGTAGTGATCTCACACTTGCTGAAAATTTAGTTATTGAGGCAGGGGCAATGGTAAATAACGATTACGGTGACGGCGTTTCCGTCAACGAGAACTAAGGAGGCCGAACATATGTCAGTAGCAGGAATTATTTTTTCAAATGTACATGATGCAAATATTCCGGAACTAACAAGAAACAGAACTCTGGCTTCAGTTCCGTTCGGATGCAGATACAGACTTATTGACTTTGCATTGTCAAATATGGTAAATTCCGGCATCAGTAATATAAGTGTTATTACACACTATAACTATCAGTCCCTTATGGACCATATCGGAGCAGGTAAGGACTGGGATCTTGCAAGAAGATCAGGAGGTATTAAAATACTTCCTCCCTTTATCACATCCTTCGCTAACAGTGTTAACGATCTATATAATACCAGACTTGAGGCGTTAAAGAGTGTAAACTATTCAATCAGCAAAATTACAGATGATTATGTAGTTTTATCTGACTGCGATGTTATTTGCAATATAGATCTTAACGATATGATTAAAAACCATATTGATAATAAAGCTGATATTACAATGGCTGTTAAGAAGGTTTATCTTGACAAGCTTGCAGCTAAACGCAATGTTCTTATCGATTCTGATGATAACGGCAGAGTTACTGATGTTAAGGTATATCCCACATCCTTTGAGGGTTATTCGGATATTAACCTTAATATTATGGTTATGAGCAGAGAATATCTGCAGGAGATAGTTCTTGATGCAATTGCTCATGATCACACAAGCTTTAATAAGGATGTATTGCTAAGAAACCTTAACAGATCTAACTTCAGAGTATACAGATACGATGGATATTTTGCTTGTATTTCATCTCCTGAGGATTACTATAAGAGTAATATGGATCTTATTAAAGATAAGGATATTCGAAAACAGCTCTTCGGCGAAAAGAACCGTCCTGTTCTTACAAAGGTTCGTAATTCTGCACCCACATATTACAGCCCCGAGTCCAAGATCAAGAATTCTATGATTGCCGATGGATGTCAGATATACGGTGAGGTAGAAAACTGTATATTGTTCCGTGGTGTAAAAATCGGTAAGGGTTCAGTAGTTAAGAACAGTATACTTTTCCAGGATACATTTACAGGTGAGAATGTTCAGCTTAACTGTGTAATTGCAGATAAGAATGTTGTTGTAAGAGATAATAAGGTTCTTTCAGGTGATGAAACATTACCCTTCTACCTTGCAAAGGGCAAGATGATTTAAGGAGAAAATATGAAAATACTTTTTGTTGGATCTGAGGCTATTCCTTTTATTTCAACAGGAGGCCTTGGAGACGTATTGGGCTCATTACCCGCAGCTCTCGTTAAGAACAGCCCTGACAATGATGTTAGAGTTGTATTACCTTTATTCAAGAGCGTTAAGGAGAAATTTGCAGATCAGTTGACCTTTGTAGGTGAGACTGTAGTTCATCTTTCTTGGAGAAACCAGTATTGCGGATTATTCTCATGTAATCGTGATGGGGTAACATATTATTTTATTGATAATGAATATTACTTCAACAGAGCAACCATATACGGTGATTTTGACGACGGAGAAAGATATTCATTTTTCAGTAAAGCAGCATTGGATATTATGCCTTTAGTTGATTTTTATCCCGATGTTTTACATTGTAATGATTGGCAGAGTGCAATGAGCATTGTGTATCTTAAGAGAAAATACAGCCAGAATACAAAGTATGCGAGAATAAAAACTGTATATACAATCCATAATATAGATTATCAGGGAATTTACGGAATGGATATTCTTGATGATGTATTTGGTCTTGATACATGGGGTGACCGTGGTATTATGGAATATAATGGTTGCATTAACCTTACAAAGGGAGCAATAGTTTGCACAGATAGAGTATCTACAGTAAGCCAGAGATATTCAAATGAAATTCAAACTGAGTTTTATTCAAGTGGTTTACATCATGTACTCCATATGTATTCCTCAAAGCTATCGGGCATTGTAAACGGAATAGACATAAACTATTATAACCCTGCAACAGATGATGTTATTGCAAAGAAATATTCTTTTGATGATATAAAGGGAAAAGCAATATGTAAAAAGGAGCTTCAAAAGCTTGCAGGACTTCCTGAAAATCCGGATATACCTGTGGTTTCTATGGTTTCAAGACTTGCGTCTCATAAGGGCTTTGACCTTGTAAACTATATTCTTCATGAGATAATTGATCTTGGCGTTCAGTTTGTTCTTCTTGGAACAGGTGAAAAGGAAATAGAGGAATATTTAAGAGATATTCAGACTCGTTATCCTGAGCAGGTTAAGATATTCTTTGAATTTAACAAGGATCTTTCAAAGAAAATCTATGCAGGCTCTGATATATTCCTTATGCCTTCTAAGAGTGAGCCCTGTGGCTTGTCTCAGATGATAGCATCAAGATACGGAACTATTCCGGTAGTTCGTGAAACAGGTGGACTTTATGACACCATTAAGCCTTACAATAAATATACGGGCGAGGGCAATGGTTTTACCTTTGCTAACTACAATGCGCATGAGATGAAAGATGCTGTAAAGCGTGCTGTAGACCTTTATTATGACAAGAAAAAATGGAAAACTCTTGTCAAAACTGTTATGGATGTGGATTTCTCGTGGAATATTTCTGCAGAGAAGTACATGGATCTGTACAAAAATGTGTGTAGCGAATATTAATTAACAAAGAATCTGTCCCGCAGATTTCTGCGGGACAGTCCTTGTTAAAATGATGCAAAATATGTTGCATTTCGTCGACACAATCGCGCAATTTAGAGGAGATTTTAGGTAATAATGAAACAGAATTTGACAAAACAGACAATGAAACTTGCACTTGAAAGTAAGCTTTCAAGATATTTTGGCGTAACATCCGAGGACGCAAATAAAGAACAAATTTATAAGGCTACAATCCTTACCGTAAGAGATATTCTTACACAAAAAAGATCTAATTTCAAGCATAAAGTAAGAGATGAGAAGGCAAAGAAGATATACTATTTATGTATGGAATTTTTACTTGGCCGTTCTCTTAAGAATAATCTTCGCAATCTCGGTATTGCAGACGATTATGCCTCAATACTTAATGAATTTGGATTTGATATTGAAGAAATATATGAAATGGAGCCCAATCCGGGTCTTGGAAACGGAGGTTTGGGTCGCTTAGCTGCATGTTTCATGGATTCCCTTACATCTCTTAATTACCCAGCAGATGGATTTTCTATTCTTTATCAGTACGGACTTTTTAAGCAAAAAATTATTGATGGTAACCAGATAGAGCTCCCTGACGAGTGGTTACCCGGTGGAGAAGGCTGGCTTGTTCCGAGAACAGATAAGAAATTTACTATTCGTTTTGGCGGTCGAATCAACGAGGTTTGGGAAAACGGTCGCCTTGGAATTAAATATGAAAATTACGAAGAGGTAGAGGCAGTTCCTTATGATATGATGATATCAGGTGCTGATGATGCAGTAAACAGACTTCGTCTCTGGAAGGCTCATGATATAACTCACTTTAATATGAATCTTTTCTCTCAGGGTGAGTATGTTAAGGCCATTGCACAGACATCAAGTGCTGATGTTATCTCAAAGGTTCTTTACCCCTCCGATAACCATACAGAAGGTAAGCTTTTAAGACTTACACAGCAGTATTTTCTTGTTTCTGCATCCTTGCAGAGCATTATCAGCGATCATCTTGCTGCATACGGTTCACTTGAAGAGTTTGCAGATAAGGTTGCTATTCATATTAATGATACACATCCTGCACTTTGCGTTCCTGAGCTTATGAGAATCCTTATGGATGTATACAATTATACTTGGGAAAATGCATGGAATGTTGTTACAAAGACTATATCCTATACTAACCATACTGTAATGCCTGAGGCTCTTGAGTGCTGGAATGAGGATCTCTTTAGCTTTAGACTCCCCAGAATTCATATGATTGTTAAGGAAATTAACCGTCGTCTTTGCGATGATCTTTGGAAGATTTATCCCGGAGATTGGGATAGAATTTCAAAAATGGCTATTATTGCTTACTCACAGGTAAGAATGGCTAATCTTAGTGTTGCAGCTTCCCATACCGTAAACGGCGTTTCTGCACTTCACTCTGAAATTCTCAAGAAGACAGTATTTAATGATTATTACAAGGCAACACCTGAGAAATTTACAAATGTAACCAACGGTATTGCTCATAGAAGATGGCTGTGTTATTCCAACCCTGAGCTTTCTTCATTGATTACAGATTGCATAGGAGACGGTTTTGTTAAAAACTCACTTGAGCTTTCCAATTTAGTTAAGTATGCCGATGATAAGACTGTGCATGCAAAGCTTAAGGAAATAAAAGAGAATAATAAGATCAAATTCTCAAAGTACCTATTTAATAAAACAGGAACAACAATTGATCCTAATTCCGTGTTTGATGTACAGGTTAAGAGAATGCATGAGTATAAGCGCCAGCTTCTCAATGTTCTTAAGATTATTTGCTATTATGTTGACATAGAAGAGCACCCCGAAAAGGAATTTACACCCAGAACATTTATTTTTGGTGGTAAGGCTGCTCCCGGATACTATATGGCTAAGGATATTATTAAGCTTATTTGGAATCTCAGCGAGGATATTAAGAAAAATCCCCGTGTTAAGGATAAGATTAATGTTGTGTACCTTGAGGACTACAATGTTAGCACTGCAGAGGTTCTTATGCCCGCTACCGATATCAGTGAACAGATTTCTATGGCAGGAAAGGAAGCAAGTGGAACAGGCTGTATGAAATTTATGATTAACGGTGCTCTTACAATAGGTACTCTTGACGGTGCTAATGTTGAGATGAAGGAAGCTGTTGGTGATGAAAACATCTTCATTTTCGGTCTTGATGCAAAAGAGGTTAATGACCTTTGGGATAAGGGCTATAGATCTCTTGACTACTATGCTAACAGTGTAAGAATTAGAAAGACAGTTGACCGTTTGAATAAGGGCTTCAATGGGGTTTCCTTTAGCAATATTGCCAACTATCTTATCGGTGGTTACGGCATTTCTGACCCCTATATGTGTCTTGCTGACTTTGACTCATATTTTATTAAATCTGAAGAAGTTATCAAAGAGTATAACAGCAGAGAAAACTGGGATAAGATGTCGCTTATCAACATTGCTCAGGCAGGTTATTTTGCAGCTGACCGTAGTATAAAGGAATATGCTGAAAACATTTGGAAGATAAAGAGTGTAAAATAATTCAATGAATATTTTTGAAAAAAAATATGAAGGTAAAAAGGATGTAGGCTACCTTGGCACTTTTGCCAAGCGTAGCCCTATTTCCGTAAATATATTTATTCCTATTAATATAGAAGTAGATCAGGTTTCCATGCAGATTCATGCAGATGGAATGCAAAAGCAATTCTATCAGTGTATACCTATGGAATGGAAGAGAAAGAATGATACTCATAATATCTATGAGTGTGTGCTTGATATTCCATCTTTTTCTGTAGGGTTATATTACTATAAATACGAGATTAAACATAGTAAAAAAACTGAATATTACGGATTTAAGAACTTGAATGGCGACCTATATAAGCTTAAAAATGATAATTTAGGATACATACAACTTTTGGTATACAATAATACCAAAAAACATCCTGACTGGTTGTATGGTGGAATTATGTATCATATATTTGTAGACAGATTTAAGTCAAGTGGTAAATGTTCGGTTAAGAAAAATGCTATTTTAAATACTGATTGGGATAATGGCGTTCTTGAATATCCGGAATATCCCGGAGCTTATGTAGAAAATAATACATTTTTTGGAGGCGACCTGTTTGGAGTAGCCGAAAAGCTTGATTATATTAAATCATTAGGGGTTAAGTGTATATATTTAAGTCCGATATTTGAGGCATATTCAAATCATAAATATGATACTGCTGATTATATGAGAGTTGACTCTATGTTTGGTGGTGACAGTGCTCTTGATTATCTTGTTAATGAGGCTAAAAAGCGTAATATATCTATAATTTTGGACGGCGTATTTAACCATACAGGATCTGACAGTGTTTACTTCAATAAAAAGGGAACATACGATAATATTGGAGCTTATCAGTCCAAAAACTCTAAATATTATAAGTGGTATAATTTCAGAAATTATCCGGATGAGTATGAATGCTGGTGGAATATAGAAATATTACCCCGTGTAATGTCTGATTCACAGTCATACCGAAGCTTTATAATGGGCAAAGACGGTGTAGTTGAAAAATGGATGAATAAGGGAATTGCAGGATTCCGTCTGGATGTTGCAGATGAGTTAAGTGATAGATTTTTGAGATCCTTTAATAAAAAACTTAAGAATATTAATCCAAATGGTATTATATACGGTGAGGTTTGGGAGGATGCTTCAAATAAGATATCATATAATCAAAGGAAAAATTATTTTAACGGATATGAGCTTGATTCCGTTATGAATTATCCTCTTAAAAATGCTATTATAGACTATATTCTTAAGGGTGATTGTAAAAATTTTGAAAACACATGCACAACCTTGTATTCACATTATACTCCTAAAGCTGCAAACTTACTTATGAATATTCTTGGTACTCATGATACGGAAAGAATACTTACTGTTTTAGCCGGAGAAAGTTCTCAAAATTATACCAATGATGAACTAGTATGTAAAAAATTGAATGCAAAGCAATACAAGGAAGCAGTAAATAGACTTAAGCTTGCGTATACAATTATTGCTACCATGCCAGGCATACCATGTATTTTTTACGGTGATGAAGCTGGAATGGAGGGATATAGAGATCCATTTAACAGAAAGCCTTTCCCTTGGGGAAGAGAGGATAACACCCTTACAGAATTTTATAAGCTTATCGGTTCTGTAAGAACTGATAATAAAGTTTATAAAAAGGGGCTAATTAAAATTATAAGATGTGATGAAGATATTTTAGCATTTGCAAGATATGAGAAGAGAGAGTTTATAATTACAGTAATTAACCGTTCCAAAAATAAAAAATTCAGGATGAAATCATCACATAGCTTGAAGGATCTTGTAAGAAATAAACACATCAGGGTTGTAAAACCTAATACACCATATATTTTGAAGGGTAAAGGATATATGAATAAACTTAGTCTTAATTTTGATGAAATTGAGTAAAATGTTCGACCCTGTGTATGATTTTTTGCAAAATGTAGATAAAGCAAGTCTCTTTTTTGTGGCTTGCTTTTTCTATTTATTTTCATTTGAGTTTTTTTCTTTTGGAAAAATTTATTTTCATATGGACATTCAAGTTTTAATGTGATATAATACATAAATAATTATTTTGTTGAGGTAAACTATGGATTACAATTATCTTGCTGATTTATTATTTCCAAATGTAAAAATGACAAGGGATGAGCTCGAGTCCAAATATCCTGCAAGAAATCTTAAAGAGGGTGCAAAGGTAACAAGATTTGCTCCAAGTCCTACCGGATTTGTTCATTTTGGTGGACTTTTTCCTTCTACTGTTGGAGAACGATTGGCTCACCAATCAGGTGGAGTATTCTATCTTCGAATTGAAGATACTGATTCTAAGCGTGAGGTTGAGGGTGCAGCTGAGGGACTTATAAAAACTCTTGCAAAATACGGTATAAATTTTGATGAGGGTGCCATTTTGGATGAGAATGGTAGCATTTCTGATTACGGTATTTACGGTCCTTATAAACAGAGTCTCCGTGGTGGCATTTATCAAGTGTATGCTAAGCAGCTTGTATCCGAGGGAAAGGCTTATCCATGCTTTACAACCGAAGAGGAGCTTGATGAGTTACAGGCGGTAAACAAGAAGGAAGAAATAAAGAATACAGACTGGCAAGCTGAATCGGAAGCAAAGCGTGCTGAAATGTTAGAAAGGCGTAATTTTACAATTGAAGAGGTTGAAAGACATCTTGAATTGGGACACCCATTTGTATTGAGAATACTTGCGAATTGTGATCCCAACAAAAAAATAAAATTTACTGACCTTGTAAAGGGTACACTTGAAATACCCGAAAATGATGAGGATTTTGTACTGCTCAAATCGGATGGAATTCCTACCTATCATTTTGCACATGCAGTTGATGATCATCTTATGGGCACAACTCATGTTATTCGTGGTGAGGAGTGGCTTCCAAGCCTTGCGAAACATATTCAGCTTTTCTCTTATCTTGGCTTTAAGCTTCCAAAATATATGCATATTGCTCAGATAATGAGAATAGATGAAAACGGAAACAAAAAGAAGCTCTCTAAACGAGACATGGGAGCCAATATGGATGATTATACATCAATGGGTTATTGTCCTGATGCTGTTTGTGAGTATGTTATGACATTACTTAATTCAAACTATGAGGAGTGGCATATGCAAAATCCTGATAAGCCATATACCGATTTCCCGTTTAATATCAAAAAAATGTCAACATCAGGATGCCTTTTTGACTTTGCAAAGCTGAATGATGTTTCCAAAAATGTCATATCCAGAATGAGTGCAGATAAGGTTTATACTCTCTCAAGCGAATGGGCTAAGGATTTCGATACTGAGCTTTATAGTGTTATGACGGCTGATCCCGACTATACAAAAAAGATATTCGCTATTGGTAGAGGTGGTAAAAAGCCTAGAAAGGATCTTTCTGTTTGGAGAGATGTTCGTCCTTATATAGACTTTTTCTTTGATGAGCTTTTTGAGATAAAAAATTCATATCCTGAGAGATTCGATAGAAAAGATATCAAAGTGACACTATCCGAATTTGTAAAGACATATGATATCCATGACGACATGAATACCTGGTTTGATAAAATTAAGGATATTGCCGATATGCTTGGATACGCTTCAGATATGAGGGCATATAAAGAAAATCCCGATGCTTTTAGAGGAAATGTGTCCGATATCAGCATGTTTATTAGAATTGCTGTTACAGGTAAGGAAAACTCTCCTGATATGTACAGCGTAATGCAGATACTCGGATACGACAGAATTATTGCAAGAATAGAAAAGATGATAAATTCACTTTGAGAGGTAAATTTAATGGAAGAAATGAGCTCTAATTTTATACATGACATTATTGATGAGGATATTGCAAATGGCTTTAGCGATAAAATTCACACAAGATTTCCTCCTGAGCCTAATGGATATTTGCATATCGGTAGTGCAAAGGCTATCTGGATTAACTCCCAGACCGCAAAGAAGTACGGTGGAAATTTTAATTTAAGATATGATGATACCAATCCTTCAAAAGAGGATACGGAATATGTAAACAGTATTTATGAGGATCTTAACTGGCTTGGTGCTACACCTACAGGCGGCGTTTTCTATGGCTCTGACTATTTTGATAAGTGCTATGAATATGCGGTAAAGCTCATTAAGGATGGCAAGGCTTATGTATGTGATCTTAGTGCAGAGGAGCTTAAAGAGTACCGTGGTACATTGACCGAGCCCGGTAAAAATAGCCCTTACAGAGATAGAAGCATTGAGGAAAATCTTGATCTCTTTGAAAGAATGAAGAATGGAGAATTTCCCGATGGCTCTAAAACTCTTCGTGCAAAAATCGATATGGCATCTTCAAACATCAATATGAGGGATCCAGCAATTTATAGAATATTAAGAGCACATCATCACCGTCAGGGAGATAAATGGTGCATATATCCGCTTTATGACTATGCACATCCTATTCAGGATGCACTTGAGGGTATTACACACTCTCTATGCTCACTTGAGTTTGAAAATCACAGACCCCTTTATGAGTGGGTGGTTGATAATATAGGTTTTGAAAAGAAGCCTAAGCAGAGAGAGTTTGCAAGGCTTAATGTTACTTATACTGTAATGAGTAAGAGATACCTTCGTTACCTTGTGGAAAACGGACTTGTTGACGGTTGGGATGACCCGAGAATGCCCACACTTTGTGGACTTAGAAGAAGAGGATATACTCCGGAATCAATTATTGATTTTGTAAGCCGTGCAGGAGTTGCGAAGGCGTACAGCATAGTAGATATTGAGCTTCTTGAGCACTGTATCCGTGAAGAGCTTAACATGACAGTACAGAGAAGAATCTGCGTTACTGATCCTGTAAAGGTAATTATCACTAACTATGAAGAGGGTAGGGTTGAATTTTTCCCTGTATCCAATAATCCTAATGATGAAAATTCCGGTACAAGAGACCTTATGTTTACCCGTGAGGTATTTATTGACAGGAGTGACTTTGAAGAGGTACCTCCTCCTAAGTTCTTCAGAATGAAGCCGAATGGAGAGGTCCGTCTTATGGGTGCTTACATTGTTAAGTGTAATGAAATAATAAAGGATGAAAACGGTAAAGTAGTAGAAATTCACTGTACAGCAGATCTTGAATCCGGAAATGGAAACCCCGTTGATGGAAGAAAGGTTAAGGGAACTATCCATTGGATAAGTGCAGGAAATGCTAAAGAGGTTGATCTTATGCTTTACGATAAGCTCTTTACTATCGAAAACCTTTCCGATATTCCCGATGATAAGACATACAATGACTATCTTAACCCCAATTCACTTATTAAGGTTGAAAAGGCACTTGTTGAAAAATCTGTTGCAGATGCTCCCAAGGGAGAGAAATATCAGTTTGTGCGTAACGGTTATTACTGCAAGGATTCCAAATATGAAAATACATTTAACAGAATCGTTGGACTTAAGGACAGCTATCCTAAAAAATAAATCGGTAAAAAACAGGGCGAAATCCCTGTTTTTTATTGACTATTTTTATTTCTTATGATAAAATTAAATAAGAAAAAATTCATGTTAGGAGTAACTTAATATGTTAAGACAGGAAAAGGTAAATTTTGCCCGTAACGCAGCGGCAGACGGAATGGTTCTTTTGAAAAATGAAAATGCAACACTTCCTATACCCTTAGATAAGGAGATAGCTCTTTTTGGTATTACATCCTATAGATGCTTCAGAATGGGATGGGGTTCAGGTGATATGATGGCTCAGCCTACTGTACAGATTTTCCAGGGCTTGGAGAATGCAGGCTATAAGCTTAACTCTAATGTAAGGAAGATTGCAATCAAGTGGGCAGAGGCTCATGACAGCGAATACAGAGGAGTAAACAGAGATTGGTTCAAGTGGGTATACAGATTCAATGAATTTGAAATATCCGATGAAGAGATTGATGAAGCTTCAAAATCCTCCAATGTTGCCATTGTAACTATCGGTAGATGCAGTGGTGAAAGTGATGACCTTAAGAATGAGGAGGGCTTTCATAAGCTTCATTCCCAGGAAGTAGAGCTTATTAAAAAGGTCTCTGATGCGTTTGAGCATACTGTATTGCTCCTTAATGTCTGTGGCGTTATGGATCTTACATCTATCGAAGGCTTGAATATTGATTCTATCCTTGATGTTTCTCTTTGTGGAGAACAGTTTGGTAATGCTGTTGCAGACATTGTAAGCGGTAGGACTTGTCCCAGTGGTAGACTTTCTACTACATGGGCAAAGAAATATGAGGATTACCCCACCTGTGAGGGTGTAGATACAACTGTAATACCATATAACGAAGGAATTTATGTCGGTTATCGATATTTTGATACTTTCGGTGTTGAACCCAGATATCCCTTTGGCTTTGGTCTCTCTTATACAAGCTTCAAGATGAAGGCATATGATATCGATGTTGACGGAACATTGGTTGATTTTTGCGTTGAGGTAACTAATACAGGAAAGGTAGCCGGTAAGGAAGTAGTACAGTGCTATGTTTCCTGTCCCGACGGTAAGCTTGAAAAAGCATATCAGGATCTTTGTACATATGCTAAGACAGACTGCCTTGAGCCCGGTGAAAATGAGGAGCTTATACTTTCCTTTGATCTTGCGGATATGGCATCATACGATGAGGAAAGGGCGATGTTTATACTTGAGCCCGGTAAGTATGTGGTGAGATACGGTAATTCCTCCAGAAATACTAAGGTTGCTTTTGTAATTGAGATTGAAAAGGAAATTATTTGCGTTAAAACATGCAACAGACTTTCTCCTGCTGATGGCACACTTAATCTTATCAGCAAGAAGGGATATACACCTTATACATACAGTGGAGAGCAAAAGGAAATAGAGAAGGCACAGGTGTTTACAATTGATTGCGATAGTGTGAAAGCAGAGGTTTGCACAAGATATGAGGATGCCAAGCCCAAGCTTCTTGTTCCTAAAAATGACGGCAAGCTTTACACACTTGAGGATGTGTATGATGGAAAAGCAGATATCGAGGATGTTGTTGCTCAGTTCAGTGACGAAGAGCTTTCCTGCATTCTTAACGGTGTAATTTATAGTGGCTCCGATGCTAATGCAAATGTTGGTAGTATGTCTATCAAGGTAAAGGGTGCCGCCGGAGAAATGTGGACCAGCGATAAATATAAGATACCCACAAACGCATGTGCAGACGGTCCTTCCGGTGTTCGTCTTGCTATATTCAACACTCCCGAAAGCGATGATACCGATATGGCAAAGGAGATGGTATCGTATCCATCAGGAACCTGTCTTGCTAACTCCTGGGATCTTGATGCAGCATATCGACTTGGTGAATGTGTAAGGAATGATCTGGAGGTGGCTGATATAGAGGGCTGGCTTGCTCCGGGTGTTAATATTCACAGAAATCCATTAAACGGCAGAAATTTTGAATATATGTCCGAGGATCCCTTACTTGCAGGTAACATAGGTGCATATATTACCTTCGGTGTACAATATGATGAGAATGGTGATCCCACAGGAAGATATACTACAGTAAAGCATTATGCTTGTAATAACATGGAATATGAAAGAGGAATTTCAGATAGCCGAGTAAGTGAAAGAGCTCTTCGTGAAATATATCTCAAGCCATTTAAGATAGCAGTTACCGAAAGTGCACCTCTTGCAATAATGACAGCATACAACAAGATAAACGGTCAGTTTGCAGCAACTAATTTTGATTTACTTAACGGTATTTTGAGAGGTGAATGGGGATTTGACGGTATGGTTATGACAGACTGGAATAATGCTGCTGTTCCCAAAGAACATCCTGTAGCAGGTAATGATCTTATAATGCCCGGATGTCATAGACAAAAAATACTTGACGGTCTTATAGACGGAACACTTCCCAAAGCTGATGCACAGGCATGTGCTGTCCGTATTCTCAGAACAGTACTAAAAAGTAACTTTGTAATCAAGAATAGAAAATAAATGAGATTATTGACCAAACACACGCAAAATTTCTTGCGTGTGTTTGGCTCTATAAAAATCAGAAAAATGTAAAAAAACACTTGACAAAGAGAAAACACTATGTTATAATAGCGTAGCAAAAAGAAGTAGAACTCTCCGTTCTCACCCAATTACATAGGTAGATTGTGGTTAATAGGTATATACATTCAGTACTATGAATGTATCTTATTGTGTGCGGAGAAAATGTTTCTTTCGCACTATTTTTATTTTTTAATAAGATTAAATGGAGGTGCATAATATTAGCACGAAAGAATTGTCTATCAATGAAGAAATTAAGTTAAAGGAAGTCAGAGTTGTTTCCGATAGTGGAGAACAGCTTGGCGTAATGTCCTCATCTGCTGCTTTGGATAAAGCATATACTATGGGACTCGACCTTGTACTTATTGCTCCCACAGCGGTTCCTCCCGTATGCCGTATTATGGATTACGGAAAGTATCGTTACGAAAGAGACAAGAAAGAAAAAGAAGCTAAGAAAAAGCAACAGACAATAGAAGTAAAAGAGGTTCAGCTTTCTTGTAGAATTGATACACACGACTTCAATACAAAGGCAAATAATGCAATCCGTTTCTTAAAGGGTGGAGACAAGGTAAGAGTTGTAATTTCCTTTAGAGGAAGAGAGATGGCTCATACTGATGTTGGTGTTGAACTCATCGGTAAATTCGTTGAAACATGCTCTGAGTATGGTTCTATTGATAAGGCACCTGCACTCGATGGTAGAAAGATGAGTGTTATTATTTCACCCATTAAAAAATAATTTTAACATTGTATATTAAGTACTGAAAGGAAAAAATATCATGGGAAAGATCAAAACACATAAGGCATCAAGCAAAAGATTTTCTTTGACCGGCACAGGCAAAGTAAAAATGTTCCATTCACAGCATCGTCATAATCTCGGTCTTAAGACTGCAAAGCGTAAGAGAAACCTTCGTTCCGGTTCTTATTTGAGCGAGAGCATGGCTCCCACAATCAAAAAGCTTATTAATAAATAAGTCTGTGCTAAATTAGTTAAGGAGGATTTTGAAAAATGGCTAGAGTTAAAGGCGCAATGATGACTCGTAAGAGAAGAAATAAAATATTAAAGATGGCAAAGGGATACTGGGGTGCTAAGAGCAGACACTTCAAGATGGCTAAGCAGGCTGTTATGAAGAGTGGCAACTATGCATTTGCAGGCCGAAAGATGAAGAAGAGAGATTTCCGCTCTCTTTGGATTACAAGAATTTCTGCACAGGCTAAGGTATGTGGTATCAATTACTCCAAGCTTATGCACGGTCTCAAGCTTGCTGGTATCGACCTCAACAGAAAGATGCTTGCAGAGCTTGCTGTTTCCGATAAGGAAGCTTTTGCTGCTATTGTAGAAAAGGCTAAGGCAGCTCTTTAATTTAAAATAAAAAACTCGGCTTATGCCGAGTTTTTTCACTATGAGGTATATTATGAACCATTTGATTTTTAACACCCCGTTAGTCAGCGGTAAAACAAATTCCACTATATTAAAAATCAGTAAATTACAAAATAAAAAATACAGAAATGAAGAAAAATTATTCATTTGTGATGGGATCAAATTGTTTCTTGAGGCTTATGACTTTAATGCTGAAATCAGATATATAGTTATAAATAACAATACAGACTTTCCCCTTGAAATACAAGAGAAAATTAAAAAATGCCAAAAGCAGGGAACTTCTGTTATATGTGTTGATGAATGTAATTTTAAAAAGCTTACCACTGAAAATGCACCACAGGGAATCATTACTGTTTGTGAATATTTATACAATAATCATTCATTTATAAATTTCGTTGAAAATATAGAAAATGATGAAAAAATTCTTGTTCTTGAATCGGTACGAGATCCGGGGAATATTGGGACAATTCTCAGAAATGCTGTAGCTTTTGGAATAGATAGGCTGATTATTACATCAGATTGCGTGGATATATATTCCCCGAAGGTCGTAAGGTCATCTATGGGGGCAATTTTTAAGCTCAATATGGATATTATCGAGAATATTACTAAAACTATTGATTGTCTTAAAAAGCACGGAAGAAGGGTACTTGGTACTGCATTAGGTAAGGATTCACTGGTTCTTGGCAAGGATCAGATTACAAAGAATGATGTTTTCGTTTTAGGTAACGAGGGACATGGCTTATGTAAAGAAACAATAGAGCATTGTACCGATACACTCTTTATTCCTATTCAAAAAAATACCGAATCCTTGAATGTATCTATTGCTTCCGCCATCCTTATGTGGGAAATTTCCAAATAATTTTATTTTTTATTGACTTTTCATCTTATAGGTGATATTATATATATAATATAAACGTTGCATCTTTTGGAGGTCGTTATGGACAAGACAATACTATGGCTCTGGCTTTCGTTACATTTAGGTGAGGGAACTAATTTATATAGAAATCTTTTGGATCATTTTGGCTCTATAGAAGCAATATACCAAAGTGATGATGGTGCTATCATGGCATGTAGTTGTCTTGATGGTACACAAAAGTCTAAAATCTACGACAAAAATCTTGATCATGCGATAGAGGTTAAACGCTGGTGCGATGAAAACGGTGTGGAAATATATACCTGCGATGATTACGATTTTCCCGGAGCATTGAGATGCTTAGATGATTTTCCTGCTGTGATTTATTGCTTGGGAAATCTACCTGAATTGGAGGGTGAGCTTACAATAGGAATAGTGGGCACAAGAAGAATGTCCGTCAGAGGCGAAAAAATGGCATACAATCTCGGTTATTGCTTATCAAAGGGAGGAGCGTTCACTGTCAGCGGTATGGCTCTCGGTATAGACGGAACTGCTCAAAGAGGTACTCTTGATGCAGGTGGAGTTACTATTGCTGTTCTTGGCTCCGGCATAGATGTTATTTATCCAAAAGCCAATCAGTATCTTTATGAAAGAATAATTGAGAATGGAGCTATAATAACCGAATATCCACCAAACACACCTCCTAATGCTTATCATTTTCCTGTGCGTAATAGATTGATAAGCGGATTATCACAAGGAGTAGTCGTGGTTGAAGGAAGCGATCATAGTGGCTCTATGATTACAGCAAGACTTGCTAAAAAACAAAAAAGAAAGGTTTTTGCTGTTCCCGGTCCCGGAGGACAATATTTAAGTCTTGGTCCGAATAAGCTTATTAAGGATGGAGCAATTGTAGCTGATAATGCTGTTGATATTCTTGAGCAATTTCTCGATTACTACAGCTGTTGTATAAATCTTACAGCTGCAAAGATTTTACCAAGGGTAAAAAAATTGAATTCGTATAAGGTTGCATCATCCTTTGATGAAAATCGTTTATATGAAAATACCTCGGATAAGGAAGAAGAAGGGCTAACCAAAAAGGTGCTGGGTATTTTCAGACGGCAAAATAAGAATAAAGAGGTCGATTATATCGATCCCAAAAAATATGATCTTTCAGCTCTTACTGTGGATGAAAGAAAGATATATGACGCTATGGATCAAGGTGTAATGGTGACTGAAGAGAATTTTATCGGCTTTGGATACAGTATATCTACTCTAAGCGTTATTATGTTTAATTTGGAAATGAACGGGCTTATTAAAGGATTACCCGGTGGTTTCTATGTAAAATTGTAAATTTGTGAGGAAAATGTAATGGCAAATAACCTTGTAATACTTGAGTCTCCGGGTAAAATCGGAGCTGTAAAGAGTTATCTTGGTTCTAACTACAAAGTAATTGCTTCGGTTGGACATGTAAGAGATTTACCTAAATCCACCCTGGGTATAGATATAGATAACGGTTTTTCAGCACATTATATTAACATAAGAGGTAAGGGCGACCTTATCAAGGAGCTGAAAAAAGAAGCTAAAAATGCAGACAAAATATATTTAGCAACTGACCCTGACCGTGAGGGGGAGGCAATATCTTGGCATCTTGCATCCGTTCTTGGTGAATATAGCAATAAAGCCAAAAGAGTCTCATTTAACGAAATAACCAAATCTGCTGTAAGAGATGGTATAAAGCATCCTCGGGATATCGATATGAATATTGTAAATTCACAGCAGGCAAGAAGAATTCTTGATAGAATAGTGGGCTACAAAATAAGCCCTATTTTGTGGAAAACGGTAAAAAGCGGTTTGTCTGCCGGTAGAGTTCAATCTGTGGCCACAAAGATTATCGTGGAAAGAGAGCAGGAAATTAACTCCTTTGTTCCTGCAGAGTACTGGACTATTTCTACAGAGCTTAAAGGAAATAACGGAAAGAATATTCAAGCTCACTTTTACGGTGATACAAAGAAAAAAATCAAAATTAAAAATCAAAAACAGGTAGACGAAATACTTTCTGCAGTTAAAAATAGTAAATTCAATGCTTGCGAAGTAAAGGAAGGAACAAAACATCGTGCTCCTGCACCTCCGTTTATTACATCATCTTTGCTCCAGGAAGCATCAAGAAGATATAATTTCCAATCCCAGAGAACAATGAAGGTTGCACAGGAGCTTTATGAGGGTATAAATCTTGGAAGTGAGTTCAACGGTACTCACGGTCTAATCACTTATATGCGTACAGACTCTTTGAGAGTTTCTGCCGAAGCACAGAGTAACGCTAAGGATTTTATAATCTCTAAGTACGGAAAGGAATACTATCCATCAAAGACAAGGTATTATAAATCTAAGGGAGATGCCCAGGATGCTCATGAGGCGATCCGTCCATCTTACCTCGAATTTGAGCCAATAAAAATTAAAAGGGCACTCACCCCTGATCAATTTAAGCTTTATAAGCTTATTTGGGATAGATTTATAGCCAGCCAAATGGCATCTGCTGAAATAAATACTGTAATTGCCGATTTTGAAAATAACGGTTATATTTTCCGTTCCAGTGGATATTCTGTTAAATTCCCCGGATATATGGCTATATACGAGGAATCCACTTATGAAACTGTAAAAAATACCGATGATGCATTTGATCCTGAAAAGAATGCTAAAATTCCGGATATTCAGAAGGGTGACGATTTTGTAATATCGTCAATAGAGCCAAAACAGCATTTTACTGAGCCTCCGTTAAGATACGATGAGGCTACTCTTATTGACTTTTTTAAGGAAAAAGGAATTGGACGTCCAAGCACATATACACCTACTATTACAGTCATCATTTCGAGAGGATATGTAGAAAGAGAAGGCAGGTTTCTTAAACCAACACCTTTAGGTGAGGTTACTACCAAGATAATGAACAGCTATTTCACAGATATTATGGATTACAAGTTTACTGCTCATATGGAAGATATGCTTGACACCATTGAGCACGGCAATGTAAGCTTAGAAGAGGTTCTTTCCCATTTTTATGATGATTTTAAGGTTGAGCTTGATAAGGCAATGGACACCTTAGAAAAGAATGATGTTGAAATTCCCGTTGAGCAGACTGATATCATATGCGAAAAATGTGGGAAAACCATGATCATCAAGAATGGAAAATTCGGTAAGTTTGCTGCATGCCCTGATTATCCGAAGTGTAAAAATACAAAGACACTTAATAAAGACGGTAGTATAAAAGAACAGCCAGAGATAAAAATTGCTGATTTCAAGTGTGAGATTTGTGGCTCGGATATGATAATTAGACAGGGAAAATTCGGCACTTTTTATGCTTGCTCAAATTATCCCACATGTAAGTTTACCAAGGCAAAAACAAATCCTACAGGTATTATGTGCCCTAAGTGTGGTAAAGAGATTCTTGAAAGAGAAGGAAAAAGTGGCAAGGAATTCTATAGCTGCTCTGATTATCCTGAATGTGATTTTTCTGTTTGGGATATGCCAACTGATAGAAAATGTCCAATATGCGGAGATATGCTTTTGAAAAAGAAAAACAAGGATATATTCATTTGCAGAAATCCAAAATGTAATTATAAGGAAAAATCTAACAATGATTGATAAAGCTCCACACATTAATGTAATAGGTGCCGGACTTGCAGGCTGTGAGGCCGCATATCAGGCTGCTAAAAGAGGAGTAAAAGTAAAGTTATATGAAATGAAGCCTCAAAAATTTACTCCAGCACATACAAATTCTCACTTTGCAGAGCTTGTATGCTCAAACTCCCTTCGTTCAGATGATTTGTCAAACGCAATTGGGGTGTTGAAGGCAGAATTGAGAGCAATGGATTCTATAATTATGGAATCAGCTGACAAAAATAGAGTAGCAGCAGGCTCGGCATTAGCAGTAGACAGAGAGAAATTTTCCACCTACATTACGGAAAAGCTTAAAAATCATCCAATGATAGAGGTTGTAAATGAGGAAATTACTGAAATTAATCCGGACGAGATTAATGTTGTAGCATCCGGTCCTCTTACCTCGGACGCATTGGCAAGTCATATCAAGGATGTTATAGGCTTAAAGGATTTACATTTCTATGATGCTGCTGCACCGATAGTTGATTTTTCCTCTATAGATATGGAAAAGGCTTTTTTTGCCTCACGGTACAATAAAGGCGATGCCGATTATATCAACTGTCCTATGAATGAGGAAGAGTACAGGGTGTTTTACAATGCCCTTATAACTGCCGAAGAGGCCGAGCTCCACGGCGTTGATAAAGATCAAAAGCTGACTGTATTTGAGGGATGCATGCCCGTTGAGTTGATGGCAAAAAGGGGGTACGAAACTTTACTTTACGGACCTCTTAAGCCGGTAGGAATTGAACATCCCGAAACAAAGCAAACATATTATGCAGTAGTACAGCTTCGTAAAGAAAACAATGATGGGACGATGTATAACATTGTGGGCTTTCAGACACATTTGAAATTCGCAGAGCAGAAAAGAGTCTTTTCTCTTATCCCGGGACTTGAAAACGCCAATTATTTAAGATACGGTGTTATGCACCGTAATACATATCTTAATTCCCCCGGTATACTTAATTGTTATTACTCTCTTGTTAGCAATAAAAATGTATTTTTTGCAGGGCAAATGACGGGAGTAGAGGGGTATATCGAATCTGCCTCGTCTGGCTTTGTTGCAGGATTAAATGCCGCAAGATTGGCTCTCGGCGAGAACCAAATCGACTTTACTGATAAAACAGTAATAGGAGCTCTTTCTCATTATGTAAGTGGAGGCAATATTTCCGGTAATTTCCAGCCTATGAATGCAAATTTTGGTATTGTTGCTTCCTTAGACCGAAAGGTTAAGGGAGGCAAAAAGGCAAGAAATGAAGAAATAGCCAAAAGAGCACTGCAAACGATAGACAATATTAAAAATTTTATATAGCTTAGGAGGACCTTATGATTATAGCAGTTGACGCAATGGGTGGAGATAATGCTCCATTTCAGGTTGTAAAAGGAGTATATGAGGCAGCACAGGGTCTTAAGGATGTTGAGATTGCATTAATAGGCGATGAAAATAAAATTAATGACTGTTTTAACGAATTAGAAGCTGTTAAACCCAAAAATGTTAAGATTATACATACAGAAGTATATGTTACCATGGAAGATGATCCAATGGTTGTTATGAAAGAAAAAAATAATAGCTCAATTGCTGTAGGTCTTAAGGCACTTAAGGAAGGAACTGTTGATGCATTTGTAAGTGCAGGAAGCACAGGTGCATTACATGCAGCATCAACTCTTATTGTCAGAAAGATAAAAGGCGTAAGAAGAAGTGCTATTGCAAGTGTTTTGCCTTTTGGAAATGGCTTGCTTATGCTTGATTCCGGTGCTAACCCAACAGTAACTGCTGATTTACTTTCTCAGTGGGCAGTTATAGGCTCTGCATATATGAAGAAGGTTTTTGGCATTGAGAATCCAAGAGTTGGATTGCTCAATAACGGCACTGAGGAGCATAAGGGAACACCTTTGGCTCAGGAGGCATATGCACTACTTAAAGCAAGGACAGATATTAATTTTATCGGTAATGTTGAATCAAGAGAGCTTCCAAATGCTCCATGTGATGTGCTTGTTACCGATGGCTTTACAGGAAATATTACCATTAAGCTTATAGAAGGAATGGGAAAACTTGTATTTTCAAGGCTTAAGAAAATGTTTACTGTAAATTTGAAAACCAAGCTGTCTTATTTATTTATGAAAAAAGAGCTTAAAAAGCTCAAAAAGGATTTTGACTCGTCAGAATATGGTGGAGCAGTTCTTTTAGGACTTGCAAAGCCTGTAATTAAGGCTCACGGAAGTTCGAAATCTAAAGAAATTAAAAATACAATTTACCAGGCTGTCGAATACGCTTCATCAGGTATTATTGAAGAAGTAACTAAGGAGCTTTTAGCCGAGGCAAAATAATAGGAGAGGCATATAAAATGGTTAGCTATCCCTTGCCCATAGAATTTCTTGAAAAGGAAATTGGGTACAAATTTAATGACATTACAATCATAAAAACTGCACTTACACACTCATCTTATGCAAATGAACAGAAGACCGGTGTTCATAAGAAAAAAATCGAGTGTAATGAACGCCTTGAATTTTTAGGTGACAGTGTACTTTCCTTCATTACAAGCAGATATATTTTTGAAAAATTTGTGGATAATCCAGAGGGATATTTGACAAAGATCAGAGCTGCCGTAGTTTGCTCAAAATCTCTTGCATCATTAGCGAACAAAATCGGATTGGGAAAATATATTCTTTTGGGTAAGGGTGAAGAGGAAAACGGAAGAACAAATCCTAAAATACTTGAAAATACCTTTGAGGCTTTACTTGCTGCAATATATCTTGATTCAAATCATTCTGTTGATGTAGTATCTAAATTTTTGATGCCCCTTATATCCGAGGAAATATCTGAAGCATCTAAAAATCAAGTTTCCTTGGATTATAAAACCAGCTTACAACAATTTATACAAGCGTCTGGAAAGGACAGATTACAATATATTTGCGTCGGAGAGAGTGGTCCGGACCACAATAAAACCTTTGAGGTTGAGGCAAAGCTTAATTCCAATGTGATTGGCAGAGGAATAGGAAAAACAAAAAGAGAGGCAGAGCAGAAGGCAGCTAAAGAAGCTCTGGAACTGTTTGCTATAAGATGAATCACATAAATATTCCAATTTTTATTCCACATCTCGGATGTCCGAATCAATGTATTTTTTGCAATCAGAGATACATTTCTGGAGCTGAAAAATTTGAGGAAAATAATGTGAAATATACTATTGAGAGTGTGCTTAGTACCGTTGGAGAGGACACTGAATGCGAAATAGCATTTTTTGGTGGTTCTTTTACCGGTATTGACAGGGCTCTTATGATAAAATTACTTGATATAGCACAAGGATATGTAAATAACGGACGAGTTACAGGTATTCGTATGTCCACACGCCCGGATTACATAAATATCGACATAATTTCCATATTGAAGAATTATTCGGTAAGTTTTGTAGAGCTTGGCATCCAGTCAATGAATAATGATGTACTAAGTTACCTTAAAAGAGGTCATACATCAGAAGATACGGTAAGAGCAACAGAGCTGCTAAATGAAGCTAATATTCCTTTTGTTGGTCAGATGATGATAGGTTTACCAACAGCGTCCCCTGAGGATGAGATATACTGTGCCGAACAAATATGTAGGCTTGGAGCAGTTGCGTCCCGTATATATCCTACCATTGTATTTAACAATACAGTATTAAAGGATGTAACCCTTAGGGGAGAGTACACTCCATTATCAGTTGAGGAAGCTGTTAAGAGAAGTGGCAATGTATTGGATGTGTTTTTAAGACACGGAGTTGAATGTATACGCATCGGTCTGTGTGAAAGCGATAATTTACATTCTGACGACACATATTTTGCAGGACCAAATCATCCGTCAATTGGTGAAATGGTAAAAAGTGCATTATATCTTAAAAGGATTGAGGCGTGTCTTGACGGAATAAAGGGTGGAAATATATTGTTAATCTGCCCAAAGGGAGCCACATCTCAGGTCATAGGAAATAAGAGAAAAAACACAGATTATTTAAGACAAAAATACGGATTTAAGAAAATTCATGTAATTGAAGATGAAAAACTTAAATCCTTTGACATAGAAATTAAGGCAAAGGAGGATGGACTATGTATCTGAAATCATTGGAGCTACAAGGCTTCAAGTCCTTCCCGGACAAAACAGTTCTTCATTTTGATGACGGTGCAACAGTAATTGTCGGACCTAACGGAAGTGGTAAATCCAATATTACTGACGCTATGAAATGGGTTTTGGGTGAGCTTTCATCTAAAAGCATCCGTGGTTCAAGGATGGAAGATGTAATCTTTATCGGTACAGAGGTTCGTAAGCCTATGAGCTATGCAGAGGTTTCGGTAACCTTTGATAACTCATCGGAGGAAGGAAGACTTAACAGTCCTTACGATGAAATTACCGTTACAAGGCGTTATTTCCGAGTTGGTGAAAGTGAATATCTTATAAATAAACAGCAGGTACGCTTAAGGGATATTTACGAGCTCTTTATGAATACAGGTGTAGGTCGTGAGGGATATTCTATTATTGGACAGGGTAGAGTTGCCGAAATTATCTCTAAAAAGAGTGAGGATAGACGCCATATTTTCGAGGAAGCTGCAGGTATCTCAAAGTACAGATATAAGAAGGATGAGGCAGAAAGAAAGCTTAAGCATACTCAGGAAAATATGGACCGTGTATACGATATATTCCACGAGCTTGAAAACCGTATAGGTCCTCTTGAAAAGGATGCAGAAAAAGCTAAAAAATATAATGAGCTTTATGAGAGAAAAAAGGTAGCAGATGTTTCTCTGTGGATTTATGATTCTCAAAGCACTAAGAAAGATATAGAAAAAACTACTGAAATTTACCGTATGACATCACATGAGTACGATATGGTAGAAGATTCAATAGCACAGCTTGAGGAACAGGATGGTATACTTTTTGAAAAGCTCCAAGAGACAAGACAGAGGTCCGGTGATATATACAGTGAGATAAGGGCTTGCAATAATACAATAAATACATTGAATCAGGAATTGATATCAATGGAGAAAAATGTAGAATATGCAAAGCTTTCTTCCGGTGCTGAAATTACTGAGATTGAAAAGTTTGAGGCAAAAAAAGACATTTGTCTAAAAGAAATAGATGTAAAGCTTCAGGCTCTTGAGAACATTCGTCAAAGGTTGAATGAGGCTCAAAAGGAGCAATCCTCATATGAAACAGAATATGCAATGCTTGTCTCTAAAAGAGATAATGCTGTAAATGAAATAAATTCACTTTTTGAGGAGCAGAAGGCTCTTGAAACCGAAAGAGACGAGATCAAGGTACGAGTATCTATTATCGAATCCTCGACAAGCTCCGGAAATGAAAAATCCAGATCAATCTCAGGAGAAATAGAAAATTATAGAAAGATACTTGATGCCCTTTCTGTAAAGGCTGAATCATCATGTGCTACACTTGCTCAATATGAATCCTCATTAAGTGCTATGGATGAGGAGCTTACTAACATAGAAAGCTCTTTTGAGGAAAAGAACAAGAGATATGAGACATTAAGAGATGAGCTTAACGGATTAAGATCTGAGGTTTTGTCCCTTGAGGAAAGAATAAAAGCTCTTCAAAGCATGGAGGAGCTTTTTGAAGGATATACAAAGAGTGTTGCTTACATAATGAATTCCTATAAAAAAGGAGAAATTACCGGTGCCGGTAAGGTATACGGACCTATTTCTACTCTTATAGGGGTAAATGAACAATATGTGACTGCAATAGAAACAGCACTTGGGGTTGGTCTACAGCATATTGTTGTTGACAACGAAGATACAGCCAAGGCGTGCATTGCAAGGCTTAAGGCTAACAAAGCAGGTCGTGCTACATTCTATCCAATAAGCTCGGTAAGTGGACAAACACCTACACAGGAAATGCAGAATGCGAAAAGGTATAAGGGCTACGTTGGCGTTGCAAATGAGCTTATAAAATTTGACTCTAAATTTGATAAGATATTTTCGTCTCTACTTGGCCGAACTGTTGTGTTTGATAATATTGATAATGCTACGGAAATGGCGAGAGATCAGAGATACCGTATAAGGGTAGTTACTCTTGATGGTCAGCAGATTAATGTTGGTGGTTCATTTACAGGTGGTTCAGTAAGGCATGATAATTCAATGCTTTCTCGTTCTGCGGACATAAAGCGTATGCAGGAGGAAAAGGAAAAATCAAGTTCTAAGATAGATGTTGTAAAGAAAGAGGGACAGGCTCTTGGAGAGGCACTCCGCAGTCTTACATCCAGACGTTCCGAGATTAAACAGCAATACAACATAACAGATACGGTATATAGGGCAGAAAAGACTGAATACGAAACTCTTATTGCCCAGATGGGTGTAAATAAGAATCTTATAGAAAGCCTTGAAAGCGATAATATTAAAATTGCAGAGGAAAGAGAAAAGGGTGTTGTAGAGCTTAAGCTTCTTAAAGATAATAAAGAAACTCTTGACAAAAGAATTGCCGAAATATCTGCAAGAAGAATTGAACTTGATATAGAAAAAAATGAATTTTCTGCCAAAGCCGAGGAAATGCTCGAAATGGTTACCGGAAGCCGTATTAGGGTTTCTGAGGTTAATAAAGACATTGAATCTGCAGAAAACGCTGTTAATGACTCTAATATCAGGCTTCAAGAAATAAATAATGAAATCGGTGAAAGAACCGAAAAGATGCAAAGACTCCAGAATGAGGTTAGCTCATCATCTGAGAAAACCTCACAAAACAGAGCACTTTTTGAAGAGGCCAAGGAAAGACTTGACAGTCTTGAGGCTGAGCATGACAGATTACTCTCTCTTACAGAGGAGCTTGAACAAAAGCGTAATGAGCTTGCAAATAAGACAAAATCTGTTAATGCAAGAAAAGAAACTGTCGTTATTTCTATGACAAACAGTGGTAATAAGCTCGAGCAGTTGAAGCTTAGCTTTGACAAAATGGTAGAAAAAATTTATGAGGATTACGGACTTACATATACAACAGCAGTTGATCTCGGATATCCTGAGGTAAATGAGGAAAACAGAAAAGAGATTTTTGCAGTTGCTACCGAATGTAAAAATAAAATGCGTGTTCTTGGCTCTGTTAATCCAAATGCGATTGAGGAATATAAAGAGGTTAAAGAACGCTATGATGCCATGAATGAGCAAATAACTGATATCACAAAGGCAAGAGATGAGCTTCTTAATATTATTGCTGATTTGGAAATTGATATGAAAAATAGCTTCGTTCAGTCCTTCAACGCAGTAAATGAAAACTTTAATCAGGTTTTCAAGGAGCTCTTTGGAGGTGGACATGCTGAGCTTTCTCTCACCGATCCCGAGGATGTTCTCAACTGTGGAATTGAAATTAAAGCTGCTCCTCCAGGTAAGGTTATTAAGAGCCTTATGCTACTATCCGGTGGAGAACAGGCATTTGTAGCCATTGCCTTGATTTTTGCTATTCTTAAGGTTAATCCTACACCCTTCTGTATATTTGACGAGATTGAGGCTGCACTTGATGAAGTTAATGTAGCAAGATTCGGTCAGTATATTAAGAGATATTCAAAACAGACACAGTTTATAGTAATCACTCACCGTCGTGGTACTATGGAAATAGCTGATAAGCTTTATGGTGTTACTATGCCACAGAAGGGCATATCCAAGGTTCTTACTATGGATGTAAACAGTGTAGGTAAGGAGAAAATACTTGCACAACCCGTTGCAACTAAGTAAAAAGGAAAATTATTATGTCATTTTTTGAAAAACTAAAGAAAGGTCTTTCTAAGACCAAAAATCTTTTATTCAAGCCATTTTCGGATTTGTTTAAGAGCTTACGCAGAATAGATGAGGATCTTATGGATGAGCTTGAAGAAATTCTTATCTGTGCCGATGTAGGCATTTCAACAACTGAGGAAATTCTTGATACACTTCGCACTGAGATAAAGGAAAGAGGGCTTAAGGATTCTGATGAGGTTAAGGATCTCCTTAAAGAAATAATGCACAATATGATAGGCGAGGGTGAGGACATCAATTACTGTGATGGAATTACAGTTGTGCTTATTATAGGTGTTAATGGTGTGGGTAAAACTACATCTATCGGTAAAATAGCATCTTCTCTTAAAAAAGATCACAAAAAGGTTGTTGTTGCTGCAGCTGATACCTTCAGAGCTGCAGCTATTGACCAACTTGAGGTATGGACCAAGAGAGCAGGTGTTGATCTTATAAAACATACAGAAGGCTCTGACCCTGCAGCCGTTGTTTTTGACGCTATTAACGCATCAAAAAAACGACAGGCAGATGTACTTATTATTGATACAGCCGGCAGACTCCATAATAAGAAAAATCTAATGGATGAGCTTGCAAAAATCAATAGGGTTATTGCCAGAGAGCTTCCTGATTCATCCAGAGAAACTATGCTTGTTCTTGATTCCACAACAGGTCAAAATGCTATAAATCAGGCTAAGGAATTTAAGAATGCTGCAGATATCACAGGTCTCGTTCTTACTAAGCTTGACGGTACTGCCAAGGGTGGTATAGTGTTCTCGATCAAAAAGGAGCTTGATATTCCTGTTAAATTCATTGGTGTTGGAGAGCAGATAGACGATATGGAAAAGTTTAACGCAGACGATTTTATAGATGCGTTGTTTGAGTAGGATATGATTAAAATAGTATTAGCTTCAAGAAATAAGAAAAAGATTAATGAACTTAGAGGTCTCATTAGGGATGCATTCAAGAGTGAAATAGAGGTACTTTCTCTTGATGATATCGGTGTTTACGGTGAAATAGAGGAAAACGGAAAGACATTTGAGGAAAATGCCATTTGCAAGGCATCTGTTCCCGCCAAATATGGGTACATCGGTGTGGCAGATGATTCCGGCCTTTGTGTTGATGCTCTCGATGGGGAGCCCGGAATATATTCAGCACGCTATTCCGGTGGAAATGATGAGGATAATAACGACCTTATTCTTAAAAAGCTTGAAAATGAAACAAACAGAAAAGCAAAGTATGTTTGTGCAATTGCTTGCGTATTTCCTGATCACTCAAAGGATTTTGTAGTTAAGGGAGAATGTTACGGTCAAATTTTGCATGAACGATGTGGAGATAAGGGCTTTGGATATGATCCGTTATTTTACTATGAGCCCTTTGGCAAAACCTTTGCTGAAATAGATTTATCAAAGAAAAATGAGGTAAGCCATAGAGGAGTGGCAATGCGTCACTTTATAAATGAGCTTTCAAAGGTATTGAAATGACAAGTAAACAAAGAGCATACTTAAAATCTCTCGCTAGCAATCTGGAAACAATTTTTCAAATAGGTAAGGGTGGTATAAGCGATGAAATATGTTTCCAGTTAGGTAACGCCCTTGAAGCACGAGAGCTGATAAAAATTAAACTTCTTGAAACCTGTCCTACATCATTAAAGGATACTGCAACAGAAATTGCAGAAAAAACCGGAGCAGAGGTAGTACAGACAATAGGAACTAAAATCGTTCTTTTTAAAGTATCCTCACAGGAGAAAAACAGAAAGATCGATTTAAGCAAAATAAGATGAGGATATGTATATATGGGGGTACATTTGACCCTCCTCATATAGGTCATATGCATGCGTGTGAGGCGTTTCTAAAAAAATTCAGCGTAGATAGAATGTATATTATTCCCACAAGCACTCCTCCACATAAAATCCGTGTGTCAACTGTCAGTGGTATTGATAGGCTGGAAATGTGCAAGCTCGCATTTTTAGGATTGTCTGATTTAATAGAGGTTTCCGATGTCGAATTAAAGAGAGAAGGTAAAAGCTATACTTCTGATACCATTCGATATTTCAAAAACAAAGGAAACGAGGAAATTTATCTATTATGTGGAACTGATATGATGCTTACACTCGATTCATGGTATAACGCCGAATATATTTTGACAAATGCCAAAATTGTTTGTATGAGGCGAGAAGATGATGAAGAAACAGAAAAGCGTCTTAATAAAAAGATGGTAGAGTACAGGGAAAAATATAACACAGAGGCTCATATTCTTGATTTGGATGCTATTGAGCTTTCATCAAGTGAAATAAGAGAAAGAATAGCAACATTATCAATTAACGGCCTTATTACAGACGGTGTAATGGAATATATCACAAAAAAAGGTTTATACAGAAAAGAGTGATTTAAGGTGGACAAAAATAAAATAGAGGAAATTCGTCTTCTAATTAAAGAAATGCAGGGAAATAAAAGGTATAACCACACCTTAGGAGTAGAAGAAGAGGCATATCGATTAGGTGAAATTTTTATTCCTTCCGAGTGTGAAAGATTGGCTCTTGCAGGTCTTTTACATGATATAACAAAAAAATTAACCACCGAAGAGCACCTTGAACTATGTGATAAATACAAAATTGATGTAAACAAGGATATAGCACCTAAGCTTCTACATGCTAAAACAGGATGCGAGTTTGCAAAACAAAAATTTGGTACTGAAATAGTTGATGATCAAATATACACAGCAATTTTGTATCATACTACCGGTAAATCGGGGATGAATATATTTGAGTCGTTGATATACCTTGCTGATTATATAGAACCAACACGGACTTTTGGCGATTGTAAAAAATTACGCAAATATTTTTATAAGAATTTGAAAAAGAAAAAAGAGGATAAGTTTGAGGTCCTTCGCAAAACCTTGATTATGTCCTTTGATATGACTATAAAAAATTTAATAGATGAAAACAAGCAGATTGATAAGGATACTATAGAAACACGAAATTTCTTTATCAAAAATAAAAGCTGCTTTGCAAAAATTTAAGGAGGAGCCTATGGAAAATATTTTTGAAGTAAAAGAGGGCGTTCTTATTGGAAAAGGAGCAGACGAAATTGCAAAAATAGCAACTAAGATATTAGATTCTAAGAAGGCCAGTGACTTAAAGGTTCTTAAGATTGATTCTAAAACCATAATAGCAGATTATTTTGTTATCTGTAACGGTAGATCCTCTACACAAATCAGGTCACTTGCTGATGAGCTTGAATTTAAGCTTGGCGTAGCAGGATTACAGGATATCAGACTCGAGGGTAACGATAGCAACGAATGGAAGGTTCTTGACTGTAAGGATGTAATTATACACATCTTTTCAGAGGAGGCAAGAGATTTTTATAAGCTTGACAGACTTTGGGCTGACTGTGATGAAATTGATATTAATGAAATTTTGAATTCATAAAATGAGAGGCATATAACAACAATGAAGTACGATTATTTATCAATTGAAAAAAAATGGCAGGAGTACTGGGAGAAGAATGAGACCTTTAAGACAGATGTTTGGGACTTTTCAAAGCCGAAATTTTATGCTTTAGATATGTTCCCTTATCCGTCCGGTGTTGGTTTGCATGCTGGTCATCCCGAAGGCTATACTGCTACTGACATAGTATCAAGAATGAAGAGAATGCAGGGCTATAATGTTCTTCATCCTATGGGATACGATTCATTCGGTCTTCCTGCAGAGCAGTATGCCGTAAAAACAGGAAATCATCCTAATGGATTTACCCAGGAAAATATTAAGACATTTTCAAAGCAGCTTAAGGAGCTTGGCTTTGATTATGACTGGAGTAAGATGATTGCTACGAGTGACCCTGAATTTTATAAGTGGACACAGTGGATATTCAAGCAGTTGTATCTTGATGGCTATGCTCAGTACATTGATATGCCTGTAAACTGGTGCGAAGAGCTTGGTACAGTTCTTTCAAATGATGAGGTTATTGACGGTAAATCCGAAAGAGGTGGTTATCCCGTTGTCAGAAAGAATATGAAACAGTGGGTTATCAACCAGCCTGCCTTTGCAGAGGAGCTTTTAGAGGGTCTTGAGGAAATAGATTGGCCCGAATCAACCAAGCTTATGCAGAAAAACTGGATTGGTAAGTCTACAGGTGTTGAGGTTAAATTTAATATTGTAGGTGGTGGAGAATTTTCTATTTTCACAACCTGCATTGAGACAATATACGGTATTACATTTATGGTTCTTGCTCCGGACGGCGATGTTGTTAAAGAGCTTATGCCCAGAGTTGAAAACAAAGAAGAGGTACAGGCGTATATTGACGAAACCTTAAAGAAAAATGATATGGACAGAACCGAGCTTAACAAAACCAAATCCGGATGTGAGCTCAAGGGTGTTACATGTATTAACCCTGTAAACGGTAAGGAAGTAAGAATGTTTATCGGTGATTTTGTTCTTGCTAACTACGGTACAGGTGCTGTAATGGCTGTTCCTTCTCATGACCAAAGAGATTTTGAATATGCAATTGCTCATAATATAGATATGATTCAAGTTATTGACGGTGATGAAAAGCTTGGTCATGTTGATGTTTCAGAAAAAGCATTTGAAAAGGGCGAATATCTTGGAAAGGGATATAAGCTTATAAACTCCGAGGAATTTTCAGGACTTACTGTTGAAGAGGCTAAGGAGGCTATTACATCAAAGCTTGAAAAGCTTGGTGTCGCAAAGAGAACTGTTAACTACCATTTCAGAGAGTGGATATTTGCAAGACAGCGTTTCTGGGGTGAGCCTGTTCCTGTAGTACATAAAGAAGATGGTACAATTCATGTTCTTGATGACAAGGAGCTTCCTCTTGTTCTTCCAGAGCTTGAGGATTATAAGGGAAAGAACGGTCAGGCACCTCTTGAAAATGCTACAGAATGGAAAAAGTATAATAAAGACGGTGTTAATGGTACAAGAGAAACCTCTACAATGCCCGGTTCTGCTGGCTCAAGCTGGTACTTCCTCCGTTACATCGACCCAAATAATAATGAAGAATTTGCGAACAAGGAATTGCTCAAGCATTGGATGCCTGTTGACCTATATATAGGTGGACCGGAGCACGCTGTGGGTCACCTTATTTACTCAAGGATCTGGAACAGATACTTATATAATAAGGGACTTGCACCTACTAAAGAGCCATTTAAGAAGCTTGTTCACCAGGGTATGATTCTCGGTGCAAACGGTATTAAGATGGGTAAGCGTTTTCCCGAGTTTGTTGTAAATCCGAGTGATGTAGTTCGTGATTACGGAGCAGACACACTTCGCCTTTATGAAATGTTTATGGGTCCTCTTGAGGTATCAAAGCCATGGAGTGATGCAGGTGTAGAGGGTGCTAAGCGTTTCCTTAACCGTGTATGGGCATTTTTTACTGAAGAAGAAAATCTTACAAGCGTTGAAGTTCCCGAGCTCGAAAAAACATATCATAAAACTGTAAAAAAGGTAACGGAGGATTTTGAGAAGCTTGCATTTAATACAGCTATATCTCAGATGATGATATTTGTTAATGCAGTGTATAAGGAAGGAAAATGTCCAAAAGCTTACGCAGAAGGCTTTATAAAAATGATATCCTGTATTTGTCCCCACATTGGTGAAGAAATTTGGTCTATTATGGGTCACAATAACACTATCGCATATGAATCCTGGCCTAAATTTGATGAAGCAAAGACAGTGGATGATACAATAGAGATTGCCGTACAGGTAAACGGCAGACTCCGTGGAACGATCACTATTGAAAAGACTATAGACAAGGATTCTGCTATTGCAATCGCTAAAAATGACGAGAAGGTAGCAGAAGCAATAGTAGGAAAAACTATAGTTAAGGAAATTTATGTTCCGGGAAAGATTGTAAATATTGTTGTTAAATAAATTTTTCAAAAAAATACAAATTTACTATTGACAAGCAAGACACTTTGTAATATAATACTAAAGAGATTTAAGCTCTTTGCTTTAAGCGGGGGGAGGGATATAGATGGCAGAAATCAGAGTAAAAGAAAACGAATCACTTGATAGTGCACTTCGTAGATTTAAGCGTCAGTGCGCAAGATCCGGAGTTCTTATGGAGCTTCGTAAGAGAGAGCATTACGAGAAGCCTAGCGTAAAGAGAAAGAAAAAATCTGAAGCAGCAAGAAAGCGCAAATATAAATAATTTGTAATTCTTAAACTTCGAAGGGGACTGATATTCAGTCCCCTTTTAATTTTTTCAAAAAGACTATTTTACTCAATCGTTCTTATATAAATCAAAAAGAGAGAACGAAATTTTCGTTCTCTCTTTTTGTTAGTTAAACTGGCTTTCGTATGGCTTCTCATTAAGTTCTTTTTCTTTTCTTTTAAGCTCTTTAATACCAAAGAATATAAGAATACCGATGTATATAACTGCATAAATGCTTAGGGGAATAAAGATTCTTGTGCCTGTAAAAAATCCTGATATAAAAACTAAAATCATAAAATATGGAACAGCAGTTATCACAAGATACATAATAGCTTTAATAAATAATTTGAATTTCTTGGTATACAAAATAGCAAGAGAAAAAATAACAGAAAAGCTGATTATTGTTATGATAGTGTAGATGTTCCAAAGCTTTCCTGATTCTTCGGAATTAATGAACCAAGCTATCATATTTATTATAAAAGATAAAACTGAAAACAGAATTGAAGAAATAGTATATGGATTTTTTTTGTTCGAAACTATTTTAATTCTATTATTTTTCATAACAACAAATATGGAACTAATTAAAAATAATATAACTAAAAATATAACTACAACGCCAAAATGCGGAAGCATTTGTGGACCGCTAACAATAGAACATAATAGGTTTAATAAAAATGTAAGAGGTGCGAATATTATACATGTCAGAGTAATAATATCGCCTAATAATTTTTTTCTCATATGATACTCCTATGATTTATTATATAAAGAATATCATAAAAACTGGATTTTTTCAAGAGATTTTATAAAATTAATATAACAGCGTTCAATAGAGTGGTTAAAATAAAAAATATGCATAAAAAATGAATATTATCACTTGACTTTGATTGCTTAGAATTATATAATATTATTTGTAAAAGAAAAGTATTATAAAAAGAGGTTTTTATGTTAGGAAAAAGAAAAATCAGAAAAAACACATTTAATCTTTTGTTTGGATATAGCTTCAGCAAGGAAGAAACAGCATTAGACTATTTTAATACTGCATATGATAATTTCTGCTGTGAGGATGACGAAGAGGAAAGCGTCAAGAATAACTTTTTATCAGTATGTGAAAATGTATCAGCGATAGACGAAATAATAGAAAAATACCTTCAGGACTGGAAGTTAAATCGTCTTTCCAAAACTACTATAGCTATTTTAAGGTTAAGTGTTTATGAAATGCTATATGTAAAGCTACCTCCTGCTATTTCTATAAATGAAGCAGTAGAGCTTGCCAAACAGTACTGCGAGGAAGGTGCACCGGGCTATATTAACGGTGTTTTAAATAAAATTGCAAAAAGTGGTTTGATTGATGGCTAACAAGGTTTTTGTTGGAGTAGATACAAGTAATTATACCACTTCAGTAGCCATATGCGATTATGAAGGGAATATTTTACATAATTTCAAAATGCTATTACCCGTAAAAAATGGAGAACGGGGATTAAGACAAAGTGATGCTGTTTTTGCCCATATAAAAAATTTGCAAAAAATTTCTGATCTGATTCGAGATAATCTTAAGGACTATGAGATTGTAGCAATAGGATACTCGGCGTTTCCAAGAGATGTGGAAGGATCATATATGCCATGCTTTCTTGTTGGAGAGTCAGTTGCAAAAATGGTGGCTGCTTTGAATAATATACCAATTTTTCATTTTTCTCATCAAGCCGGTCATATTCGTTCTGCAGTATATTCAAGTGGTGTCGTTATTGAAAATGAAGATTTTATAGCATTTCATGTTTCGGGTGGTACAACTGAAGTAGTGAAGGTTACACCCAATGGAAGCTATTACGGAATTGATATTGTCGGTGGAAGTAATGATCTACATGCCGGACAAGCAATAGATAGAATTGGTGTATACATGGGTATGGATTTCCCATGTGGAAAGGAAATGGAATCGTATGCGAAAAATAATACAAAGAAAATTCCCCAGGCTAACATTAGTGTTAAGGATTTCTCGTGCAATTTATCTGGATTGGAAAATCTTGCGATCAAGCTCTATGAAAGCACCATGGATAAAGAATTAACTTGTGCTTTTGTATTTGACTTTTTGGGCAAGGTCCTGGAAAAAATTACATCGAATATCAGAAAAGAATATAGCACACAAAAGATTGTCTATGGTGGAGGAGTTCTTAGCAACTCTATAATTAAAAACAGATTGAATAATAAATTTTCCGATGTCTATTTTGCAGAGCCTCAATTCAGCTCTGATAATGCATCCGGAACAGCACTTTTGACAATGGAAAAATATTTCGATGCTAAATAAATAGGTATTAGGAGGGCTGTATGGGGGCTTCATATAGATTTGATGATAACGGCAGAGAGCTTTTGCCGGTTTCAAAAACTGTATCACAAGTAAATGAATATATAAAGCTTCTTATTGAAGAAGAAATACAGCTTCAGGATCTTTATATTTCGGCTGAAATATCTAATTTTAAGCATCATACAGTGGGTCATATGTATTTCACTCTTAAGGATGAAAATAGTGAGATAAGAGCTGTTATGTTTCGTTCCTATGCATCAAGAGTGAATTTTAGAGTGGAAAACGGGATGAAGGTGCTTGTCCACGCAAGAGTCGGAGTTTATGAAAAAGCAGGATCATATCAGCTTTATGTTGATTCTATGCAACCGGATGGTATCGGGTCTTTATATCTTGCTTTTGAGCAATTAAAGGAAAGGCTTATGAAGGAGGGATTGTTTGATGAATCTCATAAAAAGCCTTTGCCAAAATTCCCTAAAAAAATAGGCGTTATTACATCTCCGACAGGTGCAGCTGTAAGAGATATAATTAAGGTAGCTAAAAACCGGTGCCCTTTTATAGATATACTGCTTTACCCCTCGGCTGTACAAGGTAAGGATGCATCATACGAGCTTACACAAGCTATTGAGCATTTTAATTTGCTTGATTCTGTTGATGTAATTATTATTGGTAGAGGAGGAGGCTCAATAGAAGATTTATGGGGATTTAATGATGAGGGTCTTGCAAGAGCAATATATAACTCACATATTCCAGTCGTATCTGCTGTAGGGCACGAGATTGATTTTACTATATGTGATTTCGTGGCAGATGTCAGGGCAGCAACGCCATCTCACGGTGCAGAGCTTGTTACACCCAACTGTATAGAACTCAAAAATAAAGTATGCAATATGTATACGAATATGAAAAACAATATTTTGTTTACTCTTTCAGATTATAGAAATTTGATAAATGGATATATGAGCTCCGGGATTTTGAAAAATCCTATGGCAATGTTTGACCAGAAAAAAATGAGACTTATATCATCAAGTGATAGATTGTATTCCTCTATGGACTTAAAAAACAGGGAATGCAGGGCAGATGTTCAAAGAATAAGTGCTCAGCTTACTGCATTAAATCCTTTGGCAGTTTTATCAAGGGGATACGGAGCAGTTTTTAGCAATAACGGTAATGTAATTAAAAGTATTGAACAAATAAAAAAAGGCGAAATTATTACTGTAAAAATTTCAGATGGAGATATTACAGCAGAAATAATTAACAAACAAGGAAAGGGTGATATTAATGCCTAAAAAAGTAATATCCTTTGAAAACGCAATGGAGAGGCTGGAGGAAATAGTAAATCTTCTCGAAGGCGGAGAGTCCTCCTTGGATCAATCGCTTTCCTTATTCGAAGAGGGCGTAAAATTGGTTAAAATCTGTAATGAAAAGCTCGAGAAGGCAGAAGGTGCTGTTAAACAGCTTATTAATGTAGATGGTGAGTTTATTGAATCGGAATTTTACGAGGGTGATAAGAATGATTGAGAATCTTATAAGAAGTAACGCCGAAATAGTTGAACAATACTTAAAAAAATATATGGAAATAAACGGATATGGTATAGAAAAATCTATGTCATACAGTCTGTTAGGTGGCGGTAAGCGTATAAGACCTTTTATTGCTATTGAGGTTTATAAGCTATTTTCTAAAAGTGAAAATATAGATCCTATCATTCCATATGCGTGTGCTCTTGAGATGATTCACACATATTCATTAATTCACGACGATCTTCCTACTATGGATAATGATGATTACAGACGGGGAAAACTTACAAATCACAAGGTGTTTGGAGAAGCACAGGCTCTGCTTGCCGGCGACTCCCTACTTACTTATGCTTTTAAGGTTGCATCTGACAACCCATATGTAAGTGACAGGAGTGTACGCTTAGCCGTCGGATGTCTTGCTGAATGTGCCGGATATGCAGGTATGGCAGGAGGTCAGATGATAGATCTTGATAGTGCCAATAATATCAATTCATACGATGAGTTGAAGCAAATGCATGCATTAAAAACCGGTAATTTAATTAAATGTGCATGTTTGTTAGGATATTTTGCTTCCTGTGATACACCTGATACAGAGGTTGTAAATAAACTTACTGATTTTGCAATCAGCCTTGGAATTGCATTTCAGCTGCGTGATGATATCCTTGATAGAATATCAGATACTCACACATTAGGTAAGCCTGTAGGATCTGATGAAAAAAATAATAAAAACACCTCATTAAGCTATATGACCATAGACGAGGCACAGAACGAGGTTGATTACTACACAAATAAATCTATTGAAGCCATTATAAAATTTTGTGACGAGGACACAGTTCTTATCGATTTTGCAAAATATCTTATAAACAGAGAGAAGTAATGAGAGCAGATATATATTTGTACACAAAAGGGTATGTCAAAAGCAGACAAAAGGCAAAAACACTGATAACTGATGGGTATGTACTGTTAAACGGTGAAAAAATCATAAAGCCGTCTGCAGAAATTGACAGTAATATAGAATATACCGTTGAAATAACAGACCCTTGTCCATATGTATCAAGAGGAGGACTTAAGCTTGAAAAGGCTATAAACTCTTTTAGAATTGACATAACCGGAAGAACAGCCATAGATATAGGTGCATCAACCGGTGGATTTACACATTGCATGCTTTTACACGGTGCAAAGCGTGTATATGCTATAGATTCGGGCACAAATCAGCTTGATGAAACTCTTTTAACGGATGAAAGAGTAATATCATTAGAAAACTATAACGCAAGAAGCCTAAACTACGAGGATATCGGAGAAATGGCTGATATTATAACTGCCGATGTCTCGTTTATATCCCAAACCTATATACTTTACCCTGCTTCAGCATTGTTGAAGGAAAACGGATATTACATAGGCTTAATTAAGCCTCAATTTGAGGTTGGTAAGGACAAAATAGATAAGGGTGGTATCGTAAAAAATAAAAAGAACCGTCTTTTTGGAGTATTGCGTGTAATTGATAGTGCTAACACTTGTGGACTTAAGTGTATAGGATTTACGATATCTCCTATTAAAGGTGGCGATGGAAATATTGAATTTTTAGCTGTGTTTTCTAAAAACGGCAGTGAATTAGATATTGAAAATATAAAAAGGACAGTTTTAACTGACGGGGAATAGTAATGAAATCTAAAAGACAAGAAAAAATACTTGAAATAATTGCAAATAACAATATTGAAACTCAAGAGGATCTTATTACAGCTTTAAGAAATGAGGGTTATAATGCTACACAGGCTACTGCATCAAGGGATATAAGACAGCTTAAGCTTCTTAAGGTAATGGTTGATGGAGTATATAAATATGTAGCACCTAAAAGTGAGCTTGAGGATGTCATGGAATATAACACGGCACTTATGTCATCTATCAAGGATATAAGATACGCTTGCAATAATGTTGTTCTCAAAACTAATCCCGGACTTGCACACGCTGTAGGTGTAGGCATTGATGCTATGAATTATACTGAAATATTAGGGTGTGTTGCAGGGGATGATACTATTGTAATTGTAACAACATCTGAGGAGACAGCAGTATTTGTAGCGGAAAAAATTGCTAAGCTTTCAGGTAAATAATATAGAGGATTTAATATGCTTGATTCATTACATATTGAAAATGTTGCCGTTGCAAAAAATGTCAATATTGAATTTGGTGCAGGATTTAATGTCCTTACAGGCGAAACAGGTGCCGGAAAATCAATAATTATAGATTCAATAGGATTAATTTTAGGCGATAAGGCATCGAAGGAAATGATAAGACATGGAGCTGATAAAGCAACAGTAAGTGCCTATTTTTCCAATCTTGCCGAGGAAGTATATACTGTATGTGACGAGCAGGGCTTGTATTATGATAGAGAAGATATATTTTCTGTTTCAAGAACTGTTACAGTTGATGGAAGAAGCTCAGTTAAAATTAATTCAAAAACTGCTTCATTATCCCAGCTTAAGTTAATTGCACCGCTACTTGTAAACATACACGGTCAAAATGAAAACCATAGCTTTATGGATAAGTCAAATCATTTAAGATTACTGGATGAATATATAGAAATCGAAAATGTTATTAATGAGTATAAAGCGATGTATAAAAAGCTTTCTGACCTGAAAAGCGAAATTTCATCCTTGAACGAATTAAATAAGCAGAAGGATATGATGTATGATATTCTTAAATTTCAAATTAAAGAAATTTCATCTGCCAAAATAACTGATCTCGAAGAGGAAAAAAAGCTTACCGAAAAAAGAATAAAGCTGAGAAGCTCCGAAAAAATCGTTAAGCTTGCTTCAAATGCATATAAGGTGCTTTGTAAAAATGAAAGTGGAATAAGTGCTACTTACCTTTTGGATAAGGCAATTGATTCATTGAGTAGGCTATCAGATGTTATTCCCGAGGCATCTGAGCTTTCTGAAAAGCTTAAGGAATTTAATTATGAAATAACCGATATAGGTGAAAAAGCGTTGGAATATGCTGATTTTGAGGGCGAAGAACCCCCTGAAATTCAGCTTTCAAGAATTGAAGAGAGACTTTCACTATTACAGAAATTAAAACGGAAATACGGTGGCAGCGAGGCTGAGATACTTAAATTTAAGGAAGATGCACAAATCAAGCTTGACAACCTTGAAAAGGGAGAAGTAAGATTAGATGAGCTTAAGCATCAGTACAAAAAATTATATACTAATGCATTAAATAAAGCCAATGACATTCATAATATTCGAGTTAAAGGTGCAGAAAAGCTTAGTGTATTAGTTATGGATACACTCAAATTTCTTGATATGCCTAAGGTTCGTTTTGAAATTTGTGTTAGAAAGAATGAATCAAATGGCAAGGTAATTCTTAATCAATACGGTTGTGATGATGTTGAATTTTTAATTGCTACTAATGTTGGTGAAGAGTTAGCTCCTATGAATAGAATTGCATCTGGGGGTGAGCTTTCCAGAATTATGCTTGCCTTAAAAAATGCTATGAGTGATAAAAACGGGGCAGGTACTGTTATTTTCGACGAGATAGATACCGGAGTTTCCGGTAGTACCTCTCAAAGAATAGGAATAAAGCTCTTTGAGATATCCTTATCCACACAGACAATTTGTGTTACTCATTCACCTCAGATTGCTGCACTTGCACAAAATCACTATTTTATAAAGAAAACAGAGATAGACGAAAGAGCAGAAGCAAAGGTGTTTGTTCTTAGCGAGGATGAACGGGTGAATGAAATTGCCAGAATTATAGGTGGAATAAATCTCACAACTAAGCAGTTTGATGCAGCAAGAGAGCTTATATTACAGTCTAATAAAATAAAAACCGAAAGCAAATAACACATAGTTAAAAATCATTTCATATATTTATATTACGCTTGAGTTAAGGAGTATAATATGAAATATAATGATTTGATAGCTTATCTTGATTGCAAGAAGATATATTTTGAATTGAATAAAATGACAAAGGAGCTTGTTTCCTTCAATATCGGCGGTCCTGCCGATATTGTCATATATCCTACTAAAATTGAAGAAATAATGGACATTGTGACATTTCTCGTTAGTGATAAAATAAAATATATTTTTTTAGGAAATGGGACAAATACTATATTCTCAGATAACGGATATTCTGGAGTTGTTATATCAACCAAAAAATTTAACAGTATCTCAATTTGCGATGACAGTATAATTTGCTTTTGCGGTGCCGATATATCCGATTGCTGTATGTCTGCATATCATAATTGTCTTTCAGGAATCGAATTTGCATATGGAATCCCCGGTAGTGTTGGTGGATTTGTATATATGAATGCCTCTGCATTTAATTTTTCCGCATCAGATGTTGTATATAAAACAACAGTACTTGATATTTCGACTTTTGATATATTCGATATTATACTTGATGAACATCAATACAGTGCAAAGCATTCTATATTTATGGATAATAAAAACTATTTCATCATATCAACCGAACTAAAATTAAGAAAAAGTAATAAAAGCAATATATACCACAAAATGCAAGAAAATTTGAGCAAAAGAAAAAAATCTCAGCCCCTCGATTATCCAAGTGCCGGGAGTGCGTTCAAGCGTCCAAAAAACGGATTTGCTTCAAAACTAATAGATGAGGCAGGTCTTAAAGGAAAGAGAATAGGAGGAGCTACAGTGTCCGAAAAACATGCCGGTTTTATTGTAAATTCAAATAATGCATCCTTCTCAGATGTAATAGCTCTTGTGGATTTGATAAAGAAGGATATAAAAAATAAATACGGAATTTTACTCGAAGAAGAAATTATTTTTATAGAATAGGGAATAATATGGGCTCATTTACAAATGCTGTAAAGGAAGAAATTTTACAGCTTGAATATAAAAATAAAAAGTGCTGTATGTTTTCTATTCTGTACGGCTTTTTGTTCTGTGCAGAGAAGGAAAATGACAGATATTACATAAAAACGACAAATGTCGAAATTGCAAATTACTTCTTGAAGCTATGCGATATTTTATTTAAGAAAAAGCATTTATGTTACTTTAATAATGGTGAAATCTCAATAGAATCAAGCCTTTTTAGATATTTTACAATTGTAGAATATAAAAGCAATATATTTAAGTGTCCCGATTGTGAGTATCATTTTCTTAGATCACTGTTTCTTGTTCGTGGAATGGTTACCGATCCAAATAAATCTTATCTTTTGGAGTTATCCTTTTCTTCCGAAAATAAGGCTAACGAATTGTTTTCTATGCTTTCTGATTTAAGCTTCAAATTCAAAATCAGAGAGAGACAGGGTAAGTATGTAATTTATACTAAGGACAGTGAAACGGTAGAAGATTATCTTGCTGTTATCGGTGCGAATAATGCGACATTTACTGTAATGAACAGTAAAATAATTAAAGATGTCAGAAATAGAGCTAACAGAATCAGTAACTGTGATGATGCTAATATAAATAAATCCCTTGATGCGTCTAAGAAATATATAAACGCTATTAACTACCTTATTAAAAGCAACAAAATATCTAAATTGAACGAGCAATTAACTGAAACAGCATATAAGCGTCTTGAATTTCCCGAGTTGAATTACACAGAACTTGGTAAAAAATTCAATCCGGTTATATCTAAATCCGGTATTTTCCACAGACTTGAAAAGATTGTAGAAATATACGAAGAAATAAAAAAAGAGGAATAGGAGAGAAGATGATGTCGGACTTTGTACATTTACATCTGCATAGTGAATACAGTTTACTTGACGGTGCATGCAGAATTGCTGATATACCAAAGGCAGTAAAAGCAAACGGTCAAAAAGCTGTAGCTATCACCGATCATGGAAATATGTTCGGCGTTATTGAATTTTATAAAGCTGCTATCAAGGAGGGAATAAAGCCCATTATTGGATGCGAAGTTTATTTATCTCCCGGTAGCAGATATGAAAAATCAAGGATTAATAATATTTCTTATTATCATCTTGTCCTATTATGTAAAAATGAAATTGGCTATAAGAACCTTTCCTATCTTGTTTCTGCCGGATATACAGAAGGTTTTTATATGAAGCCGAGAATTGATATTGAGCTACTCAAAGAACACAGTGAGGGGCTTATAGCATTATCGGCATGTCTTTCCGGTTTTATACCAAAAAATATCTTATTAGGTGACACTGAAAGTGCCATAGGCCATATACTTGATATGCAAAAGATATTTGGTAAGGATGATTTTTATTTAGAAATGCAAAATCACGGCATTGAGGAAGAAGCAAAGGTAAATTTGGAATTAGCTAAATTATCAAGACTTACCGGAGCTCCCTTAGTATGTACAAACGATGTACACTATCTGAACAAAGATGATGCCTATTCTCAATTGATCTTGATGTCAGTTCAGACTAACTCTACTGTATCAAATAATTCCAAGATTGCATTTCCAACTAATGAATTTTACTTAAAATCTACCGAGGAAATGTTTGAGCTTTTTTCCGCATATCCTGCTGCTTGCGAAAACACAGTAAAAATAGCGGAAAAGTGTAATTTCAAATTTGAATTCGGTAATATTCATTTACCAAAGTATAGCTTTTGTGCTCCATTAACCTCTAAGGAATTTTTAAGAAAATTAGCCTTTGAAGGACTTGCTAACAGAGAAAAGACAGGTCAAATTATTTATACGGATACCCACACTAAGGAATTATATATAGAACGAACCGAAAATGAACTGGCAGTAATTAATAAAATGGGTTACGATGATTATTTTCTTATTGTCTGGGATTTTATAAATTATGCAAAAAATAACGGTATTCCCGTAGGACCTGGAAGGGGATCGGGTGCAGGCAGCCTTGTTGCGTACCTGCTTTCTATCACCGATATAGATTCTATAAAATTCGATCTTTTATTTGAAAGGTTCTTAAATCTTGAAAGATTAAGTATGCCAGATATTGATACTGATTTCTGCTATGAACGCCGAGACGAGGTAATAGAATATGTAAAGAAAAAATACGGTATAGATCATGTTTCTCAAATAGTAACATTCGGTACTCTTGCCGCAAGGGCAGTAATAAAAGATGTTGGAAGAGTGTTGGAGCTTCCGTATTCCGATGTGGATCATATATCTAAGCTTATTGGCAGTCATTCAACAATAAAGGAAGCAATGAATGATGTTGCAGAAATACGCCGTCTCTATGATAATGATGACGGCATAAAAAAATTGATTGATACTTCTATCAAGCTTGAAGGAATGCCAAGACATGCTTCCACTCACGCAGCCGGTATTGTTATCACAGAATTACCACTAACCGAATATTTACCCTTATCAGTAAATGGAGGTATGGTTGTTACTCAATATGACATGAATGCTGTTGCAGATCTTGGGTTACTGAAATTTGATTTCCTTGCTCTTCGCAATCTTACCATTATATCAGATACAGTTAAGCTTATTGAAAAAGAACACCCGGAATTTGATATAAATAAAATACCTCTTAATGACAAGGATGCATATAAGCTTATTGCCCAAGGTAAAACAGAGGGTATTTTCCAGTTGGAGTCGGCAGGAATAAGACAAGTTCTTATGCAATTACAGCCCACTACAATTGATGATATTATAGCTTGTCTTGCTTTATACAGACCAGGACCAATGGATTCAATACCTGATTATATTAAAAGAAGACATAATAAAGATTTAATAAAATATAAAACGCCTTTGCTCGAGCCCATTTTACGGTCAACATATGGTTGCATTGTATATCAGGAACAGGTAATGCAGATATTCGGTAAGCTGGCAGGCTATTCCTATGGACAGGCTGACATAGTTCTTCGTGCAATGAAGAAAAAGAAGCTTGATGAGATGGAAAAGGCAAGAGGGCTGTTTATTAATGGATGTAATAATAACGGTATAGCAGAGCAAACAGCTAATGATATTTTTAATGATATGGCTGACTTTGCAAAGTATGCTTTTAACAAAAGCCATGCAACTGCTTATGCAATGATATCTTATAGAACAGCATACCTCAAGAGTCGCTATCCAAAGGAATTTTATGCATCACTTATTACATCGGTACTCGGCAATGCAGAAAAGGTAAGCCACTATATTGATGAATGCGAAAAGCTGGGAATAAAGGTGTTACCTCCCGATATAAACAAAAGTGACGCACTATTTTCTGTAGATAAAAATAATATTAGATTTGGATTACTGGCACTTAAAAATGTTGGCAGAAGCTTTACTTCGGCAATTGTAGAAGAAAGAAATTGCTTTGGAGAATATAAGGATTTTGAGGATTTTATATTTCGCCTGAAAAATAAGGATATAACAAAACGGCAGGTGGAAATGCTTATAAAGGTTGGAGCCTTTGACTCACTTGGTAAGTACCGTTCTCAATTATTACAGGTATATGAGGAGATAGTTGATTCAGCTCTTGGAATGTCAAGAGCAACAAGTGGAGGGCAAACTGACATATTTTCAATGCTATCTGATGATGAAATGATAAGTGTTATGCCTTCTTTTATCTATCCGGACATTCCTGAGCTGTCCATAAAAGAAATTTTGGTTTATGAAAAAGATGCCACAGGTATGTTTTTTTCAGGGCATATTCTTGATGCCTATAAAAAACACAGGGATAGCCTTAAGTTATCTAAGATTTGCGAATATTTGGCAAATGACGAAAATGAATATACACATAAAGATAAGGAGATTGTTAAGGTTGGAGGCATAGTGACCTCAAGGGTAAACAAGCTTACCAAAAAAGGGGATAATATGGCATTTGTCACCTTAGAGGACGAGACCGGATCAATTGAAATTATTATTTTTCCTAATGCATATCAAAGCCTTCAATATATGTTTTATGAGGAAAATGTTGTATGGGTAAAGGGTACATTAAGCGTAAAGGAGGATGAAAATCCTAAAATTATTCTTACATGCTCAGATGCATTATTAAAGAATACAGAATTTGATGCAATGCCAAAATCTGCAAAGCTGTATCTTAAGGTATCATCAATTAATTTACCTATAGTATCGGAAATAACAGAGCTTCTTAGAGAATATGACGGTGATACAGAAATTATCTTCTATGATGCATCGACTAAAAAATATGTTAAAGCATTGGCATTGAAAATATCTGTCAGCAACGATATTTTAGAGGCATTAAAGGACATACTTGGAAAGAATAATGTTATCCTTAAATAAAATATGGAATTGAACAGTATTTCCTGTTCAATTCTTTTCTTTATTTCAAATTTTAACTTGTATGTATACTGCTTTTCTGAAAAATAATATTAAAGAAAGAGAGGTTATAATATGAAAATAATTCGAAAATCCATATGGAAGGTTTTTCTAATAATATCTCTTGTTTTAATATTGTTATCGGTATTTTCTGTGATTATAATTAATGCAAATTTAGACAAAAATATAGATTTAACTCTTTTAAGACCGGGAAGCACATCTATAACACGGATATATTATTATGACAAGGATGTTTATGGAAATCCGGTGGGAGAGGCACGGGAGCTTACGGAAGAGCAAATATTTTTAGGAAAAAGTGAATGGCGTTCGTTTTATGATATGCCTACTAATTTAATTAATGCGTTTATCGCTATAGAGGACCATAGATTTTATGAACATAACGGAGTAGATTGGTTAAGAACCTTAAAAGCAGTTGCTAATTATATTATTAAGTTAGGTAAGACGGAATTCGGCGGTTCAACTATAACACAACAGCTTGTAAAAAACATTACAGGAGATAACAGGCAAACCCCAAAAAGAAAAATAGAAGAAATAATTAGAGCACTTAATATAGAAAAGCATGCGGGGAAGCACCAGATACTTGAAATGTATTTGAATATTGTATATCTTTCTCAAAATTGTTACGGAATATGCTCAGCATCAAAAACATATTTTGGTAAAGAACCTGAGGAGCTTACATTAGCCGAATGTGCATCTCTGGCATCAATAGTTAAAAGCCCAACTAAATATGACCCATATAAATATCCTGAAAATAATTATAAAAGAAGAAAAATTGTTCTTGCTAAAATGTTAGAGCACGGAATGATTAATGAAGATGAATACAATGTGGCAGTATCAGAGGAGCTTAAAATTAATAGCAATATAGAGCAGGAAAATAGAAGTGGTATTTTCTCTTGGTATACAGAGGCATTGATTGACGATATTACCAACGATCTTATGTTACAGTATAATCTTAGCCGTGAGGGTGCTAATATGCTGCTATATAAGGGAGGATTAAAAATCTATTCTCCAATAGAACCAAATGTACAGGAAACAGCTGAGCAGGTCTTTAGAGGCTATCAGGCATATTTAGATATACAAAATGGAGAATATCCTCAGGCATCCTGTGTTATAATCAATCCGTACACAGGAGATATTGTTGCACTTGTTGGGGGTACAGGTAAAAAGGAAGGGAACAGAATACTGAACAGGGCCACAAATATAAAACGACCCTTAGGATCGGTAATAAAGCCATTATCCGTTTATGCTCCTGCAATTGAAATGGGCATATTAAACTATTCAACAGTATTTGATGATGTACCCTTACTGACCGAAGATGGGCCATGGCCCAAAAACTCTCCCGATGTATATCACGGTCTTACTGACCTTGAATATGCAGTATCTCGTTCACTTAATACCTATTCAGTTTTAGGTCTGAGATCTCTTGGGATAGATAATTCCTTTAATTTTCTTAAAAATGAATTAGGCTTTATTAATCTTACAAATGACGATAAAAATGAGGCACCTTTGGCTTTAGGACAACTCACAAACGGAGAAAGCTTGAGAACAGTTACCTCATCGTATGCTATGATGCAAAACGGAGGATATGTAGCAAATGCAAGAACATATTACAAGGTAACAGATAGCTTTGGAAACAATATACTTGAAAACGAAAAGAATTATAAGAGGGTTATATCTGAAGAAACTGCATCTATAATGAATAGTTTGTTATCAAGTGTAACAAGGGAAGGAACTGCAAGAAATACTATAATCAAAGATATTTTGCCCGTGGCAGGAAAAACAGGTACCTCGGGTAATTCATATGATAAATGGTTTGTAGGATATACACCGTATTATGTATGTGGGGTTTGGGTAGGATTTGATACACCTCAAAGTATTATTCAAAAAGGAAAAAGTCCTGCCATTACACTTTTTGATGCTATTATGTCAGAAGCTCATAAAAATAAAAATACTGATGTACAGTTATTCACATCAAGAAACATTGTTAAAGTACAATATTGCAGAGATTCAGGTAAGCTAGTATGCGATAATTGCAGACTTGACCCTAGATTGAATCGAATTAATACTGGATATTTTATAAAAGGAACAGAGCCTATGGATATTTGTCATCTTCACAAAGAAATATATATAGATCCATTAACCGGTATGCTTGCAAACGATAACTCATCACAATTTATAAAGCGTAAAATTGCCTTGCTGGATTATAAAAGAGCATTAAATTTGACGGATATTGAAATCCTTGATGAAAGGTTTACCATAATGTCAAGAACACGGTAAAAATACGACAATATTTTTTGTGCATTGTAATTATAAATTCTTCATTAATTTACGAATTTTTATGATATTTCCCGAATCTGAAAAAATTAAAAAAACTGTATTGACTTTTGATTTTTTTATGAGTATAATGTTAAAAAAATTTAATGAAAGGGAGAATATTATGAAGACATGTCAAATTAAACTCGCCTCAATTCTTGATGTAAGAGAGTTTGTTGAAATCGTAACAAAGTACGATATTGAAATTGACTTGTGCAGTGGTAGATATGTAGTTGACGCTAAATCTATTATGGGTATTTTCAGCCTTGATTTGATGAATGCAATTACATTAACAGCACATACTGACAATACAGATAAGCTTTTTACAGAATTGAGCAGATTTATTGTTAAATAAAGAAAAGGACTATCCTTCTAATCGGATAGTCCTTTTCCTTACATTATGTGTTGAAATTTCAATATATATGTGTTAAAATGTGATAAAGGAGGGGAATATGAGAAAACTTATTTTGATTATTTTATTATTAGTAATTTTTTTACCCTCTTGCAGTGATACACCCGGACACGGAGATATTCCTCTGGAAAATACTGAACTATGTACTACAGGAAAACCAAGGGAGCCGACATCCTATGTGTTTGTACTGAATATGTCGACTAAGAAATTCCACCTCCAGAATTGTAAGTATGCTACAAGCATCCGTGAAGAGAACAGAATTGAAACAGATGATATACAATACATATATTCTCTTGAATACAGTCCCTGTTCAATTTGTAACCCGGATAGATATTAATGCCGTATGTAACTTAGTTTACATCGGCATTTTTTTATATTATGTGGAATAAGATTATTTCGAGGTGATATAATGATGAATAAAACAAAAATTGCAATCTTATTTCTATTGATAATCTTATGTATACCGTTAAATGTATACGCTATGGATGTAGATAGCAATGAGCTTGAAATCAATGCAAAAAGTGTTGTACTTATGGATGCAAACACCGGTTCTGTTTTGTATGAGAAAAACAAGGATGAGAAGCTTCCTCCGGCTTCTGTTACTAAGATAATGACTTTATTATTAGTATTCGAAGCATTGGATGAAGGAAAAATAAAGATGGATGATATGGTAACAGTAAGCGAAAATGCAGCTTCAATGGGAGGCTCACAGATATTTCTTGAGTCAGGAGAGCAAATGTGTGTTGAGGATTTAATCAAAAGTGTTGTGATAGCATCTGCTAATGACGGTGCCGTAGCTCTTGCAGAATATGTGGGAGGAAGCGAGGAATCCTTCGTATATATGATGAATAAAAGAGCACGGGAGCTTGGTATGACAAATACTTTTTTTGAAAATGCTACCGGGCTTGATGATGATACATCATTACATCTTACTACAGCCTACGATATTGCTCTTATGTCAAGGGAATTATTAAAGCATGAAAGAATTACAGATTATACAACTATATGGATGGATACCGTAAGAAATGGAGAATTTGGGCTATCAAATACTAATAAGCTAATCAGATTTTACAGAGGAGCAACCGGCTTAAAAACAGGATCAACCTCTAAAGCGGGATTTTGCATCAGTGCTACTGCAAAAAGAGATGGCTTACATCTTATATCAGTAATAATGGGCTCCGATACATCACAGACAAGAAACGCAACTGCAGTAAAGCTTTTAGATTATGGCTTTGCAAAATACGAAATTTATAATAATGCAAATACAGAGCTTGCACCCGTTTCCGTAAGTAACGGGAAAACGGATTTTGTAAATGTAACGCATGATGGATATGACATTTTAATTCCCAAAGGTAAGGGATCAAGCGTTGAAAAAGAAATCAAACTTAATGAAAATATCAAAGCACCATTAAGAAATGGCGATGTTGTTGGAAGTATAATATATAAGCTAGATGGAGAAATTATAGGTGAGGATAATATATATTGTACTGAAAGCGTAGAGAAAATCGATTTTATCTGGTATATATCTTCCGTATTCAAAAAATTTGTATTAAATTGATAAAAAGTGTTGAATTTTCCATATTTTTATAGTATTATATAATGGTATTAAAACACAGGCATATATAAACGGAGGAAATAAGAAATGACATTATCATTAAATGAGAAATTTCTTAAAAATTATGTAACCGAGGAAGATATTAAAGGTATCTCCGAGGAAATTTATAAAGCACAGACTACTCTTACAGAGAAATCAGGAGCAGGTAACGCTTTCTTAGGATGGCTTGACCTTCCCGAAAATTACGACAGGGAAGAATTTGTAAGAATAAAGAAAGCAGCAGAGAAAATTCGTAAATCCTGTGATGTTTTCGTAGTTATTGGTATTGGTGGATCCTATCTCGGAGCAAGAGCGGCTATCGAATTTATCAGAACACCTTACTATAATAATCTTAAGAAAAAGGAAACACCCGATATCTATTTTGCAGGTAATTCTATAAGCTCATCAGCTCTTGCAAACATTTTGAGAATTTGTGAGGGAAGAGATATATGCGTAAATGTCGTTTCTAAATCAGGTACAACAACAGAGCCTGCTGTAGCATTCCGTGTATTCAGAGACCTTCTTGAGAAAAAATACGGTAAAGACGGAGCAAGAGAGAGAATTTTTGCAACAACAGATAAAGCGAAGGGTACTCTTAAGAGCTTTTCCGATGATATGGGATACGAGACCTTTGTAGTTCCCGATGATGTAGGTGGCAGATTCTCAGTTCTTACTGCCGTTGGACTTTTGCCTATCGCAGTTGCCGGAGTTGATATCGATGCCATGATGGATGGTGCACGTGATTCCATGCTTGCTTGCGAGAAAAAGGATGTAGATGATAACAATGCATTAAGATATGCTGCTATCAGAAATATTCTGTACCGTAAGAGTAAAACAACTGAAATGCTTGTAGCATATGAGCCCTGTGCACAGATGTTCTGTGAGTGGTGGAAGCAGTTATACGGTGAGAGTGAAGGTAAGGATGGAAAGGGTATATTCCCCTCATCAGCAATCTTCTCAACAGATCTCCATTCTCTTGGTCAGTACATTCAGGATGGTCCCCGTCATATGTTTGAGACTGTTCTTGATATCAAGGAGTCCAAAGATACTGTTATAATTCCCCATGATCCTGACAATATTGATAAGCTTAATTTCTTGTCAGGTAAGGAACTTCATTATGTAAACCAGACAGCTATGCTTGGTACGTTGTTTGCTCACTCTGACGGTAAGGTTCCTAATCTTGTTATTGAGCTTAAGAACAGAAGTCCTTATTCATTTGGTTATATGGCATATTTCTTTGAATATGCATGTGCTGTATCTGGATATACTCTTAAGGTTAACCCATTTAATCAGCCCGGTGTTGAAAGCTACAAGAAAAATATGTTTGCACTCCTTGGCAAGGATGGATATGAGGATTTAAGAAAAGAGCTTCTTGATAGAATGCAATAATAATATAATCGGCTACTTTTTTGTAGCCGATTTCTTTTATGTAATATATTCAACAATTTATAGACAAATTTTCACTAAATAGTTATATATTTTTCACAAAAAGTATTGATTTTTCATGCCGTATAAGGTATAATTTAATTACAAACTATATTTTGGAGGATTAATAATATGGTTAAACTTATTATTGGTGTTAAAGGCACAGGTAAAACAAAAGCACTTATTGAAATGATCAATGCAGCACTTGATAGTACAAAGGGCTCTGTTGTATGTATCGAAAAGGGTACTAACCTTCAGCTTACCTTGAATTATAATTGTAGACTTATCAATTCCGATGAATATATGGTTTCCAATGCCAGTGAGCTTTATGGCTTTATTGCAGGACTTTTGGCAAGTAATCATGATATTACTGATTTGTTCATTGATGCTACTTATAGAATCTGTCAGAGAGATACGGCTGCATTTGATAAGTTTGTTGATGAAGTTGATGAGCTTTCCTCTAAATACGGTATGAATGTTGTTATGACAGTTTCTATGCCTACCGAAAATATTACAAATACAATGAAAAAGTATCTTTAATTTATAAATATTCAACGAGAGCAGAGAACTGCTCTCGTTTTTCGTTGACTTTTTTTCTTTCGTATAGTAAAATAGTCATATACCAAATTAAATGGGAGGTTATTTATGAGACTTACAAGAGACGATAGAATGTCAATAGCAGGTCATAGGGGTGACAGTTATAACTATTATGAAAATACAATGACAGCATTCAAAAAAGCAGTAGAAGAAGGTGCTGATATGATAGAAACCGATGTGCGTCTCACTAAGGATAATATTCTTGTTATTATGCATGACGAACGAGTGGACAGAACAACAAACAGTAGAGGCAAGGTCTCGGAAATTTGTTATGAGGATATCGCTATTCTTAATGCAGGAGATAGCATTAATTATGAGCAAGTACCGACCTTTTATGAATTTATAAATTGGGCATCTAAGGAAAATATTACTCTTAATATTGAAATTAAGGAGTATTATAGTGAAGAAAATTCAAAACGCTGTATAAAATGTATTGAGGACATAATTGACTTAGTGGAGCAATTCAATATGACTAATAGAGTTGTATTAAATAGCTTTGATGCATGGGTGCTTGAATACATATATAGGAAATACGGTAAAAAGTATCTTCTGCACGGATTTTATCCCTATAATGAGATGTTTAATGTAAATATAGACCCTACAGAATACCTATACTGTGCTTGTATATGGGAAATTGATAATAAGGAAATATATAAATTCCTTTCCGACCATAATATCGAAATATGGGTTGGAGCAGGAGTTACTCAAATAAGTAAACTGAAAACATGTATCGAAAATGGTGCAAAGCTTATAACAACTAATAACCCCGGAGATATAAAAAATAAGCTTATTGCTATGGAAAAATATTAAAAAGAACGCATCTGCGTTCTTTTTTACATATAAAATGTCAAATTATGTAATATTGCATATGCTATTACAGAAGAGTAGTTTTTCTTCAATATTACAGGAGGTAGACATAATGCCGGATAACAGACTTTGTTCAAATCCTCATGGCAGAGAAAATATCTGTATTGACACATATAGAATCCTTGATTCCTGCAGAGATAAGGATTGCTTTGAAAATGTCAAGGTATATCTTACGGATTTTGGAGAGGAGATAATTGAACGCACATCCACCATAAGGGCAACCTGCTCTAAGATAGTTTCCGCATATATTGATGTAAGTGAGGTTCCTTTTAATAGAGGTTTTTATCAGCTTGATATCAAAATATATGTAAAGATATCCTTTGAAGCATGCTTGTCGCAGGGAAATATACAGGAATTTGAAGGTATTGCAGTAGTCGAAAAGAAGGTAGTGCTTTTCGGTAGCGAGGGAAATGTAAATATATTTAAGAGTGAACCCGGAAAATCAGGCTTCTGTCCTGAGATAAGCTGTGATTGTACAAGGACAAATAATCTTCCCATCGCAGTTATAGAAACTGTAGACCCAGTAGTACTTAATGTAAAGGTAGTTGAGCCACATGTATTTCCATGCTGCTGCTGTTGCTGCTTGGATGATATTCCCGAATATGTTACAAACAGTGTACACGGAAAGCTTTGTGAGAGAGAAGATAAAACTCTTGTTGTCTCTCTTGGATTCTTTTCAGTTGTAAGGATAGAACGCCCAGCACAGCTTCTTATTAATGCTGTTGAAAGCTGTATTCCCGAAAAGGAATGTATTACAGCTCAGGAAAATGACCCATGTACTTTATTCAAATCTATGGCATTTCCAGTAGACGAATTTTGTCCCCCTATGCTAAATAAATTCGGTAACGGATGCTCTCATCAGCCCGACAATCACGGTAAAGGTTCCTGTGGATGTCATTAAACAAGTATAAAAAGGTGTTGATTTCAACACCTTTTTTGTTTATAGAGTTATAATTTTATCAGCATATTTATTAGCCTCATCGATATTATGAGAAACAATTATTATTGTTTTACCTTTTAGTGTTTCGAATATTATAGGTAATAATCTGTTTTTAAGCTTTTCATCCAAAGCAGAGAAAGGTTCATCCATTATAAATATATCTCCATTGTAATACAATGCCCGACCAAGAGAAAGACGCATTTTCATTCCTCCGGACAGCTCATATGGATAAAGCTCGGCATCTTTATCAAGCTCAATAAGCTTTAATATATCATCTATAGAGCCTGTGCATCCTTTTTCTACAAGCTCTATATTTTCCTTTACATTAAGTGAAGGAAAGAGGCGAGGTTCTTGAAAAACATAGCTGATTCTACCGTTTAAACTATCAATTTCACCGGTATAATTCTTATCGAGTCCTGCAATTATGCGTATTAATGTTGTTTTACCGCATCCACTTTCTCCCATAATAAAGCTTATTTTACTATCAGGAATATTTATGGAAAAATTATCAAAAACAGTTTTTTTGCCGAATTTTTTTGTTAAATTCTTAATTTCCATTAGATACTCCTATCTTATTTACATACTTAGATAAAAGCTTTTTTAATAATTTGGTAAGAAGCACCTCAAAAATAAAGCTTAAAATAATTACTGTAGCAGTCCATGCAAATAAATCTGCGTAATTAAAGTATTGCTTTGATTCAAAAATAGCTTTTCCTATTGAACGCAAAGGTACACATAATACCTCAGCTGCTATTCCCGCCTTCCAGCCAAGACCTATTGATGAAAGCAGAGAAGATATAAAATACGGAGTAATAGTAGGTATATATAAGGACTTTATAATTTTCTTTCTTGAAATTTTATAAAGCCTACACACTTCTAAAAGTCCGATATCAACACTTTTCATTCCCTGATATAAATTTGTAAAAACAATAGGAAAAACCATAAGTGCAGAAATAACAACTGGAGTTACATTATTACCAATAAATATCCATATGAGAATAATAAATGAGGCTACAGGGGTTGATTTAATAATTGAAACCAGAGGAGAGATGATTTCATATGCAATATGCTGAAATGAGCACAAAAGTGCTATTATAGAGCCTAAAACTATTGCTATTACAATACCAAGCCCAACTCTCCCGAGAGAATAGAGAACATCTATAAAAAAATCACCCGTTTTTATAAGCTCAAATATCCTAATAATAACATCTATAGGAGAAGGAAAAAATATAGGACCTATAATTAAAGATGCAATCTCCCATATTCCAAACCAAAATAAAGCAATTAATATTATTTTTAATGGTTTGTTAAGCTTATGCACCATAGTAGAAATCATCACCCGGAATAGCATTTCCAATGCTTGCGGGTGCTACAGAATACATAGCCTTAAGAAAGTTATCCATAGCCTCCTTCATTTCATCGCCGTCCATATATGCAATATTGCATTTGGGAATTGCATTTTTTGCTACATTTTCATTAGCAAAAATATTAAATTCTTTAATATATGATGCTCCATTGGCTGGGTTTTCGTTAATATAGTTAATAGACTCCTCGTAATCCTTAAGAAATTCGTTTACGCTTCCGGGATACTGATCTGCAAATTCCTTTCTAACTACTACACATCCCTGTACAAGCTGTTTGCCATCGGAAACCTTGTTCCATTCGGATGTCAAGTCCAAAGCAACCTTTATATTTGAATTATTAGCCTTAACTATTGTTACCATAGGCTCGGGAAGAACTGCTATTTCTACCTGTCCCGCTATAACAGCAGTTCTTAAAGCATCAGGAGTTGCATATGTTGTAGAATCTATAGTTACCTTATTTTCAAGATTATTTTCTTTGATTATATATTTTGTAATAAATGTAGGATTCTGAGAAGGGCAGTATATAGTTTTACCTTCAAGATCGGAGATAGAATTTATCTCGACACCATTTGTAAGTACATAAAGAACGCCAAGAGTATTTATAGCGATTATTTGTACATTTCCATTGGTTTTGCTGTATACATTTGCTGCTGCATTAGTAGGAAGAGCTGCAATATCAATATTACCATTTATAAGACCTGCCATTACAACGCTGGGGTCAGATTCAACTGAAAAGTTGTATTTGTTGGATGTGTTTCCAAGGCTGCTTTCTTTCATTAATTGAGCCATTCCAAATCCGGTTGTACCATTCAATGTAGCTACATTTATCTCTCCGTCTGTTTTGTTTTCTCCACAAGCAGAGAATGCAAGGATTGATGATGCAATTAAGACAATTGCCAAAATTACTGAAATTAACTTTTTCATAACTTTTATACCTCTTTTAATATAATTTCTTTATTTTTTTTTATTATTAATCCGTCTTTTTCAAGCTTGTCAAATGCTCTGTATAGAGAAGCTCTTCCTATTCCAAGCATTTTGGCAATTGCAGAAAAGTCCGTACTTAATACAAGTTTATTATCATTTCTCGGTAATTGAAGAAGATAAGTGTATAATTTGTTGTCTGTAGTTTTCGCAGTATATGCACTGATTTTTTTATTAAGGAACCCTATTTTTTTTGCAAGTAATTTAATGTAGTTCAAAGCTATATTTTTATCTGCTTCAATACATTTTTCTATAAAAATCTTGTTGATTATAAGAACTGAACATTTACTTGTTGCAACAATTTTTGTAAGATGATTTTGATTATCAAAAATCTTTGCTACCCCGTATATATCGTCCTTCACAAGCTTGCGAATTATAACTCCGTCATCACCTGATATTATCGAGGCTTTTCCATTCAATAGAATTCCAATATTTTGTTCCGATTTAAAATCCTGCATTATATCTCCGGATAAGTATTCTACTATATTGCATCCGTCAAAGCTACAGCATTTATTGATTATAGTATCACTTATGTTTTCAAAAAGGAAAATATTTGATAAAATTTCTTTTGTATTTTTCATAAATTCTCCAAAAGTGTATCATATGATACAAATATCATATCAAAATTATATTCTTTTGTCAATATAATTTTGTAAATATATTGATTTTTTTTCTTAAATGTTATATCATAGATATATAGAAAAATGTAAAGGAGAAAAACCAATGGCTATTTTAGTTACAGGTGGTACAGGTTTTATTGGCTCTCATACTGTTGTAGAGCTTTTGAATGATGGTAGAGAGGTTATTATTCTTGATAATCTTTGCAATTCCAAACTTTGTGTTCTTGATCGGATTAAGGCTATAACAGGCAAGGAGGTTAAGTTTTATAAGGCTGATTTACTCGATTTTGATGCTGTTGATGCTATATTCAAAGAGAACAATATTGATTCAGTAATTCATTTTGCAGGTCTTAAGGCAGTAGGAGAAAGTGTTGCTAAGCCTATGCTTTATTATCATAACAATATTACAGGTACACTTAATCTTACTAAGGCTATGTCGGATAATGGATGTAAAAGAATAGTATTTTCATCCTCTGCCACCGTATATGGTAAGCCCGAAAGTGTACCGATAAGAGAGGATTTTCCCCTTTCAACAACTAATCCATATGGTGAGACCAAGCTTATGATAGAGAGAATACTCTCTGATATCGTGGTGTCCGATCCTGAGTGGAGTGTTTCTATTCTTCGTTATTTCAATCCCATCGGTGCTCACGAAAGTGGTCTTATCGGTGAGGATCCTAAGGGCATTCCTAACAATCTTTTGCCCTATATTGTTAAGGTTGCGTCCGGTAAATACGATCATCTAAGTGTTTTTGGAAATGATTATAATACACACGACGGTACAGGAGTTCGTGACTATATTCATGTAGTTGATCTTGCAGATGCACATCTTAAGGCTCTTGACAGAGCAAAGCAGGTTACAGGTATTGAGCATTTCAATATAGGTACAGGAAACGGTTATTCGGTTCTTGATATTGTAAAAGCTTATGAAAAGGCAACAGGACTCTCTGTAAAGTACGAGATTTGTCCTCGTCGCCCTGGTGATATAGATGAATGCTATGCTGACCCCACAAAGGCATATACAGTACTTGGATGGAAGGCAAAATTCGATATCGACAAAATGTGCATAGACTCTGCAAATTGGCAGAAAAAGAACCCTGACGGCTATGGAGAATAATATGATTACTAAGAGTTTTTTTGATAAAATGCCTGACGGTAGAGAAGTTTATGCTTATACTCTTACAAACTCCAATAACGCAAGTGTAAAGCTTCTTTCTTTAGGTGGTAGAATAAATGAGCTTAATATTCCGGATAAAAACGGTGTTCTTGCCGATGTTGTGTGTGGATTCGATAATGTAAAGGCTTATCTTGGCGATACCGGATACCATGGAGCCCTTATCGGACGCTTTGGCAACAGAATTTCTAAAGCAAAATTTTCTCTTGACGGTAAGGAATATAACCTTTTTGTTAACAATGGTAGAAACCATCTTCACGGAGGTGAATTTGGTTTTGACAAAAAGATATGGGATATCAAAACTTGGGAAATTGGAGGAACTATGTATCTCGAGGCTTCCATAGTTAGCCCCGATGGAGAAGAAGGATACCCTGGTACATTACAGGTAAAGGTACTCTATACCTTTGATAATGAAAATGTGCTTTCTATCAATTATAAGGCTACCACAGATAAGAAAACTATTGTTAATATGACAAATCATTCTTATTTTAACCTTGCAGGTCATGATAGTGGAACTATAATGGATCATACACTTTGGATTGATGCTGATAAAATCACCTTAACCGATGATGAGCTTATTCCAACCGGTGAAGAACTTTTTGTAGAAAATACAGAATTTGATTTTAGAAAAGAAAAAGCAATAGGTAAAGAAATAGATAACAATAATATTAACCTTATCTACGGTCAAGGATATGACCATAACTACATACTTAACACAAATGGAGAAATCAAGCATTTTGCTACTCTCAAGGATCCTAAGTCGGGAAGAGTAATGAAGGCATATACCAATCAACCCTGTGTACAGATTTATACCGGTAACTGTGTTGTAACAGATTATGCCCCCTTCAAAAACGGTGTTAAGCCGATTAAGAGATGCGGAGTTTGTCTTGAAACACAGCATGCACCGGACGCACCCAATCATGCTGAATTTTTGACATGTGAGCTTAATCCCGGAGAACTTTACGATTACACAACTGTTTTCAAATTTGAAAATTAATATGGAAAACCGCATTTTTATGCGGTTTTCTTCATATATTATATTAACATAATAGATTTGGAGTTAATATGATATATTTTTCAAGCAGTGAAGAAAGATGTGAAAAATTTGCTATATATATTTTAGAAAATAAAACCACCGTTCGTCAGACAGCAAAAAAATTCGGCTACAGCAAATCAACCGTACATAAAGATATAACGGAAAAGCTATATAAAATAAATTATACTCTATATTGCCAGGTGGAGAAGCTTCTTCAATTAAATAAGTCAGAACGTCATTTACGAGGTGGAGAGGCTACAAGGTTAAAGTATTTAATAAAGAATTCCAAAAATGCTTAGTTTTCTGCAATTACGCATATTTCTCATCTCATAGCAAATTTGTATTATAAAATTTCTATTGATTCAATTATACAAAATGCAAATTTTATATAATTTGGAGAATAGTATGGTTTAAAAAAATTTTTCGCCTGATGAATTTATCAGGCGATTTTAATTATTCTTGAAAACGCAATTATTTTTTGTTTTGTGATGAATTGATCGATTAAAATATTAATTTTATAGTTTTCAATGAATAAATCGCATTTTCAATCATTTATTAAATTTATTGTATTAAAAGAATATTATAAAATCTAATTAGTTGAAAATAAATATTTTATATAATAATTTCTTACTGATCTATTATAAAAAATTTAATTTAAGATTTTAGTAATTTACTATTGACAAATCAATTACCTTATGGTATACTTGTAAAGCAATTAAGTTTACACCTATTCAGGAGGTAAATAGTTATGTTTGAAAAAAATTTGAATATTTCTGTTTTACTGGACTTTTACGGTGATATACTTACCGAAAGACAAAAAGATATGCTTGATATGTATTATAACAATGATCTTTCGCTTTCTGAAATTGCAGAAAATTTTTCTATATCAAGACAAGGTGTTCGTAGTGTTTTGAAAAAGGGTGAGACTATTCTTACTGAAATGGAAGAAAAGCTTAATCTTGCTTCAAGATTTGGGACAGTACAAGAAAAATCAGATAAAATTGCAGAACGCCTTACAGAACTTAATTCAAAAATAAATGACAGTTTTGTTTCGAATGAAATTGATTTGATTATAAGTCAAATCAAAGAACTTGCTGATTATACTGATTAACTGGAGGTTATAATCAATGTTTCAGAATTTATCCGAAAAATTGTCTAATGCTTTTAAGCGTTTTAGAAATAAAGGTAAATTAACTCCTGCCGATGTAAAGGAAGGTATGCGAGAAATCAAGCTTGCTCTTCTCGAGGCGGATGTTAGCTTTAAGGTTGTAAAGGAATTTGTAAAATCTGTAACTGACAGGGCTATTGGATCTGAGGTTTTAGAAAGCCTCCTTCCCGGTCAGCAGGTTGTAAAAATAGTAAATGAAGAGCTAATTAACCTTATGGGTAAAACCCAGGCAAAGCTTGAAATTGACTCTAGACCTCCTACTGTTGTAATGATGGTAGGCTTGCAAGGTGCAGGTAAAACAACTCATTCAGGTAAAATAGCCGGCCTTTATAAAAAACAAGGAAAGAATCCTCTTTTGGTAGCATGCGATGTATATCGTCCTGCTGCTATTAAGCAGTTACAGGTAGTTGGCGAAAAGCTCGGTATTGCCGTTTACGCCGATGAAAAATCTAAAAATCCTGTTTCTATTGCTAAGGATGCTCTTGCCTATGCTAAAAAGCACGGACATGATATGGTATTTATAGATACCGCAGGTAGATTGCATGTAGATGAGGTTCTTATGAAGGAGCTTCAGAATATTAAGGCAGCTACCAACCCGATTGAAATTCTTTTGGTTGTTGATGCAATGCTTGGTCAGGATGCTGTAAATGTTGCGGAAAGCTTTAATAATATGCTTGAAATTACAGGTGTAGTTCTTACAAAGCTTGACGGTGACACTCGTGGTGGTGCTGCTCTTTCCGTTAGATATGTTACAGGTAAGCCTATCAAGTTTGTTGGTACTGGAGAAAAGCTTGATACTATTGAGCCATTCTACCCCGACAGAATGGCATCAAGAATACTTGGAATGGGAGATGTTCTCTCTTTAATTGAAAAAGCTGAAGAAAATTTTGACAAGAAAAAGGCAGAAGAATTAGAGAAAAAAATGAGGCAAAATACATTTACCCTCACCGATTATCTTGATCAGCTTGCTCAGCTTAAAAAGATGGGATCCCTTGATAGCCTTATGGGTATGATTCCCGGTATGAATACAGCAGCAATGAAGGATGCCAAGGTTGATGAAAGTATGCTTGCCCGTACAGAGGCTATCATCCTTTCTATGACACCTAAAGAAAGAGTTAACCCCGATATAATTAACTCTTCTCGCAAAAAGAGGATTGCTACAGGTAGTGGTACCTCTGTCGAGGAAATTAACAAGCTTCTCAAGCAGTTTGAACAAATGAAGAAAATGATGAAGCAAATGGCTTCCGGTAAGCTTGGTGGATTGTTTGGCGGATTTGGAAAAAGAAAAATGCCTTTCAAATTTTAATAAAAATTATAAAATATAAACAAAATATTTATGGAGGAAAACAAAAATGGCAGTTAAAATCAGACTTAAGAGAATGGGTGCAAAGAAGGCTCCTTTTTACCGTGTAATCGTTGCAGATGAAAGATCTCCCAGAGATGGCAAGTTCATCGATGAGATTGGCTACTACAACCCTTTGAGAGATCCTGCTGAGATCAAGATTGATACAGCAAAGGCTGAAAAATGGTTGAACGACGGTGCACAGCCCACTGAAACTGTAAAGTCTATCCTTAAGAAAAGCGGAATTGTTAAATAATCTACTTCCAATTAAAGAAAGGTGATTATTTTTACGAATAATCAAGGTGTGCAATATGATAAATTTAAGCACAGTTCTTGGTAATATTGTAAAATCTATTGTCGATAATCCCGATAAAGTAGTTATTACAGAGCATGTGGAAGGCGACGAAGTGCTTTTGACATTAACCGTAGCAGAGGAAGATGTCGGCATGGTTATAGGTAAACATGGCAAAATTGCCAAGGCGATGCGTACTGTGATGAAGACTGTTGCAAAAATTGATAACAGAAAGGTTACAGTCGAAATTAAATAAAATTAGCGGAGATCTATTCTCCGCTTTTTTATATTCTATATTGACTTTTATGCTTATTTATATTAAAATACATATATAAATATAATGAAAATGGAGTTTACAAACTATGTTAAAGCCTATTAAATTAAATCCGGAATTTAAGGAAATAATCTGGGGTGGTAATAAATTAAAAACCGATTATAATAAAGTGTCAAATCTTAAAAACATTGCAGAAAGCTGGGAATTGACTGTTAGAAATGATGGTATGAATACTATAAACGACGGTGAATTTAATGGTTTTACAATGCAGGAGTATATCGATAAAAACGGTTTTTCTGTTGTAACCGATAAAGAACTTGATCGCTTCCCTCTTCTTATTAAATTTATTGATGCTGAGGATAATCTTTCTATCCAGGTTCATCCGGATGATGAATATGCACTTGACAAAGCAAACAGCCTCGGAAAAACAGAAATGTGGTATGTAATTGATGCTAAACCCGGTGCAAAGCTTGTCTATGGCTTAAAGCCCGGATGCGATGTTCAATCACTCGGAGAAGCAATTTCCAATGGAACAGTCGAGGAACAGCTTAATTATGTCAGTGTTAAAAAAGGTGATGTATTCTTTATCCCTTCAGGACTTGTACATGCTATCGGTGCCGGTATTTTATTAGCGGAAATACAGCAAAATTCAAATATTACATACAGAGTATATGACTATAACAGAGTTGGTAAGGATGGTAAACCAAGAGAACTCCATATAACAGATGCTCTTAATGTTATTGTAAACAGAAATGAATATGAAATTAATAAAATTAGGTATTCAAAAGGTGAAAAAACCGATACCTGCTTAGCATCCTGCGAGTTTTTTACTGTTAATAAATACAATCTTAATGGCGAGATTTCTCTTTCAACATGTAAAGAAAGCTTTAATTCTGTTCTCTGCCTTGACGGTGAAGCAAAAATCATATATCAAGATATGGAATTTCCTGTTGTAAAGGGTGATAGCTATTTTGTTCCTGCTAACATAGGAGATTACAAAATATTAGGTAAAGCTGAAATAATTGTATCTGAAATATAAATATACCAAAAAGGAGTTGTCATGTGACAACTCCTTTTATATTGTCTGTTAATCGCAGTTTTCCCAGTTGTGGTAAACCTCTGTTACATCATCATTATCCTCGAGATGCTCAATAAGTAAATTCATATACTTAATGTCATCCTCATTGTCAAGTGTAACATATGTTGAGGGAATCTTATCATGCTCTGCAGATACATACTTAAAGCCAGCCTTTTCGATATCAGCTGCAACAGCTTCAAGATCATTATCCTCTGTATAAATTATATAAGCCTCTTCATCGGATACAAAATCAGCTGCTCCGGCCTCTAATGAAGCTTCCATAAGCTCATCTTCATCGTATCCCTCTTCCTTAGATATCATAATTACACCCTTATCCTCAAAGAGATATCCAACACATCCGGTTGTACCAAGATTTCCCTTGTATTTGCTGAAGTATGAACGGATTTCAGGTGTTGTACGGTTAGTATTGTCGGTTGCAGCAATTACAATTACAGCAACGCCGGCAGGACCGTAGCCCTCATATCTCATTTCCTCAAGGGATGCTGCATCAGAAGAGCTTGCCTTTTTAATTGTTCTTTCGATGTTATCATTAGGAACATTATTTGCCTTTGCTTTAGTAATAAGCTGAGCAAGCTTTGAGTTAACGGCAGGATCGGGACCGCCCTCTTTTACTGCAATAGCCATTTCCTTACCGATTTTTGTGAAGATTTTAGCTCTTTGAGCATCAGTCTTCTCTTTTTTGTGCATTATATTTTTCCATTTGCTATGTCCTGACATAATAACCTCTTGAAATTAAATTTTTTCTGTTTTCTTTATACAAATAAGCTCAAATGCAGAGCCTAAAACTGTTTTCACTGCTTTTGTCAAACGAATACGGGTAGCTCTTACTGCTTCATCCTCGGCAGATACGATCTGACAGTTATGATAGAATTTATTAAAAGCTGAGCATACATCAATAATATATCTTGTAATAACTGAAGGCTCGTATTCTTTGATAGCATTTCTTACAGCCTCATTGAACTTTGAAAGAACCTTAAGAAGCTCGGTTTCTTCGCCAGTTGTTAATACAGGATCTACATTAATATCCATACCGGAAGCCTTCTCAAGTATACCACAGGTACGAGCATATGTGTACTGTGCGTATGGTCCTGTATTTCCGTCAAAGCTTAAAGCATCCTTCATTACAAAGTTGATATCTTTGATTCTATTGTTGTAAAGATAATAGAATATTACAGAACCAACACCTACAGCCTCAGCAACACTATCCTTGTCGGGTAATTCTGGGTTCTTTTCATTAATAATTTCTTTAACCTTCTCTATTGCAGTTGCAAAGAGATCCTTAAGAAGAATTACATTACCTGTTCTTGTAGCAAGCTTTTCTCCGTTTATACTAACAGTACCATACGGAACATGTACAAGCTGATTATGCCAATCATAGCCCATTAGCTCAACAACCTTAAACCATTGTGCAAAGTGTAAGCTCTGTCCGGCTGATGTAACATATATGCATTTATCGAATTTATAGGCTTCCTTACGGTAAACTGCTGCGGCAATATCTCTTGTAGGATATAAAGTGGAGCCGTCCTTTTTAAGAATCAGACAAGGAGGCATATTATATTCCTCCAAATCTACAATTGACGCACCCTGGTCAAGCTTAAGAAGATTCATTTCCTTAAGCTTCTCTATCTGTGCAGGCATTTTATCTGTATAGAAACTTTCGCCCTTATAGCTGTCAAATTCTATGCCAAGCTGATTATATGTTTTTTTGTATTCTTTGAGACTTATATCTACAAACCACTTCCAAAGTGCTATATTTGTTTCATCATGGTGCTCAAGCTTGGTAAATTCATTTCTTGCTAACTGGTTAAGCTCGGGATTAGCCTCAGCTTCTTCATGGAACTTTACATATAAAGCTACAAGCTCATCAACGCCATTTTTTTCAATAGCTTCTTTATCTCCCCACATATTATAAGCTACAATAAGCTTACCAAACTGTGTGCCCCAGTCTCCAAGGTAGTTTATACCAACACATTCATATCCCTGGAATTGGTGAAGCATTTTGAGTGAATGGCCTATGACTGTTGTGCCTAAGTGTCCGATATGGAATGGCTTAGCAACATTGGGAGAGGAATAGTCAAACACAGCAACCTTACCTATTCCTGAGCTATCAGAGCCATATTTTTCTTTTTCATCTTCAATTTTTATCAAAACATTGTCTACTAGATAAGAATTGGAAACAAAAATATTGAGATATCCGTTTACCGATTCCACCTTTGATACTACATCTGACTTAAATTCTCTTGCAATCATTTGAGCTATAATTGTAGGAGCCTTTCTTAGAATCCTACTAAGCTTAAAGCAAGGAAAAGCAATGTCCCCAAGATTGGCATCCGGAGGATACTCAAACATACCAAGAATATCATTCTCTGTAATTACAGCATCCGGAGAGATAGTTTTTATACAATCAAAAAGATCCTTGGATACTGTTTTCTTAAAATTATTCATTGTAAAATATACCTTTAGTCTTCGTCAATATTGGAATTATCGCTGTACTTATCAAGTAAAGCATGAATTTTCTTAACAGGGTTAAGAAGATCGCTGATGGAGTTATCCTTGTTAAGAGTGTCAATGATATATGATACATACTTGCTCATATTAACATTACAATACCATTCTCTTGATAAAACTTCCTCAGGGTGATATGTAAGATTTGTAGCAAAAATCTTATCAAAAACGCCATCCTTATATGCCTGATCAAATTTGTCAAGACCATTACAGAAAAGTGCAAATGTTGAGAACACAAATACTCTCTTAGCTCCTCTCTGTTTAAGCTGCAATGAAACATCAATCATAGAATCACCGGAGGAAATCATATCGTCAACTACAATAACATCCTTACCGTGAAGATCCTTGCCAAGGTATTCGTGAGCCTCAATGGGGTTCTTACCATCAACAATAATGGAGTAGTTTCTTCTCTTATAGAACATACCAAGCTCAATTCCAACAACGGATGCAATATACATAGAACGACCGATAGCACCCTCGTCAGGAGATACAACCATAAGATTGTCCTTATCAAGCTTGATATCAGGAACATTATTCATAAGAGCCTTGAGCATCTGATATGTAGGTCTAACACTATCAAATCCGTTTAATGGAATAGCGTTCTGCACTCTTGGGTCATGAGCATCAAAGGTAATTATATTTGAAACACCCATATTAACAAGCTCCTGAAGTGCAACTGCACAGTCTAGAGATTCTCTTGCAGTACGCTTATGCTGTCTGCCTTCATAAAGCATAGGCATAATTACAGTAATTCTCTTTGTTTTACCACCTGTAGCAGCAATAATACGTTTAAGATCCTGAAAATGGTCATCAGGACTCATAGGAACCTGCATACCGTACATTTTGTATGTTACGCCATAGTTAAAGCAGTCAGAAATAATGTAAAGGTCCAAACCTCTCATTGACTCATTAACAAGTGCCTTAGCCTCACCGGAGCCAAATCTGGGGCACATTGTATCAGCTATAAATGTGTCTTCTTTTTTTCTCCATCTTCTGAGATATGAGTCAACTTGACTAACAAACTGCTCACAGCCTCTCATTCCAATTACTTTCAATTCTCCGTTATAATTGTTGTTCATATGTATCTACCCCCAAAATTAAGTTAATGTCAATTATTTTATAAATACAGTCTATATCTTATCACATTTTCAATGACAATAGGTGATTTTTTTGAAAAAAATTAAAAAAATAGCGAATTTTATAAAAGCATTGCAAACACCGTCAAAAAACGGTGTTTGCATTGTGAATTATCGTTTCAAAAGGACTTCCTTTTCGTAATTCTTAACATCCTTTATCCAATCTGCACCTGTAGGAACACCACATTCAGCACAATACTTGTCCCAAACAGCTTCAAACGGCATAGATTTGAGTTCCTCAAGCCAAGCAAGACGGGATGTATAATCCATTTCAAGCTCAAACTTCTTAAGCATTTCCGTAGGCTCAAGCATAGCAAAAAGAAGGGCTTTCTGTATATTGCGTGCACCGATTACCCAAGCAGCAATTCTGTTAATGCTTGCGTCAAAGAAGTCAAGACCTATAAGTATTCTATCCATTTCTCCGCTTCTGACGATTTCCTGAGCTATTGCCCTAAGCTCATCGTCGAATATAACAACATGGTCACTATCCCATCTCACAGGGCGAGAAACATGGAGCAAAAGTCCCGGTGTGAACTGAAGTCCCGTACTGATTTTATCTGAGATAACCTCAGTAGGATGGAAATGTCCCGCATCAAGAGTGAGATACTGTCCATTTTTTGCACAGTATCCAAGATAAAAATCATTGGAGCCGATTGTACAGCTTTCTGCACCTATACCGAATACCTTACCCTCAAGAGCAGCGATATTGTATTTAGGATCAACAGGTACTGCAAAAATCTGATTAAGAGAGTCCTCAAGGCGTTTTCTATAGCCGTTTCTATCTACGGGAATATCCTTAAATCCATCGGGAATCCAGTAGTTACTTGCACAAACTTCACCCATCTCCTTACCTATGTATTCTGCAATCTTTCTTGTTGCGATTACATGGTCAATCCAGAATTTACGGATTTTCTCGTCATGATGGCTAAGTGTAAATCCATCAGCAGAATAAGGATGTGAAAAGCATGTGGGGTCAAGATTCAAACCATATCCTCTCTCTTTTGCCCACTTAATCCAAACATCATAATGCTCGGGCTTTATCTGATCTCTGGGAACATTCTCTCCCTTATTATCAAGGTAAATTGCATGGAGACAAAGCTTCTTTTTACCGGGAATCATTGAAGCAGCCTTATCAAAGTCAGCCTGTAGCTCTTCTATATTTGTTGCAGCACCGGGATAATCTCCTGTAGTCTGGATACCTCCTGTCAAGGGCCCCTTACTTTCAAAGCCCTTTACATCATCTCCCTGCCAGCACTGAATAGAAACGGGAACCTTCTTAAGCTTTTTAATAACAGCATCAGTATCCACGCCTATTTCAGCATATGCTGCTTTAGCAATTTCATACATTTTATTCTTCAATTCTGTCATAATTAAAATTCCTTTCCACAGATAGCTAAATATCTATTATATGCTTCATCCCATGCTTCAGTGTGATGAGGCTCATATACTTTAATTTCAAAGGAGTTTCTTACAACCTCTCTTGCCTCAGCTACATTCTTAATTTCGCCAGAGGAAATTGCCTGCATTGAAATATTACCTATAGCAGTAGCTTCAACAGGACCTGCATAAACAACTCTATTAGATGCATCAGCAGCATACTGACAAAGAATAGCCTCCTTAGTTCCTCCACCAACAATGTTGATAGAGTTATAATGCTTACCTGTCATATGTTCGATAGATTCAATTGTCTGTCTATAGCAAAGAACAAGGCTTTCAAAAATACATCTCACAACCTCACCTATAGTTTCCGGAACATGCTGGCCTGTCTTCTTACAGAACTCTCTGATTCTTGAAGGCATATCTCCCTGAGGGTTAAACAGCTGATTATTAGGATCGATAAAGCATTGGAACGGCTTTGATTCAAGAGCCTTTGCAGTAAGCTCATCAAATGATATATCAAGTCCCTCTCGTCTCCACTGCCTTCTTGATTCCTGCTCAAGCCAGAGCCCCATAATATTTTTCAAGAATCGGATCTTTCTTTCTGCTCCACCCTCATTTGTTAGATTGTAATCCATGGATTCTTTAGTAATAACGGGCTCATCACACTCAACACCCATAAGAGACCATGTGCCACTGCTGATGTAAACAAAATCATCGCCTTTTTTAGCGGGAACGGCAATTACAGCACTTGCTGTATCGTGGGCAGCTACATTTACAACATCGGCACCAATCTCACCAATTTCGTTTCTTAACCCCTTAGAAAGCTTGCCGATTCTATTTCCCGGCATCACAAGGTCACAGAATATATCATTTCTAATACCGAATTTATTAAGCAGGTCAAAGGCTATCTTTCTTTCTTTTGCGTCAATAATTGCACCTGTAGATGCTATCGTATATTCAGTAAGCTTTTCTCCTGTGAGAAAATAGTTAAGAAGATCGGGAACAAACAAAAGCTTGTCTGCGTTATCAATTATATACTTTCTGTCACGAAGATCAGCACAAAGCTGATATAGAGTGTTGAAGTTCATAGTCTGTATTCCTGTAACGGAATATATATCCTCAAAAGGAACCTTATTAAACGCATAGGGCTGAATACCGATTGTTCTGTCATCACGGTAATGATAAGGATTAGCCATCAAAACACCGTTTTTATCTACAAAGCTATAGTCAACACCCCATGTATCAATACCTATGCTCTTTATATCCTTATCATCGGATAAAATACATTTTGAAATAGAGGATTTGATTTCGTGGAATATTCTTAATATATCCCAACAGAAGCTTCCGGAAATGTTAACAGGTTCATTGGGAAAACGGTGGTTTTCTCTAATAGAAAACTTACTACCGTCAAAGGAGCCTACTATTCCTCGTCCACTTGAAGCACCGAGGTCGATTGCCAGCATTTTCAATTCAGACATTTTTCAAAATCCTTTCAATAGTGAATTTAATTTCTCTTTATATTATAGCAATACCAAATCGTTATTTCAAGTACTTTTACTTGAATTCTATCACGGTTACGCCAAAATCTCCTTCTCCGAACTCACCGTGTCTATATTTTTTTACCCTTTGGTCCTTCCTAAAAAATTCCCAAAGCCCTTTTCTTAAAGCACCCGTACCCTTTCCGTGTACCACAGTAACACTTTTAATACCGTAATACAGTGCTTCATCAAAGTATTTGTCAATATCTACCCATGCTTCTTCTGTATTCTTACCTCTTACATCTATCGATAATGAAAAATCCTTTGAAACAATGGTTTTTGTTCTTTGAGTGGGTTTTTCTTTTTTATTTTCACTTTTTTTCTCGGTAACAAGTATAAGGTTTGAAATGTTTGTTTTTGTCTTTGCTATACCTGATTTTACAGTAACATTTCCTTGCTTATCGGGATTATCAAGAAGAATTCCCTCTGTTCCAAGATTTTTAAGAATTACATTATCACCTTTAACAAGAGGTCTTGGCAGTACATAGTTTTCATCAATGTGCTCAACCGGATTATAAATATCATCAGCCTCGTTAAGCCTATTTCTAAGCTCCTTCTTTGCATCAGCATATGTTCTTGAAAAGTCCTTGGAATCCTTCTCTTTTTGTAGCTTATCAAGTCTATCAAAGATATATTCAGCACTTACCTTGGCTCCGGATATCATCTGCTGAGCTTTTTTGATCATTTCCTCAGCATCCTTTTCTGCACGGCCAAGCTTTTCATTAAGATTCTTTTCGGCAGATTTTTTGAAGGCTTCAAATTCATTTTTAAGTCTTGACATCTCTGCCTTTTCATTTTCAAGAGCTATTCTTGATTCCTCAAGTCTTCCTATAACCGATTCAAAGCTTTTTGAATCATCAGAGGTAAGCTCCTTTGCTCTGTTTACAATATCCTCCGATATACCAAGCTTAGCAGAAATTAAAAAAGCGTTTGACTTTCCGGGTGCACCAATTATGAGCTTATATGTTGGCTTAAGTGTATTAATATCAAATTCACAGCAGGCATTTGATACATTTTCAGTATTAAGTGCAAAGGCCTTCAACTCTGCATAATGTGTTGTAGCAGCACATAAGCTTTGTTTTTCTATTATTTTTTCAAGTATGGATTGTGCAAGTGCGGCACCCTCAATTGGGTCTGTACCGGCTCCAAGCTCATCAAAAAGCACAAGCGAATCTGTAGTTGCTTTATCCAGTATTTGCACAATTGACACCATATGAGAAGAAAATGTAGATAAGGATTGCTCTATACTTTGCTCATCACCTATATCCGGATATATTCCGTCAAAAATACAAATTTCTGCACTGTCGGCAGGAAGCTGAAGTCCGGACTGTGCCATAAGTGCAAAAAGTCCTAATGTTTTAAGAGTTACAGTTTTACCACCTGTATTTGGTCCTGTAATAACAAGCATACAAAATTCGTCGCCTAAATGAATATTAATAGGAACAACCTTTTCCTTTTCTAATAAAGGATGTCGTGCTCTTTCAAATATTACTTTTCTATCATCGCTGATAATTGGCTCAATAGCATCCATTTTATATGCAAGCTCCGAACAGGCAAAATAAAATGCAATTTCCGTTATATTACGGTAGTTGTGATTTAACTGAAGGGCAAAATCAGCAATTTCCGAGGAAAATTCTGCGAGTATTCGTTCGATTTCTGTCTGCTCCTGACCCATAAGAGTACGTAGCTCATTATTTGCTTCAACAACTGCTATAGGCTCGATAAAAAGTGTTGCTCCTGTTCCGGATGTATCGTGAACCAAGCCCTTAATATCATTTTTATTTTCACTCTTGACAGGAAGTACATATCTTCCGTTTCTCATAGTTACAATGGTATCACGAAGATGCTTCGAGCTTTCTCCAATCAAAAAGCTCTGCAATACTTCTCTGATTCGATTAGTCTGATATCTGATTTTCCGTCTTATATCTGCCAAAGCAGGACTTGCCTCGTCAGCTATAAGATCCTCACCTATAATAGCTCTAACTATCCTATCCTCAAGAGATTTATTAGGTACAAGAGAATCAAAAAAATCCGTAAGAGCACATCTCTGCAAAGCATCAGACTTAATATATTCAATTAAAGACCTTGCTGTATGCAGCACAGAGGCAACATCAAGTATCTCTCTCGGTGATAATACATAATTTTTTTCGGCTTTTTCTATTGAATCAAGTATATCAGGCATATTTCCAAAGGAGGGTGCTCCTTTGATTGCCATCATTTTTTTTGCATCTGAGGTAAAACCCTGTCTTTTTTTTACAGTGTCCACATTGCTTGTTGGTTGTAAAGAAAGTGCTCTCCTTCTTGATCCTTCTGTAGGAGCTACAGAAGCAAGCATACCAAGTATTTTATCAAATTCTAAAATTCTAATTGATTTTTCAAAGTTACGCATATATCCCCTTATGATTTCTATAACATTGATTTGTAAAACTCTAAAGAATAAAAGCTTCTTTCAAGCTGGTTAAGAAGATATTTTTCACATACTAAAAAAAACATTTCGTGTTCGCTTATATCGAGATTGAATGACAAAAACCGTTCCTGTTTTGAAGTACATACATATCTCATAGCCTGTAGGACCGAAGCACTTATAATTGATACAGGACGCTGAACTCCTGTATCAAAATATGTATTTTCTGCATTTGAAAAAGATATTTTTTTCATACAATCCTCACACACAAAATTGCCATTCATTATATCAAGTGTTGCAATATTCGGCAAATTGCATCCACAGTCTCTACACTGAGATAAATCGGGCATAAATCCACATTCTGTAAGGATTCTCAGCTCAAATGAAGCTCTGATTATTTCTAATGATTTTATATTTTTTGCAATTGCATAAAATGTATTAAGTGCTAGTTTTAATATACTTATATCCTCTGTTCCCTCTCGTGACACCTCACACAAAACATCACATATAAAGGTAGCAAGAGAAAGCTTTAAGATGTCATTTCTAATATCGTAATAATTCTCTATCAGATCGCTGTCTGTTATGTAGTATAAATTATTACCTGTTTTTCGCAAATTCAAGGATGAATAAGCAAATAATTGGGATGAAGCCATATGTCGGTTTTTAAGACTTTTTACACCTTTACCTATTACATAAAGCTTACCGTATTTTTCAGTAAGAACTGTTAAAAGCTTATCATTATCCTTATGGTCTGTTTCCCTGATAACTAAGCCATTCACTCTGAAATCGATCATCAGATCTCCTTTTGGTTGTATCCAAAGTTATTCAAGTTAAATAAATTATCTCTCCATTTTTCTTTAACCTTAACCCAAAGATTAAGATAAACCTTAACGCCAAAGAATTTTTCAAGGTCTTCTCTGGCATACGAGCCAATAGTCTTGAGCGCCTCTCCGTTTTTTCCGATAATAATTCCTTTATGAGAAGCCTTTTCGCAATAAATATCAGCTCTAATTCTGAGAATCTTTCCCTCATCCTTAAATTCTTCAATAGATACAGCTGTACCGTGAGGAATCTCATCATTGAGTGTTCTTAATATTTTTTCTCTGATTGTTTCAGCTGCTATCATTCTTTCAGGTTGGTCAGTAATCATATCCTCGGGGAAAAACCATTCACTCTCCGTTAAGAATTTTTCACATTCCTGAAGAACTATATCGACACCTTGTCCCTTCGATGCACTGGTGGGAATAACTGCATCAAACTTATATATCGCATCATACTGAGCAATAGTTTCTGCAAGCTTTACGGGATCTGACATATCGGTTTTATTAAGAACCAAAACAGCAGGGATTTTGTTTGCTACTATCTGTTCAATAATATTCTTTTCAATTTCACCCGGGGAATGAAAAGCATCAGCCATTATAATTGCTGCGTCGGATGAGCCTATTGATGAGCTTGATGCCTTAAGCATATAATCTCCGAGCTTAGTTCTGGGTTTTTGGAATCCCGGAGTATCAAGGAAAACAAATTGATTATCTCCCTTTGTAAGTATACCGGTAATCCTGTTTCTTGTGGTCTGAGGCTTGGACGATACTATTGCCACCTTTTCTCCAAGGATAGCATTAAGTAATGTGGATTTACCAACATTTGGTCTGCCTACTATTGCAATAAAAGCTGTCTTTTTCATTAAAATCCCATTATCTCCATTATTTCTTTCTGTTTTCTGAACATTTCCTTCTCATCCTCCTTAGATGTCTCATGGTCATAGCCAAGGAGATGAAGAGTCGAATGAACGCAGAGAAAAGCCACCTCGTGATAGATACTATGTCCTATCTCATAGCCCTGCTTTGCAGCCTTTTCAAGCGAAATAACAATATCACCGAGAGGAATATCGTCTGTTCCGATATTTATTTCATTGAAATCCTCAAACATAGGAAATGAAAGAACATCTGTTTCTCTGTTTTTGTTCCTATAAGTTTTATTAAGCTCTTTAATAGCTTCATTATCAACAAAAGTTACAGAAACCTCGCAATTTTTATCAAATCCCTCATATACGAGGGTATTGAATACTGCCTTTCTTACTATTGCCTTCATGGCAACTCTGACATCATAAATATTTTGCTCATCCTTAATGTAGGTAGTTAATTTCATTTTTGATTTCCTCTTTTTGAATTAAAATTTTTTTCAAATCTTTCCTTGTGCTTTTCTGCACTTTCCTTTTCGTATCTGTCATATGCCAGTATAATTCTTTGTACAAGCTTATGTCTGACAACATCCTTTTCACTAAAGGTATGAATGGATATCCCCTCGACATCCCTAAGTATTTTTACTGCCTCTGCAAGTCCACTCTTTTTACCATCAGGTAAATCTGTCTGTGTAAGGTCACCTGTTACAACTATCTTAGAGCCAACTCCAAGTCTGGTAAGAAACATTTTCATTTGCTCCGGAGTAGTATTCTGAGCTTCGTCAAGGATTATAAATGAATCATCAAGAGTTCTGCCACGCATATAAGCAAGTGGGGCTATCTCAATCACCATTTTTTCGATATATTTTGAGCAGTTCTCCATTCCGAGCATTTCATAAAGAGCATCATATAATGGTCGTAAATACGGGTCTATTTTGCTTTGAAGATCTCCGGGTAAAAAGCCCAAGCGTTCACCTGCTTCAACTGCCGGTCTTGTCAATATTATTCTGTTGATTTCCTTATCTCTCAAAGCCTTAACAGCCATTGCAACGGCAAGGAAGGTTTTACCTGTTCCTGCTGGGCCAATACCAAGAGTTACTGTGTTCTTTCTTATAGAATCAATATAACGCTTCTGCCCTACTGTTTTTGCCTTTATAGGTCTACCCTTTGCACTGACAAAAATGCAATCATCATCAAGCTCATTAAGGTCCGATGTTCGCTTTTCCATAACCATAGAAATAGCGTAATCCACACTTTGCTCGGTTATTATATTATTCATGGACGCCATTTTATTAAGATACATTAAAACCTCATAGGCGTTCTTTACTGCTCCCTCATCTCCACTTATAGTTACACAATCACCTATATCGTTATTGGACGGTCTGTTTACCACCTTAACTCCGAAAGCCCGTTCAATTGCTGTAACATTCATATCGAAGGTGCCGAATATGGCACTTGTTGCACTGGGTGATGGTGTATTAAAGGTCTTTTCTGCCATTCTGTCATTCCTTTATAACTTCAAATTCTTTTAATTCTGCGATATTCTCAATACAATAAAGCTCACACTCTATATAGTAAAATTCGTAATCGCAATAATGATTAGTTTTTTGTGATATTAAAATAGCATTTGCAAGCTGTAAATCTATTTTTTCCTTTAGCTGTGCATTCGCTATATCCTTAGCTTCTCTTTGGGAGTATTCTATTTCCCTTATTTCATATTCAAGGTATTTTGTATCAATAACCTCAATAGGAAGCTCTGCTCCGTTAAAAAGCTTAAGATTTTCACTTGATTCTATTTTATCACATAAGATATTATAATTTCTATACTTTTTGAAAATATTTATATTTTTTGTAAATACTTTTACACTTTTGTCACGATATATAACTCCTGTGTATACCTTTACATTCTGCTTCATAGGCACTTTAACTGTTATATTTTTCTTAACATATGCATTCACAATCCCATCAGCATGAACATAGCGTACTCCCTCTGCATCCGAATCAATTATTCCCGATATTAGAATATCGCCTTTTTTTACTGTGTCGGAAACATATACATTTTTAACACCGTCAAAAACGCTTATAAGAATAATTTGTCCATCGCTTTTGGCTACAACATTTGTAAATGTATCTTTATTTACCGTGTTCTCCTTCATTCTTTCCCTTACTTTAACATTTGCAACATTCCCGTCTATATTTACGGAAATCCATGCTATGTCTTCTGTACTCTTTAGGAATCTGTTATGTACTGTATCAAAATTTATGTCAGGTATAAAAGTACCGACCGTTAATCCACTGTTACCAAGAATTTCAATTATATCTTCATCACTTACAGACACATTACCTTCAACATTTATTTTCCATACATAAGATGAGGATATCTGCACTCCCAACAGCATTATAAACAGTCCAACCACTATTCCCCATCGCATAGAATATCCTGTAATAAAATTTACAATGCTTTTTTGTCTCTCTGCAGTAAAATCAATTTTTTCTTCTAAAAAAATTTTTTTGTATTCCTCACGGGAAGAGGCATGAACTAATAAGCATAAATCACCATTTGAAGAAAAGCTCATCTTTTCATAGGATAAGGAATGCTTAATAAGTACATCAAGTGCTAAAGATACCTGTTGCTTAGGAACAGTAAAAATATATTTTCCAATCTCAATTTTTGCCATACTTATTCACCTTCTCAATATTATAAGAGCTTATGTATCCACGGATGCTCACTCTTCCCTGAGAAAAAGTCATCATTGAGAGGGAGGCACCTATCACTCTTATAATATAAATCTTACATCTTATAATTATTTCGGTTTCATCGTATTTTTTAATTCCCACACATCCATCAATGCTTAAGTGGGTATTGCCAATAAACTGAGCACTTGGAACGGATACAATACCGTTTAACGGAATATCAAATTTATCAGATATTATTTCTCCAAAGGTTTTTTTAATCATTTTACAGACTCCGATTTTCATATATTCTATTAGAAATATTTATGATAAAGGAGGTGCAATAATAACTTTTGAAATCCAAAAATTGGTTTGCATTATTTTTCACCATATTATTATATATTTTATTTTTTACAAATGCAGAATATCTTAAAACAAGCATCAATAATTCTATTGAATTTTGCTTAAAAACCCTTATCCCATCGATGTTTCCGTTTATTTTACTATCTTCCTTTGTTATAAGATCCAAACTTGCAGATGAAATAATTTATAAATATAAAAAAACATCAAAAAATGTATTAGGCATTTGTAAAATATATCTATCATCAATCTTATTAGGATCTGTATCCGGATTTATAACCGGTCCAAAATGTATATGCTCCATCTACTCCGACAAAGAAGAAAAAGATGCACAGGCTTTTTCCGATTCCGTAATATTATCCTCAAATTGTGGGGTTGGATTTGTTATATCCTGTGTCGGCATTTTGATATGGAACAGTGTGGAATTTGGGATTTTTCTGTATACTTCGGAGATTATTACTTCTCTTCTTCTCGGTAAATTATTACTTAAAGGTCACTGTAATACAGAATACATATATACTCCATATAAGCCCGGACTTATAGATTCATTTACATATTCCGTATCCTCAGCCTTTTCCTCGGTTTTCAATGCGTGCTCTTTTGTAATATTTTTTTCGCTTTTATCAGATATTTTTGCACTCTATATCAATTCCACAATCAGTAGTCTTTTATCTATAATATTTGAATTCAGCAAAGGAACCTTCAATGCTGTAAGCTTCAATAATGTCTTTATAAGTGCTTTTCTTACGGGTTTTTCTATCGGTTTTGGTGGCTTATCGGTTATGTTTCAAACATTCTCTATATGCTCCGGCTATCCTCTTAACAAGAAAAAATATCTCATATTCAAGCTTTTACACGGTGTTATTCTGGGTATGTTAGCATCTCTGTATATGCTTTTATAAGTATCTACTTTGAAAATATCCTCATATACTTATAACAGGCATCCTTAAAGGAGGTATTATGTGTGTAGCATCTGTAAGATCAATAACACATGCCATTAAAGCAAAAAAAGCGTTGGAAGGCCTTGATATTAAATGCGATATAATCAAGCTGGAGCCCTATATGACAAAAAAGGGGTGCGCATATGGCGTACAGTTTCAATGTGTAAATTTATATAGTGCAAAGGATGCCCTTGATAAAAAATCCGTTAAATATTCGGAAATAATAAGTTTATAGAGAAAAATTTATGATTTATTTGGATAACGCCGCCACCACCTTCCCCAAACCACAAAATGTAAGTGTAGAAATGGCAAGATGCATAAATAAATACTGCGGAAACCCGGGAAGAAGCTCTCATTCCCTATCTCAAAAAAGTGCAGAGAAAATTTATGAGACACGATGTTTACTTGCTGATTTATTTTGTGCAGAAGCAGAAAATATCATTTTCACCTACAATACCACCTATGCTCTTAATATCGCTATAAAGACCTTTGCAAAAGATGGATGCCATATTTTAATCAGCGATATTGAGCATAATTCCGTTTTAAGACCTGTATACACCCTTTGCAAGGATGCAGGATGTAGCTTTAATACCTTTTCCACATCGGGAACAAACGATGAAATTTTAGGCAGTATTAGGCGTAATATTAATGCATCCACCTCATTACTTATATGTACTCATATTTCAAATGTGGGATGTAGAAGACTGCCGATTGAGGAAATAGGTAAGCTGTGTCGTGAAAGGGGTATAAAATTCATAGTCGACGGAGCTCAAAGTGCAGGATTGCATAATATTAATGTGCAAAAAATGAATATAGATGCTTTATGTATCCCCGGGCACAAATCACTATACGGTCCACAAGGTGTGGGTGCAATAATATTCGGCAATGAGTTTATCGGTAAAACTCTTATAGAGGGTGGTACGGGAATTAATTCTTTGGACACGGAAATGCCCGATTTTCTACCTGATAGATATGAAGGCGGAACATTATCAACCCCGACAATTGTCGGCTTAAATGAGGCTCTAAAATGGCTTAAAACCGTCGATATTAATAAAATCCGTGCTTATGAGGAATCTCTGTATACCACACTTACAGAGCTTCTTAAATTGAATGACCGAGTTATACTATACGAAATGAATTCATACCCCGGTAATACAATAATGTTCAATATAGACGGACTCTCCAGTGCATATGTGGGCGGTTTGCTTGACAAACGGGATATTTGCGTACGAAGTGGTTATCATTGCTCGCCCATGGCACATAAGCTATTGGGAACGGGAGACGGTGGTGCTGTACGAGTAAGCTTCAGCGTATTTAACACCAAAAAAGAGATATATTCGATTTACGAGGCTATATGCGATATTTCTAAAAAAGCAAAATAACGGCATCTTAAAAATGCCGTTATTTTAATTTGAGTTTATATCATAAGGTATACGAGAGTATTTCCTCGGCTGTTTTGACCTTTTCAGCCTTAAAAAAACCTGTGCCAAGAACAAAGATATTAGCTCCTGCATCCGATGCTGTTTTGATAGTGGTATCATTTATACCTCCATCGACCTGAATATCAAGCTCTTTTCCAATAGATAAGGCGTATTCTCTAACCTTTCTGACCTTATCCATAGTATCTTCCATAAATTTCTGTCCGCCGAATCCCGGCTCTACCGTCATAACAAGAACCATGTCTATATCATTGATATACGGATAAAGAACCTCTGCCTCTGTTTTAGGCTTTATGGATATACCTACTTTTTTTTCGTATGCTTTTATTTTCTCTATCGCCTTGACAATACGGATATTATCAAGTGCTTCATAATGGAATGTGATAATATCTGCTCCGCAGCGAATAAACTCTTCTATATATCTGTCAGGCTCTATTATCATAGCATGAACATCAAGAATAAGATCCGTGCATCCTCTGACGGCTGATATAACAGGCATACCAAAGCTGATATTTGGTACAAAACAACCGTCCATAATATCTATATGTACATATTTGGCACCTGATTCTTCAATTTTTTTAATTTCATTTCCCAAATTAAGCATATCGGATGCAAGGATGGATGGAGATATGTGCTTCATAAAAACCTCTCGTAAATGTAATATAATGTCAAATATTGGCAAATATCATATGATATTAATAAAGCTCAGAGCAAGGGGTAAGACGGGAATTAAAATATAAGGATGTGAGTCTTATATCTTATTCCTTGCTCTTTAATATACAAACACTATGAGCACTTATTCCCTCTTTTCTTCCTGTAAAGCCAAGCTTTTCCTCAGTTGTAGCCTTTACATTTATCATTTCCACAGAAATATTAAGGGTATTTGCCAAAGCAGTCCTCATATTTTGTATATGAGGAGCCATTTTGGGTGCCTGTGCTATTACAGTACAATCAATATATTCTATTTCTAAACCTTTTTCTGAAATTCTGTCAAGAACTCGCTTCAATAGAATTTTACTATCTATATTTTCAAACTCGGGAGAATTATCCGGAAAAAGATTTCCTATATCTGGTAAACCGGATGCCCCAAGCAAAGCATCACAAATAGCGTGAATAAGTACATCACCGTCAGAATGAGCAAGAAAGCTTTTTTCATAGGGTATTATTACTCCACCGATTACAAGATGATCTCCCTCTGTAAAACGATGTACATCATATCCGTGGCCTATTCTCATTTATTGATACGCCCCTCTCTTTTAGAAATTACATATTCAGCGTAATCAATATCTTCTTTAACCGTTATTTTAATATTTTCCCTGCCTGTATCTACAAGCTTAACCTTAAATCCAGCCTTTTCAGCAAGCATACAATCATCGGTAACCTCTATATTTTTCTGTCTTGCATTATATGCACTTGCTTTATAAGTTTTTGTTTCAAAGGCTTGAGGCGTCTGTACATTCCATACAAACTCTCTGTCAAGGGTTCGTTTAACAAGTCCGTTTTCATCAACCCACTTTATAGTATCTGTTGCTCTGCACGCTGCTGATGCCGCATTATATTCAACTGCCTTTTTAAGAACTGATTCTATAATTTCTTCAGTAACCAGGCACCTTGCTCCGTCATGAAAAATAACATACTTTGTTTTTTCGGAAATATGTCTGAAGCCTCTGAATGCAGAGTTTTGTCTTGTGTCACCACCAACAACAATACATCTTATTTTTTTGAAATCGTTAATTACAATAAGCTCCTTATACTTTTGTAAATCCTCCTTACGGACAACCAATATAATTTCCTTTACGCATTTAGATTTTTCAAAAACGGAAATTGTTCTTTCTGCTACACCTTTACCGCAGACCTGAGCCATTTGTTTATTTTCCAAGCCTTTACCAAATCTTGTTGAATTTCCAGCACATAATATGATAGCTGATGTATATCCCTGCTTTACTGTATCAAAGGTTTTAGCAATTTTTGAAAATAATCCCATTTTTATACCTCCCGGCAACAGATATGTATGAATCTGTAATCATAAATCTAATTATTTATTTTATCATATAATATTTTAACACCTTTGTCAATGAATTAATGTAAAAAAATGAAAAAAGAGCCGAAAATCGGCTCTAAATTATAATGATTGTTAAAAACCGATGAAACCTACGTTTACACATTTGATGAGGTGAGCTATATCACCTTCATCAAATCCGAAACTCGCTGTCGAAATTCATCAATACTGTTCTTGAAGCCACTTTAGCATTTCATCAAGCTCATCATTGGGTAGTGTATTGTTACCGTAAAGCAGATCAAGCATCTTTACAAAAGAGCCGTTGTGATATTTATTAAGAAAATCTACAGTAATACCACGCACATAATCTGTTTTTACAGCATCAACGAAATAATATCTTTCCTTTCCCCTTTTTTCAGAATGAATAAATCCTCTATCTTCAAGTCTTGTAAGGAATGAAATAAGAGTAGGTGCCTTCCAACCCTTCGCTTTACCGACATTTTCCATAAGATATGCCGTATTGACCGGATAAGCCTTACTGTTCCAAAGGGCTACCATAACATCAAATTCAGCCTCGGGCAATTTCTTTGATATGTCCATTTTCATTTCCTTTCTTTTTTTAGTTGCCCTATTATTATACACTTGTCTAATTTGTTTGTCAATAAGAATTTTATTTTTTTCGACAAAAAATTTGCACCGTTAAAAAACGGTGCGAGAGGTGTCTGAAATTAAAACGAGATCTTCTTTGCAGATACTTCAAAAATATCAGTAATATCACGAAGCTCTACTATTTCTTCATCTTCTATATGTATATCAAATATATTTTCTATCCCCATTATTATCTTCATAAGAGTCAGAGAATCGATACCAAGCTCGACAAATGTCATCTCTTCTCTCAGATCCTCTACAGGTATGGAAAGATGTATGGAAATTATACCAAGAATTTTATCAAACATTTATAGATTCCTCCTATTTTCTCTTTCCTACACTATTATATAACATATTTTTGTATTTTTCAAGTTTTTTATTGACTTTATACTTCCAAATTATTATAATCAAATGGGTGATGAACATGAAACACAATGATATGAGAAACAAAAATGCTGTAAATATTTTAGAATGCGTTAAAGAAAAGGGATTATCAATTGAAGAAATAAAAGCAAAAACCGGGCTCAGTCATGTTACAGTAAGAAAAATCGGAAATATGCTCTCCGATATGAAATACTTAAGAACATATAATATCATAGGAGACAAATTAGGAAGAAGAAGTCAATATTTTGTCCTGTCAAACAGACCCTTCTCTATTTATATGTTTGAAGACAAATATTCTTATATGATAATTGGTATAAATTCCTTTGGCAATGTAATAATACGACATGACTACATTAAAAAAATGAGATATACATATGAGGAAAACTTTTGGGAAGCTGTTAAATCAATTACTACACGCCCTGAGTATATTTATTGCCTCAATATATTTGCTAACTGCTATGACAGCTCCATATCTCTTTTTCCGGAATTTATTACAGCAGTACGACTTAAAAAATTCATAGCAGAATATCTATGCCCAACAGACAGAGCTGTAATAATAGAATTTAATAAGGAATGTTATATCTCGCTTTACGGACACATAAACAAAACAAGTGCTACTCCCGAAGAAATACAGAAAATATTTCCCTGTGATTATACAATATCGTTTACGGGAGATCCTGTATTCGGTATGTTTGATGCATTACAATATGCCAATATTAAAGCAATGAAAACCAATATACTAAATATTAAAGACCTTTAATTATTTTATTAATGGTCTTTTTATTGTATTACAATAAATTTTTATTGACATACAATTGAAAATATTATATAATATTACAAAAAGGGGGTAATTTATATGAATAAAAAAATATCAATACTAATTACATTTATACTTGTTTTACTTGTAATAAGCAGTACTGCCATGTTTATCTTTTGGTTACCTGATGTGGTAATATATATAGGTGATTTTACAAACAAATCTTATTCGGTTATATATGTTCTATCCTCTGTTATTTACACACTAACAATAGCAATTTTTATAACAGGCTCATATTTTATATACGCTATACACAAAGATATTATTTTTAATAAAAATACATCAACTGTCCTAAATGTAATAGGAATAATGCTGATTTTGAATTGCACTATTCTTATAGCATCAAGCATTTGGATACTTTCTATAGGTGAAAGTTTATTATCTCCTGCTCTTATTTTTGTCTCTGCTCTTGGATATACTGTTTCTTCAGTATTATTAATTCTTTCAAGCTATGTTAAAAAAGCTACTGAATTAAAGGAGGAGGTAGATCTAACTCTATGATAATAATAAATATAGATGTAATGCTTGCAAAAAGAAAAATGTCTGTAGGTGAGCTATCAGAAAAGGTTGGTTTTACAATGGCAAATGTTTCTCTTCTTAAAAACGGTAAAATAAAAGCATTTAAGATATCTACTCTTGATAAGCTATGTGAGGTTTTTAAATGTCAACCCGGAGATCTACTTGAATATGTAGACGGTGAGAATAATGAATAAGCATTATGATATTGTAATAATAGGTGCCGGTCCCTCCGGATGTATGTTTGCATCAGAGCTTTATAAATATAAAAATTATTCCATTGCACTTATAGACGGACAAACAGAGGAAAACAAAAAGCCCTGTGGAGGTCTCCTTGCTCCGGATGCTCAAAAGGAGCTTACAAAGCTAAATCTCACTCTACCCAAGTATTTATTGACCGACCCGCAGATATTTGAGGTTGAAACTATAGACTTAAAAAGCCGTATCAAAAGATATTATCAAAGACATTATCTGAATATGGACAGATATAAATTTGATAAATGGCTTCTCTCTCTCATTCCTCAGGGAGTGAATATAATTAATGACAGATGCATTCATATTAGAAAAAATGAATCAATTTATAATGTGACGCTAAAGAGCGGTGCTGAAATATCCTGTGATTACATTGTCGGTGCCGATGGTGGAAATTCCTTAGTTAGACGGACCCTTTTTCCTGCTTTGACATATACGTATACCTCGATACAAGAATGGTTCAAATGTGATAAGGGATTATTTCCATGCTATTCCTGTATATTTGATCCTTATACAAGTGACAGCTGCTCGTGGACTATATTCAAGGATGATTACATAATATACGGTGGTGCATTCAAGACCTCTGACTGCAAAAAAAGATACGAAGAACAGAAACTAAGGGTTGAAGAATATATTGGGTATAAATTCGGTAAGCCCGAAAAAACTGAGGCATGTATGCTTTCAAGTCCACGGAGATGGAAGGATTTTTTATGCGGAAAGGAAAATGCCTATTTAATTGGTGAAGCCGCCGGATTTATAAGCTCCAGCTCATTTGAAGGAATTAGCTCTGCTCTGACAAGCGGTAAAATGTTATCATTGGCATTTATAAACAGCAAAAAAAGTAAAAATGTTTTGAAGCTGTATAAAAAATATTCTTTTAAGCTCAGAATCAAATTATATTTGAAAACAATAAAAAGAAAAATACTGTGTTCTCCCTTTTTAAGATTTATAATAATGAAATCCGGTATTAAAAGTATAAAAAAATATTAATAAAAAACTGACTGTACATAATATACAGTCAGTTTTGTACTTATATAATCAGAACATAGATATCTGATTGGTGGCAGACATATTACCGAAAACTCCATTATCCTGTAAAAGCTGCATAACAGTTTTCGAGAGGGAGGTTTTTTGATGGAAATCCTCTATTGAGAATACCTCTCCACTGTCTCGGGCCTCTGCAATCTTTTCTGCTGCTGTGTCACCGATACCTGCAATAGATGAGAAAGGAAGCCTTATTTTACCGTTCTCGGGTAAAAACTTAAATGCATCTGATTTGTAAAAATCAACGGGTAAAAACTCTATATTTCTTGCAAGGCATTCATAAGCTAACTGAAGAGCCACAACCATTTCCTTTTCCTTCTGTGTTGCATCCATACCCTTCTTTTCTATTTCTTCAAGCCTGTTAAGAATACCACGCTTACCCTTTGATACCATTGATGCCTCAAAGCCTCCGGGTGCAACTGTAAGATATGCAGCATAAAACTCCATAGGATAATAGATTTTATACCATCCAAGTCGGATAGCAGATATGTCGTATGCAACAGCGTGTGCCTTAGGGAACATATATTTTATTTTTTTACAGGAGCTAATATACCATTCAGGCACATTATTTGCCTTCATGGCCTCCTCATACTCGGGTTTAACTCCCTTACCCTTACGTACATCCTCCATTATCTTGAACGCCATACTCTTATCAAGGCCCTTATAAATAAGGTAAATCATAATACTGTCTCGTGTTCCAACAACCTCAGAAATAGTACATGTACCCTTCTTTATAAGATCCTGTGCATTACCAAGCCATACATCCGTACCGTGAGAAAGTCCGGAGATCTGTAATAAATCCGAGAAATTCTTTGGCTTTGAATCCTCAAGCATCTGTTGTACAAACCTCGTACCAAGCTCGGGTAATCCGTATGTACCTACAGTACAATTAAGATCCTTAAGAAGATCCTTTGATCCAAGTGGCTCAGTACTTAACAAAAGCTCATAAACCTTTTTGTCGTTCATTGGAACATCAAGTACAGATGTACCGGTATATGTTTCAAGCATTTTATACTTTGTTGGAATATCGTGTCCTAACTCGTCAAGCTTCAGAAGTGTATCATGAAGATACTCAAAGGTAAAGTGAGTAGTTATAATGTCCGAGGTAGCATCGTCTGCAGGATGCTGTACGGGGCAAAAATCATATATCTCGTTTTCCTTAGGTACAACTACTATTCCTCCCGGGTGCTGTCCCGTGGTTCTTTTTACACCTGTACAAAGCTCTACAAGTCTTGCAACCTCTGCCTTATTAACTGTTATCTTATGCTCATCCATATAGTTGGCAATATAACCATAGGCAGTTTTTGGTGCTATTGTACCAATTGTTCCTGCTCTAAAAACATTTTCCGCACCGAAAAGATCCTCTGTATATTTATGTACCTTACCTTGTACATCTCCAGAGAAGTTCAGGTCGATATCAGGAGATTTATCACCCTTAAAGCCAAGGAAGGTTTCAAATGGGATATCGTGACCCTCATTCAGCATTTTTTTGCCACAGTGAGGACAGTTTTTATCCGGCAAGTCAAAGCCGGAGCCAACACTTCCGTCAGTTATAAATTCACTATATTTACATTTGGGACAAACATAATGAGGCTGAAGAGGATTAACCTCAGATATACCTGCCATGGTAGCAACAAAGGATGAACCTACCGAGCCTCGGGAGCCTACAAGATATCCCTGGCTTTCACTGTAATAAACAAGCTTCTGTGCTATCATATATAAAACAGCAAAGCCGTTATTTATAATCGAAGTAAGCTCTTTTTCAAGCCTTTCCTTTACTATATCGGGGATTACACCCTGGAATCCATACATATTCATAGCTCTGTCCCAACACATTTTTTGGAGATCCTCCTCTGCACCCTCCATTTTTGGCGTGAAGGTGCCCTTCGGGAAGGGTCTTATATCCTCATAGTCTATCATATCCGCTATTTTATTTGTGTTGGTAACAATAACCTCATATGCCTTTTCCTTACCTAAATATTCAAATTCAGCAAGCATCTCCTCAGTGGTTCTGAAATACAGACCTACATCGCTATCTGCATCTGCAAACTTCTGTCCTGCGAGAAGAATTTTTCTGCAAATTTCATCCTCTTTATTAATAAAATGTGCATCACAGGTTGCAACAACCGGCTTACCTAACTTCTCTCCAAGCTCTATAATTCTTCTGTTAAAGTTTTTAAGATCCTCAACAGTTGCATCTCCCTTTCGTACCATAAACATATTGTTACAAAGGGGTTGTATTTCAAGATAATCATAAAAATCTGCTATTTCCTCTATTTCAGTTTCACTTTTTCCGTCAACTATAGCCTGAAATAGCTCTCCTGCCTCGCAGGCGGAACCTATTATAAGTCCTTCCCGAAGTTCCATAAGCTCTGTTTTGAGAACTCTCGGGTGCTTCTTGTAATATTTCAAAAATCCGTTAGAAATAAGCTTGTATAAATTTTTAAGACCTATTCTGTTCTTAACAAGAATAATCTGATGATATGAATTAAGCTTCAGAGGATCCGTATTGGTTCTTATCTGGTTTACCATGGAATCAATATCATAAATTCCTTCAGCACGAAGCTTATCAAACATACACACAAGAACCTTGCTCAGCATTTCTGCATCATTAAAGGCTCTATGATGCTCAAATTCTCCTAACTTAAAATATTTAACAATGATATCAAGCTTATGTCTTTTGAGATCAGTATTTACATATCTCGATAAAGCAAGAGTGTCAAGGTAAGAATAATTAAACTCTATACCAAGCTTGTTGCATGCCTGTCTTATAAATCCTGTATCGAATGTTGCATTATGGGCAACTAACATCCTATCACCCGCAAATGCAAAAAAATCAGGCAAAACCTTATCTATTGTTCTTGCATCTCTTACCATATCGTCGGTAATTCCTGTAATCTCAACGATATTTTGCGGTATAGGCATTTCCGGATTAACAAAGGAATTATATGTATCTATAACTTCTCCATCCTTGATAATAACAGCACCTATTTCGGTAATTCTGTCATTTATATTAGATTTTCCTGTGGTTTCTATATCGAAAACACAAAACTCACCGTCAAAATCTACGTTTTTATTACCCGAAACAGGAATAGAAGTATTATTTACAAAGTATGCCTCCATACCGTAAATTATCTTCATATCATGCTTTTCACTTGCAAGCATAACGGGAGGAAAGCCCTGTACATTACCATGGTCGGTAATTGCAACTGCCTTATGTCCCCATTTTTTTGCAAGCTTTACTATTTCTGTAGGCTCAATTGTAGCATCGAGCTGTGACATCATTGTATGTAGGTGCAGCTCTACTCTTTTTTCGGGGGCGTTGTCCATCCTTTCTATAATGCCAATTCTATAAACATCAGTATATATAAGCTGCAGCTCGTTATCAAATGTATCCGTCTTTACAATACATCTTATAGCATACGCCTCACCCTTCTTGAAAATGGATAACAGCTCGTCCTTTTCCGACGCAGAAACAACATCCTTGATATAGATTGATGAAATATTATCTGTAATTCCTATCTGTACAGCAATAGAGCTTCCTCTTTTAATGGGCTTTTCTGTTATTTCAAAAACCTTTCCTAAAACAACTATACCGTGCATTCCGTTTTCTATTTTGGAAATAGGAACTATATTTTCTATTTCAAAGGTTCCTCCGGCAACATATTCCTTTGAGGAAATGTCAAAGGTCATAGCCCCACATTTAACCTTACCATCCTCAATAACGGCTCTTTCCTCAGATTCGTTAAAGGACATAGATTTTTTATATTCCGCCCTCATTTCCTTAATAGAGGCTTCTTTCTCCTCCTTGGCGGATTTTGCATTTGCTATCTTCTGCTGCTCCAGTGCCTTTTTTAAGGTGCTTATTTTTTCTTTTTCAAAATTATTGTGTACCTTCTCATAATCCTCCCGTTGTTTAACAGTAACGGGAATCCGTACACCAAACTCTTCAAATATAATATCCGATATGATATTGTCTGTATGTCCATTTTCCAAAAGTTCAATACCACCTCTAATAAAAGGTACCTTTATAATAATATTATCATAAGAAAAATCATAAGTATAATCTGAAAAGAAGCCCTGGCTTATAGCACCTCTTTTATATGTTTCAAAAATTATATCGTCAATATAATCCGCTGACAAAAGAGATGAGTCGTATTTAGTTGCTATGCTCAGTCTGTTTAATCCATAAGCACTTTTAATCTCATCAATAAAGCTATACAGCTTGTCCTTTCTGACAATTTCGGTAAAACGAACTGTTAAATCCATATAACGAAGCTCTTTTTCAACCTTTGTAGAAAGCACCGTTCCATCCTTCATCATAGGTATAAAGCTGTCTGTCGGAGTATATTTTGGAAATCTCTCAATTAAATTCATTTTATGTCCTATTCGTAATCTCTGATTTTTTCTAATTCCTTCAAAAGAACATTTATTATCTCATTTTCGGGGATTTTTTTTATGATTTCTCCATTTTTGAATAAAACGGCTTCACCCTTTCCTCCCGCAATTCCTATATCGCATTCCTTTGCTTCTCCGGGACCGTTCACAACACATCCCATTAAAGCAACCTTAATATCCTTTCCCTTTGTGTCAAAGCCTTCTGTTGCCTTTTTGAACATAGAAGAAAGGGATATTAAATCAATTTTAGTCCTACCGCATGTAGGACAGGAAACAATTTTTATTCCTCCCTTTGAATAAAAGCCTAAAGAATTAAGTAGTTCCTTTCCCGCTTTTATTTCCTCCAAGGGATCAGCAGTTAAGGATACTCTAATCGTGTCTCCTATACCGTCACATAAAAGTGAGCCTATTCCTGCACTGCTTTTCACAAGACCACTGTATGAATCTCCGGCTTCGGTAACACCTAAATGTATGGGATAATTACACCTTGAAGCTATGATCCTGTTTGTCTGTATCATATTACGCACATCTGATGATTTAACAGATATTACAATATCCTCAAAGCCGTATTTTTCAAGTAGAGATACATGATAAAAAGCACTTTCAGCCAATGCCTCGGGGGTTGGAGACCCGTATTTTTCAAGTATATGCTTCTCGAGTGAGCCACTGTTTACCCCTATTCTGATAGGCACACCGGAATCCTTACAAGCATTGCACACTTCCCTTATCTTCCATTCTTCACCTATATTACCGGGATTAATTCGGATTTTATCAATTCCTGCCTTAACACATTCAAGTGCTATACGGTAGTCAAAGTGAATATCGGCAACAACCGGAATAGTAATGCCTGCATGTTTTATTTTTTTTACAGTTTCAACAGATGCAATGTTGGGTACTGTAATTCTAACAATATCACATCCAACACTCTGAAGAGCTTTGATTTGTGAAATGGTAGCAACATCATTTTCCGTATCTGTATTAGTCATAGATTGGATAAGTATATCAGAGCTTCCTCCGATTGTCTTATCTTTAATCCTTACTTGTCTTGTTGTTCGTCTTATTTGATTATAGCTCATATCTATCCTCTGTTTATCAGGAATATGGTGTCTTTAAAAATCAATACAATAGCAAGAAGCATTAAAAGTGCAAAGCCAACTGCTCGTATTCCATTTTCTATCCTTGGTGGAAGCTTCTTTTTCGTTATCATTTCTATAAAGGTAAGAAGTAATGTACCACCGTCAAGTGCAGGTATGGGTAAAAGATTCATAATTCCTAAGTTCATACCAATCAATGCAACAAGATAGAAAAACGACTCTGCACTGGTTTTAGCAGCAGTTGTCATAGCATCGGTAATTCCAACAGGTCCTGAAACCTGCTCAAGACCGTATTTGCCCGTAATAAGACCTCCAATAGAATCCCAAACGGATTTTACTGAATATTTACAGGTATGAAATGTGTTTTTCATAACCGAGGAAAAGCTTCTTCCCTCACCGTATACAGTAAAATCGGGGGCACCAAAGGTTGTTCCCTGTACTTCGTATGATGGAAAGATTACATTGGAAATTGTAATTTCCTCTCCATTTCGTATTACTGTTACTGTAACAGGAGCACCACCATTCATATTGATTTCATAGCTTAAATCTCCTGCTGTATAAACATTTGTACCATTTATCTCTATTATTTCATCATTTTTCATAAGTCCGGTATCGTCGCTAATAGCATCTTTACCAAAATCATAAATAATTGTGGTGCCGAACCTGGGAGTACAAAGTGTTATGATAAAAAATATCAATATGGACACAAGTATATTCATAGTTGCACCGGCAATTACAATAATAAATCTTTTCCATGGTGCTTTTTTTGTAAAGGCATCCGGATGATTGCTCTCATCATCCTCTCCCTCCATAGCAACAAATCCTCCTATAGGAAGAACTCTTAATGAGTATATTACACCGTCTTTTCCTTTTCTTGAAAAAATTTTAGGTCCCATACCAATGGAAAACTCATTTATTGCAACCTTAAATTTTTTTGCAAATATAAAATGACCGAGTTCATGAATAAAAATCATGAACCCAAATACAAGTATAGCTATTAAAATATACAATTCTTTTACCTCGTTATATTATTTCACGAAGCTGTTAATTAACTCGTTAGTCCTAATTCTTGCCATCTTATCGGCATAAATAATTTCGTCAAGAGTGGGGTTACTTATATTCTCAAAGCCTGTAACCACATTTTCCACTATATCAAAAATATCTGTAAATCCTATCTTATCCTTAAGAAAGGCTCCAACAGCTATTTCATCCGACGCATTAAGCACTGCCGGAATTATTCCATCCTCTTTTATTGCATAAAATGCAAGTGGCAAAAGTGAAAATGTATCCATATCGGGATCATCAAATGTAAGCCTTGACAGTGTAGCAAAATCAAGAGCATCGGCAAGTGCTGTTTTTCTTTCCGGATATGTTATAGCATATTGAATACAGGTCCTCATATCAGGAGCACCCATTTGTGCTATGATACTGTTATCAATATATTCAACAGCAGAATGCATTATACTTTGAGGATGAACAACAACCTTAATCTGCTTTGGGCTAACACCAAAAAGCCTAACTGCCTCAATAACCTCGAATCCTTTATTCATAAGAGAAGCACTGTCAACAGTGATTTTCGGTCCCATTTTCCATGTAGGATGGCTCAATGCATCCTTAGCTGTAATACCACTTAGCTCTTCTCTTTTTCTACCCTTGAAGGGACCACCTGAGGAGGTAAGTATAATACGCTTTATCTTGTTATCAGCAACCTTGTCAAGGCATTGAAAAATTGCACTATGCTCACTGTCGACGGGTATCATCTCGGCATTGTTCCTCTTAATTTCATCTATAAGGAACTTATATGCTATAACGATAGCCTCTTTATTTGACATTGCAATTCGCTTTCCACTTTTTGCACATGCAATGGCAGGTGCCAAACCCGCAAATCCACTTACAGCATTTACAGCGACCTCTGCACCACTCTCCATAATTGCATTAATAGCAGAATCTTCTCCCGAATATACCTTGATATCTGTATCTGAAAGCTTTATTTTAAGCTCGGATGCAGATTTTTCGTTGGTCATAACGCATACTCGGGGGGTTAACATCCTTGCCTGCTTTTCCATTGTATCAACAGAGGATGAAGCCATTAGAAGGTCAACCTCGCATGATAAATTTTTTGCAACATCAATGCTTTGTACACCTACTGAGCCCGTTGAACCCAGTATGGCAATTTTTTTATTTTGGAAATTCATATTATCACCGATTATATAAGGTTAAGTACGGAAATAACGATAAAAAGGAAGGGAGAAACAAGCATTACGCTATCGAAACGGTCAAGAACTCCTCCATGTCCTGGGAACAAAAATCCATAATCTTTAATTTCATACTGTCTTTTTACAGCTGAAGCAATAAGATCTCCAATCTGAGATACAATAGCTACGACTGCACCCATTATAATAAGTTCAATATAACTCATTTCAAATCCAAAGGATGATCTTAATATAAAACCGTAAAGTGCAAAGGCACCTATAGTAAATGCTATACCACCAATAGAGCCTTCTATTGTCTTTTTAGGGCTGATTGCGGGAATAAGCTTGTGTCTGCCAAGGAATTTTCCTGTAAAATATGCAAAGGTATCGCATACCCAAGCACCAATAAATATAAGAAGATAATAGTAATTACCGTTATCCATATATCTTATGTTTACTACGGATGTAAAGCAAAGTATTACATAGATACAAAGTGCAAACAGGCTCATTACATCTGTTATTTTATCCCGGTTAAGTCTGAACATAACATATGCAAGTGAATATATAAGAAGCAAGAATACACAGGCTACTGCAATAATAAAGAAATAAGGCTTGATTACATCGAAATACGCTAGCATAGGTAATCCCAATGCTACTAAATAAATCGGAATACAGAGTCCTAAATTCTTATTCATGCCAATACACTTTGCCATTTCATACACGCCCACTGCACAAATAATTGCAAATGCTATCGGAAATGCTAATGTATCTGAAAAAATGCAAATGGGAACAAATATCGCTATTGCACAAATTGCTGTAATAATTCTTGTTTTCATATTTCCCCCTTTTTTATTCCACCAAAATTTCTTTTTCTTGAATAAAAGCTTTCTATAGCCTTATATAGCTCCTTTTTATCAAAATCCGGCCATAAAGTATCTGTAAAATAAAATTCAGAATACGCACACTGCCAAAGTAAAAAGTTAGATATCCTACATTCGTTTGCTGTTCTTACGATAAGATCAGGATCATTTGAATCTCTCGTATATAAATGTGACGATATATCGTCCTCGTCAATCTCTGTCTTTCCTTCTTTTATAAGCTCATTAAATGCGTTTACAATTTCTGCTCTGCCACCGTAATTGAAAGCTATATTTAAGATATTAGAACAATTTAGTGTTTCTCTTTCAAGGCTTTCCATTTTGCTTCGAAGATCATCATCAAGAACAGATTTGTCGCCTAAAAATATAAACCTTATATCCTTAGATTTATCAACCTTATCAATATATGAATTCAAAAGACCTATAATTGCATCTATCTCTTCCTTAGGTCTTTTCCAATTTTCCGTTGAAAAGGCATATACAGTAACGGTTTTTATACCGAGCTTATTACATTCCCTTACAACATTTTCAAAAGCAACTGCACCTTGCTTATGCCCTGCTTTTCTTGGTAATGACCTTTTTTTAGCCCAGCGACCGTTTCCATCCATTATAAAGGCAATATGGGACAGACGGTCATCTACCTTTATCTCATTTGATTTTTTATGAAATAGCATTAAATTCTCCTATCTCCATATTGCATAAAATACCACAAAAGTGGTCTTTTATTGTTATATAGCCATAATTTCCTTTTCTTTTGCAGATGTAATGGCATCAATTTCCTTGATGTACTTATCTGTAATATCCTGAACAGACTTTTCAGAAGCCTTCTGCTCGTCCTCTGTCATTTCTCCGTTCTTTTTCATCTTCTTAGCCTCGTCTATACCGTCACGACGAATATTACGAATAGCAACCTTAGCATCCTCTCCCATTTTGGAAACCTGCTTGTTAAGGTCTTTTCTACGGTCCTCAGTAAGCTGAGGGAATACAAGACGGATAACCTTTCCATCATTAGCAGGTGTAATTCCTATATCGGAAGCTAATATAGCCTTCTCAACAGCCTTAAGAAGAGATGTATCCCAAGGCTGAATAACTATAGTTCTTGCATCGGGAACAGAAACTGTACCAATCTGATTGATGGGGGTTGCAGTACCGTAATAATCAACAGTTACTCTTGAAAGAATATTGGGGTTAGCTCTACCTGCTCTTATAGTGTCAAGCTCATTTTTGTAAGCCTCAATGCTCTTTTTCATTCTGTTTTCTAAGTTTTTTGTGTCAAGCTTCATAATTTTATTCTCCTTTTACTACAGTACCCATTTTGGCACCCATTATTACTTTATAGATGTTTTCGCATTTATCGAGACCAAATACATGAATCGGGATATTGTTATCCATTGCAAAGGATGTAGCCGTGGAATCCATAGCAGCAAGTCCTCTTGCAAGTATCTCCTTATAAGTGATATTCGAAATTTTCTCAGCGTTTGGATCCTTTCTCGGGTCAGCAGTATATATCGCATCTATATTTTTAGCCATAAGAACTATATCTGCACCTATTTCTGCTGCTCTTACAACAGCTGCTGTATCAGTAGAAACAAAAGGTATACCAAGTCCTCCACCGAAGATTACAACCTTGCCGTTCTCGAGTGCAGAAACAGCATCGTCTCTTACAAAGGGCTTTGCAAACGCCTTCATCTCTACAGATGTCATTACAATTGTATCGAGTCCATTGCGAATAAAGGATTCCTGAAGTGCAACAGCATTAATACAGGTAGCAAGCATTCCCATATGGTCAGCCTTGACTCTATCCATATTTTCTCCACTTCTGCCACGCCAGATATTGCCAGCACCAACAATAATACCAAATTGCACCCCATTATCTGTGCATTGCTTAATTACTGAAGCAATTTCTTTGATATAATCAAAGTTCAATATACCGTCAGGTCCCGAAGAAATAGCCTCTCCGGAAAGCTTAAGTAAAACTCTCTTATAAACCGGATTTCCCATTTTGCTACACATCCTCACATATTTGTCATTAATAATATAATACTATATATTTGTTAATTTGTAAATATAAAAATTCAAAAAAGTTATTTTTTCTATAAAAAAACCGACAGATTTCTGTCGGTTTTTATGTTAATAGTTATTAGCCCTTAACCATCTTTTCGATTTCAGCTGCGAAATCGTCTTCTCTTTTTTCAAGACCCTCGCCCTTTTCGTACATAAAGTAACCAACAACCTTGATCTCACCACCAAATTCCTTAGCAGTGTCAGCAACATACTTGCCAACAGAGATCTTGTCGTCCTTTACATATGACTGTTCGAGCAAGCAGTTCTTTTCGTAGAATTTACCAAGCTTACCAATAACCATCTTCTCAAGAATCTGAGCAGGCTTGTTAGCATTCTTAGGATCGTTTGCAAGCTGTGCAAGAATAACGGACTTTTCTTCCTCAATATCCTTTTCAGGAACGGAAGCCTTATCAAGGTAAAGTACAGGCATAGCTGCAACCTGAAGTGCAACATTCTTTGCAAATGCTGCAAAGCCTTCGTTTGCTACTGCCTTATCGTCTGCCTCAAACTTAACAATAACACCTGTTGAACCCTTACCGTGAATATAGGATGTAAGTACACCCTCAACAATAAGGAAACGGCGAATGTTCATATTTTCACCAATTGTGAAAATCATGTCCTTAAGCTTTGCCTCAACAGTCATATCAGTACCATCAAAGTTCTTTGTGTTAAGCTCTGCTACATCAGCAGGCTTTGTAGCGATTATAGTTCTGAGAAGACCCTTAACGAAGTCAAGGAACTTTTCGTTCTTTGCAACGAAGTCAGTCTCAGCGTTAACTTCGATCATTGCTGCTGTCTTACCGTCATCGCTAATAAGAATATCAACTACACCCTCAGATGCAACACGGCTTGCCTTCTTTGCAGCTACTGCAAGACCCTTCTCACGAAGGAGCTTAACTGCAGCGTCAAAATCACCATTAGCCTCTGCAAGTGCTTTCTTACAATCCATCATTCCGCAGCCTGTCTGTGTTCTAAGGTCTGCAACCATTTTTGCTGTAATAGCGGCCATTTCTATATCCTCCGAAAATTATAAATTATTCAGCTTCTGCTTCTACTTTCTCTTCTACTGCTTCAACAGGTGTTTCACCCTGTCTGCCTTCAATTACTGCATCAGCAATTGAAGCAGAAATAAGCTTAATAGCACGAATTGCATCGTCGTTACCGGGGATGATATAATCTGCATCGTCAGGATCGCAGTTTGTATCTACGATAGCGATAACAGGAATACCAAGTCTCTTAGCTTCAAGAACAGCATTATGCTCCTTCTTTGTATCTACAATAAAAATAGCGGAAGGAAGCTTTTCCATTGTCTTGATACCACCAAGGTTCTTTTCAAGGTCGTTCATTTCCTTTACGAGACCTGCAACCTCTTTCTTGGGAAGAAGATCGAATGTGCCATCCTGCTGCATCTTCTGAAGCTGGTTAAGACGAGCTATGCTCTTCTTGATTGTCTGGAAGTTTGTGAGCATACCACCGAGCCAGCGAACATTTACATAGTACATACCACAACGCTGAGCTTCCTCACGGATAGCATCTGTAGCCTGCTTCTTTGTACCTACGAAAAGGATGTCGCCACCTTCAGCAGCGATGTCACGAGCGAACATATATGCCTCGTCAAACTTACCTGCTGTTTTCTGAAGGTCGATGATGTAAATACCATTTCTTTCTGTGAAGATGTACTCTGCCATCTTAGGGTTCCATCTTCTTGTGTGGTGTCCGAAGTGAACACCTGCTTCAAGCAATTGCTTAATTGAGATTACTGACATTATAATGTCCTCCTTTGGTTTTTCCGCCATCCGTACTTTTCGTTCCTACCGAAAATCAGCACCGAAAACGCATCACAGCACGGATGTGTGTTTTATTTTTTGTGTGCTCTCATACACACGCAATGCATTATAACACATATAATATTTACATTGCAATATGATATTTCGCCTGTTAACAAAAAATTTACAATTTGTTTTTTAACAAAACGAAGTATTTTCCCTTCATTTAATAATATAAAAGAAAACCGCGGAAAATTCCGCGGTTAAATTTTTTTATTCTGTAGGTTCACCGGGTTCTACGGGCTCATCCTCTGGAAGTGCCTTTGCAGTCGTATAGGATGTATAAACTGTTGTATACACCTCCATAGCCTCTTTATATGCAGCGGAATTTTTGATTGTCAATACTTCTTCATCTGTTGTATCAGCATTGTTCCATTCTGCAGCAAAGGTTGCAAATTCTTCTGCAGTCATATCATCAATAGTATCATAAACTGTATCATTTAATGTGTTAAGTGCAGAAATCTTTGTATTGTATTCACCCTTTTTAGATAACTTATTATAATATGCATCAAAACCAGCATAAGGATCTGTAATGGAATCGTAATTTACTTTTTTAACATCATTCCAATAATCCATGGATACACCCTCATCAACATATGTAAGATATCCATTACCGGTATAAAGAGAATTCATCTTGTATGCATATTTGCCCTGATTATCCTTGATCATTTCAAGAACACCGTCGTCATTAATCTCGTAATCATCGCCCTTGATACCGTACTGCAAAAGTGTACGAATCTCAGCATCTGTCTGAAGATTATATACAATATCCTTTGCTCTGCTGTACTCAATAGAATAATCGGTTACTGCAAAAACGGAATCAAATATCTCTTCTTCTGATAATACGGGAACTTTAGTATTGATAACATAATAATCATTCTCGTAATCCTTGATTTCGGTGTAGTCACAATCAACATAAGAAACTGCTATCTTCTTACCGCTATCTACAGAAGCCTCACCATATGTCTTGTAAAGCTTCATAAATGTAACATAATCTGCGTTACCGAGAACATCTGTGGGAGCACCACCGTTAAGTCCGGAACCAACAAGTGAGAAATCATCATCGTTGCCCCAGTATGTCATAGGTGCATCATCCAATGTAGCTGAGAAAGGAATTGTATTAGAAACCGTAGTTACACTATTTATAAATTTTTCAAGCTCTGCATAATTAACATCACCATTATCATTTGTAAGAGAGTTGATGTCAAAATTAGGAACAAAGCTTGCAACGGATTTGTTAATAAGCATATACTTATATTCGCCATTGGAGTAAAGATGGTTGTTGGGAATACCGTAAATTTCGTATGAATTACCTGTCTTTACCTTAAGAGCATCAAGAACCTCTGATCTGATAGTCTTGTTAATTTGATTGTAGTTTGATGTAGTCAAATCGGTCTTCCAAGAAGAAAGCTGACCCTTGCTATAATACTTAACATAATCTTCTTTGCTTCTGATAAGTATAATATCAAGCTGTGTATCACGAACACTGGGATAAATAAGCTGGATAGTACCATTTTCTACTCTTCCGGCTGTTGTCTGATATTCGGGATAATTCTTGTCACCTACAAGAGAACTGGGTTTTCTATAACCTTCATTACTCTCCTTGCTCTTCAATTCATTCATTTTGTTGGCAAGAACTGTATCATATTCTCCGTCATTTACCGCAATGATTTTAATCTGAGCACACATTTCTCTGCGAAGTCTAACATTAATCGCCTCTTCAACTGCGGCAAGTCTCTCCTGGAACTCAGGTGAACTGGGATTAGCATCAGTAGGAATCATGATATTGAAGGTTAGAGGTACCTTCGCTGTATTTCCAACAATGTCCTTAATAATCTGCTCATCAGTTCTGTTATCTGAGCATGATGTAAGGAAAACTGAGCACAACATCAATATTGCAAGTGCAAAACATAATAATCTTTTTTTCATTTCGATGAAATCCTCCAAATTCTTATACAAGTATAATTATACAATAAGAAAGTGTTTTTGTCAAGTTGTTTTATGCATCATTTACAAATTTTAACACTTGTACAGCAATTTTATTAGTCTAAATAATCCTTAAGACGCTTAGAACGGCTTGGATGACGGAGCTTTCTGAGTGCTTTTGCCTCAATTTGGCGTATTCTTTCTCTTGTAATATCAAACTCTTTGCCAACCTCTTCAAGTGTTCTTGTTCTTCCATCCTCAAGACCGAAACGAAGCTTTAACACCTGTTCTTCTCTGGGTGTAAGAGTATGGAGTACCTCGTTAATTTGCTCTTTTAGAAGTGTGTAAGAGGCAGCCTCGGCAGGAGCAGGTGAATCCTCATCCGGTATAAAATCACCAAGATGGCTATCCTCTTCTTCACCGATAGGTGTTTCAAGGGAAACAGGCTCAAGGGCATATTTCATTGTATCTCTTACCTTCTCAGGTGTCATATCCAACTTTTCTGCAATTTCCTCAGGGGTAGGCTCTCTTCCATACTCTTGAAGAAGCTGTCTGGATATCCTCGATACCTTGTGAATGGTTTCAACCATATGTACAGGTATTCTTACTGTTCTTGCCTGATCTGCAATAGCTCTTGTAATAGCCTGTCTAATCCACCATGTTGCATAGGTTGAAAATTTGAAGCCCTTGGAACAGTCGAATTTCTCAACTGCTCTCATAAGTCCAAGGTTGCCCTCTTGAATAAGGTCAAGAAATGCCATTCCCTTATTAAGATGCTTTTTGGCTATACTTACAACAAGACGAAGGTTTGCTTCAACAATTTTTTTCTTTGCTTTCTCGTCTCCATCCATCATTCTTTGAGCAAGAATCTGTTCCTCCTCTACAAGAAGAAGAGGTACTCTGCCAATATCCTTAAGATACATTCTTACAGGGTCATCAATAGAAAGCCCCTCCTGCATCTTTTCGATATCCTCGGAGCTGATGATATCCTTCAGCTCTTTTTCCAGGTCATCTACATCATCGCTGTCCATATCCTCAGCGTTTTTGGTGCTTTTTATAGATTCATAAATCTCATCAAGATTATCATTGCTATAAAAATCTTCGAACTTGTCCAAATCATTGATTTCCGTTTCATCATCAGACATATTTTTTCCCTTGGAATTTTCAATAAGCTCGTTTATATCATAATTATTTTGAGAATTCATTTTATTTTACCCCTCTTATTTCACTTTTTATTTTTGAATAAATTCTCCAATGAGCCAAAATTTGTTTCTGCATCCTCCTTATTTTTCTCTGCCTTTAAGGATTGAATATATGCATCTAAAATTTCGGTTCCATTAGAATCAAGTTTTTGACGGTCTACAACCATCTTTGTTATCCGTGATATTTCGTTTATGTTAAAGTACTCTTCAATAAACGCTAAATCAAATTTCCCATTAGTGATGTAAGCTGATAGTATCTTTGTAAATACCCGTTTATTAAAAGAAGTAACAAAATCATCGGGCGAAAGCGTATCTACACATTTCTTAAGATGCTCCTCATGGAGCTGCATCATTCCTAATATAGCCTCCTCAACTTTACTTGCTTTCATATTTGATGAGCTTTCCGGATTTATTTTATCAGAACTACCACTTGATGCACGGTAAATCTCACTCATTTGAGTAGATTTTTCCTCCCTTATCCCCTTTTTCAATGCATATGCAACATCACGCTTAAGACTCTCCAAAGGAATATCCAACTTGTCCGATATGTATTTACAGTATAACTCTCTTTCTACATTTGAATGATAAGTAGCAATGACATTACAAATCAACGCAGATATCTTTACCTTATCCTCAACATTGTTTACATCATATTGAAGAAGCAGCTTGTCCAGTTCAAATTCTATCCTTGTCTTTGATTCATCAAGAAGCTGAGAAAATTTATTTGCTCCAAATCGCTGTATATACTCGTCAGGGTCCTTTGCTCCCGACATATTGAGAATCTTGACATCGATTCCTACCTCTTGTAAGAGCTTGAACGCCTTATCTGCAGCTCTTTGCCCCGGTTTGTCACTGTCGTAAGAAATAACAACTTTTTTTGTATATCTTGAAAAGATCCTTGCCTGCTCGGATGTTATGGCAGTACCAAGAGTTGCAACAGCATTTTCGAAGCCTGCTGCATGGAGTGCAATTACATCCATATATCCCTCGCATAGAATAAGCATCTTTTCGCATTTATTCTTAGCATAATTCAATGCAAAAAGGTTTTTGCTTTTTTTGAAGGCAGGAGTGTCAGAGGTGTTAAGATATTTAGGCTCTGAATTATCCATAACTCTTCCACCAAAAGCAACAACATTTCCGGATACATCTATAATAGGAAAAATTACTCTGTTTCTGAAAAGGTCATATACAGAATTATTTTTTCCTCTGGAGCATAGGAATCCCTCAACCATTTCATTATCGCTGTAGCCAAGTTTTTTTAAATGGTCATGAAGAGCACCATAGCTATTCGGTGCAAATCCGATTCCAAAATGCTTCACGGTAGCCATTGAAAGTTTTCTTTTATTAAATATGTAGTCTCTGGCAGCTGCCCACTGTTTGTCATCAAAGAAAGCATTTCTGAAAAACTTTGCAGCTTCTTTATTCATATCAAGAACTCTTTGCCTTGATACACCGTTAACTCTGTCTGTCTGGGCATCCTCAGGAATGGTTATACCTGATCTTTTGGCAAGAACCTTAATTGCAGACATATAATCAAGATTCTCCATTCTCATGGTAAAGCTTACAACATCACCTCCTGCACCACAGCCAAAGCAATAAAATGACTGTGTACCTGGGAACACAACAAATGACGGTGTTTTTTCACTGTGAAACGGACATAACCCGCTGTAATTTGATCCGGCTCTTTTGAGAACCACATACTGTGATATGACTTGCTCAATCTCGTTCCTGAACTTGATATCCTCTATTATATTCAAGGGAATCATGATTTACCTCCCCAGATATCCGGAACATAAAGCTCTCTGAAGGTTTTTATCGCATATCTATCCGTCATACTTGAAATATAATCACAAACACTTCTCTCTGCACCCTCTGTTTCACAAATTTGCCTAAACAAGGGTGGAAGCTTATTGGGTGATTTTACAAAATAATCAAAAAGTATTCGTAGCATCTCTATTGCCTTATCCTCTTCTGCCTTTACAATCTTGTTATGATAAACATTATCAAAAAGGAAAGCACGAAGAGATAGAGTTGCCTCTGAAATTTCATCACTCATCTTTACATATGGCTTGTTAATGCTCTCGTCGATGACTGATCTTACCATTGTATTTATTCTTTCGCTATGTCCTCTTCCGAGAACCGAGATAATATCCTTAGGTATATCATCAATGGTAAGAACTCCTGCTCTTACTGCATCATCAATATCATGGTTTATGTATGCTATCCTATCAGCCAGCTTAATCACCTTGCCTTCAAGGGTAGATGCCTCATTTGAGCCGGTATGATTCAGAATAGCATCCCTTACTTCCCAAGTAAGATTAAGTCCTTCTCCGTTATTTTCAAGGAGCTCCACTACTCTTAAACTCTGTTTATAGTGGGCAAAATCGGAAGAATAGAACTTTTGCATAGCATATTCGCCGGAATGTCCAAAGGGAGTATGTCCAAGATCATGACCGAGAGCAGCAGCCTCGCATAAATCCTCATTAAGTCTGAGTGCCCTGGCAATTATTCTGGCAATCTGTGTCACCTCAAGAGTATGTGTCATTCTTGTTCTAAAATGCTCATCCTCCGGTGAAAAGAAAACCTGTGTTTTATGCATAAGGCGTCTAAAGGATTTACAGTGCAATATTCTGTCTCTATCTCTTTGAAAATCCGTACGATTAGGGCAAGGTGGAATTTCAACGTTTCTTCCTTTGGTATCAGATGTTAAAAATGCATAAGGAGATAAAAAGGTTTTTTCTCTCTCAAGAAATATTTGATTGGCATTCACATTCATTCCCCCTTCGATTGCATATGAAATTTATATTATATAATAAAATACGCAAAAAGAGTACAAAATACTTTTTTGTACTCATTTTGTGTCGAATCTTTCTCCAATAGGCTCAATAACAAGCTTAGCGGCAAAGATTTCTGTAATATTTAATTTCAATTTCTCACTAATATCCTCCGGAACAGCAAATAAAACGGTAATATCAGAGTTGAATTCGGTTCCGTCTATAATAACATTATACGAAGACAAGATAGTTTGGAGCTTATTGTATTCGGAATACGAACATACAATTTTATACTCAAGGAATTTTTCAAAAACAGCAATTTCTCCTGCTTCAAGTGCCATTGACGCCGCTGTGGAATAAGCCCGTACAAGACCACCCGCACCGAGAAGAATGCCACCAAAGTAACGGGTAATTACCACACACACATCAGTAATACCGGACATTCGTATCGAATTTAGCGTTGGCATACCCGAGGTCCCCTGTGGTTCTCCATCATCGGAATATCTTGCCACTGTTCCGTCACCAATCATATATGCATAAACATTGTGAGTTGCATCGGAAAACTTTTTCTTCCGTTCTTTAATTATTTGAAGTGCCTCTTCTTCATTTTTTACAATTGCAGAATATCCGATAAAAAGTGATTTTTTCTCGGTAAATTCTATCTCGGCAGAGTGCTTTAATCTTTTGATTTTTCCAATATTCATAAGGGTTTTGAGGTTTTAGGCGTTTGCAAAAATTATTTTAGGTATTTCCTTAAAATGCCCTTTGTCTTTTCGTCCACGCACGCCTCTACCAATACTCCTTCTTCCACATATTTTGTGCTCTTTATCTCAGAGCTTTTATACAGTATATTCATCTGCCCCTGCTCGGCATAAGGGAACAAAAACACCTCGTTTGTTTTGCCGTTTCTGCATAACTGCTCCAACTGTTCTGTGAGCTCATCAAGTCCTTCTCCACTCTTAGCACATAATGTAACTACTCTCGATTCTCTTCCCTTAATCAAGCGAAGGTCGTAAAGTCTTTCATTTGTTGATAAATCAGCTTTATTAAATACATAAAGCTTCGGCTTATTATTTGCTCCCAGGGACTCAAGAATGGAATCGGTAACTGCCATATGCTCTATACATTCATCATCCGAAGCGTCGACAACAATAATTAAAAAATCACAATATACTGTTTCCTCCAATGTGGATTTGAATGCATGAACAAGATGATGAGGAAGCTTTTTAATAAATCCTACCGTATCTGTAATCAGCATTTTTATTCCACTTGGAAGCTCGAATTTTCTTGTTGTGGGGTCAAGAGTTGCAAAAAGCTTATCCTCTACCAATATTCCTGCACCTGTTAGAAGGTTAAGAAGGGTTGATTTTCCTGCATTTGTATATCCTGCTATACAAGCCTTGACAATACCGCTTTTATCTCTCTGTGTCCTTGTGAGGAGTCTGTTTTTCTCCAGTTCCTCAAGCTCATGTCTTAAAAATGCAATTCTCGAAGCGAGACGACGCCTATCAATTTCCAGCTTACTCTCTCCAGGTCCTCTTGTACCTATACCACCACCAAGCCTTGACATATCCTTGCCCTTGCCCATTAGCCTTGGAGCTGTATATTTTAACTGTGCAAGCTCTACCTGTATCTTGCCTTCCGCACTGACTGCGTGAAGGGCAAAAATGTCAAGTATCAGCATACTTCTATCTATTACATCGACCTCAGTTGTATTCTCTATATTTTTTATCTGTGCCGGAGTCAGCTCACAGTCAAATACAACCATGTCAATTTGATTATTTTTACAAACCTCAGCAAGTTCCTTCAGCTTGCCTTCTCCTATATAAGTAGAAGCCTCAGGAGTATTTTTTAACTGAGTCAGTGTAGCATATACCTTGCCACCGGCAGTTTCAACAAGTCGTTCAAGCTCCTTTAATGAGCTCTCACACTCTTCTGCTCCACCCTGTGGATAAACACCCACAGTAATCACTTTGGTTTCCTTATTTTCCATAGACCTCTCCTTTATAAGTTAAAAGGGTAAGCAGTTAGACTACTTACCCGATCGACCAAATTATTTACCGCCGTTAAGACGCTTCTTGAACTTATCAACTCGTCCGCCTGCATCAACGAATTTCTGCTTACCTGTAAAGAAAGGATGGCACTTAGCACAAATTTCAACAGAGATATCGCCCTTTGTTGACTTTGTTACAACAGTATTGCCACAAGCACATCTGATAGTAGCTTCCTTGTATTCGGGATGAATTCCTGCCTTCATTCTTTTCACCTCTTTTAGTTAAACTATAATTTTCGACTTATTATACTACACATCATATACAAAAGTCAAGGATTTTTTCAAATTATTTTTAAATTTTTGTTTCTATTTCCTTTTTGAGTCTTTTCATTATCTTTTTTTCTAATCTTGAGATATAAGACTGTGATATTCCCAGCTCATCCGCAACCTCTTTTTGAGTCTTTTCTCTATAGCCATTTAATCCAAAACGCATATTAACTATCTTTTGCTCTCTCTTATTTAGCTTTGATACTGCATCTGCAATTATTTTTTTATCTTCCTTCTCTTCTATGTTTCTGTATACCTCATCCTCTTCGGTTCCCAATATATCGGATAGTAATAGCTCATTTCCGTCCCAATCGGTATTGAGAGGCTCATCAATAGATATTTCCACATGCCTGTTACTGCTTTTTCTTATATACATAAGTATCTCGTTTTCGATACAGCGTGAAGCGTATGTAGCTAATTTTATATTCTTATCAGATTTATATGAATTTATAGCCTTAATGAGTCCAATTGTACCTATTGAAACAAGATCCTCAATACCTACTCCGGTATTTTCAAATTTTTTTGCTATATACACTACCAATCTTAAATTATGCTCAATAAGAATACTTGCCTTTTCAGGCTCTGATTGCATTTCTGAAATAATTACTGCCTCCTCATCGGCACTTAGCGGTGGTGGTAATAGCTCCGGACCGTTAATATAATACAGCTCATTATTTCCAATACCAAAAAATATTTTTAATATAATCTTCTTAATATGTTTGAACATAGCCCCCCTATACAAGCGAATACGGAACGCACCCCTCATATCCCGCAAAGCTTTTGTTTTCAACCGGCGCAATTATTGCGTCTGTATTTTTACCGTCAATCTTTAATATTTTAGGAATAACTCCTTTTAGTACTCCATGGGAATTTGTTACCCTGTAAGGTATATATTTTTTGTAAATATCCGGAATATCATCTATTTCTCTACCAAGCTGACCGTCCTTTGAAACAAGAATAACAGGTCTACCACTTAATGGATCTGATAGCATATTACCGGAATCGCAAAATACACTTAAAGAATGTATTTTTTCATTCACCTTTACCTCCAAATATGCTGAAGTAATATTTTTCTCTCTACTAAATGCCTTACCAAAAATAACAGCACATATAATTGACAATGATGTAATAACAAAAAATCTTGCTCCACTATACACATTTGTATATGAATAATCAAGGATATATTTTGATAAAATTTTATTCAAAAATGAATAAAAGACACTCATAAAGGTAGCAAGAGTCAGGCTTACACCCCAATAAACTATGTACATAGAAAATAATCTCCGTACGCTTCTTTCATAATATGCAATCAAACACATTAAAAGAGATACAGATAGGTTTATTATTATGCCAATAACCGTATTAACAGATACTAACAGCTCAAACACTCCATAGAGTCCACCTAAAGCCGAGGATAATAAAATCCTTCTTTTGTTTATTTTCCTGTTAAGAAGAAGCTGAGTAATAAACATGGATATAAAATCCATACTGAAATTTATTGCAAACAATATATCAGCGTAAACTACCAAATAATCCCCTCCTTTTAGTTGATTATACCTCTTTCCTAATGTGAAAAATGTCAAAGAAAATACGAAAACCAATAAAAATAATAACAAAGTTCTACATTTTTTGAAAACAAATACTTGAAAATATACAAATTAATGATAAAATAAAGACGAAGCTTGTGTGGAATTATGAATTCAAATTCCTCTTCTTCACAAATTTACAAATAGGACGGAATAATTTTATGAAAAAAATCATAGCATTACTGCTTTTGTCTGTTATTATGCTGTCATTCGCATCCTGCTCTGAGACTATCGATTATGACCTCTCTGCTATGGATAAGCATGAAGCCATCGAATTCTTAAACGAGGTAACCGGAAAAACAGAAGAAATGGAAGGAAAGGTAATAAAGATTCAAGGCCTTTTTTATGAAATAAAAACTGTTGACAGGATATACTATTCGGTGTTAATAGTAGAGGAAGAGCACGGACATAGAAACGGTATCGAATTTGTTCTTGAGGAAGAGCCTGAATCCTATCCAAAGGTTGGAACAGAGATAATCGTTGTTGGTGAGTTTTCTACATACAAGGAAGGTATCAATACCTTCTGTCAGCTTTCAAATGCTACTATGACAATCGTTGAAAACTAAAAACAAAAAAACAGATTTGAAATGATATGCACCCCAAAAGTTAGACACTTTTGGAGGTGCATATTTTTTACGGGCAAAACAGGAAGAAAAAACAAAAACTACTCGGCAGAATTCAAAATTCGTGTTATAATGGACATGCGAGAACACCATTTAGGATATTGTGAAACTGCACGAAAGTACAATTTAGGAGATCCTAGAAAAGGAACAAGCGT
>JAFTOG010000012.1 GCA_017451485.1 Clostridia bacterium | reverse complement strand
TATATCAACACCATTAATCTTAATTTTATTTATTTCGTTTAGTACTTCAAAAGCACAGTATATAAGAGAATTTTTCGGTAGAACATCTTCTCCGGGTAAATATGTACAAGAATTTGTCATTCTTTTTATAAACAATTCTTCGCTTGCGTCAAGATCAACCATATCCTTAAAATTCCATGGATATATCTTACCTACCGCTTTTCGTTGCATCCAACAATTTATTTTTTTATTGTTTTCAGGATTTTCCTTCAATGGTCCTACATAATAAGGTACTCTAAATTCAAATACGGAAAGAATTTTTTGTACACCTGTTAGACCATTCTCATCTTTTTTACTTAAAACAGATAAATACGATTGTGCATTTTCAAGAATTTTATTAAGCTCATACAAATAGAGTTGAAAAGGTATTACACGGTTATCTCCATCTACCTGTTTGGGGAGAAAATCATTTATTTCTAAACTATTAATAATTCTTTGATATTCTTCAAAATCTTCTGTATCAGGAGATATATTCTTAAATATAGAAAGAAGATATTTGCAAAGATCTTCTTTGCTATTTGATTTTTTCACCTTTATATCTTCACTTTTGGTTTTATTTTTTCCTATGTATGCAACATAATTGTTACTTTGTGTTTTAGAACGAAAGATCTCATCATATTTCTCGTGTAAATATTTCTTAATAAAATATTTCAAAGATTTCAAATCCCGTTTATGTTGTTCATACACTTCTACTTTGGCTTCGGATATTGAAGTTTTTCCCTTAAGAACATCTATTAATATGGCCCAATCGTATATTGATTTTAATATGTTGATAATATCTGCATCGTCGCCAATATTTTGCATAATTGCAGCAAGTTTCTCATCATCCATACCAAGCATAATTGATTTTTCATCAAGGTCTTCATACTCTTCTCTGCCAAAGAGTTCTTTTAATCCAACCTTAGCACCACACAAAAGTTTAATTAATAATTCATAATTAAATTCATATTCATCATTTATTACTTTGGGGGCCTTTTCTCCATTAAATAGTACCTCTGTAATTGCTTTTGCTTTTTTTGTAATTCCAGTCTTAATCTTTAATGCAGAAGAAATTAAATCTATATCGATATTATCGTTCCACGGCAATATGCGTCCGTCTCGCTTGATATAATTTACAAGTTTTTTGTATAATACGCCGAAGTCAGTAACTTCTTCTATATTATTCTTACTGACATCACTAAGGAAATGTCCCCTATGTGCCACAAGCCAAGCACAAGCAATATATACGAGTCTAACATCATGAATATCATTAGACTGCATTAATTCAAATATTAAATGATGAATAGTAGGATACTTTATGTTATATGATTTTTGCTCTCCGTAAGAATCGAATAATCTAACTTTTTCATCTGTCGCATTTGGATATAAATAACTTTCTTTTACTCGTTTATAAAAATTTTTATCAACCTTATAAATTTCCTCAGCAAATATATCTCTTATTAAATCAATTCGTTGTTGCCTACGATCAAGTCGTCTACGAGCTATACGAAAATTTCTACGGTCAACGGCAAGCTGAGCCTCTTCAAAAATATTTACCCCCCACATTGGCTCTCCCCTATATTTACAAAGATTATACTGCTCGTCCGTTACTGCATAACCAACAGAATCGGTACCAATATCAAATCCCACATAATATTTTTCATTTTTCATATTGACAATAGCTCCTTTTTGGATTATAATGTTAGTGTAGTTTATTCCCTTATAAATTACACTACGAGTTCAAATAAAAGATTTTCTCAAATCGTCGGCTATGCCGATTACACAGCGTGTGTGAAAAAAGCTTTCTTCGGAAGGCTTTTTCTTTTTTGAGAGAATTTCCTACTTACATTATAGTCTTTGATGATTTATAAAGTCAATATATATTTCTATGATTTCTTAAGAAATATTATCAATGTACCAAATTTAAGACATGATTAGTAAATAAATACTTTTATTATTGACGGAAAGAAAATTGATTTCAAGCAAGATAAAAATACACTTATATTTGAAAATATCCCAGTAAAGGAATCTATTGAAATTATCTAAAATACAAAAATCGGTTCAAGTATTTAGCTTGAACCGATTTTTTTATATTTCTTCAAAGAAATCCTCTATATTACAAGAAAGAATTTTAGATAAACTTAGCCATAGCATTATATCGGGATAAGATAATTGTCTTTCCCATTTCGATACAGCCCGTGCCGATACACCAAGCATATCCCCAAATCGTTCTTGTGAGATTTTATGCTCCTGCCTATATTGCTTTATTCTATTTGAAATAGTTATACACAGCATTCAATCCGGATTACAAATATATTCACTAACTGTATACTGTTTTTTATCAAGTATATAAAGGGTGGCAGCTATCATATATGCTGCTATACCACAGCATCCGTTAAGCTTATATCCCGACTCAGAAAAATGAACTCTGTTATCGCAAATATATTCAATAATATTTCCCTCTGTAAATTTAAGAAGCAATTCATTAAGCCTATGAATTTCGATTCCTGTTTCTTCAATAATTTTGTCCTTTGAAATAGGCTTGTGAGGATAAAGCATTCTTATAATCTGCTGTCCTTCCCTTGTACATAGATCGCTTAATATATCATAGCTTCTGTCAGATGAAGGAGCTATATTTCTTATAAATTCGGACTTAATAACACAGGTAATTCCCTCATCATCCCATATCTTTGTACCAAATGGGCCACAAATTCTGAGATTTCCTTGTTCTTTACTTTCTTTACTTTTCTCTTTATCGCCACACTCTGCAAAATACAAGCCCTTCCACATGCTTAATAGATCATTTCCCAGTTCCAAATGAATATTTTCATATTTAGCCACATTAGCCCAGATAAATTCTGTGCCTATCTGCTCTATTTTATCCGAAACCGCCTTCAAATCTCCGTTGCTTTCCGTTTCAAAAAGCACATCAGCGGATATTTTATACAAATCACTTATCGCCTTCAAATTTATACAATCAGGTAAGCAATCTCCGGACTCCCATTTTGAAACTGCTTGAGCAGATACTCCAAGCTTATCGGCAACTGCCTCCTGAGTATAACCCAGCATCTTTCTATGATTTTTTAACTTTTCTCCAAATATTTTTTGATCCAACATATTGTTTCCTCCTTAGTATAATTGGCGGCCACCTTATGATTTAATTGTAGCATCTAAAAAATCAACTTTCAATAGTATCTTTGTTGAGTTTTTATTACTATTTTCAACCTGAGGTTGAATTGCATATTATTTTACCCTTTTAATATACTCCAAAGGAGAAGCTCCCATATACTCCTTAAACTGTCTGCTGAAATAGTATACATCTCCAAAATTACACATTTCCGCAATTTCGGTGACGGTATAGCGTCCCAGTAATAACAGCTCGCAAGCGTAATCTATTTTCTTTTGTATTATATACTTCTTAGGAGGAATACCAAATTTTTTGTTAAATAGCTTTTTTAGATATGTTTCACTGATGTTGCATATTTCTGCAAGATGAGAGCTTGACAAGTTTTTATTAAGGAACTCTCTGTTTATTTCATCTATCGCAGGTATGATCTTATTATACTGTTCCCTAGAGACACATTCTGCTGACTGAATTTCCGCAATTATTCTATACAGGTATGACATACATTTCATATAATATCCGTCAGACTTGGATGTCCAACATATGAACAGCTTTCTAAATAAGGCTCCGATTTGCTCCTTTTTATCTGATTCCCACACAAAAGCCTTTTCAGATACGGGTTTATCCGTTAAAAAAAAGACATCTATACATTCTCCGGGTATCTCTCTGTGTACATTATATCGAGATACGGTTCCTTTAGGAAGAAAACGAACTGTATTTTCCTTAACCTTCAAGCTCTGTTCTCCAAAATGTACAATGGATGAGCCTGAAAAATGAAATATTATCTCATTAAACGATAAGCTATTGGAAAAGTGGAGATTTTTGTCCATATATTTTTCTTTTCCAACGAGTATAACCTGTTCAATAGAGGTTATTATAAAATTCTTATTCACAAAATCACCCCTTATAATTATACCATAAACATATTATAAAATCAATAAATAGTGTCGTAAAATACAAAAATATTATTTAGCCCATTTACAAGCTTATCCTAAGTATGTAAAATATAGTTATATCATAGATTATGTGGAGTATTATATGAACGAAAGAATCAGTAAATTATGTGCTCTTACCCTTGATGGTAAAATGTATGTTGAAACAATAAAACCAAATTTCGACAGATACGACTATTTTCTTCCTACAGAGCAAATGAATGTAAAAAGATTATGTGAATATATCCTTTGCCAGAAGCCTGTTATTACCGAGAATTCTCTATTCACGGGTCTTTTTCGCTTTGACGGAAGCGTGGTAGGAGATGCCTTTAACCGTAGTGGGCATAAAAATACTGCTATTGCTCTTAAAAATTTCTATCTAAAGAAAATCGGCAATCTATCCACTATGGAATGGCAGCATGCAACGGGAGATTACAGCCGAGTACTGAAAAAGGGCATTAAAGGAATTATAGAGGATATTGACGCCTCTGCTCTTATGCATTATAAGCCTGAGGAATTAGAATTTCTTAAGGGTCTTAAAGATGTCGCTAACACTATTATAAAATGGGCAGAAAAATGTTCTGATAAAGTACTTGAATTTTCCAAATCTGTTAGCGATCCTACTAAGAAAAACAACCTTGAAAAACTTGCCAGCTCTCTGCTCCTGGTTCCAAGAAATGCTCCGTCAAGCCTATATGAAGCAATACTTACAATGTATATCTGTTTTAGTGCCAATCCGGATAGCGTGGGCACTCTTGACAGATATCTATCACCTTTTTATTTCAATGATATTAAAAATGGTACCATAACACGGGATGAAGCCAAGGAATATTTACAGGAGTTTTTTCTTATGCTTCAATCCTACACACACATCAGCTCTCCTCACTTCACAAGGGGAGGACAGTCTCATTTCTGTATAGGTGGATATTTGGAGGACGGTATCGACGGATTTAATGAATTCTCAGTCCTGATAGTTGAATCCCTCATGGAGCTGCCCACTTATATACCACAGCTTACCTTTCGTTGGACAAGTAAAACACCCAAAGATGTGTTGTGGTTTATGATGGACTGCGAAAGGAAGGACCCTAACAAGCGAATTGCATTTACCAATGACGATATGCGAATTGCTTGCTATACCAAAATCTGTGGCATACCGTTTGAAAAAGCTGTTTCCTACACCACGGTTGGGTGCAATGAGCCTGCGTTTTTGGGCTCTATGGCAGGCAGTAATTCAAAAGGTAATTTGCTACACTCCATAGAAACGCTTTTCCATAAAAATTACGGAAAAATTATAAATTGCAAATCCTTTGATGAATTCTATGGAATTTATGAAAGTATATTATTTGACGACTTAGAAAAAATATTCGAGTATGATAATAAATATAATAAAATAAGAGCCAGAGACATAAACTATATATCCAGCTTATTTGCCTGTGATTGTATCGAAAATGCCAAAAGTATTACCCAAGGTGGCTGTAATACTGCAATTGCCTCGCCCACGCTTATGGGAATAATCAATGTTATTGATAGCTTAATAGTTGTAAAAAAATATGTATTTGATGAAAAGCTAATGTCTATGAAATCACTAATAGACGCATTACATTCTAATTGGCAGGGCTATGGTATGTATCGGACGGTAATACTTAATACTACCGACTTTTTCGGTAATGATGACAATTTGTCAAACTATATTACCTCTCTTTTTTATGATAGCTTATACAAATTTATTAACGGCAAGAAGAATATTTTTGGCTATCAATGGCTTGTAGGCGACCTTGCTGGATATAACGAGCATTATAAATGGTACGGAGAGGATACCCTTGCAACTCCCGACGGTAGATATATGGGAGATATGATGAAATTTGGCGTTGGACAAAATGAGGGACGGGACCGAAACGGACTTACTGCTCTGCTTAATTCTGTCATTGTTGCTCATAAAAATCTTATTGCCTGTGGCTCAACAGTTACGAACGTTTCTCTTGATAAAAAGCTTGTGGAGGATGACGAGCAATTTAGTAAATTGGTTGACACCTTCGAGACCTACTTTAGAAACGGAGGAGTTCACTTTCAGCTTACCTACATTTCTAAGGAGGATCTTATTGCCGCAAAGGAAAATCCCGATAAATATAAACATATCCGAGTAAGAGTAAGTGGCTTCTCCGACTATTTTGTTAATTTGAATGAAAGCATACAAAATGATATTATTATGAGGACGGATAAATGACGGGAATTATTTTTGATGTACAAAGAGGCTCCTATGTCAACGGTCCCGGAATACGTACAACCGTATTTTTCAAGGGATGTAACCTGAAATGCACTTGGTGTCATAATCCGGAAAGCCAGGATTTCGAGCCACAAATAATGTTTTACAAGAGTAAGTGCACATCTTGTGGAATTTGCAGGAATTTCTGTGAAAGCAAGGAATCCTGTATTATATGCGGTAGGTGCACAAGGGAGTGTCTAACCGGTGCAAAAGCCCTGTGTGGCAAGAAATACACAGCAGATGAAATAATGGAAATTATAAAAAAAGATATTCCATATTATAAAAATTCGAGTGGTGGCGTAACATTTTCCGGTGGAGAATGTATGCTGAAAATTGATTTTCTTACTGAGCTTTTGCAAAAATGCAAGGAGAACAATATACATACTGCTGTTGATACTGCAGGATATATACCTTACTCAAGCTTTGAACAAATACTTCCCTATACCGATTTAATTATCTATGATGTAAAATGTATGAATAGTACCGTACATAAAAAATATACAAGTGTGCAAAATACTTTGATACTTGACAACCTAAAGTCGCTTCTCTTAATTGATAAAGAAATTTGGGTAAGGGTTCCCATAATATCCGGCATAAATGATTCAGAAGAGGAAATTAACGAGTTAAAAAGCTTCTACGAAATGTACGGATATCCCCAAAAAACAGAGCTTTTGCCATATCATTCCCTTGGGGAGCATAAATATGAAGCGATAAACAAGGAGCTGACAAGGTTTAACACTCCTTCAAATGATAAAATGCAAAAGCTTATGAAATTAATCAAATAAAAAAATCGGGTTCATATTTGAACCCGATTTTTTTTATTTACTTATGCCAATTTAGCTTCAAGTCTTTCACGAATTGCCTTAATAAAGCCAATTGTGTTTACTGCTGTTGCCTTTGTTCCCTCTTCAACAAGTCCAACAAGGTCTTTAGTCATAATACCATCATTAAGTGTGTCAATACAAGCCTCCTCAAGCTTATTTGCGAAGGAAACAAGGTCGGAAAGTCCATCAAATTCTCCTCTCTTACGAAGAGCACCGGACCATGCAAAAATTGTAGCCATTGGGTTAGTAGATGTTTCCTCTCCCTTAAGGTAGCGATAGTAATGTCTTGTTACTGTACCGTGAGCTGCCTCATACTCATACTGACCGTTAGGAGACACAAGAACTGATGTCATCATAGCAAGAGAGCCAAATGCTGTAGATACCATATCCGACATAACATCACCGTCGTAATTTTTACATGCCCAGATGTATCCACCCTCAGAACGAATTACACGAGCTACAGCATCGTCAATAAGTGTATAGAAATATTCGATTCCAAGCTCTTCAAACTTTTCCTTATAATCTGCATCATAGATTTCCTTGAAAATAAGCTTAAAGGTTTGGTCGTACTGCTTTGAGATCGTATCCTTTGTAGCAAACCAAAGGTCCTGCTTTGTGTTTATAGCATAATTAAAGCAAGAATGAGCAAAGGAACGGATAGAATCATCCTTGTTATACTGCCCCTGAAGAACGCCGGGACACTCAAAATCATAAATAGTCTTACGGAAGCTCTCCTTACCATTTTTATCAGTAAATACAAGCTCAGCTTTACCTTCCTCGGGTACTCTGTACTCTGTTGCTTTATATACATCACCATATGCATGACGGGCAATTGTAATAGGCTTTTTCCAGTTGCGTACAGCAGGCTTAATTGAATCAATAAGAATAGGAGCACGGAATACAGTGCCATCAAGAATAGCACGAATAGTGCCGTTGGGGCTCTTCCACATTTCTGTAAGATTATACTCCTCAACTCTCTGCTTATTAGGTGTAATTGTTGCACACTTGACGCTTACACCGTACTTCTGGTTAGCGTATGCAGCATCAAAAGTAACCTGGTCCTTTGTCTTTTCTCTTTCAGGAAGACCAAGGTCGTAATATTTTGTCTTGAGATCAACAAAGGGATAAAGAAGCTCGTCCTTAATCATCTGCCAGATGATTCTGGTCATTTCGTCTCCGTCCATTTCAACAAGAGGAGTGGTCATTTTTATTTTTTCCATGTTCAATACCTCCGAACTATAAATTTTTGTAAAAACAACACGCCTTTTATAACGGGTATATTTTACCATATATAAAAGGTAATTTCAATAGATTTATAAAAATATTTCTATTTAAGAAAAGACCTGTTAAAAGTCTTGTAAAAATAAAAAAGTGCCTACAAGTGTCGATTATTTTATATTTTTACTCCAAAATGAATAAATTGGAAAAGGTAAAATTGTATAATAAAAATTCCCCATGTCAATAATTGATACAAAAATTCGGGGGATAAAAATGTACTATAACAAGGTTGAAATAACTGGTGTAAATACATCTGAGTTGAAAACAATTTCCGATAAAGAAAAAAAGGAGCTCCTTATAAAAAGCAAAAACGGCGATATGAAAGCAAGAAAGGAGTTAATAGAAGGCAATCTTAGATTAGTGCTCTCTATTGTCCAAAGATTTTCGAGCAAAAATGAGAATATGGATGACCTTTTTCAAATTGGTTGTATTGGATTAGTCAAAGCAATAGACAATTTTAACATCCTTTTAGATGTAAAATTTTCCACATATGCCGTGCCTATGATAATAGGAGAAATTAAACGGTTTTTGCGTGATTACAATATGATCAGAGTAAGTAGATCAGTGCGAGATTTGGCATATAAAGCATTACAGGTAAAGGAAACTTTAACTTGTGAATGGGATAGAGAGCCTACTGTTGAGGAAATAGCAAATGAATTGAAGGAAAAAAAGGAAGATGTAGTATGTGCATTAGAGGCCATTACAGAGCCGGTTTCTCTGTATGATCCTGTATATAGCGATTCTGAGGATTCTATTTATGTAATAGATCAATTAAGAGATTCCTCAGCTGATGAGGAAGCCTGGATAGAGGATATAGCTATAAAGGAAGCAATAAAAAAGCTTAATGAAAGAGAGAAAAAAATAATTAATATGCGTTTCTATGCCGGTAAAACCCAAAGTGAAATAGCAAATGAAATAGGTATTTCACAAGCTCAAGTATCTCGTCTGGAAAAAACAGCATTACAAAGCATAAAAAAACAAATATAATTGAAAAATACACCATTATTCACACAAGAAAACCGAACAGAGTCTATTCTCTGTTCGGTTTTTACTATGCCATTTTTTCGGAAAGCTTTTCGCCACCGATAATATGGAAATGAAGATGCTTAACACTCTGACATCCGTCATCTCCACAATTGGAGATTATTCTGTAACCGTTTATAATTCCCGTTTTTCTTGCGATTTGAGGGATTTTCTCGAAGATATAAGCAATTTCTCCGCTGTTATCAGCATTTATTTCATCTGCACACGCTATATGGAGCTTAGGAATTACAAGCACATGAACCTTTGCCTGTGGATTCAGGTCATAAAATGCAATAATCCTCTCGTCCTCATATACCTTATTTGAAGGAATTGTTCCCTCTGCTATTTTACAAAAAATACAATCCATAGTTATACCTTGACCTTTCGTAATTTATATTGTATAATTATTTACAGTGTTATTATATCAAAATCTAAATGTAAAATCAAGGAAACTATATGATAAATTATAAAAATCACATATTTAACGAATTAAAATGCGATTTATGGACCCACCTAAAAAGTACAAACAAACCTATACTTATATATGGAATGGGTAACGGTGCCGATAAAATAATCGGATATTTTGAAAAATTCGGAATTGAATACAAGGATGTATTTGCAAGTGACGGCTTTGTCCGTGGTCATTTATATCGTGGGAAAAGAGTTATTTCCTACTCCGAGGCTTGTGAAAAATACGGAAAGGATATAATTATTATACTTTCCTTTGGGTCACGCCTTCCTGATGTTATGAATATTATGTATGAGCTTGATAAACAGCACGAATTTTATGCTCCTGATGTTCCGGTATGTCAAGGAGAGCTATTTACTGAAGATTTTTTTGACCTTCATTTATCTGACCTATACCGTGTCAGGGAGATGATGGCTGATGAAAAATCCAAGCTTATTTTCGATAATATAATAAGATATAAGCTCACAGGTAAGCTAAAGTACCTCAAAGCAACCGAGGATACAGAGGAAAATGTAAATAAAGAGCTATTAAAGTGTGAAAATTATAAATCATACGCTGATTTAGGTGCATATAACGGTGATACTGTCCGTTCATACCTTAACTGCTGTCCCAATTTAGAAAAAATATATGCTTTCGAGCCGGATGTCCGTAATTTCAAAAAGTTATCAGCCTATGCAGAAGCAGAATCAAGAGCAACTGTGCTCCCCTTCAACTACGCTTCTTTTGATAAAAATGATATTGTTGAATTTATTTCCTCAGGAAACAGAAATTCCTCCAAGGACGGTACAAACTCTCACAAATCAAAGGTAATTTCCATTGAGGCAAGAAGACTCGACAGCATAGTAGATGCTGTGGATTTTATAAAATACGATGTTGAGGGTACAGAATACGAAGCAATAATAGGAAGTGAAAAAATTATAAAAGCATCCCAGCCGGATCTTCTTATATCCCTATATCACAGAAACGAAGATATGTATCTCCTCCCCTCCCTTGTAAAAAGTATTCATCCCGAATATAAGCTTTATTTACGCAGATTCCCCTACATTCCCGCCTGGGACTTAAATCTATATGCAATAAAATAAAACCGCTTTTCAGCGGTTTTTTATTTTATAAATAATCGGACCTCCGATAAATGCTAAAATCACTATGCAGACTGTAATTATTATTTTAACATACATGTGAAAGAAAAATATCAACGGAAAATTAAAAGGTGTAAAAATAATAAAGGACCGTGATATGTAAACCGAAACTTTTTCCCATTCCTTTTCGGATAAATCGGAAAAATTGTTAATATTAAAATCTCCCTTTTGCCTATTATGATACTGATATATACCTATAAAAATCATAAATACAGCAAATATCACAGGAATAAATGATATGTTTAAGCTTGAGTTAAAAGCTACTGCCAAAATAATGTTTACAGCTAATGTAATCGTGATATATATGGCATAAATCATTTTTTATGCTCCTGATTATTAGAAGGATAGCACATGCTTGTTTTTTTACAGTGAGGACATTTCAAGGCTCTTTCATTATTTATGTGCACTGAGAATACGCACTTAATCCAGCTTGTGTAAAAAGTTTTTTTACAGTTTGGGCAATAATACTTTATTCTTCCAAAGGAAATTCCCACTAATAAGAGTAAAATAAATACAGGAATTGCAATTACAAGCCAGTGTACATAAAATGTACTATCACCAATGCTTACCTGACACGAGGTCAGTATTACAGATAACACAATTATAAACAATACTATATATTTTTTCACTTTCTCATTTTCCTTTACAAAAAACCGATATATTATCTATTATTTCTTCCGGGAACTCTGATTTAGTATATAAGGAGATTATATTACTTGTATCAATTTTATATCCGTAATGGCTAATGTCATTATAGATTTGAATATTTACATTATCCTGCTCTATTAAGCTATTTTTCCACAATTCAATATCCGAAGAAAAGCTTTGTTTATCGAATGTACTGTTAATAATCAATATACTTCTATCAAAATCTCTAATACCATCAAGTGTATTTAGTGTATTATATGACGCCCAATAATAATCGGTAGCACCATAATAATAATATCCTTTTGCAGTTAAGGTATTCATTTCTTTGATTATGTTAGAATATTGAATGTAAATATCGCTATTCTGGGGATCGGCACAAATATATTGATCCGTCATTATATCTGCTAAATGTCTTGCTGAGCTATTTAGTAATACTATACCCTGTATATCACTGTTTATAGTAGAAAACTCCACAGCTATCTGTCCACCGAGAGAATGACCCAACAAATAAATATCAGCCTTGTTATTATCTCTTAAATAATCTATAGCCTTATTGAAATCACTTATATACTCTTCATCCAAGCCGTCTGTTAACTTAAAAGATGAAGCATAATTTAGAGTTCTTTTATCGATTCTCAACGAGCATATTCCCTCTTTCGCAAGTCCCAGTGCAATATCCTCAAATGGCTTATGCACACCTATAGTTTCATTATAGTCACACTGACCCGAACCTGGTATAAGTAATATCGCAGGATGCTCATTACCATCATTGATATATGTGTAAACTGCGTTTAATTTATATCCGTCATTTTCCAAAATAAAATATCTTTCTATAACATTATCTGTATATTCAATTTCAAAAGTACGAGTAAAGTATATATTATAGTTAATCGTATAAATTTTTATATCCTTTATCTTAACATGAAATTCCAAATCTATATTTTCAAAATGAAATAAAGCAAAATAGCTTTCAACATCTCCATCCGTTTTACTGCTTTTATCTGTTATACTTTTTAGATTTCCCGATATCCTTGAGATATCTTCAAAAATATCCATAAATGCTTCCTTACTCAATATACCACATATTTCCTCGGATGTGTAGCTGTAAAGATTATCAAATGATTTGTTTTCTATACTATTCAAAATCAAGTCGAAAAGCTCATTATTTGTTTCAGGTACAATCTTTTCTATGTTGCATCCGACTGTGGTTTTAGTAGTATCTAAACTACAAGAAATAAGTGAAAAAGTAAAAATAATAAGCAGAAGATATAAAATAACAACCTTAAATTTCATATACCTTACCTCAATTCAAAATAATTAAGCCAAAATCCACCTATTTTATCATTTATGAATACATATTTAACCTCTAATCCCATTTTTTCATAATACAGATTTTGATAATATATATTATCATATATTCTATCAATCTCTATTTTACCATATGATACAAAGCTTCCAATTGGCTTTAAGATATCATCTCTGATAATTTCAAAAGATGAAATAGGACGGTACTCTTCCATTTTTTTACTAAAATGCTTATATAGCTCTTTTATTTTTCCTTCTACAAATAGCTTGGTGCAGTTTTCAACTAATTTACTGTAGTATGCATTCATATTTTGCATAGGTTTATTATTATTAAAGATATCTTCACCTGACTCTATCTTTTCTATTGCCTCAATAAGAAGAATAAGCTCTCTGTTTTTCTTTTCTAATAAAGCATATATTTCGGCTTTTCTTTCCAATATGATGTCTTTAACATCTCTGTTTTCTGTCCGATATTCTAATAAAAATTTAATTGGCAAGCCTAAAGCTCGCAAAACCATTATATTTCGAATATGATCAATCTGCTCCTCCGAATAATGCCTACGAGAATTAAATGGAACCTTTGTACTGCTTATAATTCCTTTTTCTTCATAAAATCTTAATGTTCTCGATGTTGTATCTAATAGCCTACAAACCTCATTTATATCATAAAGCTTATTATTCATTATTTCACCTCTCTTTTATTTTATTATAACACTTGACGTTGCGTCAATGTCAATAGAAAAAACAAAAGTCTGTATACAACCAAAACAGTTTTGATAAATACAGACTTAATTTTTATTTTATTTCACAGGTAATATTTCCAAATATATATGGCATTACCTCATCGGGCTCTATCTTTAATACTATTGAAAATTCTGCATGGAGTAGTTTGATGGCTCTTTTAAGTATTTCCTCATCGGAGACATAAAGGCGTCTTTTATCCATTGTATTACATTTTATTCCGTACAACAGCTTGGCTAATGCAATTATTTTTACTCTATCGTAGGACTGGAGCATTTCCTTATAGGTCCTGTTACGCTGTCTATTATCTGCAATCCACTCTATTTCGGGCATATCAATACTTATAAGCTCCTTAATTTCCTGAGGGGATAACACCTTTTTCATTCTCGCAACAAGTATTTCATTATCACATGGAACAAAAATCTTTCCCTCACCCTTAACAGGAATTAATACATAATATAAACGCTTATTAGGGGAATTTTCAAAGCAATTATCCGTAATTTCAGAAATTTTGCAAGCACCCTCAGAGCCATATATTACTGTTGTACCTACTGTATACATCTCTCTCACCTCATAAAAAAAGTAGTCTACAACAGTATGTCTATACGCTGTAAACTACTTATTGTACCTATATTTTAACATAAATTTTTGAGAAAATGTAATAGGTAATTTTGAAAAAATTAAAAATTATTTAACTATTTGTATATTGTTTGACTCGATTTTTTTGGTTTTAATGGAGCTATCCAAAGAAGAAATAAAATTTTCAAATGCTACGCAAACAGGATTTTCAGTATAATAATGTCCCGCCTCAACAATATTTAGCCCCATATCCTTGGCATCAACCATAGTATTATAGCTTGCCCTTCCTGTAAGTAAGGTATCAGCTCCGTTAGCTATAGCAGCAGGTATCATATCCTTGCCATCTCCACCACATATGTATACCTTTTTAACTACTCTGTTACCACTATAAAACACACATGGAGAACCAAGGCAGAGCTTTACCCATTTGGCAAATTCAGGTAATGTAACATCATTTTCCGACTCCCAGATGGGAGCTATTCTACCAATAGGATCAATGCTATCAACCTCTGCATTATATAGGTGCACCAAATTGCTCAGAACATCGTTTACACCGTCCATTGCAGCGTCAAGACGAGTATGGAATGACATTGCATTTATGTTTGCCATCACAAGCTTAATAAGCTTTCTCTGTGTATAATTCTCTATGCTTAAGGACTTTTGAGAATGAAATACAAGAGGATGGTGAGAAACAATGGTATCAAATCCGTTTTCAATAGCAAAATCAACCACATTCTCAGTAATATCTAAGGAAATCAGCACATTTTTAACCTGTCTGTCAGGGGCAGGCATACACATAATTCCATCATTATCCCACTCACAGCTCAAGCTCTTAGGAAATTTCTCGTCTATTTTACTATAAAGCTCACGGAAGGTCATATTATACTCTCCAATTCTTTTATTTCCATTTCAATACACTCAGTGGGATATCCTCCCTCCTTAAGTCCATTTAATCTTTTCTTTCTTTTTTCTACAAGTCTTTTGTGTAACTCGTAAAATAATGGCTCCTTTTTTGCTATATTTATTTTACCCAGCTCAAGCTCTGCATCAGTATATTCTCTTTTCTTTCCATCATACTCTGCACAAATAATCTGATATAGCTTATTTGAATCAAGAGCAATTATTTCTTCTACAATGTTAAATCCGTTTTTAAGGTATTCTCTTAACTCCTTAACAGATGTCATTGGCTGTAAAATTAATCTAACACCTTGTTTTTTTATGTACTCAGATGCATTTAGTATCTTTACTATCAGCTCTCCACCCATTCCACAAATTAAAATGTCAGTAGGAGAATACTTTTCAATTCCGTCAAGTCCGTTTGCAACGGTCACGGTGATTTTATCCTCTAGCCCACAGCTTTTGATATTTTCCTTAGCTATCCGTATAGGACCTTCATTAACATCCGATGCAATAACGTGGGTTACTCTATTTTCTGAAACGAGACTGATAGGAATATATGCGTGATCAGTTCCTATATCTGCACAAACGGCGCCGCTACGCACAAGTGACGCTGCGGCGCTGAGTCTCTTACTTAAAGTAATTTCTCTCATTTTGCGTTTGATAAAAAGTCATTAAGCTTCTTTACAAGAGCATCTGCATCAGTACCGTGAACTGCACAAGCATCCTCAATTGCCTCACCTCTGGAGTGGGGGCAACCAAGACAATGCATTCCAATTTCAAAGAAGAACTGTGCTGTTTCGGGATTAAAGTCAAGAACATCTCCGATTACTGTCTTTTTAGTTACTGTCATTTTTATATCTCCTTTTCTTATATTACTTTTATTATCGCACCAAGTGATGAAAGCTTGCCTACGATATCCTCATACCCACGAAGAATAAAACCTACATTATTTACCGTGCTTACTCCTTTTGCTCCAAGAGACGCAACAATAAGTGCAGCTCCTGCTCTTAAATCAGTAGCACAAGTCTCTGTCCCTGTAAGCTCAGATGGCATAATAAACACCTGGCTGTTGGTTTTATCGACACGCCCCCCCATTTTTTTAAGCTCATTAACATAAGCAAATCGTCCCGGGAAGATAGTTTCATCAACGCTACCACCACCGTTTGTATAGCACAGCAAAGATGAAAACTGTGGATGAAAATCCGTTGGAAATCCCGGATAGGGTGCTGTCCTTACATGTGCTCCGCAGAGCTGTATTGATGACCTGATATTTAAGGTATCATTGCCAAAATCGGTAATATCCATACCCATATATTCAAAGAGTGGTAACATACTTGACAGATGCTCTGTCCGTATATTTTTTAACTCTATCACACCTTTAGTGGCTCCTACACACGATATATATGTAAGTGCCTCAATAGTGTCGGGAAATATACTGTATCTGACACCCTTTAATTGGTCTACTCCCCGAATATGTATAGTGTTTCCTACTCGTCTGATATTAGCACCACATTTGTTGAGAAAGCATATAGTATCATCAATATGAGGCTCCATTGCTGTGTTACATATGATAGTTTTTCCTTCGGTGAGAACGGATGCCAGTATCATATTTATTGTAGCACCTACAGAAATTTTGTCAAGAGTTATTTTACCGTTTTTTAATTTTTTATCTGTGGTAATTTCTACAAATCCGTCACATTCTTTGCATTTTGCACCCATTTTAGTAAATCCTTTAAGATGCTCATCAATTGGTCTCTGTCCAAAATTACAGCCCCCGGGATACGCCATCATTACCTTTCCAAAAGCTGTGAGAAGTGTACCCATCAGATAGCTTGATGCCCGCATTTTTGATATAAGCTCCATATTCAGGCTGTTGGGATCAATATTTTCCGTTTTTATTCTTACTGTATGGAGGTCCTCATATTTTACAGTAGCTCCCATTTGAGATAGTATACTCAAAGCATTATGAACATCACTTACAATAGGTATATTTTCGAGTATACTCTCCCCTTTTATCAAAATTGTCGAAAAAATTATGGGCAATGCAGAATTTTTCATTCCACTTATTTTTACTGTTCCGTACAGCTTTTCTCCACCTTGAACAAATATTTTTTCCATCTGTCCCTCGAATATAATTTTTTAGTTTATTATATTCGCAGGAAATGTAAAAGTTTCTCACTCCCTAATTAAATCATAATAATACGCAACACATAAATCGGTTACCATTCCGTAGCTTTTTGTACCGTTTTCCTGTCCGTTTGCCTGTAGAAATTTATCATTTACAGAGCCTGCCACATCGGATGCCTTGGAATCCCTGTATTTATCGAAAAACTCGCTGTAGCTTTTCATATCCTTTCTTATTCTGATGTCAAGACTATTAATTACTTGAAAGTACAAATCAGGGTCAGCATCAAACAAATGATCAGAAACTGTTAAAAACACATCAAGATACCCACTGTATTGAATAAAAGGATCATCCGAGGACGTACAAACAAGAAACGAAACAAAATTTGCCTCCTCTTCTCTAGCTATACCTCTTTGATGGGCAAATTCATGTGCTAACGAGGATACAACTATGAAATCCGGGTAATTGACATTAAGATTTGACTCTCCAGTCATAAATGTATACACGCCTGAAATATGTGTATATGTCATAGGCTCACTTAACATAATAGGCTTTATTCTTGATGGAAAATTATGAATAATTCCGTATTGCGATGACACCTTAGAGTAGGCGTGATATATATCCTTGCTCAATTCATCATACGACATATCGGTATAGGACGCATTATTTTCTCCATAGCTTACATCATTCGCCAAGCTATTCAATTTTTCAGAAAGCCATACAGAAGTTTCATATAATTCATTTTTACCAATATATACCTTATTAAATCCAAGCTTTGTATCTAATTTTGTATTGTAGTAACCACTCGAATAGGTCCATACAAAGCTGATAAATACAAAGCAAATTATACACAAAAGGAATGATATATATCTTACAGTCTGCTTTATTCCTTTCTTTGCTTTTTTATAAGCCAGATAAATCAAAAAACCTATCCAGAGTGGGGATATAATTATTAAAATTTCTGCCAGAGATATAGGAAGCCATGCAGTAAGCCACGCCATTACAGGTCTTACCGGTCTGCTTAATACATCATTTACAAAATCGGCAAAACCAACAGAATACTTCTCTATTATTAGCATAATTCCACTTATAAATGTTAAAGCAAATATTATCAGTGCCCATCGAGGGACATATTCTTTTACCTTATTAAATAATTTCATAGCTTTCAAAATATCTCCGAATTAATTTATCCATATCATTAGGAATTGGAGCAACATATTCTCCAACTCCGTGTATACTTAGCTTATACGCATGGAGGGCTTGTCTACTGATAAAAGGATTTTCTGTATTGTATAAATCATCTCCAACAATAGGATGTCCAATATGCTTCATATGCACTCTGATTTGATGTGTCCTTCCTGTTATCGGGCGAACCTTAAGTACAGTAATTTCATCACAGCTCATAATAGGAGTATACTCGGTTAATGCATATTCTCCGTCTTCACATACCTCACGCAGCATAATAGTATTTTCACATCTTTTGATGGGAGCACATATCTGTCCGGGACATACAATCTTACCTTCAACAATAGCTATATATTCTTTTATAAAATCACCGTTCTTCAGCTTTGCACATAAAAAATCTGCAAAAAACCTATTATTTGCAGTAACTACGATACCACTTGTATTTTTATCAAGTCGGTTTATTGCCCTGAACACATATGGTCTGTCCCTATATCTGTACGCCAAAGCATTGGCAAGAGTATCGGTGTAATGATTTATCGATTGATGGGTAGGCATATTTGAACTTTTATTTACTACGGTAATATTTTCATCCTCGTATACTACATTTATGGGAATATCTGTTTTTATAAGATATTCATTAACATCGTCATCGTGGTCTGTATAATCAAGCTCGAGAATATCACCTTTTTTCAAGCATATATTAACGAATACTCTCCTTCCGTTAACAAGTATTCCTGTATCAAGCTTTTTAAGTGATTTTATCATTCTTGAAGACAGCGATAGCTCCTTTGTCAGATAATCCTTGAGGATTTTACCGTTCCATTTTTCATCTATTATACACTTCATATTTTATATTTTAACATAATATAGGTTTTATTTCAATGTAATATGCAAACACTTTTCTTTTAAATATAAAAATTTTTTGTTAATTTTTGTATAAAGTATTGCCAAAACTATTTTAATAGGTTATAATGTTTTAGAAATTTATTTTTATGGAGGTATATTTACAGTGTTTAATAATGTTTTAGCACTTTTTGCCGCAGCTGAAGGTGGCAGTGGATGGGTTACCATCATTATGATAGCTCTTATAGTTGTTGTATTCTATTTTATGTACAGATCCAATAAGAAGCAGGAGCGTGAGGCTACAAAAATGCGTGACGGTCTTGAGGTAGGCGATGAAATTACAACAATTGGTGGCATCGTTGGTGAAATTGTAAGCATCAAAGAGGATACTATTGTTATTGAGACAAGTAAGGCAGGCACAAAAATCAGATTCCTTAAGACTGCTGTCCGTTCTGTTGATGTCAGTGCTGCTATGAAGAGAGGCGAGGTTACTCCCGCTGCTTCTAACGAGAAGAGCTCCGGCAAAATCGAGCAGGCTGAAATCGTTGAGGATAAAAAGCCCGAAAACAAGAAGGCTGAAAACAAGAAGGCTGAAGATAACAAGCCTGAAGATAACAAGCCTGAAGATAACAAGCCTGAGGAAATCACCGAGAAGGAAGAAAAATAATCTTCATAATTATCATACCTCGCAAATATACTTTACTAAAAAGTATTTGCGAGGTTTTTATATGCACACTAAACACAAAAGACGAGGCGGCGAACAAAATGACATGTCCTTCCTTTACATACTTAAAAAATGTCTCTTATTTATTCCAGTGTTCTGTATTATATCCATAATTATGATTTTTCTTTTAAGCTTTATTTTCTACAGGACAGAAGACTCAAAATCGAAGATAGATCTTTGTGGTATTCTCTGTCTTTATTTTTCCACAGCGATAACTACACTTATGTTATCAAAGAGTTCCCCTGCTATGGGTCCCTTAGGTGGCTCTGTTTTTGGGGCATTAATTTTTATTTTTACATATTTGATCTCATTATTTTTTGAAAAATCAGATACAGGTGTTCAAAATATACTTTTAAGACTCGGTGTTATTTTGATAAGCTTTATTGTTTCGCTGATGATACAAAGAATTAAGTGTAAGAATAGAAAAAGAAGAAGGCATGGATAAAAAAAGAAAATCTCCGCCTATAATCAGCGGAGATATTTTCTTTAATTCGTGAATTAGATAAGCTCCTTAACCTTAGATGCCTTACCAACTCTGTCGCGAAGGTAATAAAGCTTTGCTCTTCTAACCTTACCAACTCTTACTACCTCAACCTTTGCAACATTGGGGGAGTGAAGAGGGAATGTCTTTTCAACACCGCAACCGTAAGCAACGCGTCTTACAGTAAATGTAGCAGAAATGCCACCACCGTGTCTTGCAATAACTGTTCCTTCGAAAATCTGAATTCTCTCTCTTGTACCTTCCTTAATCAAGTTGTGAACCTTTACAGTGTCACCGATTGAAAACTGGGGTACTTCTGTCTTAAGCTGCTCGTTTACAAATGATCCGATCTTATCCATTTTTCGGTCCTCCATTTAATCATAGGATGTTCATACAGAGCATGCAGCGGACCATCCCGTTGGTGTAAAATTTACACACTTGCGAAGATTATATCACAAGGCAAATCAAATTGCAATAGTTTTTTAATATTTTTTTGTAATTATTTTTTAGGTTAAAATTATACTGCTCAGTGCTTCTCTTTCTTGCAATAAATACTTTATTTTATATTATAACACTTTTTGTATCAAAAGGTATTGTTAAAATATTTTTTTTGTGGTAAAATATTTTGTAACACTTATTTTATGAGGTGATAGAATTGGAAAATAAAACAAATGAAGAAAAAAAATATAAAGGTTTATATGCCAATTTTCTTGAGGTGGCAGAATCCTTTGTAATTGCCCTTGCTTGTGTAGTGTTTATTTTTTTGTTTGTAGCAAGATTAAGCATCGTATCCGGTAGCTCAATGAACAATACTCTGCAGGATGGAGACTATGTTATAGTGGTAAACCCATTTTTTACCTACGAGCCGGAGAACGGTGATATTGTGGTTATCCACGGAAATTATGAAAATTACAATATTCCTCTTGTAAAGCGTGTAATTGCAACTGAGGGTCAGACAATTCAAATCAATATGCTTACAAGAAGTGTATATGTAGACGGCATTCTTCTCGACGAGGATTACGCATATTATCAGTTCGGCATTGCTTCCCGTATTCCCCAGACCGAGGGTGGAAGCTATGATCCAATGACAGGAATATTCACAGCTACTGTTCCTGAGGGGCATGTATTTGTGATGGGAGACAACAGACTTAACTCTGCAGACAGCCGTATTGCTGAAATAGGATTTATAAACGAAAATAATATCGTAGGCAAGGCAGTATACAGAATATCCCCATTCTCCCGTAGAGGAGCTCTATAAATAAGAAAAGGACACATATATATGCAATCAGATATTATTCAATGGTTTCCCGGGCATATGGCAAAAACCCGCAGGTTAATTTCGGAGAATCTCAAAGAGGTTGATATAATCGTTGAGATACTTGACGCCCGTATTCCCTATAGCTCCAAAAACCCGGAAATTGCAAAAATAATAGGCGATAAGCCCTGCTTGACTGTATTGAATAAAGCATCAATCGCCGATAAATCAACTACTAAAAAATGGATAGAATTTTATAAATCCCGTAATAGGTATGCCATTAGCGTGGACTGTATCAGTGGTGAAGGCTTTTCTCAGCTTGCTCAGGCAGTAAAGGATATTATGTCCGACAAGCTCAAACGCTATGAAGAAAAGGGTATGAGTGGTAGAAAGATCAAAGCAATGTTTGTAGGCATACCCAATGTTGGTAAATCCTCACTCATAAATAAGCTCTGCGGTGCCAAAAAAGCTAAAGTGGAAAATCGCCCCGGAGTAACATTAAACAAGCAATGGATACCCACTACCATAGGACTTGACCTTATGGATATGCCCGGTGTTCTCTGGCCTAAGTTTGAGGAAAAAAGGGTTGGTGAAAACTTAGCCATTACAGGAGCAATTAAAGACGCTATTCTCGATGTGGAGTATATTGCAGTTCTCTTATGTGAAAGACTCAAGAAAATAGCTCCCGATCAGCTTATGGCAAGATATAAAATCAAAAAAGAAGAGCTTGATGCCTGCGAGATGAACCACGAAATTTTTGAGCTAATAGGCAGAAAAAGAGGCTTTCTCATTTCCGGTGGCGAGGTAAACTATGAACGCACTGCAAATACTTTGCTCGAAGAGTATAGAAATGCAAAAATAGGTAATATTTCATTGGAAAGTCCGGAGGATATAAATGCTTAATTACGATTACGAAAAAGACTTCTTAACTGATGAGATAAAGATAATCTGCGGTGTTGATGAGGCAGGCAGAGGTCCTCTTATGGGTCCTGTAGTCGCTGCTGCATGTATTCTCCCTCCCGACACTGTTATCGACGGGCTTGATGACTCTAAAAAGCTATCAGAAAAAAAACGTGAAAAATTATATGATATTATCACAGAAAAGGCTCTTGCATACTGTGTTGCATCTGCATCGGTCGAAGAAATTGAGGAGCTTAATATACTTAATGCGGCAATGCTCGCAATGAAAAGAGCAATTGAAGGATTAAGTATAAGGGCTGATTTTGCACTTATAGACGGAAATTGCTCCCGAGGATTTAGCATTCCCACAAAAACCGTCGTAGGCGGAGATGCCAAGGTCCCTTCTATAGCTGCAGCATCTATACTTGCAAAGGTCACAAGAGACCGTTTATGCTATGATTACGACAAGGAATATCCCGAATACGGCTTTGGCAAGCATAAGGGATACGGTACAAAGGTACATATGGAGGCACTAAGGAAGTACGGTCCCTCCCCCGTTCATCGTCCCAGCTTTTTAAAATTCTTAAATAATGACTAAGATGATTACATCAGGTATGGTTGGCAAATTCGGAGAAGCCAAATGTGCAAGGCTACTCAAAAGAAACGGGTACAAAATTTTAGAAAGAAACTCTAAAATCGGACATTTGGAGGCAGACATTATTGCTATTAATAAAACCCATATTCTATTTGTTGAAGTAAAAACGAGACGGTCCGACTTAAAAAATCCTGTCAGACCGGGAGCAGCAGTCAACAAAGACAAGAAAAGTAATCTGATTCACTTTGCCAATTCCTATACAAGGTCCTTGCCAGAGAAATATAAAGACAGACAAATTCGCATAGATGTATGCGAAATACTTGTATTTCAAAAAGGTAACCGATTAAAAACTGACCAAATTAATTACATAGAAAATGCAATAACGAGGTAACATGATTCCTTTATTCGATTTACATTGCGACACCTTAAGTGAATTGTATCTCGGTAATTTTTCGTTTTCCTCTGCTCCTCTCCATATATCACTTGACAAATGCACGGGCATTTCACCCTACAGACAGGTGTTGGCAATATGGAGTGACAGCAATCTTTCTTCAGACGAGGCATACGAAAGATACAAAAGCACTGTAAGCTATGCCCACAAGCAAGGAATTGAATTTATAAAGGATTTCAAAAACATTTACAAGGAAAAATTCATCTTGGCAGTTGAGGATGCAAGGCTATTAAACAACAATATTTCAAGACTGGATACACTGTATAGTGACGGAGTAAAAATACTTACCTTGTGCTGGCGTGATACCAGCTGTATTGGTGGTGGATGGAACACCGAAAAAGCTCTGACTTCTTTTGGAATTGAGGTTGTAAAAAGGTGCTTTGAGCTCGGTATCATACCCGATATATCTCATGCATCCCTGCCTGTTATACATCAGGTAATACTGCTTGCTAAAAAATACAACAAGACAATTATTGCTTCTCACTCAAATTCATATGCTGTTTGTAAGCACGATAGAAATTTAAGAGATGAAAATTTTTCACAAATTGTAAGCCTTGGTGGACTTGTTGGCATATGCCTGTGCCCACAGCATCTTACTGAGGACGGTAATGCTGATATTAATCATATACTCAGCCACATAGAGCACTACCTGTCGATTGGCGGTGAAAACTCTATTTGCTTAGGATGTGATTTTGACGGTGTATCAACGCTTCCCTATGGAATAAATAATATATCTGATATCCCATTACTTTTTAACGAATCTGTAAGGAAATTCGGATACAGAGTATCCGAAAAAATATTTTTTGAAAACGCTTACAGCTTTTTCAAGGGAATAAGCTGAAAGGAGGTCATATGTCCGTATTCACAATGGCAGATCTACACCTGCCCATATCCGTTAATAAGCCTATGGATATATTTGGTGCCAGATGGCAGAATTATGTAAGTAAAATAGAAAAATATTGGCGTGCCATTGTTACTGACCATGACACCGTAATAATACCGGGGGACATCTCTTGGGCAATAGATCTCAATGAAGCTAAGGCAGATTTTGAATTTATAAATTCCCTTCCGGGAAAAAAGCTTATTGGAAAGGGAAACCACGATTATTGGTGGGGTACAATGTCTAAAAACCGTAAATTTGTACTTGAAAATGGCTTTAATAATATAGATTTCTTATTCAACAATGCATATGAGGTGGAAAATTTTGTAATTTGTGGAACAAGAGGCTGGTATATAGATGAAAAGCTACAGAATGCTAACAATAAGGATGCTGAATATCAGAAAATAGTCCTTCGTGAATCTGCACGCCTTAAAATGAGTATTGAAGAAGCGATTAAATTGTCTCCTGACAGAAGCAAGGAAATTCTTGTATTTCTTCACTTCCCTCCTGTATTCGGTTCTTTTATTTGTGAAGAAATGGTAAACATATTAACAGCCTACGATATTAAGCGTTGTTTTTTCGGCCATATTCATGGAATATACTCAATTCCACAGACAACCGAGTATAAGGGAGTACGGTTTACCCTGATTTCGGGAGATTATCTCAATTTTATTCCCCAACTCATTGCTGAATGAAAATTTGTTTCTAAGGAATTTTGAAAATAATATTGACATTTCAAGTTTGTTTATATATAATATGTTAGAATGAAAAATAACGAATATACTTTTCGGAGGAAATTAAAATGTCTTTGAAGAACACTACAAAGGTTGAAACAAATCTTTATGAAATCGAATTTGATGTAGACAAGGCTACCTTTGAAGCAGCAATTGAGAAGGTATACCGCAAGGAAGTTAAAAACATCAATATCCCCGGCTTCAGAAAGGGTAAGGCTCCCAGATCCATTATCGAAAGCAGATACGGTAAGGGCGTATTCTATGAAGATGCTGTAAACGAGATTATTCCTGATGCTTATGAGGCAGCAATTAAGGAAGCAGGTCTTACAGTAGTTAGCCGTCCTGAGTTCGATATCGTTACTATTGACGATAACGGTGTTGTGCTTAAGGCTAAGTTCTATGTAAAGCCTGAGGTTTCTGTTAAGGATTACAAGGGTATAAAGGTTGAAAAGGAAGTTAAGGCTGTTACAGACGAGGATGTAGACGCTGATATTGAGCAGGCTCGTGCTCGCAACTCCCGTGTTGTTGATGTTGAAGGTCGTGCAGTTGAAAACGGTGATATTACCGTTATTGACTTTGACGGTTATGTAGACGGCGTAGCATTTGAGGGCGGTAAGAGTGAAAATTACAACCTTACAATCGGCTCCGGCTCATTCATCCCCGGCTTTGAGGAGCAGATTATCGGTCACAATGTTGGAGACCACTTTGATGTAAATGTTACATTCCCTGCTGATTACCATGCAGCTGAGCTTGCAGGTAAGGAAGCAGTATTCAAAATCGTTCTCCATGCTATCAAGTTCAATGAGCTCCCTGCTCTTGACGACGAATTTGCAAAGGATGTAAGCGAATTTGATACACTTGATGAATACAAGGCTGATGTTAAGGCTAAAATTGAAAAGAGATACGAAAAGGAAGCTGAAAACGCAGTAGAGGGTCAGATCATTGACACATTGATTGCTAACCTTGAGGCAGAAATTCCTGCTGCTATGTTCGAAAGTGAAACAGAAAACTTCGTTCGTGATTACGATTCCAGACTCAGAATGCAGGGTCTTGATCTTAACACATACTTCAAGTACACAGGTCTTACACTTGAATCCCTCCGTGAGCAGTTCAAGCCCATGGCAGAAAGACAGGTTAAGACTCGCCTTGCACTTGAAAAGATTGTTGAGCTTGAGGGTATCACAGCATCCGACGACGAGATTAGTGCTGAATATGAAAATATGGCTAAGGCGTACAATATGTCTGCTGACGAAATCAAGAAGTTCGTTGAGGCTGATGCAGTTAAGGCTGACATCTGTGTTAAGAAGGCTGTTGACTTCGTTAAGGAAAACGCTGATATCACAACTAAATAATTAAAATATCATTTGATTTTACCGCTGCCTATTCTAATATGCAGCGGTAATTTCGAATAAAAAGGAGGATTTATATATGGCATATGTTCCTATGGTCGTAGAGCAAACCAACAGAGGTGAAAGGTCCTACGATATCTATTCAAGACTTTTAGAGGACAGAATAGTTTTCCTTTGCGATGAGGTAAACGATACAACAGCATCACTGGTTGTTGCTCAGCTTCTCTTTCTTGAGGCTCAGGACCCCGATAAAGATATAAGCTTATACATTAACAGCCCCGGTGGAAGTGTAAGTGCCGGTATGGCAATTTATGACACTATGAATTATATTAAGTGCGATGTTTCAACCATTTGTATCGGTATGGCGGCAAGCATGGGTGCTTTCTTGCTCTCCAGCGGTGCAAAGGGTAAGCGTTTTGCTCTTCCTAACAGCGAAATTATGATTCATCAGCCTCTTGGTGGTGCTAAGGGTCAGGCTACTGATATTAAGATTCATGCTGATCACATCTTAAAAACAAGAGAAACACTTAATAAGATATTGGCAAGCAATACAAATCAGCCCCTTGAGGTTATTGAAAAAGATACAGAAAGAGATAACTTTATGAGTGCACAGTCTGCTATGGAATACGGACTTGTAGATAAGGTAATTAGTAAGAGAGACTGATATGAGTGATAAAAGAAAATGCTCCTTTTGTGGAAGGAATGAGGACCAAGTAGAAATACTTATCCCTGCCCCTGACGGAAAGGCTTATATCTGTGATGAATGTGCCACAACCTGCACAATGATAATTGACGAATATAATTCCGTTGAGCAGACTAATGATTTAGAAAATGAAAATAAAATCACTCTGTCTTCTCTTCCTACCCCTAAGCAGATCAAGGAAATGCTTGATGAGTATGTAATCGGTCAGGATAAGGCGAAAAAAACCTTAAGCGTTGCAATATATAATCATTATAAGAGGATTCTATACAACGAAGAAAAAGCTAAAGGTGAGGAAAATCACGAAGTAGATATACAGAAAAGCAATGTACTTCTACTTGGACCCACAGGTGTTGGAAAGACATATCTTGCTCAAACCCTCGCAAAAGCATTAAAGGTTCCCTTCGCTATTGCTGACGCTACAACTCTTACTGAGGCCGGTTATGTAGGTGAGGATGTTGAGAACATTCTTCTCCGTCTTATACAGGCTGCAGACTTTGATGTAAACAAGGCTGAAAAAGGTATCATATATATAGATGAAATTGATAAGATTTCAAGAAAAAGTGAAAACCGTTCCATTACCCGTGATGTTTCCGGTGAGGGTGTACAGCAGGCTCTGCTTAAAATCCTTGAGGGCACTGTATCGAATGTTCCTCCCCAGGGTGGAAGAAAGCATCCGAACCAGGAATTTATAAAAATCAACACAGAAAATATACTTTTTATATGCGGTGGTGCCTTTGACGGTCTTAAGGATATTGTTAAGGCTCGCAAGGGTAAACAATTAATGGGGTTTGGTGGCGATATCAAAAGTAAGAAGGACGAGGACGACACCAAAATATATGAGGATGTTACAGCCCACGATATAGTTAAATACGGTCTTATCCCTGAGCTTGTAGGTAGACTCCCCGTTATATGCGGTCTTGAAAATCTTGATAAGGATGCCCTTGTAAAAATTCTCAAGGAGCCTAAAAACTCTATTATAAAGCAGTATACGAAGCTTTTTGAGATGGATAATGTGGAAATAGACTTCGACGAATCCGCACTTAAGGCATTAGCAGAAAAATCCATTGACCGTAAAACAGGTGCAAGAGGTCTCCGTTCCATCATGGAGGAAATTATGAACGATATTATGTATGAAATTCCCTCCCGTAAGGAAATTAAAAAGATCATTATTACAGAAAAATGCATAACCGAAAAGGCCGAGCCCGAATATATTATTTAATACAAAAATCCGATGCGTTTCGCATCGGATTTTTTGTTTTATATGTTATAGCCTTTTGATTTCAAGTAATCATAGCTCTTCTTAAGACAGTCAAAGGGATCTGCACCGTAGCAGTCATCCTGCTCTACAAAGGCATATTCTGTTCCTACCGATTCAAGAGCCTCAATAATTTTATCAAAGTCAAGAATACCCTCGCCAATATAACCAAATCTCTTTGTTCCATCCTCACATTCTACAAGGTCCTTTAAGTGAGCACAGGAAATTCTCTTACCTATTTTCAAGATTTCCTCTACAGGATCTCTACCGGCAAATTTAGCCCAATATACATCGAGAGTAACACCAAGCTCCTCGGGAGCAAATTCTCGGCACAACACATCCATTATGTACTCGTCACCAATCTTGTTTTCAAACTCAAAATTATGGTTGTGGTACATAAGCTGCATACCGTTATCTCTTATCTTCATAGCTGCAGGATAAGCAGACTCATAGAACTCGTCAAAATGCTCTCTGCTATCAAGAGGTGCATATCCTATACCGATATGATCACAGCCAAATCTCTTATGCTTCTTAATAGTCTGCTCTGTCTTTTTGTATATCTTATTGCGATCATAGTGTGTCAAGGGACAAATAAGACCGTTTTTCTTAAGCTGTTTATCCATCCATCTTGCACTGAATTTACATGTTCCGGATATTTGAACATACTTATAACCCATATCCGCAATTTTCTTAAGGGTAGCTGCCAGATTCTTTTTAGTCTGCATGTACTCCCTTACAGTATATAACTGTGCTCCGATTTTCACTTTCATATTCTCCTTTACACCGTAGATGTCCAATATTTTTCTTACTGCTGTTACATCAGTATCAAAGGCCTCTCTATCATTAACGAAAGAAATTCCACCAACATTTTTGTCAGTCTTACCGTCCTTTTCAAGAGCATTCAGACCAACAAAGCTTACAAGATGGGGTTCAAGAGTAATTACTCCTCCACCCTGTTGTGAAAAAGCTTTTATAATTTCTCCAAGCTTGCCTATGCCGTCACCTGCAACAACATTTTTGCCTTCGGAATCAGCATCCTTTATATGAAGATATTTTACATAAGGCTTAAGCTTTTCCCATGCATCAATTGGATCTACATGTGCCTGTACAAAGTTAGCAGGGTCAAACACAGCTTTGATTTCCGGAATAGCTTTATGTATCCTTACACAATTTTCTGTCTGCTCACCGAAAATATCCTTTTCGTTTTCGTGGCAGAGAGTTATATTCTTTTCCTTCGCCAAGGAAGCAAATTTCTTAAGGCGGAATATAACCTCGTTTTCATACTGCTCCTCACCGTTTGTTCCGTAAAAGCTGAAAATTCTTATGTTCTCTGCACCGAGGATAAAAGCTATTTCGAGCACATGCTCGAATCTTTTAAGCTCTATGGCAAAATCGTCATTAATATTACATTTTCCGATAGGTGAGCCAATGGACCATACCTTGATACTGTTTTTATCAAAAAGCTCTTTAAGCTCTTTTGCCTTTTCCACAGTAATATCAGCTATGTTGGTACCATCAACTCCACGGATTTCAAGAAAGTCTATTTTATTCCCTTTAAGTGCATCAATCTGATTTACTATAAGCTTGTCTGCCTCGTCTGCAAAGGCACAAAGTATAACACAATTATTCATAATATCACCTATAACTCAATGGTTTTTCCCTTTGATTCATAAATTCCGAGAGTAAGCTTAATAACCTTTGAACCCTCAAAGGCATCAATTTCAAAGTGTCTGTTATTATTTATACAGTCATAAAAATCGGCAATAAGATTCATATGACCGTTACCGTAGCATTCCTTTACATTCTGGGTCTTAATGGTTTCAAATGCCATAGGCTGTCCGTTTACTATCAGATTTTTATCTGTTATTATAATCCTTTTATCCCCTGCAATAAGCATTATCTGTATTGCAAAATCGTCATTATGTGATACGGATGCATAAAATTCAAATGCACCTCCATCGTAGACAAATCTTGCTCTCGCACTATCCTCAACCTCTATATAGTCATGGCTGACATTAAAGATGCTGCCGTTTACAGATTGAGGCATACCACAGAACCACTGGAGCAAATCTAAGGTATGGAGTGCCTGATTTATAACTGCACCACCACCCTCGGTAGCCCATTTACCTCTCCAATCTGCACTTTCGTAATAATCCCTATCCCTGCACCAAAGCACTGCTCCAAAGCCGTCTATAACCTTTTCCTTAGAAATAAGCTCCTTAACATACATATTGATGTTAGTATAACGGTTCTGTAAGCATACGCCAAGCTGAGCCTTTGAATTTTTCACAGCATTGCAGATCTGTTTGATTTCTTCTTTTTTAATGCAGAGTGGCTTTTCACAAAGAACATTTATGTTTCTGTTAAGAGCAAAGACACACATCTCTGCATGAAGGTAATGAGGGGTGCAGATATGAACTATATCTATTTCCTCATTTTCGAGCATTTCCTTGTAATCGGTATAGATTTTACATTCTATGCTATGAGCAGAAACAAATTTTTCTGCTTTTTCCATATCTATATCGCATACGCAGGTAACCTCTGCACCTATATTTTTAAGTACCTCTATATGGACCTCAGCAATAACGCCAAGTCCAATAATCGCACTTTTCATTTTACGCCTCTTTTCTTGCCTCTTCTATCTTCTTATTAAGCTCGGAAAGGAACAAATCATCATCGATAGGGAGAGATACCTCCTTACCTCCAAGGAAGCCGGAAAGAAGCATAGCGTCCATAATCTGTACGCCGTTAATACCCTCTTTACCGTCTACAAAGAGCTTCTCCTTACCAAGAATAGCATTTGTAAAGTTATTGATAATGCCAATATGCTGAAGGTTGGAACCGTCTGTTTCCACCTCGGAGATTGTCTTATCGGGTTCAGCGAACATAACATCATTAGTAGCACTAAATTCACTCTCACTCATAGCAAGCTTAGTAAGAGTAAGCTTGTCATTCTCACAAACCAATTTTCCCTTATCGCCTACAACCTCAAAACGGTTGGTTCCTCCACATTCAGCAGTTGTGGTTATAAATACACCGGTCGCACCGTTTTCATATTCGAGATAGGATGTAACCTCATCCTCAACCTCAATCTTATGATACTTACCAAAGCTCATAAAGGAACGAATCTTTGAGGGCATCATACCGATTACCCACTGAATAAGGTCGAGCTGATGGGGACACTGATTCATAAGAACGCCTCCACCCTCGCCCTCCCAGGTTGCTCTCCAAGAGGAGCTATTATAGTATGCCTGAGGTCTGTACCAGTTGGTGATAATCCAGTTTACACGGCGTACATTACCGATTTCGCCGCCTGTTACGATTTCACGCATTTTTCTGTATACACAATTTGTACGCTGGTTGAACATTATTGCAAAAATTTTATCGGATTTTTCAGCAGCAGCGTTCATTTCCTTAACCTGCTTTGTATAAACTCCTGCAGGCTTCTCACAAAGAACATTTACACCATGCTCAAGGGCAAAAATGCTGATTTCCGGATGAAGATAGTGAGGCACCTCTATCATAACTGCATCAACATCGCCACTTAAAATCATTTCCTTATAATCCTTATAGAAATGAATATTCTTACCTTCAAAATCCTTTTTCAAAGTCTCAAGCTTATTATCATCAATATCGCAAAGGGCTGTAATTTCACAGTTTTCTGCCTTGCCGGACATAAAAAGCCCGTTAAGATAATAGCCACCCTGTGTACCCACACCTATAATACCGTATCTAACCTTTTCCATAATTACCTCCGTGTAATTAAATTTCAAGTACATTCTACCATATAAATGCAATAAATTGAATACTTTTTAAGAAAATTATTAAATAAATTTAATAAATAAAAAAGAAAGATTATGAAGTGAACACAAAAGTCAGACACTTTTGGAGGTATATATCATTAATTCGTTCTTTATTAAAGTTTATTTGTTTAATTCGGTTGATAAGTGGTAGTATTGAGGAGTGGTGTATTGTGTTTGAATCATTTTAGATTTTTCGGCAGTTGCTGTGTTGAGTTCTTCTTTGAATTTTACTAAATGCGTTGGAGAATATAATACATTATTGCTGTTTACAAAAACAAATTCTCCAGCTTCAGAAACTGTTGCTTCTGCTATGTAAGAAAAAGTTATCATATCGTGAGTATATTTTCCTAAAAGTAAAAAATTAAATGTCCAATCTGTTTTGTTGATATCTAACAAAACAAATTCATTAACTTTAATGTTCTTTATAAAAAAGATTCAGTGTTAACTCTTCAAGATAATTTGTTGCATAGAATGTTTATGAACCAAAAAGGCGATTTCAAAAAATATTAATTTGCATGAAAATTTATATTTATCTAATTCAGAATTTGGTTTCTACACAAGATATAAATATTCAGCAGGAAATTTCTCAGGTAAGATATCAGATTGGGGTGATTATAGAGTTGTTCCAAAATCTGGAGGAAGATCTATTAATGCAAATCAAACAACAATGTTTGCAGAATCTACAAGAGTTGTATTGAGTAGCACAGAAGCCTTGAGAATTGCTTCAGATGGGGAAAACTTCAGAAGCGAATCAGCGGGAAAAATCACTATCAACTAAAATAAAAAAACCACATAAAATTGTGGTTTTTTAAAATTTTATTTAACTAAATTATCAAAAAGACCAGCGTACTTACAATCATTTTCCATATCTAAATCATAAATTTTAGCATTTTTTGTTGAAATGTTATCTTGAATAAAATAAGGATTTTTGAAAGGACCAGTATAAACGTTGTTGTTAATTCCCATATCGACACGGGCGTTAATTTCAACAATTTTAACATTGTCGAATGAGACTTCATAGTCATATGATTTTGTGTAATATTTAGGGAGAACAATTAATTTGCAAGTTTTATCTTCGAATTTAGGGTTAACTAAACAAACATAACATTGTTCTGTTTCTGTTAATTTTAACGATGACCAACCTTCATCTAATTTTTCAATTCCGTTGATGTGAATTTTTGATTCACCAAGAACTGTTGGAGTTTTCATTTCAGAAATTTTATCATTAATGAAAGCGCTTTCTCTTAAAAAATTAAGATTTGTTTCGGCAAATTGATGATTGCCATCGAAAAGGAAATTATAATCTTCCATTTCTTTATCTGTTAAAGTGTATCTTAAATGATAAACAGCGTAATAAGAATTATCAATTAAAACTCTTGTAAACATATAAAGATTGTTTGGTTCATCTTCCAAAACATATGTAATAGTTCTGCTCAATTCGTTTGGAGCTTGACGAATTGCATCAACATCATAACCTTCATCTTCTAGGAAAGCGTAAGGGTGCGGAGCAAAAGCACCAGTTTTTAAAATTTCAGTGTTGCCGCTAATAACTTGGTTTAATAAGCTATCGTAATACTCATCGTTTAAAACGTTTTGAAGAAGTTGTGAATATTGTTTAGTGTTTTGATTTTGGTTGTTGTTATTTGGACCTTGAGTTGTTGTGGTTGTTGTGTCCGATGTATTTCCACATGCTATTCCACCAATAACAACTACAAAAATCAATAGCATAGCTGTCACTCTATTAATTATTTTTCGGTTATTCATAGTGTCCTCCAAATTTTCTCACATATATACTCTAATTATACTCAATCTTTGAGTATTTGTCAACACTCAATTTATGAGTATTGTAATATTTTAATAATAATATTTGCAAATGGAGACTAATATGAATTACAGAACAAGAATGAGGAATTTAAGAGAGGATAACGACCTTACTCAAAAGCAGGTTGGTACTATCATAAATAAATCACAGCAAGGATATAGTCATATAGAGGACGGCAGAGCCGAATTAAAAATTGATGATTTAATAAAATTATGCGACTTTTATAAGGTTACAGCAGATTATTTTATTGGAAGAAGCGATAAAAAATAATACACCCCAAAAGATTCCCTTTTGAGGTGTATTTTCATTATATTTTGGAGATTAGCAAACGCCCTGAGCCTTCATAGCCTCTGCAACCTTGATAAAGCCTGCGATATTAGCACCTGCAACAAGGTCGTCGCCAAGGTTATAGTCGTGAGCTGCCTTAATGGAGTTAGCGAAGATGTTAGCCATAATCATCTTAAGCTTAGCATCAACCTCTTCTGCTGTCCAGCTGTATCTCATGGAGTTCTGGGACATTTCAAGACCGGATACTGCAACACCACCTGCGTTAACTGCCTTAGAGGGAGCTACGATAACACCGTTAGCCTTAAGGTATGCAATAGCCTCATTTGTTGTAGGCATATTGGAAACCTCAACATAATACTTGATTCCGTTAGCAACGATCTTTTCAGCCTCTGCCATACCAACCTCGTTCTGTGTAGCACAAGGCATAATGATGTCTGCCTTTACGCCCCAAGGCTTCTGACCGGGGAAGAACTCAACGCCGAACTTATCTGCGTAATCCTGTACTCTGTTACGGAAGGAAGAACGCATCTCAAGCATATAGTTAACCTTTTCCTCTGTGCTGATTCCATCGGGATCATAGATGTAGCCGTCGGGACCGGAGATTGTAACTACCTTACCGCCAAGCTCATTTACCTTCTTTACAGTACCCCATGCAACATTACCAAAGCCGGAGATTGCAAAGGTCTTACCCTTAATATCAACCTTAAAATACTTAAGCATTTCTACTGTGTAGTATACAGCACCGAAGCCTGTTGCCTCAGGACGGATAAGTGAACCACCGTAAGGAAGACCCTTACCTGTTAAAACTCCTGTAAACTCGTTACGGATTCTCTTATACTGACCGAAGAGATAACCAACCTCTCTTGCACCAACACCGATATCACCGGCAGGTACATCACAGTCTGCACCTATGTACTTTGAAAGCTCTGTCATAAAGCTCTGGCAGAAACGCATAACCTCTCCGTCACTCTTACCCTGGGGGTCAAAGTCGGAGCCGCCCTTACCACCACCCATGGGGAGGGATGTAAGAGAGTTCTTAAATGTCTGCTCAAATCCAAGGAACTTAATAATTCCTTCGTATACAGAGGGATGGAAACGGAGGCCACCCTTGTAAGGACCGATTGCACTGTTGAACTGAATTCTGAAGCCACGGTTAACCTGTACATTACCGTTGTCATCAACCCACGGAACTCTGAACTTAATAATTCTTTCAGGCTCTACCATTCTCTCAAGAACACCACTTGTAATGTAGTCGGGACGCTTTTCGATCACGGGCTCGATGGACTCGAGAACTTCTTTTACTGTCTGGTGAAATTCGGGCTCATTAGCGTTTCTCTTAATAACACGTTCCATAAGCTCGTTAAGATACTGATTCTTAAAACTCATTTTTAATACCTTCCTTAAAAAGATTGAAAGTTAATTTTGCTTTCTAAATTTATAAAATGTAATGAGTGTAATTTTGCTACTTGCATTTTATTTTCATATTTTATCACAATGCATTTTTCTTGTCAATAAATTTTCCATAAAAAGTACATATATAATGTGTATTTTTTCATATTAAATCATATCTATTGAAAAAATGCTGTCGGTATGATAAAATATAGAAAAATAACAGGAGAAAAATTATGTTTGGACCTATAGATTACATAGTTAAAAAAATTGAAGGGGATTATGCAACTCTTGAAAACACAGCAGACGGCGAAGAGCTTTTTATAGCTATGGCTCTCTTGCCCGAAGGCATTGATATCGGTACTAAGCTTCACTATGAGATGCTTGAATATACTGTAATTGAATAAATAAAAAGGTTGTCGCAGGGACAACCTTTTTATTTTGTTAACTTAAATACAAGCTTTCCACCTGCTGTTATTTCGCTATAGGTCAGATAATATCTGTCGAGTCTTATACCGTTATGGTATATTTCTGCAATATAGGGATATTCTAAGGGATCGTTGTCACACTCTATTTCAAGTGTATCAGCTACTTTACAGCTATGATACTCGGGGTCAAGGGTGATTTTTACTTTTTTGAATAAAGGCGTATTAATATAGTATTCCTCATTTGTAGGACAAACCTGGGCAAAACCAAGGGCAGATAATACATACCAGGCAGAAAGCTGACCTACATCCTCGTTACCACAAAAACCAAAAGCACCGAGCCTATACGCCTCCTTTTGAACTCTCCTTGTCCAATACTGAGTACGCCTCGGCAAGCCGAGTATATTGAAATAATGAGTAATGTTATGACAGGGCTCATTTGAATGATTATAATTTTCGTTCCACAGAGCACCAAAATCAGCCTGACTAAACAGCTTTTCAAGTAAGGATATTGCTCTTTCTCTGCCCATCATATCACAAAGTCCTATAACATCATAAGGAACAAACCAGGATTGTTGGAATATATTACTTTCTACACATCCGTGAGTATCGTACTCATCCTTTACAGGAACAAACTCACCATTTTCATTTCTTACTCCCATAAATCCTGTAATTGGATTAAAATTACTTTTATAGGAATTTGCTCTCTTAAGAAAGAACTCTGCATCCTCTTTTCTTCCAAGCTCCAAAGCAAGTCTGTGCATACAATAATCGGCAAGGAGAAATTCCAGAGTTTCACTTATACATCCCGGTACATATGCATCGCTACAGTATTTTTCACTGTGGGGACGCTTTGATGCAAATACCTTACCGTAAAGCTCCTTGGCACATTTTGAAGAAGCCAGACAAATATCATACGCCTTTTCAAAATCAAAATTCCGTATTCCCTTGAGGTAAGCATCTGCCATAACTATAAGTCCGGGGTCACCTACCATACATCCCGAATCAATACCCATAAGCTCCCACCTTGGAAATGAAGAGTTTTTTGAAAGAGCAATACTAAGAAGCGAATTTATTTCGTCATTTACCATGTCAGGGCGTATAATTGTAAGTAGTGGAAATTCACTTCTGTACACATCCCATCCACTGAACATTGTTCTGTGGGTGTAATCAGCACTTTTGATTTTTCCATCGGCTGTCCTGTATCTACCGTCTGCATCCATAGAGGTTCTCGGGTCAAGCAAGGTGTGATATAGGCAAGTGTAAAAAATAGTTTTGTCAGTTTCATCACTTCCCTCAACATCCACACATTCCAGTACCTTATTCCATTTTTCAACTGCTGTTATGTGGGCACTGTCAAAATCAATTTTTTCGCATTCTTTATGGAAATTTAGCCTTGCTCCCTCTAAATCCACATAGGAAATGGCACATTTTACAGTAATTTTATCGTTTTCACTATTCTCAAAGTAAGCAAGTAAACCTACATCTTCCCCCTTATATTCTTTTAGGCATTCATCTAAATACTCTTCGTTAGAGAAAAATACGGTCTCTGTCATAGGTGCTGAAAGCTCCATGCAGAAATAAAGCTCATAGCCTATTCCTCCTGCACCTCTGCCGAAGCCTCCACCCTTTGGAGTGCAGTGGATATGACCTTCTATATGCTTACTGTCTATAATTTTTATACCTTCAAAATCTGCGTGTCCTGCTATTCGTCTTGAAAAATTAAATATTATTCCTGCCTTATTATTTTGTGGATATGTAAATCTTAAAATACCCGTTCTTTCCGTTGCGGTCGCCTCTGCTTTAATCCCGTATCTGTCAAGAAAAACTGAATAATATCCTGCACTTGCCTGTTCCCTTTCGTGAGAAAATTCTGATTTCCAACCTCTGTTTCCTTTAACGAAAGGCACCTCTTCATTAGAGCCACTTCTCAAATCTGTTTGTCCGATGATTGGCATTATCTGTATATTTCCAAGGTCACCGTACCAGCCGATACCACTCATATGGTTAAAGCTGATGCCCTCTATTGTATTCTGACAGTAGTTATATCCCGTACCGTTATCTCCACCTGTTACAGTATCCGGAGAAAGCTGTACCATTCCACCCGGCGTACAAGCTCCCGGATGGGTTTTTCCACCACCGTGCATACTTGTATCTTGCTCATCTCCTACCGTTCCTATCATCGGATCTATATATCTTGCTCTATCCATAATAAGCTCCTTATAAGGTTTATACGGTTATTTTATCACAAATATTTTCCTGTGTCAATTTGTATAATTCGTAAAGTATATTTTCATCTGTTTTTACGAATCTATCAGTAACATAAAAAGCCGAAATGAACTTTAATCATTACGGCTTTTATGTTTTGAATTTTTATCATTGGTTATGTTGGAGCACTTAATTAAATTAAACTTATGCCATGAATAAGAATATATGTTTTTAGCATCTGTCAAACAGTATTTTTCTGCCGTTTTTCCCACGCTTTTATCCTTCCGTTTCTCATAAGATCAAGGGCATCCCAGGGTAAAACGCCCTCGACTACTGCTGCCTCAACCTGGCTTGTAAAGTAATCTGCGTATTCTATAAGAATGCTCAAAAATCTATAATCCATTTCTCCATCGAGAATTTTTTGAAATATCTTTGTTTTGGATTTGCTGTCAAGTATTGGCATAAGCTTTTCCAAAAGCATATCGTCAACCTTATCAAGACTTACATTCTCAAGCATTTTAATTACATTTTCATCATTAAGATATTCGGCAAGCTCTACTACACCTGATATGTCTATCCCCTGCTTTATAAGATTATCCGATAATTTTCCGAGAACACTGGGCTTTAACAATGGAGCTATACCTATTATATCCCTTATATCGTTAGCGATCGGCTCTGTTTTTCCGTCTGCAATGCTTTCCAATATCTTCGACTCAGCGTGTGTAGGCTCACCCGAATTTATAAGCTCATCAAGTGTTACACCGAATATATCGGCAATATTAACTAAAATACTTATATCGGGGAAGCTATCACCAAGCTCATATCTTGAAATAGCCTGTCTTGTAAGGTATAGCTTATCTGCAAGCTCTGACTGGGTCATATCAGCTTTTTTACGAAGCCTTGACAGATACCCTCCGAATTTTTTTGTATCAAACATATCATCACCACCCAGATACAGTATAACATTTTTTTCTTTTTTTGTCGAGCAATGATTGGTTGCTAATACAATAAATACCGAGGAAGCATATGCTTCCTCGGTATTTATTTATCGAATCACGCCATCGGGCTCCTCAACCACTAAAATCATAGGAATAGATTTATGCCCACAGTCAACAAGGAAATCTCCGTTACCTATTGCCTTTTTTATAATTGCCATAGGAACGGCAAATAAAACATATTTTCTAAATTCTGCTACTCTTCCCTCAAGATGAGAAGGAATATCCAATTTAAGGCTTGGCAAAATGCTTCTCAAGGGATTTTCAATTAAATTCGCAAGCTTTATCATATAAGACATACTTATGTTATGAAGCTCTGAAAACTGAGTCTTACTTATTACGGGAATTGCTACCCTTGCTTTGTCATTTTCATAACAAATTATACCACAGGATTCAAGATGAGGAATATCCTCCAAATATCTCAAATTAAAGCCTGTATTATCAAAGGGAATTTCCTTATGAATTATATAAAGCATTTTACATAGATTATCATCGTGAATTTCAACAGGTCCGTGCTCATACTTATTCAAATCAGGCTGTGTATCGTATACATGAAGCTCCACTGATTTGCTTCCTAAGAAATTATCCCATATAATGCGTCTTTCTCCACCAAAATAATACTCAGAGATGGGATGACCTGCCCAACTGAAATTATTTTCATAGCGTGTTCCCTGTGCTACCCATTTTCCACCGTCGGGTCTGTCCGGATAAACCTCCTTAGTATCTACGAATCGGCTTAGGGAAATGCTCTCTCCTCTTACGAGAACATTGATCAAAGCATAATATTTAATATCAATTTTCTGTTTTTCTGACAGATTTCCATACCACCCGAATCCTTCTATTTCGCAAAACAGCTCTTTTATAAGCTTCCAAACGGAATTATACTGATTATTTGCAAATTCAAGCTGTTTATCCAGCTTTTTCGCCCTTTCGGCAGGAGAAGAAATCATAAAGTCTGCAAAAAACTTATTACCCTGCTTTACCATAAGCTGACATTGTACCAAATCCTCAACAGCGTTTTCAATATACGGAGTGGGGATTCCCAATGCCTTTGCTATTTCAACTACAGTTAAAGGCTTGTTATAAGCAATAATCAAAATATTTTGCTTTACCAAGTCACCTGAAACAAGTGACCAAGGCTCCTCATTAAATCCGGGTCTTCCCGCACAGCCTACCTCCAGGCGTTCGGGAATATAGCTCTGCTTTTCATACTGTTCCATAGAATCCAATCCTTTCTTCATCTGTTCTCTGCCCGAGGAAAGACGAGACAATATCGTTCCCTTCGGCACACCTAATTCATCAGCAATATCCTGCACCTTCATTCCCTCAAGATAGTGCTTCACTATAACCTCTCTTTGCAGCCTTGCCAAATATGCCACCTCACGCCTTATTTGCTCTGCTGTCGGTCTATCTACCGATTCTTCCTCATAGTAATCTTCATTATCCGATATAACATCCACACTAACAATAGGTAGCTTATATCTCTTACGCAAAGTCTCATTCCATTTATTTGACAGAACTGTGGTAAGCCAATACTTTACATTTGTAATACTTCCACCTCTGTTAATAAACTGAAATGCTGCAAGAAGTGTTTCCTGCGTTATGTCCTCTGCATCATTTACATCACCACATTTTTTAAGGGCAAGATTGAACAGATATTCTACATATTTTGTAATTTCATTTTTCATTTTTTAGACCTCATTTTTGAAAGCTTTCAACCAATAAGTCGTAAAAATTGGATTTGATTCACAAGAAATCCAAAGTTTTTTTAATTGTAGCATATTTTTACTATTTATTGTACTACAAACATAAAAAGAACGCCAAGCAAATGGCGTTCTTTTTATGTTATTTGGATTTAATAACACACATAGCAGGCTTAAAATCACCTTCTAAGGGCATTAAGTATTTCTGCTCATAAAGCTCAGTTACTACATCCTGTGCGATATCAAGGCTGTGTATAAAAGCACCCACATATTCAGCATATTCCTTAATGTGTACAGGTGCAAAATCCGCTGTTATATCTGCCGATATTTTTGTGACCTTTTCATTCAAGATATCAAGGATATCTATGCTCTTTTCAAGAACTGTTTTCAAATCCTTATACTCTTCATAGGTATATACGGGGAAATTTGCTTTGCCGTTCTTTTCATAGCCATAATTATTAAGAAGCTTTTTCCACTCCTCAGGCAAGTATTCAAAACAATCAACTGCAGTTGCAACTATTGGATCTACAAAATTCCACGAGAATTGTTGAATGTTAAGATTCTGGTAAAAATTCATTGCAATAACCGAGCCTCTTTTATCATTTGAGGGACAACCGTTATATATTCCCTGAATACGGTCTGAATCTTGCTTAGGAGAGTTATCTATACATCTACCCCATACTATTCCCTTTCCTCCTCCACCGTTTACTAAGGAATATGGTCCCTTTTCGGGCAGCTTACCGGTTTTCTTTTCATTATTTGCAAGCGAATAATGTAACGCTAACAATATTTTGTTCCATTTTGTCTGGTTTTCATTTTCAAATTTGTTTCCGTGCTTATCCTTAAATTCATCCTCAACCTTTATAAGCTCACATACGGCTTCCTTTTTGAGCTTTTTTACCTTCTGACGGATAGCCTCTTCACATTCGCAGGTAAAAATCGGAATATTCGTTATATATTTGTCATTATTACACACAAGATACTGTCTTTCTATAAGGAGCTTTATCTCATCCTCAAGGTATGTTACTGCAACTCCAAGCTCGACGCTAAGCTCCTGAATCGTAACCGGTGTATAATATGCTGCAAGAAGTATATTCCCTTTTATTTTTCTGTTTTGGAAATCCTTGTATTCCTTATCATCACCTGCTTTATTCCCCCAAAAGTCTATTTCAAATGTTACGGGATTATAGCTTTTTTCTCCAAATAATCTATCCATTTTCATTCCCTCTCTTATAATTTTTCTTGCACGAAACAGATAATATTTTACCATTTCCGTACTGATGTCAAGAATTTTTGCAATTTCAGAACAGGAATATTCTTCTATATAGAACAAAACTGTTGCTTTTCTGTAATTACTCGAAAGTAAAGAAAGCTCTCTTCTTAGCAGGTTGATTTCTTCCTTATTTATCATTTCATCTATAATAGACTCAGACTCGCCAATAGTATTTTCGTCAAACTCTACAGCATTATTAATAGGCTTAGTGCATTTTCTAAGATAGGTTTTATATGTATTCTCAGCTATTTTCCACATAAATGCATAAAAGCTATCTTCATTTTTAAGATTAGAAGAGGATTTTATTATCTGATATATTATATCACTGGATAATTCCTCTGCCTTCGGTACATTAGCAAGTCTTGTTAAAGCAAATCCAAAAATAGACTTCATATTTTCGGTAATGAGCTTATCAAGCTTTATTCTATCCATACTGTCCATTCCTTTCTGTGATTTTTAAGGGCCCTTTGTTCATATAGTCGCTAAAACTAAAAAACGGTTAAGTAAGTTTTTTACTTTTAATTAAAAAATCTATAAAATCTTTCTTTATGACTTTATAAATGAGATTTACCAACACCATATTTAACAATAGTGCATTGTTATTTCTTCTTTTCTCATTTGATAAGATAATACATTATATCACAGATTTTCAACTTGTTCAGATATTTTATAAATAATGTATAAAAAAATTTTTTAAGGTAAAAATAAATATGAAATCATATGATTTCAATACACTTTCATGGAGAGTTTTATGGAAAAGAAACCTAACCACAGCATCCACTGCACTGTAAAATCCTGTGCCAACCACAACAAAACTTCTGACTACTGTGTTCTTGATAAGATTAATGTCGGCACACATGAATGTAACCCTACAGTTTGCCAATGTGTAGACTGCGAATCCTTCGTTCTCGACAATTGCTCCAAGGGTAATTGTGAGAGATAAATTTTCTTTTTCTCCTTTTCATAATTCATTATGAGCAAAAAGGCGCTGATTATTCAGTCGCCTTTTTGTTGTTAATTCTTAATAATAAAAACTCTAATAAGAACAAGATAAACAGTCTAAGAATAAAAAATACTGATTTTGAATAAACTTTAATATGTATTAACGAGGTGAGATTATGAAGAGATCCATTGATTTATGGCAATTAGTTGGCTTTGCTACCACTTCTCTTGTTGGAACGCTGTTGCATTTTTTATATGATTGGACTCAATCAATTTGGGTTGCTCCATTCTCCGGAGTTAATGAATCCACATGGGAACATATGAAGCTTCTATTCTGGCCTATGTTTGCATTTGCTATCATACAAAGCCTTTTCTTCCGTGACAGAAAAGAATTCTGGTGCGTTAAGCTGAAAGGAATTCTTATGGGTCTTATACTGATACCGGTTATTTTTTACACATACAACGGTGTAATCGGATCTTCCCCCGATTGGTTTAATATTGCAATATTCTTTATATCATCGGCGATTGTATACATTTGCGAGTCACTGCAATTTCACAACGGGACAACAACCTGCATTGATCCAAGGCTCCCAATATCTTTACTCTCCGTTATAGCTGCTTTATTCATTGTTTTCACCTTTGCCACACCGGAAATAGGAATTTTCAAGGACCCATTAACAGGCACATACGGTATACAACAAACGACACTCCTGTGAAATGAGCCCCAATTAATTGAAAAAAATAAAACAAAAACCTCCTATAGTATAATAGAACCATAGGAGGTTTTAATCATGGCTAAAAAGGACAAAAATCCAGCAATTATACCAATGATGAAAGAAGAAATATTACAAAAATATTTACTCATTTTTTTGCAACAATGATAACCTTCATTAAGGCTGATAAAATTAATTCATTATTTTGATAAGCTTATCTATACTTTTCCGTTTCTTTTCCCGAAGCTTATCATCATCCCTTGGATAACCCATAGAAATAACTAAGCGAACAGTTCCCTCTAAATCACAAATCTCTCGTATTTCCCCATCATCCAACCATCCGAGAATACAGGTGCCAAGCCCTTGAGCAGTAGCCTCAGCTGTAATATATGCAGATAGAATACCGATATCAATCGAACGGTAATCGTTTTTCTTAACCTTTGCACCAAGTGCTGCCGATGCAACATAAGGCTTTTCTGATATTACAAGCATTACAGGGGCATCATTTGTAAACTTATTCATTCCCATACCCTGTACTGCCTTAGCTACCCTTTTCGCTGTTTCCCCTATACACAGAGTTATATGATAGGGCTGACCGTTACACGCAGAGGGGGCAAGTCGTGCAGAGGCAAATATTTTTTCAAGCTTTTCCGTCTCCACGGTACGGTCCGGATTATAATTACGGCATGATTGCCGTGCTTCTGCTATTTCGGTAAAATTCATATTTATCTCCTATCTATATTTATACACATTAATTAAATACAATTTGTCGGTTTTTATAAATCGTGCTCCATATCTATGAGTATTGCCCGACAGGGAGAACCATCGCATCCCGCAAGATTAAGCGGTGCCGAGGAAAGAATATATACTCCTTCTTTTACTTTTTCTAAGCATATGCCCTCAAGAAGCACTATATCATTACTTAAAAGAATGTTGTGTACCATAGCGGGAGCATCCTCCGGTCCTACCGTCTGCGACTCGCTGCCTATCAGATATATGCCCTGCTCTGCGAATATAATTGCAGCCTCCTCGCTTACCACACCTTTTCCCTTTATTAGTATTCTATGCCACGCATCATTATGGACACATTTTGCTCTATTTATAATATATTCAGCATTAGATCCGGTAATTTCACCGTCAAAAGCTACAACATATACATAACCTACAAGCTTGTTCAAATCAAGCATATCAACGGTTTTTCCTTTATTTACAAAATGATACGGTGCATCAACATGAGTACCGTTATGTGCACACATAGAAAATTCGGTAAGGTTACATACATCTCCGTTTTCCATGGACAAGACCTTATTTATAGTAGGCTTTGGATCACCGGGATATACCCTACAGGAGAATACCTCTTGCGAAATATCGTATATCTTCATTTCTCCTCCATATGACTTTTTTATTATTCTAACATATTTTTCTTTTCAAATCAATTATAAGTTGTTTTAATGCCTCATAAAGATAATAATTGTCTGTCAAGTATTGACGAAAAAAGAAAATTTTGTTATAATTATTATATAAAATTTTTTGGAGGAATGCTATATGGCAAAAAATGTAGAGGAAATCCTGACACTTATTAAAGAAAACGGAATCAAAATGGTTGACTTCAAAATGGTTGATATCAACGGTCAATTCAGACATGTTACCATCCCTGCCGTAAACTTTTCTGAGGACACTGTTAAGAGTGGAATCGGATTTGATGCCTCTAATTACGGCTACGCAGTAGTTGAAAAGAGTGATATGGTGTTTATACCCGACCTTGATACAGCGGTTATTGACCCCTTCTGTGATATTCCTACTCTTTCTATGACGGGTAATGCTATGGTTATAGCAAGTCCTGAAAACAAGCCTCTTGCACAGTATCCCCGTAATATTGTTCTTGCAGCTGAAAAATATATGCAGGACTGTGGTGTGGCTGATACAATGCTCATTCTCCCCGAGTTTGAATTTTATCTCTTCGATAATGTTGGCTGGGAGGTTCAGCCTAACAGCATCGGAGTTTCCCTCGATACACAGCAATCCTATTGGAACAGTGCTACAGAAGGATTTGGTTGTGTTGTACCTAAGCAGAAAGCTTACCATATTGCAAAGCCCTTTGATAAGGCATATGAGGCAAGAAGTGAAATGTGTCTGCTCATGAAGGATATGGGTATTGAAATAAATTACCACCACCCCGAGGTTGCGGCATCCGGTCAGTTTGAAATTGAGCCTCAGCTTGGTAAAATGTCCACTATGGCAGATGCAACTATGATGATTAAATATATTATCCACAACACTGCACTTAAATATGGAAAAACCGCTACATTTATGCCTAAGCCTATTTATGGCGAGGCAGGAAGCGGAATGCATGTCCATATGCTCCTTCTCAAGGATGGCAAGCCCGTATTCTCAGATGAGAACGGATATGCACATTTAAGCGAAACGGCACACTACTTTATGGGTGGTCTTCTTAAGCATATTGCTTCTCTTTGTGCTATTACCAACCCGAGTACCAACTCCTTTAAGCGTCTTGTTCCCGGCTTCGAGGCTCCTGTTACCGTTGGTTATGCTACATCCAACCGTAGTGCGGTTATCCGTATCCCTGCATATGCAAAGAGTCCTGATAAGCGTCGCTTCGAGCTTCGCAACCCCGACGCTACATGTAATCCCTATTTCTGCTATGCAGCAATTCTTATGGCAGGTCTTGACGGTGTTAAGAATAAAATAGATCCTCATGCCAATGGTTGGGGACCCTATGATATGAATCTCTTTCATTTGAGTGATGAGGAGAAGGCAAAGCTCACACAGCTTCCCACCTCTCTTCCCGAAGCTCTTGATGCTCTTGAGGCTGACCACGATTACCTCACTGCAGGTGGAGTATTCCCCGAGGAGCTCCTCAAGAACTTTATTAAATCCAAGCGTGCTGAATGCAGTGAGCTTTCTAAGATTCCCCACCCTGCTGAATTTGACAGATACTATAATCTTTAATTTTGCTTTTGCAATAAATTATCTACATTAATATACCGAAATAAGCAAAAGAACCGTCTTATCAAGACGGTTCTTGCTTTTATAATGTTATTGTGTTAAGAGATCTTGGGGGTAATGCATAAGATTTTTCTTCAACAGTTACAATCTTCTCTGTTTCATAGGGGTTAGCAACAAATAATACTCTTCCACCATCGGGATTAACAAATGCTAAGGTATTTGATGAAAATTCTCCCTTGGATTCAACAAATCTTGCTCCTCTTTTTACAAAGTGAGAAACATGCTTCATAAGATAAAATTCGGGTGTCAGCGTTGCTTTATTTCCCTGTACATGAATAAGAGAGTTCTGTTTCCAGCCCCAAGTGCTTGAGCCATCTCCCTCAAGGGCAATATTCCAATATACATAAGCGGAAGCACCTTCTCTTATATACATACGCATCATCTCAAAAATATACATCATCTGTGCCCATGAGTTATCTCCTCTACCACACTCGGACTCTGTCTGTATAAGCTCAAGCTCAGGATAATCATCATGTGTTGCACCGAGAGCCATTTTACCTGCCCACTGATAGCCTACACCCTTTATATACTTTCTTGCCTTTTCATCCTGCATTGCATATCCAAGATACTGATGATATCTTGTTTTAGTCCATCTTTCGTCTCCTTCAGGGCCGTTTACCGTTCCGTAGAATATATCTACTCCTGTGCCCTTCAGAGCCTCACCAAGATAGTCTCCGATAAAGCGTGTGAGCATTTCTCCACTCCATACACAGGATGGAAATACCTGATTACTGCAAGGCTCATTCTGAGGATGAATATGTATAATCGGAACACCCTTGCTGTGATATGCCTCCACATATTTTTTGAAATACAACGCATATGCCTTGAAATTCTCCGGGGTAGCATTAAATATACCATTGCTGTAGACCTTAATGGTTTTAAGCCAAAGAGGAGGACACCAAGGAGATGCAAACATCTGCATATCCTTCTGACGGTATAGAGCCTCCCTAATCAGAGGAAGAAGATATTTTTCATCTCTTTCAACTGAAAAATTTTTCATCTCATAGTCGCCGTCTGTTTCATTATAGGAATAGAAATCAGTCGCAAAATCACTTGCTCCTATTGGTGTTCTGCAATAATTAAAGTTTGCACCTTCTTCTGTAAAGAGTTCATCAAGGAGCTCATTTTTCTCTTTAGTAGAAAGCTTATTTAGTGCAATGGCACCAAGCTCACTAAAGCAAGTACCGAAGCCACGGATATTCTGTTTTTCATCTCCAAAGGATATTTTAATACCTTCCTTTGATGTTGTTTTGCCCTTTTGCCATTTGTTCTTTTCAGTTGTTGAAATTATCATATATATATCTCCTTTGATATCTTTTTCAATAATACAAGATAATTATAACATACTTGCTTTTTATTTGCAATTATATTTTTTATTATTCTATTTTTAAACAATATTTTTTAATTCATATTAAAATTTCAGTTTTTGAAGTCAATATTCCTTTGTTTTCAAGGGCTTACGCTAATTTCACAGCAATTATAAAGTAAAATAATGTATAAATGATTTATGACATATTTACAAAAATTCAGCAGGAGTCAACTATGAAAGCTTTTGAATATACGGTGAATGAAGAAATTATCACTATTGAGGGAAAAATAACAACTGTATACGGAATATCCGTGTTATCACAATGTTGTGATGCTGATGCAAAGGAAATAATTAGAATCCCAAATATATCAACAGATAAATCGAGTCTTGTGGACTTTGCCACACTTTGCAACAGTATGAATTTATCTCCAATACATATAGAGGAAGCAATATCGGATTTTTTATTGTATCATAATTAAAAAAACGGGAGAGCTACTCCCGTTTGATTACTTATTTTTTCCATATTGCAAAAGAATTGTTCTATTTTCAATCTCTTCTGCATCCGGTAGCTTTACTCTTCTCCTTGCACGAATTTGATTATGTATACCCTTTATAGCTTTGACATATAGTATTTTGAAGGGCAAAAACGGAGACAGTATACATATAATAAACATCCTAAACACTTTTTTTATGGTTCTTACTATTATAGAGGACAGGGAAATTATGATTTTACCGACAGTAAGGTAGTACAAAAGAAACCCGACAAAAGCAAACAAATATATATACCACCTGACATTTCCACTGTTTACGCTATAAATAAATGATGCCATAATACAGGTAACAATTACAAAAAACAGTATATCGGTAATCCCCATTAAAACAGATTCATATATCTTGTTAAGCTTTTTTTCCTCGCTTTTTATCCATAGTTTATCAAGCCTTTTTATTACACACCTATATTTAACACCAAAAAAGCATCTGATAATCCTTACTATATCATATATTATTCCAAGATAAAATCCCAGTATCACAGAATGGTAGCTGACAGACAGCTGATGCAAAAAGGATACTCCCATTTTCACCTCATTTGAAAAGACCTGTAATAGATTTTTTCTTTTTCTGAGGGACAGACCCATAATAATACAATCCGTTAATTTTTCCGTTTACAGTTAGCATACCGCTTGCCGAGTCAAATTTTTCAATTTTAAGCCCTTCCCCTTCTATGGATACATCCGAATCTGAATTTTGTGCCATTATTTGTCCGTCATCAAAGCTTAAAACATCACTAATTCCTGTCATTTGTATCTTCTTTCTTGATGTTATTGTCACATCGTGATTAAGGACCTCTCTGATTTCTTCCATAAAAACCTCCATATGCAAAGAATCCTGCCATGTAAATATATGAAAAAGTGCCCGAGATTATTACTCGGACACTACCTCATACAATTCTTGTGCATCATCTTTTCTAACAACATCACGGACATCAAGAACTCTTATTTTAAGCTTTTTTGAACCAAAGGTTATCTCAACAATATCACCTTCATTAACATCATAGGATGCCTTAACGGTCTTACCGTTAACGGAGACATGGGAAGCATCGCAGGCGTCATTTGCCACGGTGCGTCTTTTTATAATTCTAGAAACCTTCAAAAATTTATCTATTCTCATAATATCACCACATCAAAACAGGCTGCGTAAACCAACACAGCCTGATTTTATATTCAATTTTTATTAAGCGTTAACCTTGTCTTTAAGTGCCTTACCAACAGAAAACTTAACTGTTTTAGATTCAGGAATCTGAATAGACTCTCCTGTTGCAGGATTACGACCCTCTCTTGCTGCCTGTACCTTTGTCTCAAATGTACCAAAACCAATAATTTGAACCTTGTCGCCCTCAACAAGTGCCTTTTCCATTCCTGCAATAACTGCTTCTACAGCTGATGTGGCATCCTTTCTCTTAAGCTCGGTTTCTTTTATAACAAATTCAATAAGATCTGTTTTGTTCATTGGAGTATTCCTCATTTCTTTCATATTCTTATTTTCACTTATATTATATCACTCAGCAGAATGAAATGCAAGTATTTTGTGTAATTTTTTCATTTTTTTATTTTTTTTGTAATTTTTTTTGGATATAATTGCCTATTTTTTTCTTAAAATACAGAATTTTTCCAGTAATCGAATTATGTTTTTTACCGGATGGTAAAAAGTATATTTCTTCCCTTGCTACTGTACCTGATTTTATAACTGTTATAAAATATACCAGTGATGCGACAAGTATTGCTATAAGTGTTACAAGGGAAGGAGGTAAATAATTTTCGAATACGGAATACACAGCAACGGCAGCTCCAATACATATTGCCGAGCAGGAAAACGGCATTACCAATGCATCCATAGGACTCGGCAGCTTGCCTATATGTCGCAGTACAAAATATAAGTTAATAAAAGAGGCTGTTGCATAGCATAAAAGCGTACCTATCGGAGCACCGATAATACCTATTTTTCCAATGAGAATATAGCTTAGCAATAGCTTCACCGAAGAGCCACACAACATAGATATTATGGGTAATCCCTGTTTTCCCTCTGAATTGAGATAAGCGTTAGTAATGGCAATTATGCCAAGAAAAACAACGGAAATAGCCGAAACTGATAACCACGGTGATGCCCTGTATACCGAGTCCTGCTTAAACATTAGAAGCCTTAGAATCGGGAATGAAAAAACTGACATACCCATTGCACAAGGAATCGAAATAATACTTACAAGCCTGATTCCAAGCTCCCGTATTCTCTCTGCTCCCGTTGAATCCCCTGACTCTGCCGAAGCAGATATCATAGGAACAAGAGCATTGGCAATTGGATATATAAGAATGGTTGGTAAATTAAACATAGAAATTACAAGGGATGTATAATCCCCGTAATACACTCTTATTGTTGTTATATCCATGCCGTAATTCAAAAGCCTGTTTTGTATCATAAATGTATCAAGAATTGTTGTAAGAGATAAAACAGACGAGCTGATTGTTATCGGTATTGCAATACGCATCAGATTCTTCATTAAGAATCGTGAGCTATTGTTACTCGTATCATCAACTGTATCAAAATACTCATATTCCTTAAATCGGTGCTTCTTTATATACAGATAAACCATACCCAAGAACACTCCAACGGTTACACCGAAGACTGTATATGAAGCAACTATATTGTCACTGTATCCTCTGCTTTTTGCAAAAAAAGCAAGTGAAATTCCTATTCCTACCTTGCACACTGCTTCTATAAGCTGAGATACAGCAGTTGGACCCATTAGCTGATATCCCTGAAAATAACCCCTTATACAACTGCTTATACAAATAAAAAGTAATGTTGGTGCAATCGTTCTTATACATACAGATGTTTCCGGAGCACCCATAAGCTCAGCTATTTCATTTGAAAAAACAACCATGAGGCCTGTTAATACGAGCCCCACGGTCGAAAACACTTTGAATGATATATTAAATATTTTGTTTGCTTCCTCCAAGCTACCTCTTGCTCTTGCCTTTGAGACCATTATAGATATGGCAACCGGCAAGCCTGCTGTGGAAATAACATATAGAAAGGCATATATTTCATAGGCTGAGCTATAATAACCCGCACCTATGCTGCCAACTACTCTGTTTAATGCAATTTTTGATATTAGACCAACGCTTTTAACAAGAATATTGGCTATTGTTAAAATCAATACACCTGAAAAAAACAGATTTTTTGAACTTCTTTTTTGGGTATTGACTGTATTGTTCAAAATCTTTCCTCTTATTTTTTACCAAGAAATTCTGTGTAAAGAGAGTTGCCCGGCACATAATCAAAGCTTATTTCATCAAGTAGCTTGTATTTTTCACGCATTTCGAAAGCCTTAGAATAAAATCTACTGCTTGGCTCCACATCACTCAGTACTTCTATTATATATTTTTTAATTACAAATAATTCGTAATCGAGAAAAGAATTCATCTGTATCTTACAAATATTTTTATTGGGATAAATATTTTTATCCTCGTTTTCTCTTACCGTTTCCCACAGGTAAAGAGAAAAATCCGCACTTGCCCCTCTAAACTTTCTATCTCTTACTATTCTACGGGAAAGGCGAATATCATCTCTTGAAAAATACACCCCGTTTACACATACATCCTCTTCAACATTAGTAAAGATTCCTATATAATCATATCCTTCAAAAAGAGCTGTAATTTCAGGATATACTGCCTGTATACCCTCAAAAATAACTACTGTATCCTTCTCGATTTTATAGTGGTTGAACCCTACTCTCTTCTGAGATACAAAATCATAGATAGGTACATCTATCTCACCGTTTTTATAAAGGTCACTGACACAGCGTTTCAATAATTGGAAGTCGAGAGCCTCAATAGAATCATAATCTATTTTTTTGCCCTCCTCCACGGTACGGGAATCGTTCCTTTCCATGAAAAAATCATCTATGGAAATGACCTTAACATCCTTACCTTTTTTTGTAAAGTCATGGATAATCTTGTTTGCAAGAGTTGTTTTTCCCGAGCAGGTTGGACCGGATAAAAGTACAATATCTGTTTTCTTTTCCACTACAGTTTTTGAAATTTCTTTAAGATAATTATGAAAATTTTTCTCACATTCCTGAACAAAGCTTATTTTATCTTCCTCGTTCTTAAATGAAATATTTATATGTTTCATTTTTATCTCCTTTCAAAAAACTCCCTTACTGTCTTATCTGCACTTCTCTTTTCTTTGAGATATTCATATGGATATTTGTAGGAAAATATGCGTTTAATTTCTGTTTTACCGTCTATATGCTTAACCAGCTTTGTGGTTGCACCTGCACCAATGCCAAACACTGTATGGGCATCTGACATCATATATACATTATAAAGTCCAAAAGAGCCTTTTTTTGCATAACCAACATTTTCAAGATTGTCAACAGTATTTTTTTGCCTATACATATAGTACGGTATGTAATCATTTTTGCAAAGTCTGTCTATAGCGTAATCTACACTGTATCTTGCCTCACTGAAGCTCTTTTCATATATATCCTTATCATCGACTCTTATCTGTGATGCATTCTTTACGGAGAAGCTATGGACGGTTATATTATCAGGATCAAGAGCGATAATACTGTCAATAGTTTTTTTGAAGCTATCTACATTGTCTCCGTCAAGACCGGCAATAAGATCAGTATTCACATTCTTGATTCCACAGACCTTTACTTTTTTATAAGCTTCCAAAAACTCCTCTACCGTATGCTTTCTTCCTATTCTTTCAAGAACATAGTCGTTTAAGGTTTGGGGATTGACGCTTATCCTGGTAATTCCCAGATCCTTTGCTATCCTGAGCTTTTCGTCAGTAATAGTGTCGGGTCTGCCACCCTCTAAGGTGTACTCCTCAAGCTTACTTACATCAACGCACTGTGCCACTGTTGAAAGCACATATTCAAGCTGATTCGACTCAAGAACAGTTGGTGTTCCACCACCTATATAAATACAGGATACTGAAAGACCACATTCATCTATTAAGGAGAATGTTTCCCTGATGTCTTCACAGAGCCGTTTGACATAATTCGGTATTAGCGAAAACAGCTTTTTTCCCGCAAAGGATATAAAGGAACAATAATTACATCTTGAGGGACAGAACGGGATAGAAATATATACACTGCATTGGGAGTCGTCAGTTCCTCTTAATATCTCTGCTTCATTCTTAGCCACCGTAATACATAACTCTGCCTTTTCTTTTGAAACAAGATATCTGTCCGTAAGTATACTCAAGGTTTTATCCTCGTTATAGGAGGATAAGAGCTCTGATGTAACCTTAGATGGGCGAATACCTGTTAATATTCCATAGCCGGATGTACGCCCCGTCATTTCCGAGCATACCTTATATACAGCCTGTCCTACAACAATTTTGTTTGTCCTATCCTCACTTTCCTTATCCGAAAAGCTATCCGTGAACACGGCATCTATCATATTATTATCAGCCATTAACAAAGCTGTACAGTGTACTGTATTTTCATTTTGTGTGAGTGTAACAGTCAATTCAAGTCCGTCTGTATTTTCCTCACCCACAGGAAATTTTATTCCATGATAAAAAATCATACACAAGGACTGAACATAAATTCTGTTTATGTTACCGTTCAAATTAAGCTTCATTTCAACACTTCACTATCCATTACAATTGTAACAGGACCGTCGTTCAGAAGCTCGACCTTCATATCTGCACCGAATATTCCCCTCTGTGTAGGTACAAGAGTGGATATATAGTCGCAAAAATACTCATACAGGCGATTAGCCTCATCGGGCTTTGCTCCATTCATATAATCAGGTCTGTTACCTTTTTTATAATTTGCAAGAAGGGTGAAATTGGATATAACAAGCACCCCTCCGTCAATATCCTTGACGCTGAGATTCATCTTTCCGTTATCATCGGAAAAAATCCTGAGCTTACTTATTTTATCAGCTAAAATTGTTGCATCCCTCTCGGCGTCTCCGTTTTTTACTCCGAGTAGTATAAGTATCCCGTTATCTATTTTACCACATACTTTACTGTCAACAGTAACAGAAGCGTGGCTGACTCTCTGAAGCACAGCTGTCATACCGATGCACCTACCACTCTTGAAACTCTGATAACATCCTTGATGTTTCTTACTCTTGAAATAATTGAGTTAAAATGCTCTATATTCTTGCAGGAGATAACCATATTGATTATAGAGGCACCCTCAACATTCTTTGTATTAATAGATACAATATCTACCTTCATTTCGGCAAGAGCCACGGAAATATCAGCAAGAATAGATATACGGTTTGTAACAAAAATCTGTATTGCAGACTCAAAGGTTGAGCTTGAATGTCCACTTACGGGTACATCCCATTCTGCCTTGACAAATCTATCAACATTTTCCTCATTTGCATATGCAGAGCTTATGTTGGGACAATCAGCCTTATGAATGGATATACCGTATCCCTTAGTAATAAATCCGATTATTTCCTCTCCGGGCAATGGATTGCAGCACTTAGCAAACTTAACGGCACAGCCATCCTCACCGTCAACAATAACTCCACCATTGGACTTGCGTCTTTTAACAGCAGCATTAGTTGTAGGCTCTATAACCGGCTCCTTTAAAGGCTCTTTCTTATAATTTCTATCATATTCATCAGTTAGCTTAGCCTCTATTTTTGTATAAGAAAGTCCTCCATATCCAAGACCGTTATACAAGTCATTGGCATCTGCCATTCCCAATTTTTTAGCAACGGCTGTAACTATCTCTTCCCTTTCTGTATCAGAGCAGTTCATCCTCTTTCGGTTGAACATTTTTTCTATTTCGTTCTTACCTACCTGGATATTCTCCTGTCTCTTTTCCTTCTTGAACCATTGCTTGATCTTGTTCCTTGCTTCACTTGTCTTAACTATATTAAGCCAGTCACGGCTGGGTCCCTTTGCAGAGTTAGAGGTAATTATCTCTACTATATCTCCGTTCTTAGGCTCGGAATCGATGGGTGCTATTCTTCCGTTTATCTTTGCACCTATCATTTTGTTACCTACACCTGTATGAATCGAATACGCGAAGTCAATAAGCGTAGCACCGAGAGGAAGAGCTATAACATCTCCCTTTGGAGTAAACACAAAGGTTTCATCATGGAAGATATCTATCTTGAATGCATGTAAAAACTCATCCGGATCACTTGCCTCATTTTCTGTATCTATAAGCTTAGATATCCAGTCGAGCTTTTTGTCTATATCTACAGATGCTTTTTCTCCACTCTTATATTTCCAATGTGCAGCAATACCGTACTCAGCTATGTGGTGCATCTCCCTTGTTCTTATCTGTACCTCAAAGGGGATACCGTCCTTACCGATTACAGTTGTGTGGAGTGACTGGTACATATTTGGCTTAGGTGTGGAAATATAGTCCTTGAATCTACCGGGAACGGATTTATACATTTCATGTATAAGTCCGAGGACAGTATAACATTCCAGCTCTGTATCTACAATTATACGAAGGGCATAAAAGTCATATATTTCATCAAAGCTCTTGTTCTGGTTATACATTTTACGGTATACGCTATATACTGTTTTAACACGGCCCTTGAGCTTATAATTAATATTAGCTGCCTCAAGCTTAGCAGACACATAATTCTTAATGTTTTCAATAAAGTTAACATTCTTTCCGTACTTATCGTCTATATTTCCCTTGACCTCATCGTATCCTATGGGATCAAGATATTTAAGTGCGGTATTTTCAAGCTCCTGCTTGATCCTCTGCATACCCAAACGATGAGCAAGAGGGGCGTAAACATGCATTGTCTCAAGAGCAGTCACCCTTCTCTTCGCATCCTTTTTAACATAAAGTGTACGCATATTGTGCATTCTGTCACAAAGCTTGATAAATATTACTCTGATATCCTTGGACATAGCAAGAAGCATTTTACGGATATTCTCAATGTGAGTCTCTTCCTTGTCCTCAACATTAATTGATTTAATCTTTGTAACGCCATCAACAAACAAAGCAACATCGTTACCAAAAAGCTGTCTTATAGCATCGAGATTAGTTTTTTCAGGACAGTCCTCCACCGTATCATGCAAGAGTGCAGCACATACCGAATCCGTGTCCAGTCCCAGAGATACAACACTCTCTGCTACTGCAATAGGATGAGAAATATATGGCTCGCCACTCTGACGCATTTGCCCCTTATGCATTTCATCAGCGTAAAGAAAGGCCTTTTTAATTTTTTCAAGGTCATACTTTTTATTACTGCTTTCAATAGCAGACAGCAGTTGCTCTATAGGTCTCAATTCCTCCGCTAACATGGTTACTCCTTTATTTCGCTGTATAAATTGACTTAAGCCTCTTCAGTATATTTGATTTATCAAGGCTCGTTTTCGTTTTTGTATAGGTTATGCGATATTGGAAGCTGTATTCATCTGTTTCCTCAATATTTACAATATTGAGCTCCCTGAACACCTTGATAATTATTTTTATCTTGGCATAGGTTATACGGACACCTTGCTTTTTGCCATTTATCAGCTTATGTAGTCTAAGATATGAAAATCCGGATATTCCTTCCCTTGCCGACTTCAAAATGGTATTGTAAACACAGGCAAACTCCTCCCTCGAAGGAACAGCTATGTCTACATCTCCAATATATTCTCCGTTCCAGATTTTGCTATATTCAAGCTCACCTGCTCTTTGATTTTTTGCAGGTCCCTCTGCATTCTTAATGTCCTTTACATTAAGCTGAACGGTACGCATATTCATGAATTCATTTATTTCAAGATTAAAAGCTATATCAACCTCATCACCTATTTCAAAACCAAACTCATTGGAAGAAACAGAAAACTGCATAGCAGTAAATCTTACACCGTTTTTGGATACTGTAAGCTTAAGATGTCTGTTCATTCCAACGGGAATGATATCCTCTATAGTTGCATCCTTCATTGCAAATACGGGGACGAGATTTGATACTCCGTATGGCTCCAGCAAGGTTATTTCCGTAGCCAGATCACGGGTTATGTCCTTTTCGCAAAGAATACAGTCGATATCAAGAGTGCTAATAGGCTCCTCACCCTTAAAGCAAGCTCTCGCATATTCAGTCATCCTACGCTGAAACTCCCCAAGATTTTTTCTCTTGATACTAAGTCCTGCAGCAAGCTCATGACCACCGAATTTTTCCAAAAGATCCTTACATGATAAAAGTGCATTTACAAGGTTCATTCCCCTTATACTTCTTCCCGAGCCCTTTCCTATGGCTTCTCCGTCAAGGGGATCATCATTTCCCTCAAAGGAAACAAGAATAGAAGGCAAGGAATATTTTTCCGTTACTCTTGATGAAACGATACCGATAACTCCATGGTTCCAATCATCATTGTCAAGTATTATAACTCCACCGTGATCATAACCGTCCTTCTCTATCTTTGCAAAGGCTTCGTCAGCTATTCTGTTTTCTTCCAGCTGTCTGTCCTTGTTGATATCATATAGCTGAAGTGCATATTTCTCGGCTTCTGCCCTGTTTTTGGAAAGGAAAAGCTCAACAGCAATAGAAGCGTCACATATTCTTCCTGCAGCGTTAATTCTCGGTGCAATAGTAAAACCGACAAAGCCTGATGAGATCTTTCTTTTGACCCTTGACTTTGACTTAATGTCGTTACTTCTGCAAAGGTCTATAAGTGTTGAAAGACCGATTTTATCCGTATTCTCTGCTCTTAATAATCCATATGCTATGATAAGTCTGTTTTCGTCGATAACAGGCATTACATCGGCAATAGTACCGATAGCAGTCAGATCTGCATATCTTTCGGCAATCCGTCTTGTACAATCAATAAGAGATTCCCCTGTAAATAAATATTCCAATGCACAAAGGAGCTTAAAAACAACTCCTACGCCGGCAAGACTCTGGAATGGATACTCCGAATCTCTCCTCTTTGGATTTATCACTGCTATCGCATCCGGTAGGGTTGCAGGGCATTCATGATGGTCAGTAATTACAGTATCTATGCCAAATCCCTTAGCTATTTCTACCTCTTTGTGAGCAGTAACTCCCGTATCAACAGTTATTATGAGCTTTGTTCCCTTTTCTGCAAGCTTATTTACTGCCTGTTCTGAAACTCCGTAGCCCTCTCCCTTTCTGTTAGGGATGTAGTAATTTACATCTGCCCCCATACCTTCAAGATAAAGATACAGTATGCTAACAGATGTTACTCCGTCTACATCATAATCTCCATAGACATAAATCTTTTCATTATTTCTGACAGCCTCAAGGATTCTCTTAGCACCCTTTTCCATATCGTTTATCATAAAGGGATCGTGTAGAATCTCTGTGCTCTTACCTAAAAATGTCCTTACGCCCTCTACTGTGCTATATCCTCTGTTCAAAAGAAGAGTTGCAAGTATCGGGCTAATCCCAAGACCTTCAGATATATCTAAAGCTCCGGGGAGCAATGAGCTGTCAGCTCTTATATTCCAAATCTTATTACTTTCCATAACCTCATTTATTCAAAATTGCCAAAGCAACATTAATTCCGTCTACTGCTGCACTCATGATTCCTCCGGCATAGCCTGCTCCCTCTCCACAGGGATATGTATTTGCATACATAAACGCATTATAGTGCAGTTCATCTCTTAATATTCTCAATGGTGCCGAGGTCCTTGTTTCCACACCGGTAATCGGCACATCCCCTGAATCAAAGCCCTTGATCTTCTTACCAAATTCTCTGAATCCAAGCTTAAGATAATCGCATACGAATTTTGGTAAAATGCCGTTCATATCGCATACCCTTACCTTACCGTCCATATATGACGGCATAATTCTGTTTGGCTCCTTATGTGCTACACCTTCATAAAAATCTCCAAGAGTCTGTATAGGAGCTGTGTAATCGAAGCCGCCGGCCGCAAAAGCCTTTCTCTCCAAGCCTCTTTGAAAATCAATTGCTAAGCGAGGGTCGTTTCCGTAATCTACCTTATCAACCTGAACGCAGATGGCGGAATTTGCATTTTTTCCGTCTCTTGCATATACACTCATACCGTTTACGACCACTCCACCTTCTTCGCTTGTAGCAGCAACAACCTCTCCGCCGGGACACATGCAGAAGGAATATACTCCCTTGCCATCCTTTCTGTGAGAAATATTGTAATCAGCAGAGCCAAGTCGGGGATCGGATGCAAATTTGCCGTACATTGCTTCATTGATTTCTTTTTGCAGATGCTCAACTCTAACACCGACGGAAAAAGCCTTAGGCTCTATTGCAAAGCCCTTTTCCATAAGATATTTATAAGTATCTCTTGCACTGTGACCGATAGCAAGAACGATATCCGAATATGGAATATCGCCTATGGTGGTATGTGCTATTCCGTTATCGAAGGAATCAAGCCTTGCTCTATAAATAACTCTACCGCCGAGGGATATAATTTCCTCTTCTATGCTCTTTACAACATCTCTAAGTCGGTCGGTGCCGATATGTGGCTTTGCCTTATACATTATATCATCGGGAGCACCGTGCTGACATAAGGTCTTAAGTACAAAAGCACATTTAGGGTCATTTATCCTTGTGGTAAGCTTACCGTCAGAAAATGTACCTGCACCACCTGCACCAAACTGAATATTGGACTCAGTATCAAGTATCCCCGTAGCGTAAAATCGTTCCACATCCGAAACACGGGTATCCATATTGGAGCCACGGTCAATTACGGTAGGCTTGTAGCCTGCTCTTGCAAGAATAAGAGCACAAAACATTCCTGCCGGACCAAAGCCAACAACCAACGGTGGGACCGTCGGTGCAGCCTTCTCTCCTATATTCAATTCATCTGATGATAAAGTCTTAATTCCCTTTTTCGCCAGATAATCAATGTCTATATTACTTTTTTTGGAGGATACCTCAGCACAGACAGTACATACAAGCTTAATATCATCCTTATGTCGGGCATCAACAGACCTCTTGTAAATATACATTTTTTCCGGAAGTGAAAAGGTGCGTGTATTACTGATACGCACCTTTGCTATATCGAAAATATCATTATCGGTAGCATCAAGATTTACCTTGATTTGTTCAACAAGCAATCTCATTTTTTCTTTACCGATACCGTTACATATCCTGTTGACGGCATTATTTCAACATCTGCATTTACAGCATCATCAAGATAACATGTAATGGGCACCTTGTATTCGCCCTCCTTGTGTATCTGATCTGCACTGACAACAATCTTAACCTCTGATCTTTTTACATCAACAAGGTCACTCTTTGTACCCTTTAAGGTAACATTTACAACCGTCTTTACCTCTACACTGTACTGGGAGCTTTCCACACTGACATTAATGTCTCTATATTCTTTTTCTTCAATAGTGGAATCAGTATCTGTAACATACGCCCAGATAAATATAGCGGCAAGAATGCATATTATAAGAGCTATAATATTACCCCTTCTGCTTTTTTTAGGAGTATCCTGCTCTATAGCATTAAGAACACCGGCTGTATCTATTTCAGTAGTTCTTGAAAACTTATCCATAGTATCTCCTTATTTATGTCTCATCCTGATTCTTGCACCGTTCTTATTCTTCACCTGGGAAGAAGTGTGTACAAGATATTCCTCGAGCTTTTTCTTCATGGTAGCTCTTGTAAAATTCCTGTAAATATGACCCTCATGAGCTATTGAAACTATACCCGTCTCCTCAGAAACAACAACTGCTATGCAGTCACTGTTTTCGCTTGCACCGATTGCGGCTCTATGTCTTGTGCCCAGATCCTTAATAATGTCGGAGTTGATGGAAAGAGGAAGCAGACATCCCGCTGAGTATATTCGGTTATCACGGATAATAACTGCTCCGTCATGCAACGGTGCCTTATCAAAAAATATATTTCTCAAAAGATATGAGCTTACCTGTGCATTAATTACTGTACCGGTAAGGATAAGATCACCAAGCTTAGTATTTCTCTCAAACACTATAAGTGCACCTGTCTTAGACCTCGCAAGCTCAAAGGTAGCGTTGGAGATCTCATCAATCATGGCTATGGTCTGAGTAGATGTCTTCTGCTCTCCGATAACCTTAATACCCTTAAGAGAGTTACCACCAAGCTTTTCAAGACCGGATCTTATTTCCGGCTGGAAAATAACAACAAGAAGAACAAGACCAACATCTATTGCATGAGAAAGAATATACTGCATTGCCCTTAGTGACAGAATCTCACACAAAATGAGCAAAGCAAAAATAAAACCGACGCCTAAGGCTAGCTTTCCCGCTCTACGCTCCTTCATAAAGAGGTAGATAACAAACAAAACTCCCGAGAGGCAAAGAATATCTATAATGTCGAAAATAGTTATAAGCTTAAACAGTGAAAAGAAATGGACTATGTAATCCCAGAACATAATAACTCGTACTCCTTTTCTAAAAAGTAAAATATAATAACGCACTAAAATACGCAGACGCATGCTAAAATATATAAAAATTATAGCATAGCTTTTCGGCTTTGGCAATAGATTTGACCAACTTTTTTTCGTGTATACCCCGTTTTTTTGAAGAAAAATAAAAAAATCGCTGTTTTTAAGCGATTTTTTATCATTTTAAGAGTCTGATTCCACCAAAATCAACCACTTCCCCCGACATAATAGAAATAATCTCCATATTATTAGCATCGGCAGTCTGCTTTATTTTGCTGTATGATGACAGCTTGGATGCATCTCCAAAAAAGTAAATTTTATTTTCATATACAAATGTTGCACCACCTATAAATCCATAACCATAGCCATCTAATCTGATGCTCTTTTCATCAATAAGAGTAACATTAATATCGTATTTCTCTGCTGCCTTTTTTATAGAAATATCAGCAGTTATAATATTACTCTCATTCAATACAAGCGTGGAGCACGATGTATACCCCTGGTTAACATTTATTATAGCATATCCCATTTTGAGAGCTTCTCTTTTAAGCTCGGGTGCTATACTTTCCTCTTTACCAAATATTCGCTTACCTATTACAAGAGCATTAAGTCCAATATCGTCAGGGTATCTTGATGACACGGGAGGAGAGCATTTTACTATACGATATCCCTTTTTCTCTGCTAAGGAAAAAATTTCCTTGTTTTCTTCATAATAATCACTGTAGCAGAAAATATTTTCTTCTATTATATTAATTAACATATCTGCGTGAGATGACACAGGTGAATCTATTTTCTCATAAGGAGCAAGTGATAGTGTCTCAATACCCATTTTTTTATAAAGCTTGATAGCAATATCCCGACTTACGAAGCCTGTCATAATCCCCATCCTCTACTTTTTTAATTAAACTGAAAAAAAGACCGTAAATACGGTCTTTTGATTTCATTAATCAGTTAGGCACGAGTTACCTTGCCGGAACGAAGGCAACGGGAGCAAACATAAACTGTCTTATTTGTACCGTCAACAACAGCTTTTACTCTTCTGATGTTAGGTTTCCAAACTCTGTTTGTTTTACGGTTAGAGTGAGACACATTGTGTCCGAATGTTACGCCCTTTCCGCATACATCACATTTAGCCATTTTTTACACCTCCATTAAAGTAGAAAATCGGTCTACTAAAATTCACGCTTAGTATTATAGCACAGTATTTTTTTAATTGCAATAGTAATTTGAAATTTTTTAACTATTTTTTTGAATTTTTTTCAAAATATGCTCAAGAGAAATACCATACTTGTTTGCTATATCCCTTGCATAGCTCTTTCCGTCCGGTTTTGCACGCATAATTTTGAAGCTTCTCTGTCCATTGTTCATACCTGCGACAAGTGTATCAATTTTTGAACCACCGTCTGCTGCACACTTTTCATTGATTTCATCTATCATTGCAGAAAGCTCGTGGAGATGGGTGCAAAAAATACCACGACAGCCGACCATCGAAAAGCCACAAAGAACCTCTGAAGCAATATATGAGCCCTCAAATGAGCCTGTGGACGAAAGAGATTCATCAAGGAGAACAAGGCTATCCTCAGTTACCTTATCGAAAATGTCGTCAAGACGGGCACACTCCTCGCCAAGTCGTCCCTTATCTATAGTATCCTCAGAGCCTGTGGGGAAATGAGTAAATATAGCATCAACAGGGCTTATCTCGGCTTCCTCAGCACTTACTGCAAGGCCGAGCTGAGCAAGAGCAAACACATGTCCTACCGAGCATGTTATTACAGACTTACCGCCACGGTTAGGTCCGGAAAGAACATAAAATCTTCCGTTATCGTCAAAATCAAAATCGTTTGTTACCATTTTTGCATCGATTTTTGATGCAACAACAGGGTTATATATACCCTTGGTTGTAAATACCTTCTCCTCCATTGGATGCATCTTAGGGAAGCAATATGGATTCTCGGAATTTTTGAATTTGTTTATAAGCTCTGTTCCCTTAACTATAAATTCCATTTCGGGCATAAGCCTGATAAGAAAATCCGCATTTTCAAGAACATAGGTCTGTATTACTTTTCTCCATGAACGCATTGATGTCTTAAAAACATTTATAAGAGCATTATTAAATGCATTTGAAAGAGCTGTCTGCTGATTGTCGGACTGTCCCTTCTTAAAAGGAATAAGAGAGGCTATACAGGTATATTCATTTGTTTTGAAATCGAGGCGAAGAATTTTTTCAAGTAAATCGCCTGATTTGAATTTGTCATTATTTACACTAAGTACACCTGCATATTCGGGACGAAGCTGAGAATTAAGATTTACACCGATTGTAACACTCTTTACCTCGCTTATCCTTGTAGTAAGCTCCTTAAGCTTAACATTAAGGTCCTTATAATAGTCGCTTTCTGTAAGCTCCTTGATTCTTTCTGTTAAAGCTATAAGTGCCGAGCTCTTAAACCTGCCCATCATAGGATAGAGACCCTCGGAAAGAAGCTCCATGGCAGAAATATAAAGCTCAATTTCTGTGATACTGTACAAATATCCCTCAGAAGCCTCGGTATCCTGTGAAATACGGCGAATCTCCGATATATCCATAAGAATCGGGCTTACCTTATCAAAAAGATCGCAAAGCTCGGGATTTTCTATCATATCTGCGAACACCTGCTGACGGTATTCTATAACTTTAATATCCTTTGTAAAAAAGTCACACAATCTGCCAGACTTAAGATCTATTATGGATGTAAGCTGAAGCTCATCCAACACCTCTGTTGAGATATTGGCCCTCTCCTCACCGTCAATTCCCTTAGTAAGGGAATCCATATCGGGGTACAAAAGACTAATTTCTAAATTCTGCATTTTATTCCTCTATTCCATCCTAAAAAAGGATTATTTATTCTTTTTATTTCCCGGAGAAAAATATACCGACTCTATGGGAGTATCGTCATCCTCTACCTTTTTCAGATAAAGCTTACTCTTTGCAGAGCCCTTTATCTCATTTTTCTCTTTCAAAAGACGCTTGATTCCATCTATTACTATCTTCTTATCCTCACCCTTTGAGGAGATTACGCCCATAACAAACTTCATCTTAGCTATCATTATATCAGAAAGTGTGGATGCATTTGTGGATGTAGCGATTCTGTAGAAGGAATCTACAAATTTGTGTCTGTCCTCCTCCGGCATTTTGCTAACCCAGGATTTAAGAAGTACATGGAAATCATCACTTCCTGATTCAAATTCATTTGCCCTAATAAACTCAGCACCCATTACATCCCAAGAAAAAGCATCGTGCTGTTGAATACCCTTTACAAAGCTTTTTACAATTACCTGCTCTCCAACGCTGTCAAAAATACGGCCTATAAGGGAACCCTCAGGTAAATAATTCCATATTTTAGCTATTGTATCAAGGTCATTTACCATATCAAGATACCGACTTGTAAAGCCGGGACCGTCAAAGTTATATACCTTGCATATTCTCTTTTTTACCTTTGGTGTTACATTAAGTGCAGAATATACAGATATGTTTCCACCCTTTGAGTGTCCACCAATGTAAAGCTTATCTTTTTTTACAAGTGTGGCGATTTTCTCCACATAGTCAACTCCGTCCTGCTGGGCAGGAATTGGAGTATACAGTGCCATATTCAAGTTTTCCTTCCATCCGATAAGCGTATCGTCTGTACCTCGGAAGGCAATATAGGTATTGTCCTTATCCCAGGAAAAGCAAATTGCTGAAAACTGCTTCTCCGTATCCTTACTTATATCATTAATATACGCCCACATTTTAACCTCAGCGTATCTTGTGGACTTACTGAGAAGTCTGAAGAGCTTAATGATATAAGGTCCGGGAATAATCGCTCCTATTGACCTATCCTCATCATATACATCAAAAAATCTATCGGCAACCTCAGACAGAAGTAATTTTTTGTTGCTGTCTATCGAAGGTACAAAATGCTCAAAGGGAAGGTATGACAGCTCAGTAAAAATAAGGCTGTCCACCTCATTAAGCGGTGAATTACTGAAGGAAATATCGCAACG